>JAPOKC010000017.1 GCA_029977845.1 Mycobacteriaceae bacterium | reverse complement strand
GAGTACCGCAACTTCCTCAAGGGCGTGGTCGGGTTCGAGAAGGACTTGGTCCGCCAGGGCACCATCCTGGTGAAGCTGTACTTCAGTGTGACGAAGGAAGAACAGGCCCGTCGTTTCGAGCGCCGGCGTGACGACCCGCTGCGGCAATGGAAGCTCAGCGAGATCGACGTTCAGGCCCAGGAGCACTGGGATGATTTCACCGAGGCGAAGTACCACATGCTGCGCCGGACCAGCACGCCCGATGCACCCTGGACCATCATCCGCTCGGAGAACAAGCACAAGGCGCGGCTCAACGCGATCAGGGTCATCCTCGATGCCGTTCCCTACGGTGGCCGGGCCAAGGACATCGATTTCGTGCCGGATCCCGCGGTCGTCGTTCCCGGTGCGCACGAACTGCACCTGATGGAAGCCGACCGGATCCGCAGCGGCAAGTTCAGCGAGTAAGAACCTTGTCTGCCAGGCTTTCCCGACGCAACGCGCTGACGCTCGCCGCCATGGCGGGTTCGGCGGCACTGATCGGAACACCGAAGGCAGCGGCGGCTCCGGGCCTGCGGCTGATCGACTTCGCCACCCGCCAGGTTTCACCCGAGCAGATCAAGGCCGCCGGATACGACGGCGCACTGGTCTACGTCTCGGAGCTGCGTCCCGGTGCCACCTTCGATTTCAAACCGGTCACCCGCGACTTCACCGATCGGATGCGGGCCAACGGCCTGCACGTCGTCAGCATCTACCAGTACGGCAAACCCGGCTGGGTCAACAGTCCTTCGGATTTCACCCGCGGGTTCGACGGCGGTGTCGCCGACGCCCAGACCGCACTGCGATTGCACGGTGCGGCAGGCGGGCCGGCCACCGCGCCGATCTACTTCAGTGTCGACGAACCGCTGGACTACGGAACCTGGAAGAGCGTTGCGCTGCAATGGTTCCGTGGTCTCAACTCCGTGTTGGGGGTCGAACGCACCGGCATCTACGGCGGCGTGAACGAATTGGGCTGGGCTATCGGTGACGGTGTGGTCGGGCACTCCACCACACCGGGGTACCGGTGGGCTTGGCAGACCAAGGCATGGTCGGGTGGCAAGCTCAATCCGGCAGCCGCGCTGTTCCAGCGCGAGGTTGTCACGGCCTCGGATCCGGGTGCGCTGATCGACGGTGTCAGCGTGGACGTCGATGATGTATTCGCCGCCGACTTCGGGCAGTGGGACTTGCCGAGATGAACTGGTTGGGGGCAGTGGCGGCCGCGCTCGGAATGGGAGCCGCCGTGTTGTGGGGCTGTGGCGAGGCCGCGGCGACTCCAGATTCCCCCGACTCCCGACCTGTCTCGCATGCGACACGATCGCCGGCGCGCCAGCATCTTCCGGCCGGAAAGCAGGCGAAGCGGGTCCGGCCGACCGCCCGTGCCTCCGCGGTTGCGGCGGGCGTCCCGGTGCGCCTACCGCAGTTACCGCTCACCAGTGGCGCATCCTTCAGCGTCTCACCCGATGCCATCGCCGGCGAGGCGGCGCGGTACATCGCCAACGGCGGCGACCCGACCGACAGTGCACGGTTCTTCTTCGGCGACCTCGCGGTGTCGAGTCTGCAAGCGCTCTCCGACCCGGCGATCACCGCGGATCAGGTGCGGACTCAACTCGGCAATCTCGAGGTGTCGGGTTATTTCGGCGGCATCTGGCTGCGGGACAACCTGCGGGACACCCCGGCTGCCGCTGATCCCGACGCCCACACCGCGACCGTCGATCTGACCGTCTCCTCGATCGGCATCCGTCTGTTCGACGCTCTCGCCGCCGGACTGACCGGCGCGGCGGCCACCGGCGTTCCGTGGATCACCACCACCGTGGCGCATGCCTCGGTTCCGGTGCTGCTCGCGTTGTACGGGTACAACAGGGGATACCTTGACGTCATCCTGCGGAACCCGCCGGCCGGGGTGCCGTCGATGCAGGACACATTGTCGTGCAGGGGTTTTCTGGACTGTTCCTCGAGCGCGTTTCCGCTGCAGATCGCGACGAACTATGACGCCGCGCTGACCGATCTGGCCGCCCCGCCGACGCTGCCGTGGCTGGAGATGGCGGCCTGGGCCAAGCTGCTCGAGATCACCACCGGCGCGGGCCGGTTCGTCTGGGAATCCATCGCGCGGGCCGGGGCGTTCTCCCCGACCTCGTATGCGGCACTCGTCGAATTGAGTTCGGACTACCTCATGGTCGGTAAGGCGGCGGTGCTCTCCAGCATGATCACCGTGGCCGAAGGCAACGGTGACCTCGCCGCCGCCGCCCTGCGTCTGCAGGCCGGACTGTGGATGTGGTCTGGCTCCTACTTCGCCGGGCTGGCCTCCAACGCACCGGCCGGCACACTGCCCGCGATCGTGACTGCATGACGCGATGCTGTTGAATCTCCTGCTCTGCGCGCTCGCCCTGATCGTCTACTTCGCTGCGATTGCGCAACCACTCGCCCGCCGACATCTTCTGGGGCCCGGGCTTCGTGCTGCCGGCGGTGATCCGATCTCGCGGGCTGTCTGGCCGGGCGCAACACCGGTCACGGTCAGGACCCGCGCTACACGGCTCTGTCGAGTCGACGTGAAGGTGGTCTTGTCGGCTACGTGCTGCGGACCGTCTGTCTGCCGCGTCCCCCAGACGAGTCCGCCGCTAGGGCTGGGCGGACAGGAACAGGAACGTCGCCAGCAGCACCAGGTGCACGAGCCCCTGCAGGGCGATCGCGCGGCCCTCGGCCAGGGTCAGGATCGAGACGATGACCGAGAGGGTCAGCAGTACGATCTGCATCGGTTCCAGACCGAGGGTCAGCGGGCCCGGTAGCCAGATCATCGCCAGAGCGATCACCGGGATGGTCAACCCGATCGACGCCATCGCCGATCCGTAGGCCAGATTGAGACTGATCTGCACCTGATCGCGTTTGGCGTTGTTGAGAGCGGCCAGCGTTTCGGGTGCCAGCACCACGAGTGCGATCAGCACACCGACCACCGCGTAGGGCAGGCCGAGGCCGGTGACCGTGCTCTCGATCGCCGGCGAGAGCAACTTGGCCAGACCGACCACCGACACGAGTGCGGCCATCAGCAGTATGAGACTCAGCCCCGCCTCGCGGGCCGACGGCGGATCGGAGTGCCCGTCACCGTCGTCGTCCGGAATTTGTTCCGGCACGAAGAAGTCGCGGTGCCGCACGGTCTGGGTGACCACGAACGCGGCATACAGCGCGAGCGAGGCGACCCCGGCGAACGCCAGTTGCGAGGTGGAGTACTCCAATCCGGGCGCACCGACGGTGAAACCGGGAAGCACCAGGGTGACCCCGGCCAGCGTCACGACGGTGGCCAGTGCCGAACCGGAGCCGGCGGCGTTGAAGTTGGCCACCCGGCCACGGCCCGCCGAGGCCAGCAGGCTCACCCCGACGATGCCGTTGAGGGTGATCATCACCGCGGCGAATACGGTGTTGCGCGCGTAGGTGGACGCGCCCGGACCGCCGCCGGCCATCAGCATCACGATCAGACCGACCTCGATGATGGTGACGGCGACCGCCAGCACCAGAGACCCGGCCGGTTCTCCGATCCGGTGTGCCACCACCTCCGCGTGGTAAACCGAGACCAGAACCGCACCGATCAGGCATGCGCCGATCAGAGCAAGGATCAGCGGGTGATGATGACTGTTCCAGGTGGCGGCCAGCACGGCCAGAGCGACCATCGGCACGGCGACCGTCAACTGCAGCGGCCCACGGCGGGCTGTTACTTCCATCCGCTCACCCTTTCACGGCGGTGAGACTCGAGGGCATGACGATGCGGAGTGCGACTGTTCTGATCGGCGATCTCGGCGCCGGGTTCGACGTTCGGATCAACCATGAGAACGGCGTGCGATTCCGCTGTCGCAGTGCACGGTGACCGACATCAACACCGTCGAATCTGCGGGCAGTCAGCCGGTGGCCACGATCACCATCAATTGCCCCAAATAGCAGGGGCTTCCCCTCAGCCGACCGGAGCGTCGGTTGTGACTTCGGACGGGAACAACGGCGGGGGCGGTGCAATGACGCCCGGCGCTTCCGGCGGCACGTAGAACTGTTCCAAACCGGGCGGGAGATTGGTGCCCGGCGGGGGAGCCGTACCGGCGACCGGGCTGCCGAGTTGGGACCCGGGAATCCGGCCGAGCGCGGCGTGACCGAGCGCGTGTGCACCCTTGAACGCGTCGACCCGGGCGAACGGTCCGGCGGGGACGTTGGTCTGGAGCATGTACGGCGAGGCTTCATCCCCCCTCGGCATCCGGAAGTTCTGCGCCGACAGTGCGCCGATCGATCCCAGCGGATCGTACGGCGGCGTTCCGGTAAGTCCCACGCCCTGATTGGCCAGCTCCGCTGTCGAACTTGCGGCCTCGGTGCCGAGCAGGCCGGCCAGCGTACCCACCGGGTTGTCCTTGCTCTGGGCCGATGCGACGGTGAACGGGTCGGAGGGGACCGGCGGTGCGGTTTCGAGTGCCGCGACGGCGGGTTCGGCTGCCGGATCGACATCCTCGGCCGCCGCCGTTCCGCTGCCGAACGACATGGTGAGCAGCCCGAGCATGAATGCCCAGCGACTGATGCTGCGCACGATCAGAAGACCTTCGTGACGCCGTAGTAGGCGACGATATCGTCGTCGTCGGTATTGGAACTGGTCAGGATTGCGTAGGACCGTAGCGAGGAGGCGCCGACGCAGTTGTCGATCTTGATATGGATGTCCCGGACGGTGACTCGCGCCGAGGTCCCCTTGAACGACTTCTTGACAACGGTGACATTGGTGACGGTGCCGGGCCGGGGCTCGACCTCGAACTGTCCCTGCGCCTGGATCGAGATGGAGGGCGGAAGGATGACACCGGCTCCGCCAAAGTTGGTGTTGCCCAGGACGCCGGTCAAACCGCCGTTGAGTTTGACCTTGTCCATCTCCACGCCGCAGCCGATCTGGTAGCCGACCTCGAGGGTTCCGCCGGCCACCGACCCGGTGGTGTTGCCGGTGAAGGTGCCGCCGACCATCCAGTCCCGCGCCGCCAGTGAGGTAGTCAGCGGCTGCACCGGAAGTTGGGTCTCGTCTTTGGCCGCCACGGTGATGGTGCGACCATCGAGGGTCTTGGCGATGCCGGGAACCTCGGAGGCCACCGCGCCGGTGTCGGCCACCGGGGCCGGCGGGGTCGCGTTGGACGCCGGGACCACCTCTGCGGCGCCGGGTGGCGGCGGTGGCACCGGCGCCGGGTCGGCCAGTGCGGCCGGAGCGGTGACGAAGGCGAGCGCAATACCGGCTACCGCCGCGGTGAGTCGACGCGTCATGGGAATCTGGGGCCTTTCGTCGGAAGCGGTCTGATGCTGACGGGTTTCCATCGGAAGACGGCCCATCACACGGCCCTTGTCACACCGAGGTAGGTCACGACGTCATCGGTGTTGTCGGTGGAACTGGTGAAGGTCGCGTACGAGCGGATGAAGGACTGCCCTGCGCAGCCGTCGACCTTGATGCGGTAGCCGTTGATGTTCACGTGCGCCTTGGTGCCCTTGAACGATTTCTTGCCCACCGGCACGATGTTCACCGTGCCCGGCTTCAGGTCGATCTTGATCTGGTTGCCCAACTGCCCGCCGAGGATCAGCGGGAAGATCGATCCGCCGACGAAGGGTATGGAGACGCCGGCGATACCGGTCGCGGTCGAGATCGACTCGATGTCGTCCTGGGTGATGCCGCAGCCGATCTGGTAACCGGCCTCCAGTGTGCCGCCCGAGAGCTTGGTCTTCCCACCGCCGGTGACGGTTCCCTCGAAGCTTCCGTCCACCAGGTATTCGCGCGACCAGGGGGAGTTGGTCAGCGATGCGACCGGTTCCATCGACTCGTTCTTGGCCTGCACCGTCAGCACCCAGCCGTCCGGGGTGGTGAGGTTGCCCGGGGGCGCGGAAACGATCGGCGCCACCGGAGGAGCGGGGATCGGCGCGCTGTTTGCCGCCGGGGCGACGGTCGGGTCGGCCGGCGGGTCCGCGAGCGCATGGGGCGCTGTCGCGGTGGCGGCCAGCAAGCAGGCGCTCAGTAGGGTGGAAAGGCGGTGCTTCATCCGGTTGGCGCCCTCTCGCTCTGAGATGTATTCGTGATGACGGCGGGATCATTTCGTGTCCTGCGCGGGGATCATATTCAACGGCACAGATTGCTGATCGAGGAACGCACGGTGAACTGTTGGTGCCATGCTGACGTCCAACCTGCGTCGAAAGGCACGCGCCGCCACTGCGGGCTTGAACGGCCCGTTTCTGGAGGTAATCTCGGCCGGGTTGAGACCGGCCGGGTCAGCGGGTCGGTACGAAAGCGGGAGTGAATCATGCATCGCGTTCGAACGACGGTCGGCATCGCCGTCCTGCTGGTGGCGGTGTCGCTCGCGGTCCCGGCTCACGCGGATCCGGCTGAGCCGGTGGTCCCGGCCGATCCGATCGGCGCCGCCCCGGTCGAGGCGCCGCCGACGGATCAGCCGTTGGCCGCCCCACTGCCCGTGGAGCCCGACTCCGGCGACGCGGTGGCAGTCGCATGCAAGCAGTTCAATGCCGCGATCAACGTGGCCGCGGTCAACTACGAGGATTTCGCTTACGCGACTGCCGGCGGCGGCAACGTGGTGAACTACGACGACCCGACTGTCGAGCGATCCAATGTGATCGGCCGCACGGCGCTTCGGGCGGCTGCAGTCACGGCGATGGATGCCTCGCGCACACCCGGCCTGCCTCCGGAGGTCGCCGATCCGATGCGGTCCTGGTCGCTGCACGCCACCAAACTGCTTCTGGTGATGGGCCTGCGCGGCGGCGGCGATCAGCTGAATGCGTCGGCGACCCAACTCAACACCGATGCGAGCGACACCCAGATGGCGTGCGCGATGGATCTCACCCGGCGCTGACCGGTTAAGAATCACGCTGACCGAATCGGCTCCTCCGCGGACGCGGAGGGGCCGATTCCGTAGATGGCGTATGGACTAGGACGTGGCTCCACCCGAGCCGCCGACACCGCCGCTTCCGCCGCGCAGGCTGGGACCGGTGCCGCTGTTACCCGGTTTGCCGTCCGTTCCATTGGTGGCCCCGCCGTTGCCCTTGCCGCCGTTACCGCCGTTGCCGCCGTTGGCGGAGACGAGCAGGGCTCCGCCGCCGGTGCCGCCGGTGCCGCCGGTTCCCCCGCGGGAGCCGGTGCCGCCCGCCCCGCCGGTGCCGCCGTTGCCGGCGGTGCCGCCTGACAGGGGTCCGAAACCGCCGTCGCCGCCGTTGCCGCCGTTGCCGCCGCCGCCCGTTCCGGCGCCGCCGGTACCGCCCGCGCCGCCGGTCCCGCCGATGTTGCCCAGACCCAGACCGCCGTTGCCGCCGTTGCCGCCGTTGCCGCCGATGCCCGCGGTCGACTGGCCACCGATTCCACCGGCACCACCCCGGCCTGCCTTGGAGCCGAAGAATCCGTCGATGCCGCCGTTGCCGCCGTTGCCGCCGGCGGTTCCGACCGGTGCCTTGCCGCCGTTGCCGCCGGCGCCGCCGGCGCCGCCGGGGCCGGCCACCCAGCTTCCGCGGCCGCCGTTGCCACCGTTGCCGGCGGTGCCTGCGCTCGTGGTGCCGTCGCCGGCGTTACCGCCGTTGCCACCGAGTCCGCCCGGTTCCGAGCCCCACATCCCGCCGTCGCCGCCGTTGCCGCCGTTGCCACCGTTGCCGCCGACCGCGCCGCCGGAGTAGCCGTTGCCGCCGTTGCCGCCGGAGTGCGAGATACCGGTGGTGTCACCGCCGTAGAGGGTGGGGAACTGCGCTTCCAGGCCGCCGTTTCCGCCGTTGCCGCCGTTGGGGTTCGCGGCGGTGCCGTTTCCGCCGTTGCCGCCCTTGCCGCCGTTGCCGGCCAGCGAGAACCCGAAGAACCCGGCGCTGCCGCCGTTTCCGCCGTTTCCGCCGTTGATGCCGTTTCCGCCGTTGCCGCCGCTGCCCGCGAACAGATCGCCGGTCAGGCTGGAGCCGCCGAAGAACCCTCCGTTTCCGCCGTTGCCGCCGAAGTTGGTCTCGCCCGGGATGCCGAAGTCCACCGCGCTGCCGCCGTTGCCGCCGCGGCCGTACAGGAAGGCGTTGCCGCCGTTGCCGCCGTCATAGCCGTTGCCGCCGTTGCCGAACAGGAATCCGGCGTTGCCGCCGTTGCAGGGCGAACCCGCCGTGCAGTTCGGACCACCGACGTCATCGGCGGTGAAGCTGTAACCGTCACCGACCAGAATGCCCGCGTCGGGGTGCGCGGCGGTGCCGTTGCCGACGAAGAAACTGAACGCATCCGCTCCGACCGAGGCTGCGGCGACCTTGCTCGCCGAGTTCCTCGCCACCGGATCGCTCAGCCCGTCGGCCGCGCACAGCGCCTCAGCGAGGTTGCACTGCACGGAGGCCAACTCGAACGGCATGTTGATCTGATGGGGAGCGCCGTGGCCGACCGCCATGAACAGCCCCGATCCGATCATGGCGACTCCGGCGACGTTGCTGGAGATCAGGGGCATGATCTTTCGAGCGGGTGATTTGCGGTTCTTTGCCACAGTTGGATCCCTTCGCTGACGCCGCCAGATCGGCGGTATTTACTGCTGGAATGCAACTTCAGAGGGATTGCGCTCGACTTGCTGCACATTAACCAGTGGCTGAAGTTTAGGTAAACAAGGTCTGAAAGCAACCTGAGCCGACCGGCCGCGCACCGCTAGGACGACGTCGAGTGTGACGGCGAGTGCAGGCTCACCGCGGTCGGGCGCACCACGAAGACGACGCGGTGCGGGGCATCAGCAGGAGGTCGCCAGATGTCCGTAGAGCGGACGGGTGAGCAGATCCTCCGACTCGGCGGGGATTTCAATCATCGCAGTCCTCTCTCGAACGTCCGACTAGCTCCAGAGCGTCACGTGAACCTTAGGCCGGAATCGGGTGACTCCCACTCCCGTCCCGCGGATCATCGCCTGGGTGCAGCGTGGCGTGGTGATGAAGTTCATCAACTCGGTCACCACCGGCTGACAGCCCGATGCGGGCAGTGCGGAGGCGCACCACTGGCCGCCGGCCTGAAGTTCGGCCCGCTTGATCTGAACCAATCTGCCGGCGCCCAGATCCTTGGTCACCGTGAAGCCGATCGCCGGTGCGACACCGCCTACCCGTTGCACTTCGTCGACCGCCGCCGCGTCGCTCTGGAAGATCCGCTGGCGGTGTTGGGGGATCGCCAATGCCTTGAGCAGCCGGGCGATTTCGCCATCGATGCTTCCCGCCGACGGGCCCAGCATCCATGGCTGCTCCCGCAGCGATGCCGGTGTCACCGTGCCGGTTGCCAGCGGGCTGCCGGGTCCGACGACGAGAACGATCTGGTATTTCAGGAACGGTCGGACCACCAGAGCGCCATCGGTGTCACCGGCCGCCGGACCCAGCGCGATGTCCACTGCCCGCGACTCGATGAGATCTCGGAAGCGACTGGTGGGATGAACGCTCAACTCCACCGACAAGTCGTCGGCCCGGGAGGAGAACAGCTCGATCACCCCGGGTGCGGCGTGCTCGGCGAAGGCACTTGAGGCGGCGATCCGTAACATCCGCCGGCCGCGCGCCGCTTCGTTCACCTCGATCGCGGTCTGCTGCTGAAGACCGAGGATCTCCACCGCGCGACTGGCCAGCCGTAACCCTCCGGGGGTGAACGACAGACCGGTACCTGAGCGGGTGAACAAGGGGTCGTTGAGTTCCTTGCGCAGTTGCGCGATGTGCATCGAGATTCCCGCGTCGGACATGCCGAGGTCATCGGCCGCGGCGTGCACAGATCCGAGACGGACGACGGCGGAGTAGGCCCGAAGCTGCGCAGGGGTCATGAAATGCGCCTACTTTTGAAGGCGTGCAGGATGTTCTCGCTGAGTTGGTCGCCATCTGGCGCAGCGGTGCGACAGCCGGGGTCGCAACGGTGGTGCGCACGTTCCGTTCGGCGCCGCGTCAACCGGGCGCGGCCATGGTCGTGGCCCCGGACGGCACCGTCAGTGGGTCGGTGTCCGGCGGCTGTGTCGAGGGTGCGGTGTACGAGTCGGCGACTGAGGTCGCTGAGACCGGCCTGGCACGGCTGGAGCGCTACGGAGTCAGTGATGACGATGCGTTCGCAGTCGGACTCACCTGCGGTGGCATCCTGGACATCTTCGTAGAACCGTTTTCGCGCAACACTTTTCCACAACTTGAGGCCGTGGTCGACGATATCGTCGCGCACCGGCCGGTAGCCGTCGCCACCGTCATCAGTCATCCCGAGCAGGACTGGATCGGCCGGCGGCTGATCGTGCGGTCCGATGCGGTCGAGGGCAGCCTGGGATCGGATCGCGCTGATGCAGCCGTCACCGCCGACGCACGCGGTCTGCTCTCGGCGGGACGCAGCGAGGTGCTCGGCTACGGACCCGACGGACAGCGCCGCGGGGAGGGTATGGAGGTGTTCGTCGCCGGCCATGCGCCGCCGCCGCGGATGCTGGTGTTCGGTGCGATCGACTTCGCCGCGGCGGTTGCCCAACAGGGCGCCTTCCTCGGATATCGGGTGACGGTCTGTGACGCCCGGCCGGTGTTCGCCACCCCCGTGCGCTTCCCCAATGCCGACGAGGTGATCGTCGAGTGGCCGCATCGCTATCTGAAGGCGCAGGCCGAATCCGGCGCCATTGATGCCAGGACGGTCATCTGCGTGCTGACCCACGATCCGAAGTTCGACGTACCCCTGCTCGAGGTCGCCCTGCGCCTGGACGTCGGCTACATCGGCGCCATGGGATCCCGGCGCACCCACGACGACCGGCTGGCCCGGTTGCGGGAGGCCGGTCTGACCGAGGCCGAGTTGGCGCGGCTGGCCAGCCCGATCGGACTGGACCTCGGGGCGCGCACACCGGAGGAGACGGCGGTCTCGATCGCTGCGGAGATCATCGCCCGGCAGTGGGGCGGCGGCGGTGCTCCGCTGACGCTGACCGGCGGGCCCATTCACCACGGTGACGACGCTAACGCGACTGCGTCGCCTGAGTTAATTGATCGCTTAACTCGGTATTGACCGCGCTGGACCATGAAGCCCCCTGCGACCCGAGGTCAGCCACATGCAAGTTCCCAATCCTTTCGAGTACGAACGAGCCACCAGCGTCGAACATGCCGTCGGACTTCTCGACCGACTGGGCGAAGGTGCTTTCATCGTCGCCGGCGGCCACAGCCTGCTGCCATCGTGCGGCGCAGCGTCCCCGGCGCCACCGCGGCGCTGATCGAGCACGCGACCCAGTTCGTCGGCACCGCAAGGGATCTGGACCTGGACAAGCCGCCCGGTGTCGCCGAAACGATCGACTGGGTGGCGGCTCTGGTCACCCTCGGCGTCGGCGACCTCGTCGACCCGGCCGCGCAGGCCGGACTCAGTACCCTGGCGAAGACTCCCGACGACAGCGCGGGATTGCGCGAGGCATTCGATCTGTACCGCACGGAACTGGCCACCGGATAAGGAGAGAAGTCGCATGATCATCACCAACGAGTTCACCGTCAGCGTTCCCATCGACAAGGCGTGGGAGGTGCTGACCGACCTCGAACAAGTGGTGCCCCTGATGCCCGGTGCGCAACTGGTCGGCAAGGAGGGCGAGGACCTGCTCGGCAAGGTCAAGGTGAAGGTCGGTCCGGTCACCAGCGAGTTCAACGGCAAGGCACACTTCATCGAGCGGGACGAGGCCACCCACCGCGCGCAGATCGACGCCCGCGGCAAGGAGGCCCGCGGCAGCGGGAACGCCGCCGCGGTGGTGACTCTGCAGCTGACCGAGGCCGGCGACAGCACCCATGTCAAGGTGGACAGCGACGTCAAGATCGTCGGAAAACTGGCCCAGTTCGGTAGCGGGATGATCCAGCAGGTCTCGGAGAAACTGCTGGGCCAGTTCGTCAACGATCTGGAGGCGAGGCTGGCGGGTGGTCCCGCGCCCGCGCCCGCGGCGGCAGCGGCCGCGCCGGCAGCCGGTGGTGTCGCCGAGGCGCCGAAACCCGCCCCGGAACCTGAGGCCATCGATCTGCTCGAACTCGCCGGCGGCACGTCGATCACGAAGTACGCCGCGGCCGGCGCCGCGGGCTTCGTGCTTCTGCTGCTGGCCTGGCTGGTGCTGCGCCGCCGTCATCGGGGATGAACGCCCCGGTGCTGCTGCGCGGGGTCGACCTGGCGGCCTTCGCGGCGGCGCTGACGAATCGTCTCCGGACCGCGGGCGTGGTGGTATCTGCAAGCGGCCCAGGGTCTTTCGTGGCCGCGGTGCGGGAGCTGGTCCCGAGCATCCGTTCACAACTGTACTGGGCGGGACGGCTGACACTGGTCAACCGGGCCGAGGATCTGCCCGCCTACGACGCGGTGTTCGAGGCGGTCTTCGCCGATGCGATCCTGCCGATGGACCCCGTAGCGCGCACCGCCCAGCAGGGGCCGGCCGTGAGTTCGGTGCCGGCCACCGGCCAGCGCGGCGAGAGCGGCCCCGAGGCCGACGGACTGCCCTGGTCGACCCGGCCGCCGTCGCTGCGGGCGGCCGGAGGCGAGGATGACGATGCCGCCGTCGTCCCCGATGTGCTGCCCAGCCGGATCGTGGCCCGCGCCGAGGAGCCGTTCGAGAAGTTCGACGAGGCCGACCTGCGATTGATCGGACTGTGGTTGGAGCAGAGCCTGTCCCGGTGGCCGATGCGGCGCAGCCTGCGCACCGAGGCCGACCGGCACGGCAGACGCATCGATCTGCGGTCCACGATCCGCGCTTCACGCAGCACCGGATGGGAACCGGTGAATCTGGTCCGCACGAGGGCGCGTCGGCAGCGTCGCCGGATCGTCCTGGTGTGCGACATCAGCCGCTCGATGCGGCCCTACGCCGCCGTGTACCTCCATCTGATGCGGGCCGCCGCACTGCGCCGTGACGGCTTCCGCCCGGAGGTGTTCGTCTTCTCGACCACGCTGACCCGTCTGACGGCGGTGCTGTCGCATCGCTCACCGGAGCTCGCGCTGGCGCGGGCCAACGAGAAGGTCGTCGACCGGTACGGCGGAACCCACCTGGGGCGGGCGATCACCGATCTGCTGGCCGCCCCGCACGGCAGCGCGCTACGCGGGGCGGTGGTGGTGATCGCCTCGGACGGGTGGGACAGTGATCCGCCGGCGTTGCTCGACCACGCGCTGGCCCGACTAACCCGCCGCGCGGCTCATCTGATCTGGCTCAACCCCCGGGCCGCCGCGCCGGGTTTCCAGCCGCTGGCCGGCTCGATGGCCGCCGCGGTGCCCTACTGCGACGTGCTTCTTCCGGCCCATTCGCTGCACGGTTTGCGGGATCTGTTCGACTCCGTCGCGCAACTGTCCTGAGTTTCGCTGTCCGGAGTGCCCGACCGTCGGTTACTGTGACTTTCAGTTTTATCTCAGGTTGCCAGGGAGGGCCCGCTATGAGTGCATGCCGGTATGTCGGACGGGTCGGAGGGTTGGCGGTCGCCCTCGGTGTCGGAGCCGCGGTGTACAGCGGTGCGGCGGTCGCCTGGGCGGACACCTCCTCGCCGTCGGGGTCGGTCTCTGCCGGTCCCGCGAGCTCCCGAGCCGCCCAGCCGGTCAGTCGGGCGGCCAAGCCGGCTGCCGCGAAGGGGACGCGCCGGGCTGCGGCGGCACCGGTCTCCGTGCCGGTGACCGCGTCGGCCGCCACCGCCGGAGGCAATGCGCCGGCCACCGCTGATGTTCCGGTGGATCTGCTGGCGATGGCCTACAGCCGCCGGGCATCGGTGACGGCGGCCGCCGCGCTACCGGCCGCGGCGGAATTGACCCTGCCGGAGATCATGGGACCCAGCGGAGTACCGATCCCGTCAGCGGATTACGTCGCGAAGGCGATGTATTACTACGTGCGTCCCGGAAACGAACTGCCTCAGCCGCCGGATCCGCAGGTCATTTTCACGCCGGAGGGCCTCTATCCGATCACCGGCGTGAAGAGCCTGCCGCTGAACACCTCGGTGGACCAGGGCATCCAGATCCTGTACAGAACGCTCTCAGCTTTGGATGACGGACAGCCGACAACGATCTTCGGCTATTCCCAGAGCGCCATCATCGCCGGGCTGCTGCAGAGCGGATACACCACCGGCGGGACCCTCTACGACGTCCCCGCCAATATCGCCGGCAGTGTCGACTTCGTCCTCGTCGGCAACGAGCTGAATCCCAACGGTGGCTTCCTGTCCCGTTTCACCACAACGGATTACGCGCCGGCTCTCAGCCTGCCCAGCCTCGGCATCCCGTTCTATGAGGCAACTCCCGCGGATGCCTATCCGACGACCAACTACACCCTGGAGTACGACGGTTTCGCCGATTTCCCCCGGTACCCGCTGAACCTGCTGGCTGTTCTCAACGCCGGTCTCGGGCTTGCGCTGGTCCACACCAAGTACGTCCCGGGTACCGGTTGCAGGACGTACTGCACGACCTTTGAACAGGTCCAGACTGCGACTGTGTTGCCGGTTTCGGCGACGTCGACGGCGCAGAACTACTTCTTCATGCCGACCGAGAACCTGCCGTTACTGGCGCCTGTGCGTGCGATCCCCATCATCGGTAATCCGATCGCCGACCTCGTCCAACCATTACTGAAGGCCATCGTCGACCTCGGCTACGCCGACGAGGTGCACGGGTACCCGTCCGGCGGTCAGCCCGATGCGAACGTCCTGGTGCCGTTCGGGCTTTTCCCGCAGGTCGATCCTCTTGAGGTGGCCACCAGGATGTTCAACGCGATCGGCCAGGGGATCACCGATTTCATCAACGATTTCGGACCCACCGGATCGGTCGCTCGTGAAATCTCGTCGATCACGCTGCCGAACCTCACGTCGTTCACACTGCCGACCTCTGACGGAATCATCACCGGTATACAGACTTTCGTCACCAGTTTTGCCAACGCGATCTCCTACAGCGTCGCCAGCTACTACTCGGGTCTGCTGCCGACAGCAGATGTCGTCAACGCGATCCTCACCTCGCTTCCCGGCTACAGCGTGAGCCTGTTCCTCGGAGGTGTGCAGCAGATACTCAGTGGCGATCCGCTCGGCGGTCTGGTCAACGCCATCGGGATGCCGATCGCCGCGAACATCGGTCTGGTGACCACCGCGAGCCTGGTGGTGGCGCTCTCGTGGGCGCAGGCGATCGCGGGCGTTTTCGGCCTCAACCTCAGCGCGTAGCCGGGGAGCGACGATGACTGAATTCGGATCCCACCGGCGCTGGCTTCAGGCCGGCGTGCTCGCCGCCGGCGTCGGTGCTGCCATGGTCGGAGCTGCGGGTGTGGCCGGCGCGGCGCCCGACGATGCCACCGGTGATTCGCCTGGAGTGAGCGCAGGTCGGTCGGCCGCCACCACACCGTCGGCACGAAAGACAATGCGCGCCAATCTGAATCGCGGCGCCGGTAAGACCGCAGTCACGCGGGGGACATCCTCGGCGCCGGTGGCCGTCAGCCGCGCCGCACGTGGTGTTCAGGCCGCTGTTCAGCGCGGCGCCGTGGCTCAGTCCGCCACCACGACCGCATCCGCCACTCAGGCGTCCACGCAGGCGTCGAGCCTCGGCTTCAGCCTGCCGGTCGGCCCGATCCGCGCGGCCCTTTACGCGGCGCAGGCCTACATCTACGGCTATCCGCTGATGGAATACGAGCGGGTGCGGTCGGTGGTGGGGCCGAATCTCAACACGCTGTACAACCTGACGGAATTCGCCAATCCGGATGTCGATCCGATCTGGTTCGCGATCGGCGGCGGCAAGCGGCCGAACGTCGACACCTTCTACTCGGTGGCCGAGCTCGACCTCACCGACGGCCCGGTGGTGCTGTCCATCCCGGACATGGGTGACCGCTACTACAGCTGGCAGCTGACCGATCCGTACACCAATGTCAGCGGTTACATCGGTTCCAACACCACGGGTTCGGGTCCGGGTGAGTACGCGATCACCTGGACCGGCGGACCGGCGGTCGACGTCCCGGGTGCGACGGTCATCGAGGTGCCCTACGCCAGCATGCTGATGCTCGGCCGCACGCTGGCCGGGGACGCGGCCGACCAGAACATCGCCCGGGCGCTCATCGCGCAGTACACCCTGACCCCGACCGCGACCGGACCGAACAATGCGGTCCTGCCGGCCAACTGCACGGGTATCGCCTACCTCAACGGCATCAGCGATGCGATGACGCAGAACCCACCGCCGACACCGGAGGACGACGCGATCCTGGCCACCATGGCGCAGATAGGTGTCGGCGTCGGTATGCAGGTCTCCGATGCGAATCTCGGTCCGCTGGCGCTGCTGGCAGCCGATATCGCAGTCAAGTTCACCGCGGCATTGTTGCCGCCGTTGACCCAGGTGATCCAGACCGTCTCGGCGATCCAGAACCATGGCTGGGCGATTCCGAACAAGAACATCGGCAATTACGGGACCGACTATCTGTTGCGCGCCGGTGTCGCCGAGGTCGGCTTGGTGGCCAACACCCAGGACGAGGCCATGTACGAGGCGGGTCTGCTGGACAGCTGGTATCTGCCGCTGTTCTCGATCCTGCCGGGCAAGAAGTACACCCTGCACTTCGACGCCGGATCGCCGCCACCCGCCGAAGCCTTCTGGTCGGTCACCGTCTACGACGCCAACGGCGGCCTGGTGCCGAACTCCGAAGGTCGCTACAGCGTGAGCAGCAGCCGGCCGGCGGAGTTGGTGTACCAACCGGACGGCTCGATCAACATCATCTTCTCGCGGACCGATCCGGGTGATCCGACCTCGAACTGGCTGGCGTTGCCGTTCGGCGGGTTCAGCGCCTATCTGCGGATGTATGTTCCGGATCAGGCCGCGCAGGATCGCATCTGGACGCCGCCGCCGATCCGGTTCGCCGGATTCTTCTGAGTCGCTTGGTCGTCGAGTTCGGCAGCCGCGTCGTTATGAGCCGCCGGGTGAATCGGTCAGCGACAGCTGGAACACCAGGGCCAGCAGGCCGAAGATGATCAGCGCCGAGAACGCGTCGAACCACTGGAACGGGTAGACCAATCCGTCGATCGAGAGCACCAGGATGGTCTCGACAATGCCGAACCCGAGGAAGAAGATCGCCAGCCGCACCCGGGAAACCTCGCGGTGCAGTAGATTTCGCCGGGCTTCGACGGCCAGGGTCAACAGCAACAACGGCAGAACCTGGGCCAGGGTGGCGGCGGTTGCGCTGTCCACCAAGGTGAAGTTGTGCGTCGCCATCGCCGGCTCAGCGACTCGAGGAAGTGCTGCCACCCGCCTCGGCAGGAAGCGGCGGCGGGAGAGCAACCGCGGAACTCGACGGAGCGGCCGACGGAGTCGAGAGGCCCGGTGTCGAGGGCGCGGCCGTTGCCGATGTGGTGGCGGTCGCCGACGTCGTAGCGGTGGCCGCGGTGCTGGTCTTGGAGGTCGCCGTCCCCGATGCGCTCGCGGGGGCCGGGGTTCCGTGGAAATCGACCCAGGACTCGGTGCGGACGGTGCTGCCGCCGGCTGTGATACTCAGCGCTTTCGGGGTCACCGTGTAGGTGACGCCGTCGTTCTTCGCGACGAAGCTGTCATCGGTCGACTGGGTGGCGGCGACGATCAGTTTGGCGCCGTCGCTGACCCGCACGCCGCGGTACTCGTATGCCCCGGCGGCGGTCTTGCAGATCGCGATGCGCGATGTGTCGGTCGTGCCGAAGAGCACCGCGGTGTCCGGCTTGGTGCACCTGGCGGTGGAGTCGATATAGCCCTGGCCGTCGGAAGGGGGCGCAGCGGTTGGTGCGGCGATCGCCAAGGGCACTCCGATGGCAACAATCGCCGATGTGGCCGCCGCTCCGACGGCCAGGGCGACGTTTCGGGATATGGGTTTCATTTGCTCAACGAGAACACACATCCGAATGCAGCGGCCAGCAAAGTTGCCGAGCTACAACGCAATTGTTAAGTCTCTGAGACCCATTCGCCGCGCCACATCACGGCTTGAACAGCCAGATCCTGATCGAGAACCACGAGATCCGCGGATGTCCCGGCTGCCAGCGTGGGGTCGGGAAGGCGTAGTGCGCGGGCCGGATTCACCGAGGACTGCCGCACCGCCTGAACCATCGCGTCGTCGCGGGCAAGTTCACTGCCCGTGACGGCGAACCGGAACAGCCGGTCCATGGTGGCGGTGCTGCCGGCAATGGTGTGGGTACCGGCAAGGTGCGCCACACCGTCGGTCACATCAACCGCCAGCGGACCGATCCGGTATGCGCCGTCGGACATCCCCGCCGCTGCCATCGCATCGGTCACCAGGGCTACGCGATTCGCCCCGGCCGTTCGGGTCACGTGGCGGTAGAGGGCCGGGTCGACGTGCACACCGTCGGCGATCACCTCGACGGTCACCCGGGGATCCTCCAGCAGCGCGATCACCGGACCCGGCTCGCGGTGGTGGATCGGGCGCATCGCATTGAACAGATGCGTCGCAACCGTCGCACCCGCTTGCAGCGCATCCCTGGTCTGGGCGTAGGTGGCCTCGGTGTGTCCCACCGCTGCAACGACATTTCGGTCCACCAGTGTCGCGATGGCATCCAGCGCACCGGTGCGCTCCGGTGCCAGCGTCACCATCCGGATCGTCCCCTCTCCGGCGTCCAGCACTCGTCGAAGTTCGGCGGGGTCGGGGTCGCGCAGCAGGGCCGGGTCGTGGGCGCCGCACCGTTCGACCGCCAGCCAGGGACCCTCGAGGTGGATCCCGGCGATCAGGCCGGTCCGAACATCGGCCGACAACTCGGTCACCTGCCGCAGCAGGTCGGTTGGACTCTCGGTCACCAATGAGGCGATCAGCGTGGTGGTTCCGTGACGACGATGCAGAGCGACCGCCGTCGCGGTCTCGGCCGGACCGCCGGAGAAACTGGCGCCGCCGCCGCCGTGGACATGGGTGTCGACGAATCCGGGCACCACCGTCGCCGCGCCCAGATCGAGGTCGGCGGGCCGGCCGGGATCTCCCGCGCCGGCCGCGGCGATCCTCGAACCGGACACCTCAATCCAGCCCGGCCGCAACACCTCTGAGCCGGTGATCACCGTTGCGGCGGTCAGCAGCACCTCAGATTCCCTGCCAGTCGGGCTTGGTGAGGTAGGTCTCCCGGTAGTAGTCCGCGAGTTGCAGACGGCGCGCTGCGGCGTCGTCGATCAGAACCGTGGCGTGCGGATGGTGCTGCATGATCGTGGCCGGCCACATCGCGCTGACTCCGCCCTCCACCAGTTGGTGCACCGCCTCTGCCTTGTTGCGGCCGGTGGCGACCAGCACAAGGTGCCGCGCGTCCATGATCGTGCCCAAGCCCTGTGTGAGGCAGTGGGTGGGGACCGCGTCGATGTCGTCGCCGAAGAACCGTGCGTTGTCCATCCGGGTCTGCTGGGTGAGCGTCTTGATCCTGGTGCGCGAGGCCAGTGATGAACCCGGCTCGTTGAAGCCGATGTGACCGTCGGTGCCTATGCCCAGTATCTGCAGATCGATTCCCCCCGCCGCCCGGATCGCCGCCTCGTACTGGGCGCAGGCGTCGGGGATGTCGGCGGCCAGTCCGTCGGGACCGTGCACCGCGCCCTTCGCGAAATCGACCCGTGAGGCGAACACCGAGTCGATGACGTTTCGATAGCGCTCCGGATGGTCCGCGGGCAGCCCGACGTACTCGTCGAGGGTGAATCCGCGTGCCTTCTTGAACGAGATTCGGCCGGCCTGGCAGCGGGCCGTCAGTTCGTCGTAGATCGCCAGCGGTGAGGAACCGGTGGCCAGACCCAGCACCGCGTCCGGTTTGCGGTTCAGCAGCGACTCGATGGCATCGGCTGCCACCCGGCCGATCTCGGCCGGGTCTTTCAGGATGACTACTTCCATCGCTGCTACTTGTGCGCGGTGAAAAGAGTTGCGCCGGTTGCGATGTCGGCCCCGCCGGTCACCGCGTCACTGACCGCGACGTTGGACGGATCACGCTCATCCATCACCACTACCGGAACGATCGGGCTCATCCCGGCCGCGACGATCGCCGGCACGTCGTAGATGATCACCGGCTGACCGGCGGTCACCGTGTCACCCTGGGCGGCGAGCGCGGTGAATCCGGCGCCGTTGAGTTGCACCGTGTCCAGCCCCAGATGCACCAGCACCCCGACGTTGTCGGCGGTCATGATGACGTAGGCGTGCGGCAGCAGTTTGAGGATCTTGCCGCTGACCGGCGCCACGGCATCGACCACCTCCCGCGGCGGGTCGATCGCCGCCCCGTAGCCCACCATCCCTCCGGAGAAGACCGGATCGGGAACGTCAGCGAGGGCGACGGCACGCCCCTGAACGGGTGCCAGAACCGCTGTGGTGCTCAAGAGGACTCCTTCGTCGGGTGTGAAAAAGGATAGAGAGATACCCGGTTCGCTGCGGCAAAACCGCCTCCTACGTGGGGGGACCGTGGTCTAGGCTTGCCCACCATGAGCAAACCTGCAGGCGCGCAATCGAAATCAGGGCTGAGTATCCCGGGCTTCGCCCAACTGCAGCGTCTGGGCAAGAGCCTGATGCTGCCGATCGCCGTGCTGCCGGCGGCCGGCATCCTGCTGAGGCTGGGCCAGGACGACTTGCTGGGCAAGATCAAGGCACCGGTGATCGGCCCGTTCTTCCAGGCGATGAGCGCTGCCGGTGGCGCGCTGTTCGAGAATCTCGCCCTGCTCTTCGCGGTCGGCGTCGCGATCGGCTTCGCCCGCAAGGCCGACGGCTCCACCGCACTCTCTGCGGTGGTCGGCTACCTGGTGATGCAAGCGGTCTTCAAGACCATGTCTCCGTTCGTGCTCAACGGAGTGCTCGACAAGTCCGGTGAACAGGCGCAGATCAACTACAGCGTTCTGGGCGGCATCGTCATCGGTCTCATCACCGCCGTGCTGTTCGATCGCTACCACACCATCCAGTTGCCGCCGTATCTCGGCTTCTTCGGCGGCCGGCGGTTCGTGCCGATCGCGGTCTCGATGGCCAGCCTGATCGTCGCGTTCGCGATGAGCTACTTCTATCCGATCTTCGACGCGGGTCTGACCGGCCTGGGCAAGTTCATCGGCGGTGCCGGAGCGGTCGGGGCCTTTGTCTTCGGGTTCGCCAACCGGATGCTGATTCCCGTTGGGCTGCACCATATTCTGAACTCGTACGTGTACTTCATCTACGGCAGCTACACCGGCTCGACCGGCAGCACGGTCACCGGCGAGCTCAGCCGGTTCGCCGCCGGCGACCCCACCGCCGGTCGGCTCACCGCCGGCTTCTATCCGATCCTGATGTTCGGCCTTCCCGCCGCGGCCCTGGCGATGATCCACGTGGCCAACGCCAGGCAGAAGAAGATCGCCTTCGGCATCCTCTCGGCGGCAGCGCTGACCGCTTTCCTGACCGGTGTGACCGAACCGCTGGAGTTCTCCTTCATGTTCGTCGCGTTCCCGCTCTACATCGTGCACGCGATCCTGACCGGGCTCTCCCTGGCGATCGCCTATCTGCTCGATATCCACCTCGGGTACTCGTTCTCCGCGGGACTCATCGACCTCTTGCTGTGGGGCAACGCCCCCGCCGCCAAGAATGTGCCGCTGCTGATCGGCATGGGTGTGGTGTTCTTCGTCATCTACTACCTGCTGTTCCGCTTGGTCATCACGAAGTGGAATATGCGCACCCCCGGCCGTGAGATCGAGTCGGAGTTCGAGGAGGAGGAACGGGCCAACCTCAGCGTGGGATCCGACGCGGCCACCGCCATCCCGACCGGGGCGTCCTCAGTCGCGACCGCCGTCGACAGCAAGGCCGAGCAACTCATCGCCGCGTTCGGGGGCCGGGAGAACCTGGTCAACGTCGACGCCTGCATCACCCGACTTCGGATGGACGTCGCCGACACCTCCAAGGTCAATCACGACCGGCTCAAGGCACTGGGCGCGGCGGGCGTGATCGAGGTCGGCAGCAGTGTGCAGGCGGTGTTCGGAACCCAGGCCGAAGCGCTGAAGAACGACATCCTCGACGTCCTCTAGCGGCTTTCACTCATCGAGACTGCGCCCAGATCGCGATTTTCGTCCGAAACGCGATCTGGGCGCAGTCTCGATTGGGGGACGGTGAAGGACAATGGGCGCCATGCGGACCGGCGAGATCAAGGCGCTGACCGGTCTTCGCATCGTGGCGGCGCTGTGGGTGGTGCTGTTCCACTTCCGGCCGCTGCTGTGGGCGTCCTCGCCGAGTCTGCACGATGATTTCGCGCCGCTCTTCGATGCCGGCGCCCAGGGAGTCGACCTCTTCTTCATCCTCAGCGGGTTCGTTCTGACCTGGAACTACCTCGACCGGATGGGACCGTCGTTCTCGATGCGCGCCACCTGGCACTTCCTCTGGTTGCGGCTGTCCCGGGTGTTCCCGATCTATCTGGTCACCATGCACATCGCCGCGCTGTGGATCATCTTCACGTTGCACGTCGGCAGCACCCCGTCGCCGGACGTCGACAAGCTCACCGCCATCAGCTACCTGCGGCAGTTCTTCATGGTGCAACTGTGGTTCGCTCCGTTCTTCGACGAGACGAGTTGGGACGGCCCGGCGTGGTCGATCAGTGCGGAGTGGCTGGCCTACCTGCTGTTCGCATCGCTGATCCTGTTGGTCTTCCGGATCGCCCAGGTTTCGCGGGCGCGCACCTTGCTGATGCTCGCCTTCGTCGCGGCGCTGCCGCCGACCCTGCTGCTATTGGCCAGCGGGATGCTCTACACACCGTGGAGCTGGGTGCTGCGGATCGTCGCGCAGTTCGCCGCCGGCGCGCTGGCCTGTGCCGCAGTGCGGCGGTTGCAGGTCTCGCAGCGCGGCGCCCGGGCTGCCGGTGTGATCGCCGTGGTCATCGTGGCGGTGATCGCCGGAGGGCTGTACTACTACAACGCGCATCCGATCGCCGGGATGGTCGATTCCGGCGGCCTGATCGCGGTGCTGTTCATGCCGTTGATCGTGGTGCTGGCGATCGGGACGGGTGGACTGCCGGCACTGTTGTCGACCCGGCTGTTCGTCTACGGCGGCCAGATCTCCTTCAGCCTGTACATGATCCACGAACCGGTGCACACCGCCTGGGACTGGGCGGTCCAGGAGTACAAGCTGGAATTGCCGATGTGGGGGGCGAAGCTGGCCGCAGCCGGACTGATCGTGGTCGCGCTGGCGTTGTCCGCGGTGCTGTTCCACTTCGTCGAGGAGCCGGCCCGACGGTGGATGCGCAGCATGGTGAACCTCCGCGACATCAAGGTCGGTCGGCTGCAGGCCGTCACGGACGATTCCTCGCGCGCCTCCGCCTGAACGGGGCGAATCGGGTCTACCCTCGTCCCAACTGTGAAGGTAAGGGTGAGGTTGAGACAGCTTGCTGGGCGCATCGGTGCCGCGACGATTACCGTCGTCGGCGTCGGGTTCGCGGCTGCCCTGGCCACCCCGCCGGCGCACGGGGCCGATTCGGCGCGCATCGCTGTGATCGGCGACTCCTACACCGCCGGATCGAATGAGGGCGGCAACGGCCCCCGGTCCTGGCCCCAGCTCGCCTGGCAGTTGCTGGCCAAGCAGGGCGTGAAGGTCGACGCCGACGTCGCCGCCGAGGGCGGGGCGGGTTACGGCCAGCGCGGCAGCCGCGGCAACATCTTCGAGGATCTGACCGCTCAGGCGGTGCGCCACAACGACGCCCTGGTGGTCTTCTTCGGATCCCGCAACGACCAGCCGGTGGATCCGGGCAAGTTCCCGGGGATGGCCGCGGAGACATTGCACCTGGCGCGCTACGCCGCACCGGCGGCGAAGTTCCTGGTGATCGGGCCTGCGTGGCCGGGCGCCACCCCACCCGCTGCCGTGCTCAAGATCCGTGACACCCTCCGGGACCAGGCCGCGCAGATCGGTGCGGTCTTCATCGACCCCATTGCCGACGGGTGGTTCGCCGGACGTCCCGACCTGATCGGGCAGGACGGCGTGCACCCCAATGACGCGGGCCATGCCTACCTTGCCGAGAAGATCGCACCGCTGATCTTCGATCAGCTCACCATCGCGATCTGAACCAGCAATACGATCTACAGGGTGTGAGGCGTTCCCGGTTGGCACTCGCCGCGGCATTGACCGCGGCCACCGTCATCGCAGCGCTGATCACTGCAGACCGCCCGTCGGTCCAGCAGTCGGCGCGGGATATCGACGGCCCGTATGCACGGCTGCTGTCGGATTCCACCGACCTCGGTCCGGCACGTGACGACCGGATCCAACTGACGGCCGCGCTGCGTGATGACGACGAACCGGTTGCCCTGAGCAATTGGGCCCAATCGCACGGACTTTCGGTGCGCTGGCGATCCGGTGACGACTGGGCGATCGTCGAGGGTCCGCCGACGGCGATCTCCGACGCACTCGGCGTGACCGTGCACGACTACCGCGACCGCAAGGGCACCGTCTTCTACGCCTCGCCGCAGCAGCCGGCGATCCCGTCGGCCGCTCATGCGGAGGTGGCCGAGTTCGGACGCATCCTCAGCCACACGCCGTACCGCGAGGGCCTACCACCCACCCCGCCCCGTGACGTTCCCGACGGCGGACTGTTGCCCAACCAGTTGTGGAAGGCCTACGACGCCGCCGAACTCGTCGACTCGGGGATCACCGGCAAGGGTCAGACCGTGGTGGTGTTCAGCTTCGACGGCTTCCGCCAGACCGATATGGACTCCTTCTCCGAGTGGTTCGACGTGCCCAAGTTCAGCCCCGAGGTTATCGGCGGTATGCCTGCCCAGATGACCGGCGAGTCCACCATGGACCTGCAGATGATCCATGCCGTCGCACCCGATGCGAGGCTGGTGATGGTCAACGCGCGGCCGACGGTCGAGGACGGCGGAGGCTTCGAGAAGTTGGGCAGTCTGATGGAGTCGGTGGACCGGCAGTTCCCCGGCGCGGTCTGGAGTATGTCCATCGGGTGGGGATGTGACCGGTTGTTCACCGCTGCCGATCTGTTGCCGGTGCGCCAGGCGGTCATTGCCGCGGTCAGGCACGGTACGACAGTCTTCGACGCCACCGGTGACCTTGCCGGACTGGAATGCAAAGGGGGACATGACTGGTCGGACCCACCGACTCCCGATGACGTCGGCGTGGATGCGATCGCCTCGATACCGGAGATCACCTCCGTCGGCGGCACCACGTTGTCCACCGACGCCAGTGGCGGCTATCTGGCTGAGCAGGGTTGGTACGACGTGCCGCTGACCCAGGGCAGTGCGGGCGGGGCATCGGTGTTGTTCGGCAAGCCGTCCTGGCAGGTGACCGGTTCAGGCGGCGCGTCGAAAGCACGCCGGATGGTGCCGGATGTGGCTGCCGTCGCCGATCCGTTCACCGGGGTGAAGTTCGTCTTCGGCGGCCAGGTCGCGGTGGGCGGCGGCACGTCACAGGCCGCCCCGATCTGGGCAGGACTGGCGGCCCTGATCAATCAGTTGTTCGCCGAGCAGGGAGCCCCACCGCTCGGTGATCTGAATCCGACGCTGTATGCGGTGGCGAAAGGCTCTGCGGCGCCGGCGTTCCGGGACATTCAACTCGGCGGTAACGCCATCACCGTCCCGCATCCCGGCTATGACATGGTGACCGGGTTGGGCAGCCCCAATGTCACCAACCTCGTACGGGGCATTCTTCTGGTCAGGTCACTGGAACGATGAAGACTGTCGCGCAATCCGATTCGTTCGAGGGCTATGCCGTCGCGCCCGGGCGTTACGCCGCGAGCCGGAGCCGCGGACCGCGCTATCTGATCACGCTGGGCCTGTGGGTGATCACCCTGGTCGCGGTGATGATGACCCTGGCGATCGTGGATCAGAGGGTTCCGGATGTGCGGACCCGCTACGTCTGTCCCCCTGATTGCGGACGGCCGCCGACCGGTCAGCCGGTGGCCACCAACCCCCGGTTCACCGCGCCCGACGGTTCGTTCTCGGTGTCCTATCCGGCGCCGGGTGCGGCCTACACCGTCACGACCGGAGCCGATGGTGTCACCGCGGAATGGACCGGCGGCGACGGCGGCACCTTGCGGCTCTTCAGCCGCCCGGCGCAGGGCCGGGATGCGCAGGTGATCGCCGAGTCACTGCTGGCCGACGCCTTCCCGGGTGCGGTGAAGTCCTATGAGTTGCCGAATGCGACGGTCGGTTACCAGCTGGGTTACGGCGAGGTCGCCGACTTCTCGCCGATGTCCGGCGGGGGTGAGGCTGAACGGGTGCGGATCATCGTCATCGTCGCGGTGAAGAACGATCTGGCTCTGATCGCCGCCGCCGCCGGACCGTACCGGGAATTCACTCCCAGCTTCGGACCCGGTCCGCCGTCGCCGGCCAATCTTCAGGTGGCGCAGGACATGGGCAAGTACGTCAACAGCTTCCACTGGCGCGGCGATCCCCCGCGCTGACCACCTGCGTTGAGTGAGGAACCTTGCAGGGGTCTACTCGCACTTTGTATGCAAGGTTCCTCACTCGGCGGGGTTGTGGATGAGTGTCGGGGCGATCGTCGGAAAGCTGGAACCGTCACCGATGTGGAGCCCTTCCTTGCCAGCGAGGCATTGGCGACCGGAAGGCTCACACGCCACGAATTGACCGCCCAACATCGCCGGCTGCTACCGAATGTTCATGCGTCCCGGTGCGCGCGGCTATCTCTTGACGAGCGCATCGCTGCGGCTTGGCTGTGGTCGCGCAGGGAAGGGGTCATCACCGGGTTGGCGGCTTCTGCGCTGCACGGCGCTCAGTGGATCGAACCGAACGTCCCGGTAGAGCTGAATCATCCGCACAACAAGTGCCCGGCGGGCGTCATCACCCGGCGTGACACGCTCCTTGACGGCGAGGTCACCTCCCTGCAGCAGATGTCGGTGACCACCGTCGCGCGCACGGCCTTTGATCTGGCCCGCCGCGGTCCAGCCGACAAGGCACTCGAGAATTTGGATTCACTGGCTAGAGCCACGCACTTCAAAGCGGCCGATGTGATGCGGGTTCTCGGCGACCATCCTCGGGTCCGGGGTAGGCGACGGGTAGGGCAGTTGCTCGGGCTTGTAGATGAGGGCGCGCAGTCTCCCAAAGAGACGTGGCTACGGTTTCTGCTCATCAATGCGGGCTTTCCCAGGCCTCGGACCCAGATCCCGGTCTATGCCTCCGACGGGTACCCCCGCTACTACCTCGACATGGGGTGGGAGGAATTCATGGTGGCGGTCGAATACGACGGCGAACAGCACCGAACCGATGCCGATCAGTATCGCGGCGACGTGATGCGCGCCGAATACCTGGATGGCGTGGGCTGGCGAAGGATCCGGGTGCTCGCCGGACATCGTCGGGAGGACATCATCCACCGGGTCGCGGCACTGGGGGTGCCCCGCTACCGCGTTGGGTGAGGAACCTTGCAGGGATTTACTCGCGATTTGCCTGCAACATTCCTCACTCGGCGGGGGGTGGGGGGATCTCCGGCTCGCCCGGCTCGACGGTGGGCTGCCGGTTCAGCCAGTCCTTGAGCCGGAACAGCTGACTGGCCACCAGACCGAGTGCGATCAGCAGCAGGACACCGACGATGACCGCTGTCGTCATGGGCACCCCTTCCCGGCGATCACTACCCTTGGTCCAGTGTCCCAGGCATCCCGCGACGACGTGCGCGCGTTGCGTGCACGGCTCGATCTGCTGAGCCTGCGTGACGCCGCCAGGCTGGGCAGGCGGTTGAAGTCGATGCGCGGACCGGTCAGCGCCGAACAGCTGAAAGGTCTCACCACACAGTTCGACGCCGCAGAGCGACTCATCGCCGCTCGCACGGCGGCCGTCCCGCCGGTCAGCTATCCGGATCTGCCGGTCAGCCAGTGCCGCGGCGAGCTGGCCGCAGCGATCCGCGACAACCAGGTGGTGGTGGTCGCCGGTGAGACCGGTTCGGGAAAGACAACTCAGTTGCCCAAGATCTGTCTGGAGTTGGGCCGGGGGATCCGCGGCACCATCGGACACACCCAGCCCCGGCGGCTGGCCGCACGAACGGTGGCCGAACGGATCGCCGAGGAGCTCTGCACACCATTGGGGGAGGGCGCAGTCGGATACACCGTGCGCTTCACCGACCGGGCCGGCGACCGCACCCTGATCAAGCTGATGACCGACGGCATCCTGCTCGCCGAGATGCAACGTGACCGCCGGCTGCTGCGCTACGACACCCTGATCATCGACGAGGCCCATGAACGAAGCCTGAACATCGACTTCCTGCTGGGATATCTTCGCGAACTACTGCCGCGCCGCCCGGATCTCAAGGTGATCGTCACCTCCGCCACCATCGAGCCGCAGCGCTTCGCCGCACACTTCGGCAACGCCCCGATCGTGGAGGTCTCCGGGCGAACCTATCCGGTCGAGATCCGTTACCGCCCTTTGGAACTGCCGCCAGTCGAGGAGGAAGGAGATGATCCGGACGACCCCGACCACGAGGTGGTCCGAGTCGAGCCGCGTGACCAGACCGAGGCGATCATCGACGCGCTGCACGAGCTGTCCGCCGAGCCTCCCGGCGACGTCCTGGTGTTCCTCTCCGGTGAGCGCGAGATCCGCGACACCGCTGAGGCGGTGCGTGCCGCGATGCCCAACGCCGAGGTGCTCCCGCTGTACGCCCGGCTGCCCACGGCCGACCAGCACAAGGTCTTCACGCCCAACACCAGCAATCTGAAGCGGCGGATCGTGCTGGCCACCAACGTCGCCGAGACATCGCTGACCGTGCCGGGCATCCGTTACGTGATCGACCCGGGCACCGCGCGGATCTCCCGATTCAGCCGCCGCACAAAGGTCCAGCGGCTTCCGATCGAACCGATCTCGCAGGCCTCCGCGGCGCAACGGGCCGGACGATCGGGACGCACCGCACCGGGCGTGTGCATCCGGCTGTACTCGCAATCCGATTTCGACAGCCGGCCGAGGTTCACCGATCCGGAGATCCTGCGCACCAACCTGGCGGCGGTGATCCTGCAGATGGCCGCACTTCATCTCGGTGATGTGGAGAGCTTCCCCTTCCTCGATCCGCCAGATCAGCGCAGCATCCGTGACGGCGTGCAACTGCTTCAGGAACTCGGGGCCTTCGACGAGGCCGGCGGGATCACCGACATCGGCCGCCGGCTCGCCCAGATCCCCGTCGATCCCCGGCTGGCCCGGATGATCCTGCAGGCCGACACCGAGGGCTGTGTGCGCGAGGTGCTGGTGCTGGCTGCCGCGTTGTCGATCCCGGACCCGCGCGAGCGCCCGGCCGATCGTGAGGAGGCGGCGCGGCAGAAACACGCCAGGTTCGCCGACGAACAGTCCGACTTCATGTCGTTCCTCAATCTGTGGGAGTACCTGCGGGGACAGCGGAAAGCGCTGTCCGGCAGCGCCTTCCGGCGGATGTGCCGGGAGGACTTCCTGCACTATCTGCGCATAAGGGAGTGGCAGGACCTGGCCGGCCAGCTGCGCAGCATCGCCCGCGATATCGGCATCCGGGAGTCCGGTGAGAGGGAGCCGGCCGAGCCTGCGCGGGTGCATGCCGCGCTCATCGCCGGACTGCTGTCGCACGTCGGGCTGCGCGAGGGGGACAGCCGTGAGTACACCGGGGCGCGCAACGCGAAGTTCGTCCTGGCCCCCGGGTCCGTGCTGACCCGCCGACCGCCGCGCTGGATCGTGGTGGCCGATCTGGTGGAGACCAGCCGGCTGTACGGACGGACCGGGGCGCGGGTGGAGCCCGACACCATCGAACGGGTGGCCGGACATCTGATCCAGCGCACCTACAGCGAGCCGCACTGGGATGCCGAACGCGGAGCGGTGCTGGCCTTCGAACGGGTGACGCTCTACGGCCTGCCACTGGTGGCCCGACGCCGAGTCGGCTACGCCGCGGTGGATCCGGTGGAGGCCCGGGAGATGTTCATCCGCCACGCCCTGGTCGAGGGCCAATGGCGAACCCGGCATCACTTCTTCGCCGACAACGCCCGGATGCGTGCCGAGGTCGCCGAGATTGAGGAGCGGGCACGGCGGCGCGATCTGCTCGTGGGGGACACCGAGATCTACCGGTTCTACGACGCCCGGATCCCGGCCGAGGTGGTCTCGGCACGCCACTTCGACGGGTGGTGGAAGAAACAACGGCATCGCACCCCGGATCTGCTGACGATGACCCGCGCCGATCTGATGCGGATTGCCGATGCGGATGCCGACCGTCCCGACCACTGGAACGCCGACGACCTGGCACTGCCGTTGACCTACCGATTCGACCCGTCGGCCGCCGATGACGGCGTCACCGTGCACATCCCGGTGGGAGTGCTCGCGCGCCTCGGCGGTGAGCAGTTCGGCTGGCAGGTGCCGGCACTGCGGGAGGAACTCGTCACCGCCCTGATCAAATCGCTGCCCAAGGATCTGCGGCGCAACTTCGTTCCCGCACCGGACACCGCCCGGCTGGTCCTTGACTCGCTGCAACCGGGGAATGAACCGCTGCTGGAATCGCTGCAGCGTGAATTGCACCGGCGCAGCGGCATTCTGGTACCGCTGAGCGCATTCGATCTCGACAAGCTGCCCGCACATCTGCGGGTGACCTTCGCCGTCGAGGCGCCGGATGGTTCGGAGGTGGCCCGCGGCAAGGACCTCGCCGCACTGCAGGCCGCGCTCGCCGGGAAGACCCAACGGGCTGTCACCGACGCGGTGGCCGGCGACTGGGAGCGGCGCGGAATCCGTTCCTGGCCCGATGATCTCGATGAACTGCCCCGCAGTGTGCAGCGGGTGGTGGACGGCCACGTGGTGCGCGGCTTTCCGGGACTGGCCGTCGCCGGTGCCGCGGTCGACATCCGCGTGTTCGCCAACGAGGCCGACCGTGACGCCGCAGCGCGGACCGGACTGCGCCGGCTGTTGAGGCTCGCCGTTCCCTCACCGGCCAAGGCGCTGGAGAAGAAACTGGATGTGCGCACCAAGCTGATGCTGGGATCCAATCCCGACGGGTCACTGGCCGCGCTCCTGGAGGACTGCGCCGACGCCGCGACCGGTGCGTTGGCCCCGGATCCGGTGTGGACCCGGGCCGAGTTCGACGCACTGCGCCAGCAGGTCAGCGCCCAGTTACCGGCGCTGACGGCTGACATCGTCGGTCGGGTGGACAGGGTGCTGGGCGCGCTGCGGGAGGTCGAGGTGGCGCTGCCGGCCAAACCCCCGGCGGCCCAGGCCGATTCGGTGGCCGATATCCGCGCTCAGCTCGCCGCACTGGTGCCGAAGGGATTCGTCGCGGCGACCGGGGCCGCACGGCTGCACGATCTGGCGCGCTACCTCATCGCGATTTCGCGCCGACTTGAACGGCTGCCGCACGCGGTGTCCGCCGACCGGGAGCGGATGGACAGGGTCGCAGCGGTGCAGCAGGCCTATGACGAACTGCTGCAGGCGCTTTCGCCGTCACGGGCCGCCGCCGATGACGTTCGTGAGATCGCCTGGATGATCCAGGAGTTCAGGGTCAGCCTGTGGGCGCAGCAGCTGGGCACCGCACGGCCGGTCAGCGAGCAGCGCATCTACCGTGCGATCGACGACGTGCTGGCCTAGCCGGTTGCGATCGGCACCGCACCGCTCTGCGCGATCGCGGTGTCGAGCACCATATCGGCGACCCGGGACCGGTGCTGCTCGGCACTGCCCAGCAGCGCGGCGTCCGTCGCCGCACGCTTGAAGTACAGATGCGCCTGGTGCTCCCAGGTGAAGCCGATACCGCCGTGCACCTGAATGGTGTCCGCCGCGATCCGGCTGAAGGCAGCCGAGGCGAGCGCCTGGGCGATACTCGTTGCCAGCGCGGGATCGTCGGAGCCGTCGGCCAGCGCCCACACCGCGTGGTACGCCGCAGAGCGGGCGTGCTCGAGATCGACGAGCATGTCGGCGAGTTTGTGCTTGATCGCCTGGAAGGACCCGATCTGCCGGCCGAACTGCAGCCGCGACTTGGCGTACTCCACCGACAGGTCCAGCAGATGCTGGGCGGCGCCGACCTGCTCGACTGCCAGCAGCGCCGAGCCCACCTGGAGCGCATGGGTGATCACCCGCTCGGCCTCATCGGGCCCGGCCAGCAGTGTTCCCGGCGCACCGTCGAGGGCGACCCTGGCCTGCGGCCGGGTGAGGTCCATGGTCACCAGTGAATTCCGCTGCACCCCCGGGCCGTTGAGGTCCACGCAGTAGAGGCCCAGACCGTCGGACCCGTTACCGGCGATCAGCAGCACGTCGGCGGAGTCGGCGTCGACCACCCGTGCGGCGGTCCCGGTGAGGGTTCCGCCGGAGACGGCGACAGGTTGCGGTTCGAACGCCGCGGTGCGCTCACCCTCGACGAGTGCACCGAGAAGTTCGTCACGCTCCGCACCGGCCGGACAGGCGACCAGTGCCGGGATCGCCAGATACACCGTGCCGAACAGCGGCCCGCAGGCCAGTGTCGCGCCGAACTCCTCGACGGCGACGGCCTGATCGACCAGTGATCCGCCCACGCCGCCGTCGGCCTCGGGAACCGACATGCCGAGCACGCCGAGTTCGGAGCCCAGCCGGCGCCAGACCGCCGCATCGAAGCGCGGTTCGGACTCCATCAGCCGCCGGATCGTCGTCTCGCCGAAGTTCTCGGCGCTGAACTTGCGCACCGCGTCGCGCAGTGCCTGCTGCTCTTCGCTCAACACATACTCGTCAGCCACGCGGCACCTCTTTCCACGGCCCGGAATCGGCGCGCAGGTCGCCCGGTAGTCCCAGCACCCGCTCGCCGAGGATGTTGCGCATGACCTCCGAGGTCCCGCCCTCGATGGTGTTGGCCCGGCTGCGCAGATAGCGCTGCTGGATCGGGCCGCGCCAGTCGTCGTCGGCGTTGGCGCCGTGCATGGCGTAGGAGTGATAGAGAATCCCCTCCGGCCCGAGCAGATCCATGCAGAACTCGTAGATCCTCTGGTTCAGTTCGGCACCCACCATCTTGCCGATCGACCCCTCCGGCCCTGGGCTGCCGGCGCCTGCCGACGCGCGTGAGCGCTCGGAGGTGAGCCGCTGCGCTTCGGAGCGTAACCACAACTGCGCCAGGCGATCCCGCAACACCGGGGTGTGCAGATCCGGCCGTGACGCCCACAGGTTCACCGCCTCGCCGATGGTGCCCGACCCGCGCCGGTTACCACTGGCACCCAGCGCGCTGCGCTCGTTCATCAGCGTGGTCATCGCCACCGCCCAGCCGTTGCCGACGGCGCCCAGGCGGTGGGCGTCGGGAATGCGGGCGTCAGTGATGTAGACCTCGTTGAACTCCGCCTGGCCTGTCATCTGTCGCAGTGGCCGGCATTCGACGCCCGGGTCGTGCATGTCGAGAACGAAGTAGGTCAGCCCCTTGTGCTTGGGGGCGTCGGGGTCGGTGCGGGCCAGCAGCAGACCCCAGCGCGCCCGGTGCGCCAGACTCGTCCACACCTTCTGGCCGTTGATCACCCACTCGTCACCATCGGGCACCGCGGAGGTGGCCAGCCCGGCGACATCCGAACCCGCCCCGGGTTCGGAGAACAGCTGACACCAGATGTCCTCGGTGGTGGCCAGCGGCCGCAGGAAGAACTTCTTCAACTCGTCGCTCTGGGCGTGCTCGCGCAGCGTCGGTGCGGCCATGCCGTACCCCATCGGGTTCAGACCCAGCGGCACCGGTCCGCCGGCGCCCTGCAGGATGCGGTCGGCCACGGCCTGCAGGCCTCGGGAGACTCCGAGCCCGCCGAGGCCCTCGGGGAAGTTCACCCACGACAACCCGGAGTCGTAGCAGGCGCCGAGGAATTGGGGCAGGGGAACCTGTTTGGGGTCGTGCTCGGCAACGACCTTCCGGGCCAGCTCGGCGACCCGGTCTGTGTCAGCGACGGTGCTCATGGGAGTCACGATACGACTGTCTGCGAAACCGCATCGTGTTAGGTTCGCGCAGATGAGCAGGGGCCGTTCACTTGTCCTAGTCACGGTGGCCTATGTCGTCGCCATTGCGATCGGAGCCGGGTGGCTTTACGCCGGACCGTCCACCGGCCGGCTCTGGCTGGACACCCTCATCGCCGACGTCCTGGCGACGGTGGTGATCTTCGTGTTCAGCCGCGCCTATCGGAACTCCAGCTTCTATGACGCCTACTGGAGTGTGATCCCGCCGTTGCTGCTGGCCTACTGGTGGGCGGAGGGTCCGATCGGAGTCAGCGGTCCGGGCGCGCTGCGGAGCTGGCTGATGGCGGCGGTGGTCGGCTACTGGGCGGTGCGGCTGACGGCCAACTGGGTGATCGGCTTTCCGGGACTGCATCACGAGGACTGGCGTTACCCGCTGTTGCGTGACGGCGCGGGCCGTTTCGAGTTCCTGGCCGACTTCTTCGGTATCCACCTGTTCCCCACCCTGCAGGTGTTCGCCGGAATGCTGCCGGCCTATGTTGCGCTGACCCGACCCGGCGACGGTCTGGCATGGCTGGCCTGGCTGGCGTGGCTCGTCGGCCTCGCCGCGGTCAGCCTCGAGTTGACCGCCGACACCCAGATGCGCCGCTTCGTCGCCGCGCACCCGGGCGTGGCGATGGATCAGGGCCTGTGGGCCTGGTCGCGGCACCCCAACTATCTCGGCGAGATCGGCTTCTGGTTGTCGCTGGCGCTGTTCGGGCTCGCCGCCGCACCCGCTGACTGGTGGTGGCTGTTCGCCGGAGTGCTGCTGATGGTCGCGATGTTCCTCGGCGCCAGCATTCCGATGATGGAGAAGCGCAGTCTCGAGCGCCGCCCGCAGTACCAGGACGTGGTCGACCGGGTGCCCCGGTTGCTGCCCCGCCCGCCGCGCAGGTCCGGGGGATGACCCCGGCGGTGCGGCCGCGGGTGGTCATCGCCGGCCTCGGTGACGCCGGACTGCTGACCGCCATCCGGGTGGCGCGCTTCGCCGACGTGGTCGGGATCTCGGTCAACCCCGGTCTGCTCAGCGGCCAGGAACTCGGCGTTCGGCTGACCCGGCCCACCGACTGGGCCCGGGACTACTGGGTGCCGTTCAACCGCTACCGCGGGCTGGACGGTGTCCGCATGGTGCAGGCCCGGCTGACCGGGGTCGACCTCGATGGGCGGGTCGTCCATGCGGAACGCGCCGACGGGACCGGTGTCGCCGAACCCTATGACTCCCTGGTGATTTCGACGGGTGTGCGCAACGGTTTCTGGCGCCGCACCCAGTTGCAGTCACCGGTCGACATCGTGGCCGACCTCACCGCCACCCACCATCGGCTCGCCGACGCCGCGTCGGTGATCGTGATCGGCGGCGGCGCGGCCGCGGTGAGCGCCGCGGCGAACCTGGCCGCGCATTGGCCGGGTAAACGCGTCGACCTTTACTTCCCGGGGGACCGGCCGTTGGCGGCGCACCATCCGAAGATCTGGGAGCACCTGCAGCGCAGGCTGATCCGTTCGGGCGTCACGCTGCACCCCGGCCACCGGGCGGTGATTCCCGAAGGCTTCGACTGTGACGCGATCACCGGCGACCCGGTTGTGTGGAGCACCGGTCAGCCACCGGCGCAGGCCGACGCGGTGTTGTGGACCGTCGGACAGGTGCGGCCCAACACCGAATGGCTGCCCGCCGAGTTGCTCGACGCGGACGGTTTCGTCAAGGTCACCCCAGAGTTGCGAGTGCCCGGGTATCGGGGTGTCTTCGCCATCGGTGATGTGGCGGCCACCGATCCGCTGCGTTCCTCGGCGCGCAATCGCGCCGACGGCGTTCTGGCGCACAACATCAGAGCCGAACCGGAGGGCCGACCGTTGCGCACCTACCGGGCGCCGCGGCACCGTTGGGGTTCGGTGATCGGAACGCAGTCCGACGGGATCGAGGTGTTCGCACCGAACGGCCGGCCGTTTCGCATCCCGGCCGGCGTGGTCGACCGGGTGCTGATCCCGTGGATCGTGCGGCGAGGCATCTACCGCGGTGTGCGCGAGAACCGGCCGCTGGGCTAGACAATGACGGCCATCCCCGGAACCCCCGATCAGGTGACGCCCCAGTGGCTTTCGGAAGTCCTCGGCGCGCCGGTCAGCGCGGCCGAGGTCACCCCGATCGGCACCGGGCAGACCGGAGCCACCTATCGCGTCGCCGTGACCTACAGCGGCACAACGGATCTGCCCGACTCGTTCGTCGTGAAACTGCCCGCCCAGGACGAGCAGGTGCGTCAACGGGTGGCGCTGAGCTACTTCTCCGAGCATGCCTTCTACACCCAGATCGCCGGCACCCTGGCGGTGCCCCTGCCGCGGTGCTATCACTGCGCCCTGGCCGAGGACGGTGCACAGTTCGTGCTGCTGCTGGCCGACATGGCGCCGGGGGAGCAGGGCGATCAGATCCGCGGGTGCACGCCCGCGCAGGCGAGGCTTGCCGTCACGGCACTGGCCGGTCTGCACGGCCCGCGCTGGTGCGATGACGCGTGGCTGACCCAGACCGGCGTGATCATGAACCGGCCCGATGAGCCGACCGCCCGCGGACTGGGCGAGATCACCGCACTGGCCGTCGCGACCACCCTGGAACGCCTCGGGCCGAGGATGTCGGCGCAGGAGCGACAGACGATTCTGGACGCGTCGGCACTGGTCGGGGACTGGCTGATCAACGCACCGGATCGGTTCAGCCTGCTGCACGGCGACTACCGCGCCGACAACCTGCTCTTCGATCCCGTGCACGAGCGCGTCACCGCCGTCGACTGGCAGACCCTGAGTGTGGGTCTGCCGGCGCGCGACCTGGCCTACTTCATCGCCACCAGTCTGCGCCCCGATGACCGGGCCGCCCAGGAGCGCACACTCGTCGATGCCTATCACCGTGCGCTGTCGGTGTACGTGTCTGACTACGACGCTGAATCATGTTGGAACGATTATCGATTCGGCATGGTGCAGGTCCCGATGATCACGGCACTGGGCCATGCCTACTCGTCATCAACCGAACGCGGTGACGATATGGCGCTGGCGATGTTGCAGCGGGGAGCGCGGGCGATCCGGGAGTTGGGGACCCTAGAACTGATCCAGGACCGCACTGTCCGGTGAGGTCTCGTCGCGCACCGCACGCCAGTCGCGCACCAGGAGAACCAGACCCGCCACGGCGAGGATGACGACGAGCAGTGCGGCCAGGGTGCTTCCGGTGACCACGGCGACGATCAGGACCACCAGGGCCGCGGCCGCCAATATTCCGACAACGAGCATGTGCCAAGTGTCGCACCGAAGGCCGGCTCAGGCGGCGTTACGACGACGTCCGACTCCGCTGAGGTGAACGACGGTGGTCACCGCAGCCGGGATCGCCTCACCCCGGGAGAGCAGTTCGGCGCTCTCCGGGAGCTCCCGCGGATTGATCTGTCCGTCGGCGATCTCGCGCAGGATCCGATGGGCGCGGGCCAGTTGGTGGCGCTTGCGATACTGCCCGCCGGGCAGTTTCACCCCCGCCCACACGCCGTACTCCTCGCCGGCCGCCACGGCCCGCGCCGCGCACTGGCGCTGTTGGGCCAGCGGGCACCGGCGCAGGCAGATCAGCCTCGCCCGGGTGGCGGACTGCTCGTAGACCCGGGCTTTGGCGGCGCCGTCGCTGGTGTCGTCGTCGGAATAGCCGAACCACAGGTCCGGCTCGCTCGAACACGGTCGGTAGTCCATTCCAGCCTCCTTGCTCCATCCCAATACGGTGACGGAATCGTATATACATTGATCGAGCTGTGCAAGTGAAACGTAAACAAAAACGTATATACACCAGAACGCTGTGTACGATCTTGCTGTGCTGGGAGTCCGACCGTGAGCCGCGAGGCGGCCGGGGCCGCGATCCGCGCTCTCCGCGAGTCCCGCGACTGGTCGCTGGCGGACCTCGCGGCATCCTCGGGGGTCAGCGTGATGGGTCTGAGCTATCTGGAACGGGGCACCCGCAAGCCGCACAAAGGCACAGTTCACAAGGTGGAAAACGCCCTCGGCCTGCCGCCTGGAACGTATGCGCGGTTGCTGCTGGCCGACGAGCCGCAGACCGAACTCGACAGCCTGCTGGCCTCCGCCCCGGTGGCGCCGCCGGAGGCGGTGACGGTCAACCGGCACACCGACACCGAGGTTCTCGAAGCCCACGCGCAGGCCCACCTCGACTCGCTCAACTCGTTGATGGCCCGGCTGCCTGCGGAGACATCAAACGAATATGAGTCATATATTCATTCGGTGATCGAACAGTGCGCCAAGGCCGAGTTGCTGGCCGCCAACTCCTGGCGGGTGGCGGTCAACGCCGGCGCCCCGTCCGCCGCGTCATTGATGGCGCATCTGAGGGAACTCGAATCCATCCGAAGCGGTCTGCTGGCCCGTATCCCGGCCGCGATCGGCGCGCAGTTCGACGCGGCCTGCGCCCGGTCCGGCCTGCCGGAGGCGGTGATCGCCGCACTGGTGGGAGTCGGCGCCGAGGATGTGTGGGACATCCGGAATCGGGGGGTGGTCCCGCCCGGTGTTCTGCCGCGGGTCCGGGCCTTCATTGAGGGCCAACCGTGAGCGACGACGATCTCGTCGTCCTGGGACGGGCCCATGCCCTGTTCGCGGCCGAACCCGGCGCCCTGTTGCCCGGGGCGCCCGGGGAGCCCGGGGTGGGTCCGGTTTCGGCGGCCGGACAGACGGGTACGGCCTACCGCGGGGCGCTCGCCGATTCGAGGAGTCGGCGGTTCGACGCGCGCGACGTCGACGCCGAGTTCACCCGGATCCTCATCGACACCACGCGTGATCACCGGCGTGCGCACTCGGACACCGCGGCGGTCCTTGCCGCGGCGCGGGCCGACCGGCCTGGCCCGGACGTCCTCGCCCATCCGATTCTGGCGCGGGAACTGTTGCGCCGCAGACTGCATCGGTTACACGCCCAGCGCGCCCATGTGCTGGCCGCGCGGCGTCGGGCGCGCCGGCACCGTGCGGCGCTGCGGGCTTTGCGCTACCGGCTCGCCCACCACCGGGCCGGCACCGCCGATGCGCGGGCCGGGCGCGCGGTGCGCGCCGCATTGAGCAGACTGGGCCGGCCCTATGTGTGGGGGGCCACCGGACCGGACAGCTTCGACTGTTCGGGCTTGGTCAAGTGGTCCTACGCGCAGGCCGGGATAGCGCTGTCCCGCACCACCTATGACCAGATCAACGAGGGCGCCGCGATCGCACGCGCGGACATCCGACCCGGTGATCTCGTCTTCCCGCACACCGGCCACGTCCAGCTGGCCATCGGTCACGACCTCGTCGTCGAGGCGCCCTACGCCGGCGCGCCGGTGCGGGTCAGTCCATTGGGATCCGCGATCGCCATCCGCCGGCCCGGGTGAATTGTCGGGCCGCGGCCCGATGCGTAGCGTCGCCGCCATGGCACAGGGGGACTGGCTGGAGAGTCTGGACGGCGCCCGCGCCGCACTGGCTGCCCGCGACGATGCGCTGGCATCCGCCGATCGTGAACTGACCGCAGTCGTCGGGAGCGCTCATGCGCTCGCGGCGGAATCCATCCGGCGCGTCGAGTCAGCCCAGGCCGCCATCGACGCGGCGGCGGATGCCACCGCTCTGGCCGACCGTGATCGCGCGCGCCTGCTGTTGGACCGCCATCGCGACCTGATCACGATCGTGACCGCAGCCCGGGAATCCGCAGCGGCGAAAACGATTGAGCTACAACGGATCGGGGCGCAATACCGCCTCGGATCAAGGTGAATTGCCGGGTGTTCTACAACTTTTTAGAGTCACCGGCATGGAAGGTGCGCAAGCCGACGCGATCCGCCAGGCCGAGGCAGCGCTGGCCCGGCAGAGGTCGCTGACCGCGCAGATCGATCTGCAGGTGATCACCGCGGTGCTCAACGCGCACACCGAGCACGATCGCGGTACCGAGGCCCTGACCCGGTTGCAGCAGGACGTCGAGACCGCTGTCGCCTCCCGACCCGATCTGGGCACCCCGGCCGGCGCGCGGTCCTTTCAGGGATATCTCGTCGGGAAGCTGCGCGAAATCCGAACCGTGGTGGACCAGGCCGACCTGGATGCGTCGTCCAAGGCGACCCTGGCGGCCGCACTGTCCTCGCTCTATGTATCCGCGGCGGAGAACTCCGATGAACCCGCCGAAGCGCTGATCCCGCCCGATCTGATCGATCTCGGTGCCGACGACGTGTCCGGGCCCCCACCTGAGGATCCACCGGCTCAGCCCGCTGCGCAGCCCGCGGCGCCGGCCTGGGGTTCCGGCGCGCCATCGGCCGGCGGCTGGCCCGGTATGCCGTCACCGTCATCGTCGGATCTGGGCGGAACGGACCTGTCATCGCTCGCCGATCGCATCCGCGGTCACCGGATCCCCGAGCCGGACCAGTCAGACGCTGACCGCGCCGCGGCCGATGCGGCCGTCCCGGGCGCGGAGGCCCTCACCGCACCGTCCCCGGACCTGGCCGGTGTGATCAGCGACGCGGTGGCCGGAACACCGATCCCGGATGCCTTCGCCCAGCACGGCATCACCATTCCGGCAGCGGGATCCGCCGTCACCGAGCCGCTCGATCCGGCACTGCTGTCGGCCGGTGATGTCGGTCTCTTCGCCGACCGTCATGCGCTGGCATTGGGAAACGGTAAAGCGCTGCTGGACAACCAGATTCAACCCGTGACGGCCGTCGGTGGTCCGGGATTCCTCGGATGGCAGCATCCGCCGAAGGGATAGGGAGCAGGATATGGCCGAACACCTCGATGTGGCGCCTGAGGAGCTGCGCCGGGCCGCCGTTGAACACCGCGGCACCGCGGAACAACTGCGCGCCGTCCCGGCGGACAACGCCGGGATCATGGCGAGCCTGGAATCCCTCGGGCCGGTCTTCGCTGAACTCCGTGACGCCGGGCGTGATCTCCTCGAACAGAGACGGGTCTGCTACGAGCAGCAGGCCGCGGCACACGAGGAACTCGCCGAACGGCTCGATCAGGCGGCGACGATCTGGGAGCGGCATGACCAGGAAGCAGCGCAGCGGATGAGGGATGTCACCGAGGAGATCCGGTGAACGGACATGATCCGGCATTCGACGCCGAACACCCCAGCGGCCAGGTGATGTTCCGCTCCGCGCGCGCCGGTCATCTGCACAGCGTGGTGCTGGGCGAGGCGGCGATGCGCACCGATCCGCGAATCCTGGCCCGGGCGATCCTGCTCGCGGCACAGGTGTCCCATCTCAAAGCGGTCGCGTCGATCCGGCGGGACATCATCGCCGCGGGAATGACCCCTTCGGCGACACTGGCGGGTCCGGCCGACCTCGACCGGGCGCACGCGGAGCTATTCGGCCACCGGCTGCGTCCGGACCTCTAGCGTGGGCGGTTCGATGAGGTTGTGCCCGAACAGTTCCCGGGCCCGCTGTGCAAGCATCCGGACCTCGTCGAGTTGTTGTTGCAGCATCGACTCCGTCATGGCCACACGTTAAACCGCCGCGGCGTCGGCCACAATTCACCCGCGTGGGATCTCCGCGGTGATCCGGTCCAGCAGTTCGGTGTAGCGGCGGGCTTCGGGATGCCCGCCGGGTTTACCGCTTGACACCAGGCCGGCGGCCAGACGCCGCTGCGGATCGGCCCAGATCGCCACATTGGTCAGACCGGTGTGCCCGAACGCGGCCGGAGCGTTGCGGCCGAACGGACCGAATCGTGTGGAGCCCAGCATGTATCCCGTTCCCCATCGGATCGGCATCAGGCCGGTCGCGACATCGGGCCGCAACCGCCGGCACTGGGTGGTCGCAGCCGCCAGTGTCTCGGTCCGCATCACCCGGACACCGTCGAGCTCACCGCCGCGGCGCAGCAGTTCGGCGAATCGGGAGAGTTCGTCGGCGTTGGACACCGTGTTCGATGACGGCACCACACCGGTGAGAAATGTCGGGGTGTTGGAGAACGGGATGATCTGCTGCATCGAACCGCCCAACGCCATCCGCAATGCGGCGGCGGCCGGCGCCGGAAGCGGCTTGCCGGTCACATGGCTGGGCGCCACCAGTGCGACATCCGCCTCGGTGACCCCGTAATTGGTCCACCGGAAGCCGAGGGGGTCGAGGATCTCGGTGGCCAGGATCTCGCGGATGTCGCGGCCGGTGGCGGCCGAGACGATCTCCCGGATCAGCGGGCCCCAGGTGAGGCCGTGGTAGATGTGCACCAGCCCGGGACGGTGGATCGGTTTGAGTTCGGCCAGTTGCTCGCGGGCGTACTCACTGTCGTTCATCCGCCGCAAATCCGTCCGCGGTCCGTTCGGGAACGGCACCCCCGCGCTGTGTGTCATCACATGCCGGATGGTGGTGCGGTGCTTGCCGTGGCTGGTATAGCCGGGCAGGTAGTCGCAGACCCGATCGTCGAGGGAGAACGATCCGCGTTCGACGAGCATGTGGACCACCGTCGTGCTGATCGCCTTGGCCGCCGAATAGACGCAGAACGGGGTCTGGGTGCTCACCGGAATCCGTTCGGCGCCAACCGGATCGGACGGAGCGTTCCCCCAGGAGTGGCCGATCGCCCGGTTGAGCACCACCTGTCCGTCGTAGCGCAGACACAACTGGATGGCGGGCTGCATCCCGGCGGAGTACCAGTGCCGCGCGGCGTCCCAGATCCGTTCGACGGATCGGCCGTCGATCACCCCGGCGACCTCGGGACCGATCGCCGTGACCGAATCCAGGTCGGCCGGAACCCGGATCCTTCCGTCGGTCACGACTGCCGGTGCAGAGTCGCCGTCAGGTGATGCTGCAGTGGAAGGCCCATCGCGCCCATGGACAGCGTGTAGGTGAGATCGTCGCCCTCGACGCGGATCGAACGGGACACCGAGAGGACCTCCTTGGCCGAACTGGTGCGTCCGACCGACTCCGAGACGAGTTCGATGACCAGGGCGTCGCCGTCGACGGCGACGGTCCCCTCGTCGATCTCGGTGATGCCGCTGGGCTGGGCCAGCACCAGTTCGACGCGGCCGGCGGCGGGCACCCGCAGGTAACCGGTTTCGGCGTGCATGGGCGCACCGTCGGGTCCCCGGGTGCGTTGGGCGTAGCTCAGAAACGGCTTACCGACGTGGCCGAAGGTCACTTCCTCGAGATAGTCGAAATCCTCGATGGTGGGGTAGTCGCCGGACCCGCGTCCCGCCCAGGTCCCGAGCAGTGGGGCGAGGACCGCGACGGCGGGATGCAGTTCGGGCACGGCAGTCAGGCTAACGGGCCGACCAGTTCTATCCAGTTACCGTCCGGGTCGGCGACGAACATCCAGCCCATGCCCGGAACAGGGGCGAACTCGGCGAGGGCCTGCGGGATCTGGTAGCCCGCGTCGGCGACCTGCTGGGCCGCCTTGGTCACGCTGGGAACCATGATCGTGATGTAGCGGATGCCGGCCTGTGCCGGGCCTCCGCCGGGTACGGCCGGCGCGGCCGGCGGCTCGTCGAGGGTGATGAGCTTGAGCACGTTCTTGCCCAGCGCATAGCGCTTCATCGTGCCGCCGGGGAAGTCGAGATCACCCTGATAGGGCAGTCCCAGGAAGCCCTCGTAGAAGCCGACCATGGCCTCCAGGTTGGTGGTGACGACACCGATCTCGACTGCGGGGGCGAGCATTTCAATGGCCATCGTCGCAGGATAGCCAACCACTGATCGGGCGGGAGTCGGTTATCTGAGCCCGTTGCGCAACTGGGTGATCCGGGCCAGTGTGGCCACCGCCGAGACGATGTTGGCTGCGGTCGGCAGTATTCCGTCCGGATCGCAGACCCGCAGCAGGCGTTGGACCTCACGGCCGGTCACCAGAACCCAGTCGATGGCCGCGCCGGCGCAGCGGACATGCATCCGGTGCAGCAGCGAATAACCGGCGGTGCCGAAGAAGTCCACCTCGGAGAGGTCCAGGACCACTTGCCGGTAGCCGGTGGCCTGCCGTTGGATCCGCTCGCACAGATCGGGCGCACTGGACGCGTCGATGCCCCCGGTCACGGTGATCAGGACCGTGCGATCACTGAGTTCTTGCGCTCGCACCGGATCTGCCCCGCGCCGCCGGGTGTTGTTCGCGACAAGCATGATGCCCTCCATCCCGATCGATTAGAGCGGCTGTGAACTCAACCCAGGGCTGAACTTACTACTGATTCCGTTGGACTTCCAGTGGCCACAGCAAATTCCTATTTATGCTTGTCAAGAGTCATTTTTGCAGACTTGACCAGGTCATATATGGCAGACACTGACACAAAATACAACGGATTCCGTAGTCAACGGCCGCGAGATCCCGCCGGAATCCGGCGAACGGCACGTTCCGCGGTGTTAGCGTCGGCCCGAATACACCTCGGAAAGGCGCCCATGACCACAGCCGCCGAACGTGCCGCCCAGCTGGCGCTGGTCTCCCGGCTCAAGACGACTTACCCCGAGATCCCGGAGTGGCCGTCGCCGGATGAGGTCAGTCACGAGCACTGGCTGGCCTACATGAAGACGAGCCATGACGTCGGCGGCGAACTCGACTTCCCGCATCTGTACGAGAACAAGGAAGAAGAACAGTGGGAACTGATGACCTACGTGCTCTGCGAGGTTCTCGGCTGGCGGGGGATCTGGGTTTCCGAGGAGCGGCGCCGGCTGGCCAACGTCGACGTGGGCCGGGCGATCTATCTGGGTCTGCCGTACTACAGCCGATGGCTGTGGTCGGTGGGCCGGTTGCTGATCGAGAAGGGTTACCTCTCCTGGGGCGAGTTGACCGATCGGCTCGCCGAGGTCGCGCAGCGCTACGCCGGCGGGCTGAACGGACGCCGCCCGCAAGCCGAGCCGAAGTTCGAGGGCGACGGCTCCAAGGTCAAGCGCAATGCGCACCACATCGAGGCGATGGGTAAGGGCGACCCGAATCGCTTCGAAGGGCAGGCGGGACCGGCGAAGTTCAAGGCGGGAGACCGGGTGCGGGTGCGCGAACTGCCGGCGATGTTCTACACCCGCACGCCGGAGTACTGTCGCGGCGCCGCGGGTGTCATCGCAGAAGTGACCTACGAGACGCCGGCGCCCGAGGATGAGACCTGGGATCGCGAGGACGCCAAACCGGAGTGGATGTACATCGTCCGGTTCAACCAGTCCGAACTGTGGGACAACTACACCGGCCCGAAGAACGACACCCTGCAGACGGAGATCCCCGAACGCTGGCTGGAGGCTGCCGATGTCTGAACACGACCACAGCCGGACCGTGAAACCGATGGTCGAGGAGATCACCGACTTCGAGGTGCTGGAGATCGCGCTGCGCGAATTGTGCATCGAGAAGGGACTTTTCACCGCAGCCGAGCATCGAGTGTTCACCGAGTACGCCGAACAGATCGGCCCCACACCGGCTGCCCGTCTGGTCGCGAAAGCCTGGCTCGACCCCGAGTTCAAGAAACTGGTGCTCACCGATGCGGTCGCGGCGTCCGAAGCGGTCGGCGTTGACTGGCTGGACCCGACCGGATTCGGCACCCCCAGCGACTTCACGGCTTTCAAAGTCCTCGAGGACACCCCGACGGTGCATCACGTGATCGTCTGCGCGTTGTGCTCCTGCTACCCGCGGCCCATCCTGGGCAACTCGCCGGAGTGGTACCGCACCCCGAACTACCGCCGCCGTATCGTGCGCTGGCCGCGTCAGGTGCTCTCCGAGTTCGGCCTGGAACTGCCCGAGGGGGTCGAGGTCAGAGTTGAGGACTCCAACCAGAAGCACCGGTTCATGGTCATGCCGCTGCGACCGGAGGGCACCGAGGGCTGGAACGAGGATCAACTGGCCGAGATCCTCACCCGGGACTGTCTGATCGGAGTGGCGCTTCCGAGACCAGGGGTCACCACCAACGTGACCACCCTGGTGCGCCCCGCCGTCAGGCCGATCGAGCAGTGAGCACCGAGGAGTTCGTCGTCCTCGACGAGATCGTGCGGCGCAATCACACCTGGCCGCTGATGAGCGCGAAGTACGGCGTCGAGAATCCGTTGCCGCCCTGGAAGACCAGCCTGGACGGCCTGTGCGACGTTCTGGACCGCTGCTGCGCCGCCGAGGAGGAACCGCGCTTGGATTTCAAACAGCGCCGCGACGAGGAGGACGCGTTATCGGCCTCCCACTACGCCGAACTTCCCTTTCCGGAAAGCCAACTGGTCAGCCTCGCGCATTCGCTGCTGGCCCGCGGCGTCATCACCGAAGCGGATCTGCGGCGGCGTCTGGCCGAGGTCCGTGCCCGGCTGGAGGCCTAGCACGATCCCGGGGCAGTATCGTCGGTGCGGACATGAGCACTCCCTATCCACCGCCCCCGCCATCGATGCCGCAGCGTGCCCCGTCGTGCTACCGACATCCCGATCGGGTGACCTTCGTCAGCTGTAACCGGTGCGGGCGTCCGGTCTGCCCGGAGTGCATGGTCAGCGCCGCGGTGGGTCAGCAGTGCGTGGACTGTGTGCATCAGTCCGCCCAGAGGGTGATCGCGCCGGCCCGCACACGCCGCCGGACCGGCCCGGTCCCGGTGGTCAGCTACACCCTGATCGCCATGAACATCGCGGTCTTCGTCCTGCAGGCGCTGGTGCCGGGCCTGCCGGAGAGACTGGCCCTGATGCCGTGGGCGGTGGCCCGCGACGGTGAGTACTACCGGCTGATCACCTCGGCCTTCGTGCACTACGGGATCGTGCACATCCTGTTCAACATGTACGCGCTGTACGTGCTGGGGCCGTCGCTGGAGGAGCACCTCGGCCGGGCCAGGTTCACCGCCCTCTACGGGCTGAGCGCACTCGGCGGCTCGGTGCTGGTCTATCTGCTCTCGCCACCGAACGCGGAGACTGCGGGCGCCTCCGGCGCCATCTTCGGTCTCTTCGCGGCCACCCTGGTGGCGTCGAAGCGATTGAACCTCGACATCCGCGGGCTGGTCGTGCTGATCGTGATCAACCTGATGATCACCTTCACCTTCCCGGGTGTCAGCTGGCAGGGACATATCGGCGGGCTGATCACCGGCGGTGTGCTCACGGTGGCCTATGTCTATGCCCCGCCACCGCGACGCGCCGTGGTCGAGGCGAGCGCGACGATCGGGATGCTGGTGCTGTTCGTGGTGCTGATCGCTTGGCAGACAAGCACTCTGGCGGGTTGAGCTACAGCCGCACCAGTCTGAACGGATAGGTGATGGTTCCGCCCGGAGCGCCGTCGCAGCCGACGTCGGAGCTGGAATCCAGCTTTCCGGCCAGGGTCACGGCGTTGAACGTGTAGACGTCATGGGTGGCGATGATCGGGCCGTAGTAGATGTTGCCGCACCGCAGACCGTCGGGCACGTCGACGGTCAGCGTGTAGGTGTCGTTGTTCAGATAGGCCTTGCTGTACCAGGCGTCGGCCCGGCCGATCGGCATCGGGTTCGCCGAGATCCGGGCGCACTGACCGACCGCGTCCGGCCACTGGCAGGCCGAGACACCCCAGTTCCAGGTGTGGAAGTCATAACGACCGTCGACGAAGGCACTGTAGTTGCCGCTCATCAGCCCGGCATTGGCCGCCGGCGCCACGGCCAGAGCCACCGGCGCCAGCGTCGCGCCGGCCACTACCGCCCACCACCTGCGCACTTCGGTCTCCTTCGTCGCTGATCTGCCTTGACCGCTTTGAACTTAAGCCCTGCGGCGATCGAATTGTCGGGAATACGATCTTCACCCGTGAGCACCCGGGTGTCGTCGTCGGACGCCGAGACGACGGCACCCGGGCATGCCGGGGGTACGCCCCTGCGGGCGGGAGCGGTCCTGGCGGCCCTCGGAGTGGTGTTCGGGGACATCGGGACCAGCCCGCTCTACAGCATGCAGACGCTCTTCCACCCCGCCGGCCCGCACCCGATGTCCATGGGCCTGCTTCATGTCTACGGTGTGGTGTCGCTGATCTTCTGGTCGGTGATGGCCATCGTCACGCTGACCTATGTCCTGCTGGTGATGCGGGTCGACAACGACGGCGAGGGCGGTGTGATGGCCCTGGTCGCCCTGCTGCGCCGGTACGGCGAGGGCAGCCCGCGCACCGTCGCGGTGCTGACCGGTGTCGGAATACTCGGTGTCGCGCTGTTCTTCGGCGACAGCATGATCACCCCCGCCATCTCCGTGCTGTCGGCGGTGGAGGGGATGAAGGTGCTGGGGCGGGACTTCGGAGATCTCGTCATCCCGATCACCCTGGCGGTCATCGCGGCGCTGTTCGCCTTGCAGCGCAAGGGAACCGATATGGTCGGCCGCTTCTTCGGGCCGGTGATGGTGGTGTGGTTCATCGCCATCGCGCTGCTCGGGGTGCGAGGGATCGTGATGCATCCGCAGATCCTGCGGGCCCTGTCGCCGGTATACGCGTTCGACTTCGTCGTGCAGTATCCGTCGGCTGCCTTCTACTCACTGGCCGGCATCGTGCTTGCGGTAACCGGCGCGGAGGCGTTGTACGCCGACATGGGTCACTTCGGTCGCCGCGCCATCACGGTGGCCTGGTTCGGCGGCGTTCTTCCGGCCCTGACATTGAACTACTTCGGCCAGGGCGCCGAACTTCTCAGTGACCACGACATGGTGGAGGCGCCGTTCTTCCTGCTGGTTCCGCAGTGGGCGCAGATACCGATGATCGTGCTGGCCACCGCTGCCACGGTGATCGCCTCGCAGGCCGTCATCACCGGCGCGTTCTCGATGGCCTCCCAGGCGGTGCAGATGGGCTACCTTCCGCGGCTGCGGGTGCGGCACACCTCGGAGTCTGCGGTCGGCCAGATCTACCTGCCCTGGATCAACGGTGTGCTGTGCGTTGCGGTGCTGCTGCTGGTGGTCTCGTTCCGTTCGTCGACGGCGCTGGCCTACACCTACGGAATGGCGGTGGCGGGAACCATCGCGATCACCACATTGCTTTTCCTCTACATCGCGCGCACGCACTGGCATGCGCCGCTGTGGCTGGTGGTCATCGGCGGCGGTGCCCTGCTCAGCGTCGACGCCGCATTCCTGGCCGCGAACGTCACCAAACTGCCGTATGGGGCGTGGTTGCCATTGGTGATCGCACTGATCACCTTCACCGTGCTGATGACCTGGCGCCGCGGCAGTGAGATCGCGCTGGCGGAACGCACCCGCCTCGAGGGTCCGCTGCGCGAATTCGTCGACGAGGTCGTGCACCGGCAGCCGCCCCTGGCCCGTGTTCCCGGGACCGCTGTCTTCCTCAACCGGGCCGCAGAGACGGCGCCGATGGCATTGCGCGCCAACGTCGAACACAACCAGGTGCTACATGACCGGGTCATCGTGTTGTCGATCGAGACCCCGACGATTCCGCGAGTCGAGGAGCCCGACCGGATCACCGTCGATGACCTCGGCTACCCGGACGGCAGGATCCTGTTCGTCATCGCCCGTTTCGGCTACATGGAGGATCCGGACGTGCCCGCCGCACTGGCCCGCCTCGACCCGCCGGTCGATCCGGCGGCGGTGTCCTATTTCCTGTCCCGTGTCGATCTCGTCCCGGGACCGGCGCCGACGATGCCGCGATGGCGCAAGCGTTTGTTCATCGCCACCTCCCGGATCGCCACCGACTCCGCCGCCTACTTCGGCCTGCCCCTGGACCGCACCGCGATCGTCGGGGCGCGCGTCGAGGTCTAGGGTGACCTGATGTCCGAGACCACCACGTGCGCGATCGTCGGCGGCGGCCCGGCCGGGATGGTGCTCGGCCTGCTGTTGGCCCGGGCCGGGGTCGAGGTCACATTGCTGGAGAAGCACGCCGACTTCCTGCGCGACTTCCGCGGTGACACAGTTCATCCCAGCACGCTTCGACTGCTCGACGATCTCGGGCTGTGGGACGAGTTCTGCGCGCTGCCGCAGAGCCGCATCGACCACCTCGGCTTCGATGTGGACGGTCGCGAGGTGACTCTGGTCGACCTCCGGCGATTGCATCAGCCGCATCCCTATATCGCGATGGTTCCGCAGTGGGACCTGCTGAACCTGCTGGCCGAGGCCGCCAGGAAGGAGCCGACGTTCACGCTGCGCCTCGAACATGAGGTGACCGGCCTGTTGCGCAGCGGCAACCGGGTGAGCGGGGTGCGCTACCGCAGTCCGGACGGCGAGGGCGAACTCAACGCGCATCTGGTGGTCGCCTGCGACGGCCGCACCTCCACCGTGCGGGCGGATTCGGGGCTGCCGGTGCGCCAGTGGCCGGTGCCCTTCGACGTGTGGTGGTTCCGGCTGCCCCGCGACGCCAACGCCGAGTACTCGCTCATCCCGCGCACCGCGCCGGGCAAGGTGCTGATCATGATCCCGCGTGAGGGGTACTTCCAGATCGCCTATCTGATCCCCAAGGGAAGTGACGCGCAGTTACGGGCCCGTGGCCTGGAGGCCTTCCGCGACGAGGTGGCAGCACTGGCGCCGGAGGCCGAGGCCTCGCACCTACAGTCCTGGGACGACGTCAAACTGCTGGACGTGAAGCTCAATCGGCTCAAGCGCTGGCACAATGACGGATTGCTCTGCATCGGGGATGCCGCGCACGCGATGTCGCCGATGGGCGGGGTGGGGATCAACCTCGCCGTCCAGGACGCGGTCGGGGCGGCCACGCTGCTGGCCGGACCACTGCGCCGCCGGGATGTCACCGAGGCGGATCTGGCCGCGGTTCGCCGCCGCCGGCTGCCGGCCGCCGCCATCACGCAGACGATTCAGCGTGTCATGCATCGACGGTTGGTGGTGCCCGTCTTCGCCGGCGCCGATGGCACTCCGCCGGCGGCATTCGCCGCGGTACTGCAGAAGCTGCCGTGGCTGACCGTCATCCCGGCAAGGGTGATCGGAGTAGGAGTCCGGCCCGAACGCGCCCCGGAATTCGCCCGCCGCTAGCCGAATTCGGCTGCCAGCCTTCGCTTGTCGACCTTCTCGGTCCCGATGGTGGGTAACGGCTCCTCCCGGATGATCCATCGGGTCGGCACCGCGAAGTAGGCGACTTCGGCAGCCATGTGCCGGGTCAGTTCCGCTTCGGTTGGTGCCTGTCCGGCGCGGTGCACCACGACCGCTGCCAGTTCCTCCCCGAGATCCGCATGCGGCAGCCCGATCGCAGCGGCGTCGACCACATCGGGGTGACGCATCAGTGCTGCCTCCACATGCGGGCAGGCGATGTTCTCCCCACCGCGGATCACCATGTCCTTACTGCGGCCGTCGATGAACAGGTAGCCCTCGTCGTTGAGGTGGCCCACATCCCCGGTGCGCAGCCAGCCGTCGGCGGTGATCGTGTCGTCGTGCACTCCGAGGTAACCCAGCATCAGGGTGGGAGAGCGAACCAGGATCTCGCCGTGCCCCTCGTCGTCGGGGTCGGCGATCTTGAGTTCGACGGTGGGGAACGGCCTGCCGACCGTCTTGGGAAAGCGTTCGAGTTCCGGTCCGGTTGCCAGGGTGAAGAAGCCGGCGCCCTCACTCATTCCCCAGGTGTTGGCCAGACCCCGGCCTCGCAGTTGCGGTATCCGGTTGGCCAACCGGTCGAGCAGCGCGGGCGGGACCGGGGCTCCACCGAGCGGGAAGGCGCGCAGGCTGGACAGGTCGCGGGAGTCGAACTCGGGATGCTCGAGCAGTCTGGCGGCCATTGTCGGCACCGCGCCCCAGCGCTGCACCTTCTCCTTCTCGATCAGGGCGAGCACCTGCGCCGGGTCGAATCGGCCTTCGTTGAAGACCACCAGTCCGCCGATCAGCGTCTGGGTGATCAGCGTGGCGAACGCTCCGATGTGGAAGATCGGCGTCGAGAGCAACGTCACCGACTGCGGTGCGTCCGCCGGGATCAGGTTCGGCAGCTGACGGGCCCTTGCCAGCACGTTCTGCTGGTTGGCCACCAGAGCGCGGAACGGAAGTTCGACGGCTTTGGGCATGCCGGTGCTGCCGGAGGTGAACAGGATGAAAGCCGGATCGTCCTCGCTGGCGGGTCCGGGAATCTCCGGTTGCTCGAGGGCGGTATCGCTGAAACATCCGGCCAGCGAGCCCATCTCGAGAACCGGCGTTCCGGCGGGCATGAGACTCACATCATCGGAGATGACGAGCCGCGGTGTCGTGAGGCCCAGCGAGTGCGCGGTCTCCGAGTGGCTCCACCATCGGTTGCCCAGAACCGGCACCGCACCCAGTGACCAGACCGCCCACAGCGCCAGCACCCAGTCCGGGCTGTTGTAGCCGAGCAGCATGACCCGGTCACCGCGCCCGATCCCGAAGGGCGCCAGCAATTCCCGGGCCGCGTTGATGGCAGCGAAGAACTGACCGGCGGTGATCCGCCGCTCACCTTGAACCAGGAAAGGACGTCCGGCCCAGCGCTGCACGCCGGTGAGGAACTCGGCGAAGGTGCCGGGCCGCGGTTCGAACACCAGACCGGGGTGACCGCCGTACTCGCCGGCGACCGCCTCGGCACCCCATGGGGATTGCATGGGCTCCGATCCTACGAGGGTGCGCGTAGTGCACACGCAGACGGCGTGTCGCCGAGCAGACACGCACGCTCGCGCAAAGTTGGGTGCGCCTCAGGCCGAAACGGCCTCGATCCGGGCGGGCACATGCTTGTGCCAGGGTGTGCCGGCATAGGCGTCGCGCCAGTCGCTGGAGGTCAGTTCGTTGGGGGCGACCCCTGGGATCTGGCGCCGCCCATCGGGGGTGATGAAGTCGACCCCGTAGCCGTTGGGCAGTGACGCGTGCCCGGCCAGCATGGCCTCGCTGACCTCGACCACCGCCTCCGCACTGCCCGCGGCGGTGGTGATGCGGGCCCGTCCGCCGTCAGCGAGCCGCAGGGCCGCGGCGTCCTGGGGGCTCACCCGGAGTGCGCCGTCGGCATCCCGCTGGCGCCAGTCCGGGTTGCGCAGAATGTCGTTGGCGGTGAAGGCGCGGCGCTCGCCGACCGACAACACGATCGGGAACTCCGCGGTGGTCAGACCGGGCCGCTGATCCCGCAGCGCGCGCAGATCGCCGAGCAGTTCGGGGATCGGCAGTGCGAACTTGCGGTCCGGGTGGCCGATCAGCGACCAGTCCTCGTCGTACTCGTGCTCGGTGAAGGTCATCCCGGACCGTCCGGCCAGGATCGCCCGGAACAGCGCATTACCGTCGGCATGCCCGGCCCGTTGCACTGCTCTGGGATAGGTCATCAACGCCTTCTGCGCCAGTCCCCACAGCGCGGCCGCACCGGAGAGTCCCTCCGGCAGCGTGGGTCCGAGGGTTTCGTAGAGCACGAACGGCAGTGTCTTGTTCAGGCCCGGGTTGGTCCCCACCGCGACGAAGAACGCCTGCAGATAGGCGTCGAGTCCCTGTTCGGCCGCCTCACGCAATGGCCGCAGTTCCTCCTCGCCGACGACGCCGAGCGCCCGCATCAGCCGGGCCCAGATCTCCGGTTCGGGCAGGGTGCCCTCCAGCGGTTCGAACAACCGGTGCCGCAGATGAAAGGTGTTGTGCGGAAACTCCAGATTGAAGAAGGTGGCCTCACACTTCTCGAACTGATTGGCCGCCGGCAGAACGTAATGCGCCAGACGCGCGGTCTCGGTCATCGTCACATCGATGACCACGAGAAGTTCCAGCGACTCGAAGGCCTCGCGGCAGGCCGCCGAATCGGCGATCGAGTGCGCCGGATTGGAACTCTCCACGATCATCGCCCGGAACCGGTCGGGGTGGTCGGTGAGGATCTCCTGCGGGATGACGTTGGAGGGCACCAGACCCGCGACGATCGGGGCGCCGGTGACCGGCGTGCGGCCCACCCCGGAACTGCCGGCGGAGATCAGCGGACCGAACATCGTGTGCAGATGCTGGCTGCCCCTCTTGGCGAAGTTGCCGGTGAGGATCCACAGCATCTTGTTGAGGTAGGAGCACAGCGTGCTGTTGGGCGCCTGCTGGATGCCGAGGTCCTCGAAGACCGCCACGGTGTCGGCTGCCGCGATACGCCTGACCGCGCTGCGGATCAGGTCTTCCTCGACACCGCATCGCTGCGCGTAGTCGGCGACCGGAACCTCGGCCAGAGCGGCACGCACCTCGTCGGCGCCGTGGGTGTGCTCGGCCAGGAACTCCTCATCGCAGAGTTGCTCCTGCACCAGCACCGCGGCCATCGCGGCCAGACACCACGCATCGGTGCCGGGCTTGACCCGCAGGTGGAAGTCGGCCATCTGCGCGGTGTCGGTGAGCACCGGGTCGATGACGATCATCGAACGGGCCGGGTCCTTGGCGATGTCGTTGAGGACGGTGCGGGCCCGCGGAAAACTCTGTGACATCCACGGGTTCTTGCCGACGAAAACCGACACCTCGGCGTGCTCGAACTCGCCTCGGGTGTGTCCGCCGTAGAGATGCGCGTCCACCCAGAACTCACCGGTCTTCTCCTGGGCGAGCGCATTGGACCGGTACCGCGAGCCGAGGGTCTTGAGGAACGGGCCGCTGTAGGCGCCGCCGAGGTGGTTACCTTGACCGCCGCCACCGTAGTAGAAGATCTTGTCCCCGCCGTGCTCGTCGGCGATCCGCCGAAACCCCTCTGCCACCTCGGAAATTGCGGTGTCCCAATCGATCTCCTCGTAGCTGCCGTCCGGTCGGCGGCGCAGCGGGGTCCTCAGCCGGTTGGGATTGCTCTGGTAGTAGTCCAGCCGCAGCGCCTTGTTACAGGTGTAGCCCCGGGTTCCCGGGTGGTCCTTGTCGCCGCGGATCTTGCTGATGCGCCGGTCTCCGCCTTCCTGGCTGGTCTGCACGACGATGCCGCAGTTGCACTCGCACAGGATGCAGGCGGTCGGCTCCCACTGCTCGGACATCTCAGTTCCCTTCGGTTTCGGACTTCAGCAGCGCGCGCAGCCTGCGATGTACGGCATCCAGCGGCGTGACGTCCCGGCTCGCCCGCGCCAGCACGAGCGCGCCCTCGAGGGCGGAGATCACCAACATCGCGAGATCGTGTGCCTTCTTGCGGCTGATCCCGTCGGATATGAGCCGCCCGGCGATCAGACCCTTCCACCGATCGAATGCGGCCGCGGCGTGCGCAACCGCCTCGCTGTTCGCGACGTCCGGATCGCCGGCCTCGACGGCGACGGCGAGTACCGGGCAGCCGGCCCGGTAATCGCTGTCGAGCAGTCCGGTGCGATAGAAGTCGACCGCGACGTCGAGCATCGCCGTTCCGGTCGGCGCGCTGCCGATGGCGTCGGCGACGTAGCCCGCGGCGTAGTCGACCGCCTCGCAGAGCAGTTGGCCACGTCCGCCCGGGAAGTAGTGGTACGCCGACCCGCGCGGTGCACCGCTGTGTTCGAGGACATCGGCGATCGCGGTGGGGCGCGCCCCGCGCTCGCGGATCAGCAGTGCTGCGGAGACGACCATGCGTTCACGGGGACCAGCCATTTAAGTATGTAACCATACATAATCCTCCGACGCCAGAGGTCCGGTGAAGCTCTGTCACACCGCGGCGAAGTTGATGGTGGACGTGGCGGCCAGTTCGCCGTCGTCTCCGCGGTAGATGTCGACCTGGACGATCACCGAGCGCTTGGTGGTGCGAAGAATGCGTGCCACCGCGCGGGCCGGCCCGACCTTGATGGGCCGCAGGTAGCGCACGAACAGGTCGGTGGTGGCGATACCGAAGCCGAACGGGGTGGCGATCGAGGCGAGTTGGCCCGCGGCGACGTCGGCCATGGTCGCGATCAGTCCGCCCTGCAGGCCGCCCGCGGTGTTGGTGGTCCGGTCATCGACCGGCATCTCCATCACGAGGGTGCCGTCTTCGGAGTCCAGGGTGCGCAGACCCAACTGGGTGAACAGCTCTCGCAGCGACTGTGGCGCGGTCATCGCAGGGACGTTACCTGGAGCGGGGCGGACATCAGAGTGGGTTCCCTACGGCCACGCAGGACTTCGGAGCGAAGCGGTGTCCAGTGGTCGCGCTCGGCGCCGTCGGCCCGGGTCAGGGCCTCCTGCGAGCACAGCGTGCGCTGGTCGACCTCCTTGGCCCGGTCCGCCAGCCGCGCGGCCTCGTTGACCGCATCACCGATCACGGTGTACTCGTAGCGGTGCTCGGCGCCGACGTTCCCGGCGAACACCGGTCCCGCGGACACCCCGATGCCGAAGTCCAGCATGGGAAGTTCCTTCAATGCGATCGCCAGCTGTCGGGCGGCTCGCAGCGCTTCGGCTGCCGAGTCGGCGTTGGGCAGCGGGGCGCCGAACACCGCCAGGACGGCGTCGCCCTGGAATTTGTTGACCGAGCCGTGGTGCTCGTCGATGGTGTCGACCACGATCCGGAAGAAGTGGTTGAGCAGTCTGGCCACCTGCGCAGGGGAGTGGATCTGCGCCAGCCGGGTCGAGTCGACCAGATCGACGAACAGCACGCCGGCCTCGCGCACCTCACCGGTGAGGGTGTCGTCGTCATCCACCGCGAGCTGCGCGACGTCCGGCCCGACATGGCGGCCGAACAGATCGTGGAGCCGGTCGCGCTCGGCAAGCCCGGCCACCATCCGATTGAAACCGCTTTGCAGACGGCCGATTTCGGAGCGCTCGTAGACCGGCACGGTGGTGTCGATGGCGCCGTGTTCGACTTCGGCCATCGCCGCGACGACATCGCGAACCGGATCCGAGATCGACAGGGCGGCGATCATGATGCCGCGCAGACCGACCAGGATCGAGATCACCACCAGGGCGAGAACCGGCAGTTCGACCGAGGCCGTTTTCTCGAGGATCCAGCCGCGGGAGCGCATCACGACCAGAACCGCGATACCGGCGGTGGGAAGTGCGCTGGAGGTCAGCCACATCATCAACAACCGCGCCATGATCCCCGGTGAGGTGTCGTGGCCGTCAAGCTCGGGGTTGGTGGCGGCGACGATGTGGCGCAGCGGGCGCTGGATCAGAACCAGCGCCACCGTCGCTGACGAGGTGCTCCCGAACACCGTCGCCAGCATGATCAGCCACGCGGCCGGTGCGCCGCCGGATCTGTTGACCACGATCAGCGCCAATCCGGAGACTGCCCAGATCGCGGCCAGCAGCAGAGACTGGTTGCGGATGAGCCTGCGACCAAAGCGCCGGTCGCCGGTGTCCGGGCTAGTCCCGTCCAGGACCCAGGCCAGTTTGTGGTCGGCGACCCAGATCGCATAGCCGATCACCGTGACGATGCCGAGCACGCCGAGGATCGAACCGGCGACCAGGGTCGCGTTCCCGAACACCGACTTGGCCCCGGGGACCATCTCGTTGCGCATCGGCACGATGAGAATCGTCAGTTCCAGTGCGGCGACCACTTGAGCCAGCACGAGGCGAAGCGCGTAGAGCGTCTTCAGCCGGCCCAGCGTCATGTCTCAAACGGTACTTGCCCGGTGAAGCGGTTCCGCGCGTAGCATCCGGTCGGTGAAGTTCGGCATCCCACTGGGGGGCGTGCACCCCGGACTGTGGCGTGAATTGACCGTCCGGGCCGACGAACTCGGTTACGAATCGGTGTGGCTGCCCGAACATCTCGTGCTGCCCACTGAGATGAGCGGCAGTCCGCACCACGGAGCCGATCACCCGCCCATCCCGCCGCAGACGCCGATGTTCGACGCCCTGGTCTATCTCTCCTATCTGGCGGGCCTGACCGAGACGATCCGGCTGGGCACCTTCGTCTACAACATCGGCCTGCGCCATCCGTTCGTCAGCGCCCGCGCCGCCACCACTTTGGACATCGTGTCCAACGGTCGTTTCGATTTCGGGGTCGGCGCGAGTTGGCTGCGCGAGGAATGGGATGCGGCGGGCCTGGACTTCAGCACCCGCGGAGCGCGGGTGGACGAGGCCCTCGAGGTCTGCCATGCGCTCTGGACCGAGCCGACCGTCGAGCATCACGGACGGTTCTTCGATTTCGACGCGGTGGCCTTCGAGCCGAAACCCGTTCAGGAGGGCGGGCCGCCGCTGCACATCGGCGGGGACGGTATGCCGGCGTTGCGGCGGGTGGCCAGGTTCGGCGCGGGGTGGATCCCGATGAACCACACCCTCGAACAGCTGCCGGCGTCGATCGCCAGGCTCACCGAACTCTGGGATGAGCACGGCCGTACCGGACGCCCACTGGTGACCGTCGCGGTCCCGGTCGAATCCGCGGCGGACGTCGCGCGCGCCGCCGAGGCGGGGGTAGACCGGTTGATCGTGGTGCCGTGGCGGCGGACCCGCGAGGCTCTCGACGGGATAGCCCGATTCGCCGGCGAGGTGATCTCGGCGACGTGACCATCTCACCGTCGGACATCATGCTCACCGGCCGGGTCGCCGTCGTCACCGGCGGCGGTGCCGGTATCGGGCGCGGGATCGCAGAGGCGCTGGCCGCCTTCGGAGCGAAGGTCGCCATCTGGGAGCGCGACCCCGAGACCAGCTCGGCCACAGCGCAGGAACTCGGTGTGCTCGGCGTGCTCGCCGACGTCCGGGACGGCGAACAGGTCGATGCGGCACTGGCGGAAACCACCGAAGCGCTGGGTCCGGTGGACATCCTGATCAACAACGCCGGCGGGGTGTTCCCGTCGGCGCTGCTGCAGACGAGCGAGAACGCACTCGATGCGATGTACCGCGCGAACCTCCGGCATGTGCTGCTGTGCACCCAGCGGGTCGCCCGGCAGATGGTCAGCGATGGCCGACCGGGCAGTGTCGTCTCGCTGACATCCATCGAGGGTGCTCGCGCCGCACCCGGTTACGCCGCGTACGCCGCAGCCAAGGCCGGGGTGATCAACTACACCCGGACGGCGGCCGTCGAACTCGCGCCGCACGGCATCCGGGTCAACGCGATCGCACCGGACATCACGGTGACCGAAGGTCTGCTGCGGATGTCTCCGCAGGGCATGCCGGCTGCGCTCAGTCAGGCCGTGCCGATGGGCAGGCTCGGCGCCGTCGAGGAGGTGGCGGCCGCCGCGGTGTTCCTGGCTTCCGACATGTCGGGCTACATCACCGGACAGACCATCCATGTCGACGGCGGCACGCAGGCCGCGGCCGGCTGGTATCAGGACCAGCAGACCGGCGAGTTCACCTTCGGCCCGAATCGCTAGCCGCTGTTGGTGGCGATCTCCTTGGCCCAGCGGTAGTCGGCCTTGCCCGCCGGCGAGCGCACGATCTTCTCGCTGCGGATGAACGCCTTGGGAACCTTGTAGTCGGCGATGTGCTCGCGGCAGGCCTCGGCGAGTTCTTCGTCTGTGGCACTTCGGTTT
>JAPOKC010000016.1 GCA_029977845.1 Mycobacteriaceae bacterium | reverse complement strand
GACATGCGCATCGAACATGGCAGGCTCGATCAGCCGATTCCCGTTGGGACACAAGGCGGAACGTTGCACGTCGAGCTGAACCACAGCGATCAGACCGTGCTGCCGGCCGGCTTCCGCACCGACACCAACGACGCCCGCATCCTGGCGTGCGCGGCGAACCTGGCCGCTGAGGGCAAGCTGGTGACGCTGGTCAGTAAGGACATCCCGCTGCGGGTCAAGGCGGGTGCGGTCGGACTTCTCGCCGACGAGTACCACGCCCAGGACGTGATCACCTCCGGCTGGACCGGTATGGACGAACTCGACGTCTCGCACGACGATGTCGCCACGTTGTTCGCCGAGGGCGAGGTCGATCTCGCCGACGCACGTGATCTGCCCTGCCACACCGGAGTCCGATTGCTCGGCGGCGGATCGCACGCACTCGGTCGGGTCAACGCGGACAAGAAGGTGCAACTCGTGCGCGGGGACCGCGAGGTCTTCGGCCTGCGCGGACGATCCGCCGAACAACGGGTCGCGCTGGATCTGCTGCTCGACGAGTCGGTGGGCATCGTCTCGCTCGGCGGAAAGGCCGGCACCGGTAAGTCGGCGCTGGCGTTGTGCGCGGGACTGGAGGCCGTGCTCGAACGGCGAAGCCAGCGCAAGGTCGTGGTGTTCCGTCCGCTCTATGCCGTCGGCGGCCAGGAACTGGGATATCTGCCCGGCAGCGAGAGCGAGAAGATGGGCCCGTGGGCCCAGGCCGTGTTCGACACGCTCGAGGGCCTGGCCAGTCCGGCGGTGCTGGAGGAAGTGCTCTCCCGCGGAATGCTCGAAGTCCTTCCGCTGACCCACATCCGCGGGCGCTCGCTGCACGATTCGTTCGTCATCGTCGATGAGGCCCAGTCACTGGAACGCAACGTGTTGCTGACCGTACTGTCCCGGCTCGGCGCCGGATCGCGGGTGGTACTCACCCATGATGTGGCCCAGCGCGACAACCTGCGGGTGGGCCGTCACGACGGTGTCGCAGCGGTGATCGAGAAGCTCAAGGGCCATCCGCTGTTCGCTCACATCACGTTGATGCGCAGCGAGCGGTCCCCGATCGCGGCGCTGGTCACCGAGATGCTCGAGGAGATCAGTCCCGGCGCGCTGCCGTAGTGCCCGTCCCGATCAGTTCGACTGCGCGCTTGAGTAATTCGTGCTGACTTCGAGTGACCCGAAGCGACTCCGAACGGATCAGAGCACTGACGATCGCGTCCCGCGAGATTGCCGACGAGGTGGGCGCCTACCTCATGGTGGACATGGCACACTTCGCCGGCCTGGCCGCCGCCGGGTTGCGGCCTCCCCGGCGCGGTGACACGCCAGAAACTCGTGCGCATCTCGGCACCCTGGGCCTTGGACCCTCCGCGCGATACCTGCTCAAGCAGAACAACATGCTCCTGCGTTTCTTCCTGCCGGGCGGATACCGGCCGGATCGCCTGGTCGCGGGAATCGGACCGGAGCTCGCCGGTCTTCAGTTCTTCACTTTCAATGAAGTGGCGCGCACCCAGGCCTGGCGGCAGCAGTGGCTCGATCGGCTGGCCAGGCACAACCAACAAGCCGGGTAAACTTCACCCGTGGCAGGACGGAGACTCGTCAGCGTGTGGGCGGCCGTCGCACTGGTGGTCGCCGGTTGCGCCGGCGCCGAGCCGCAGCCGACATCCGTGGACTGCAGGAAAGACAAGTGCGTCGCCTTCACCTTCGACGACGGTCCCACGCCCTACACCGACCGGCTCCTGCAGGTACTCGCCGACGCCGGCGCCAAGGCCACCTTCTTCATGATCGGCAACAAGGTGGCCGCCAACCCAGACGGCGCCAGACGGGTCGCGCAGGCCGGCATGGAGATCGGCAACCACACCTGGGAACACCCCAATATGACGACGATCCCTGCACAGTTCGTGCCGGAGCAGTTGTCCAAGGCGCAGGACGCCATCACCGCCGCGACCGGAATCACGCCTGACATCTGGCGCCCACCGGGCGGGCTGACCGACGGGAGCGTCAACGCCGTGGCGGCCAAGGACGGTCTGGCCGGAATCCTCTGGGACGTCATCCCGTTCGACTGGATCAACGACTCCAACACCGCCGCCACCCGCTACATGCTGATGACTCAGATCAAGCCCGGGTCGGTCGTGCTTTTCCACGACTCGTACTCCTCGACGGTGGACTTGGTGTACCAGTTCCTTCCCGTTCTCAAGGCCAACGGCTACCACTTGGTGACAGTGGGCGAACTGCTCGGTCAGCGGGCGCCGGGCAGTGTGTACGGCAGCCGTGAGAACGGTCCGCCGGTCGTTGCCGGTGAAGCCCTGCACGACATCCCGGCTGATCAGATCCCGACGTTGCCGGCCACCCCGTCGCCGGCGCCGATGCCGAACTTCCCGATCACCGACATCCCCGGCGCCAACAGTGGCGGCCCCAATAACGGCGTCTAGTGCACCTCCAGACGACACCGCTCGTCCTCGCGGTGCTGGTTCTCTGCTACGCGCTGGTCTCTGAACAGGTCAACAGGCGATTCGTCGCCCCGGCACTGATCTTCATGCTCATCGGTATGGCGTTGGGCCCGTTCGGTTTACATCTTCTCGAAGCGGGTCCGGGTACCGAGGGCTACACCGTTCTCGCACAGTTGGCGCTCGCGCTGATCCTGTTCAACCAGGCCGCCGAGTTGCGCCTCGACCGGATCCGGATGCACGGTCCGGTGACACTGCGGCTGCTGGTGGTCGGGATCCCGCTCACGGTGCTACTGGGCACCCTGACCGCGGCGGTGGTGCTGCCGGTTCTGCCGTGGTGGGAGGCGGTGTGTCTGGGGGCGATCGTCGCCCCGACCGAGGCCGCGCTGATCGACGCCCTGCTCCGGGACAGCCGGATTCCCGAACGGGTTCGGCACGCGCTGTCGGTGGAGAGCGGTTTCTATGACGGTTTCGCCCTGGCGATTCTGCTGATCGCCCTCGGACTGGCCTCCCAGCAGAACGACGGCCGCAACCACTGGATCCGGTTCATCCTCTCCACCGAGATCGTCTCGCTGCTGGCCGGTGCGGCCATCGGTGTGCTCGGCGGATGGGTGGTCACCTGGTCGCGTCGCAAACACTGGATGAGCGACACCTGGGCGCAGCTGGCCACGCTGGCTCTGGCCTTCGTCTGCTTCATGGTGGGCGAGGGGGTGGGCGCGAGCGGTTTCGTCGCCGCGTTCACCGGTGGACTGGCGTTCTCGTTCCTCTCGCGGAACAAGCACGATGACGTGCTGCCGACCCAGGTCTGCGACGCCACCGCGCAGCTGCTGGAACTGATGGTGTTCGCGATGTTCGGGGCCTTCGCGGTGGTCGACGGCTGGCAGCGTGCCGGCTGGCGGGTGATCCTGTTCGCTGTGCTCGCGGTCTTCGCGGTGCGCCTCGTCGCGGTGCTGATCTCGCTGATACGCACCGACGTCCCGAGATCCAGTCGGCTGTTCATCGGCTGGTTCGGGCCGCGCGGTATCGGAACCGTGGTGCTGGGCCTGCTGGTGATCAACCGCGGCGACATCGAGAACGCCGATGTGATCGGCACGGTCGTGGTGGTCGCGGTCACGCTGAGCCTGGTGCTGCACAGCGCGACCGCCGCGCCTGCGATTCGCCGCCTTGCCGCCAGCTGAGCATCGACTCTGCGCTCAGATCGCGAAATCCGGCGAATCGGCGATCTGAGCGCAGAGTCGGTGAAAGTTCAGCGCTCGTCGCGGACTTTGGCCATCGCCAGCACGTCAAGACGCTTGTCGAGTTCGGCCTCCGAGAGCTTCTCGCCGATCAGCCCGCGGTCGATGACCGTCTGGCGAATCGTCTTGTGCTCCTTGAGGGCCTGCTTGGCCACCGCGGCGGCCTCCTCGTAACCGATCGCGGAGTTCAGCGGTGTCACGATCGACGGCGAGGACTCCGCGAGGCGGCGCAGCCGCTCCTCGTCGGCCACCAGACCGTCGATACAGCGATCGGCGAACAACCGGGACACGTTGGCCAGCAGCGTGAACGACTCGAGCAGATTGCGCGCCATCATCGGGATGTAGACGTTGAGCTCGAAGGCGCCCGACAGTCCGCCGACGGTGATCGCGGCGTCGTTACCGATCACCTGCGCGGCCACCTGGGTCACCGCCTCCGGGATCACCGGGTTGACCTTGCCAGGCATGATCGAGGAGCCCGGCTGAAGATCCGGCAGGTGCAATTCGCCCAGACCGGTCAGCGGTCCGGAGCCCATCCAGCGGATGTCATTGGCGATCTTGGTCAGCGAGACGGCGATGGTCTTCAGCGCGCCGGAGGCCTCGACGAGGCCGTCGCGGGCGGCCTGTGCCTCGAAGGAGTCGCGTGCGGTGCTCAACTCAGCCAGGCCGGTCTGTGTCTTGAGGACCTCGACCACCTTGGCGCCGAAGCCCTCGGGGGCGTTGAGTCCGGTGCCGACGGCGGTGCCCCCGATGGCGAGCTCACCGAGGCGGGGCAGGGTGGCCTTGACGCGTTCGATGCCGGCCTCGACCTGACGGGCGTAGCCGCCGAACTCCTGGCCCAGCGTCACCGGGACCGCATCCATCAGGTGCGTGCGGCCGGACTTGACGACGGTGCGCCACTGCTTGGCCTTGCTCGTTAGTGAGGCGTGCAGCACCTCGAGAGCCGGAATCAGCTGGCGCACAGCGGCTTCGGTCGCGGCGATGTGGGTCGAGGTCGGGAAGGTGTCATTGGAGGACTGCGACATGTTCACGTCGTCGTTGGGGTGCACCTTCACACCGTTGCGGTCGCAGATCGAGGCGATCACCTCATTGGCGTTCATATTGGAGCTGGTGCCCGAGCCGGTCTGGAACACGTCGATCGGGAACTGGTCGTCGTGCCGGCCGTCGGCGATCTCGTTGGCGGCGGAGATGATCGCGTCGGCCTTCTCCGCGCCCAGCAGACCGAGGTCCTTGTTGACCTGCGCACAGGCCGCCTTCAGCAGGGCCATGGCGCGGATCTGGTTGCGGTCCAGTCCACGGAACGAGATCGGGAAGTTCTCCACGGCGCGCTGGGTCTGCGCGCGCCACAGAGCCTTGATCGGCACCCGGACCTCGCCCATGGTGTCGTGCTCGATCCGGTACTCGCCGTCGTTGGACATGAATCGCCTTTCGTGACTGGAATCTGGGGAGTCTAGGGAAGGGGATAGGCCGCGGAGCTGTCGCCGGTGAAATCGACCGCGGAGTATTCGTTGAGCTTGGAAAGCCGGTGATAGGCCTCGATCATGCGGACGGTGCCCGACTTCGACCGCATCACGATCGACTGGGTGGTGCAGCCGCCGCCGAAGAAGCGCACACCCTTGAGCAGATCGCCGTCGGTGACGCCGGTGGCGCAGAAGAAGACGTTCTCACCGGAGACCAGGTCGCGGGTTGTCAGCACCCGGTCGAGGTCGTGTCCGCGTTCGATGGCCTTCTGGCGTTCCTCGTCGTCCTTGGGGGCCAGCGTCGCCTGGATCTCACCGCCCATGCAGCGGATCGCGGCGGCGGTGATGATGCCCTCCGGAGTGCCGCCGATACCGACCAGCAGATCGGTGCCCGAATCGGGCCGGCAGGCCGAGATCGCGCCTGCCACGTCACCGTCGGAGATCAGCCGGATCCGGGCGCCGGCGTCGCGGACCTCGGCCATGAGCCTCTCGTGGCGGGGGCGGTCCAGGATGCACACGGTGATATCGGACACCGACGCGTTGCGCACCTTGGCGATCCGCTGGATGTTCGCCGCGATAGGGGAGGTGATGTCGATGAACTCCGCGACATCGGGGCCCGCCGCGATCTTGTTCATGTAGAACACCGCCGACGGGTCGAACATCGCGCCGCGTTCGGCCACCGCCAGCACCGAGATGGCATTCGGCATCCCCTTGCTCATCAGGGTCGTGCCGTCGACGGGATCGACGGCGAAGTCGCACTCCGGGCCATCGCCGTTGCCGACCTCCTCGCCGTTGTAGAGCATCGGCGCGTTGTCCTTCTCGCCCTCGCCGATCACCACCACCCCGCGCATGGACACCGAGTTGACCAGTTCGCGCATGGCGTCGACGGCCGCGCCGTCGCCGCCCTCCTTGTCGCCTTTGCCGACCCAGCGGCCGGCTGCCATCGCCCCGGCCTCGGTGACCCGCACCAGTTCCAGGGCCAGGTTGCGGTCGGGCGCTTCGCGGCGGCGCGCGTCGGGGGGAGCCATGCGTGAGATTGTCCCAGAACCGGGTCGCCCGTCCAGACCTGGGATACTCGCAATCGTGACTGATGGCGTTCCGGGGCCGAAACCGCCCAAGCCCAGGCTGCTGCAGGACGGCCGGGACATGTTCTGGTCGCTGATCCCGCTGGTCATCGCCTGCATCGTCCTGGCCGCCATGGTGGGCCAGTGCTCCTTCCAGCCGAAGGGGCCGGCCGACGGTGCGATCCCGACCTATGACGCCCCGGCAGCGCTGCGTGCGGCCGCCACCACGATGAAGTTCCCGATCCGGCTGCCGGCCCTGCCGGACGGTTGGCAGGCCAATTCGGGCGGCAACGGCAGCATCGAGCAGGGCCGTACCGAGGCCGACGGGAAGCGGGTGACCGCGCTGACCACCCGGGTCGGCTACCTGGCCCCGTCGAAGATGTATGTGAGCCTGACCCAGAGCGATGCCGATGAAAGCGCCCTGGTCGAGTCCATCAACACCTCGGTCTACCCGTCCGGAACCGAGGATGTCGGCGGTGTGAAGTGGATCGTGTACCGGGGCGGGGTGGATACCGAGCCGGTCTGGACCACCCGGCTGGACAGCGGGGCAGGTCCGGCCCAGCTGGCGATCAGCGGGGCGGCGGGCGCCGACGACTTCCGCATACTGGCAGCCTCGACTCAGGCCCAGCCGCCGCTTGCGCGCGGTTAGATGGCGCTATGACGCAGTCACCGCACGCCGATCTGAGCGGATGGATCTCAGAACCGTTCACCGCGGCAGGGTTCACCCATGACGTCTACTACAAGGGCTCCGGCCCCGGGGTGGTGCTGATCCCGGAGATGCCCGGTATCCACACCGGTGTGCTGGCGCTGGGAAATTATCTGGTCGACAACGGGTTCACCGTGGCGATGCCGTCGCTGTACGGAACGCCCGGTATGTCGCCGCTGAGCCCGGCGGTGGTGCCCAATCTGGTTCGCGGTTGTGTGGCCAAGGAGTTCGCGGCACTGGCGACAAACCGGGAGCGCCCGGTGGCCGACTATCTGCGCGCTCTGGCCCGAGATCTCAATGCCAAGACGCCTGGCAAGGGTGTCGGGGTGATCGGGCAGTGCTTCTCCGGTGGTTTCGCGCTGGCTGCGGCGGTCGACGACAGCGTGCTCGCGCCGGTGATGAGCCAGCCCTCGGTTCCGCTTCCGGTCACCGCCGCGCAGAAGCGCGACCCCGGGGTGTCCGAGCGCGAGATGAAGGTGATCGAGAAACGCGCCGCCGAGGAAGGTCTGTGCGCACTCGGTCTGCGGTTCAGTGGTGACGTTATGGTGCCGGCCGAACGGTTCAAGACCCTCAAGGACCGCCTCGGGGATTCCTTCGAGGTGATCGAGATCGACTCCTCGCCGGGCAACCCCGGCGGGTTCGGCCGGCTGGCGCACTCCGTGCTCACCCGCGAGGTGCGCGAGGTCGACGGTCAGGCGGCCTACGAGGCGCGCCGGCGTGTGGTGGAGTTCCTCAAGGAGCGACTGGTTTAACCGGCTCGACGACGGCTTTCCTCTTGCGTTTGAACAGCTTCCTGCGCTCCTCGGGTTGGGCTGTCTCGTCGTCCATTTCCACACCTCGATAGACGGCCAGATAGACCGAGATCGTGGTGACGATCAGGATCATCAGCACGGGCCCGAGCACAATGCCGAAGAACCCGAACATCGCGATACCGGAGAACACCGAGAGCAACATCAGTGCCGGGTCCAGACGGGCCTCACGAGGCACCAGGATCGGGCGCAGGAAGTTGTCGACGTTGGTGATCCCGATGATGTGGAACAGCACCACGAACGCCCCGCCCGCTACGTTGCCGAACAGCATCATGCCGATGCCGAGCGGGATGGTGACGATGCCGCTGCCCAACGGGATCACCGACAGCGCGGTCAGGAAGATCGCGAAGATGAAGAAGCCGTCGTGGAAGCCGGCGATATAGATCGAGATCGCACCGAGGGTGCCCTGGATCACCGCAATGATGAACTGGCCCTTGACCGTTCCCTTCACCATGGCGCCCATCTTCGCCAGGTACAGGTCGGTGACCTCATCACCGAGCGGGTTGAGCCGGCGCAGCAGGGTGATCAACTCGGTCTTGTTCACCAATAGCGAGATCAGCACGTAGAGGAAGATGATCGTCGAGGTGATCAGGCCGATCGCACCACCGGCGGCGCCGCTCAGGGTGCGCAGCAGCCACTCGCCGATCGTCTGGGCGACCTTGCCGACGTTGGTACGCACCGATTCCAGTGTGATCGTCGGGGTGTCGAACGGCAGCTTGTGCAACAGATTGTTGACGGTGACGATAGCCCTGTCGCCCAACGCACTCAGATCCGCGGTCTTGGCCCAGTCTGCGGCGCCGATGAGCATGTGCGAGATCTGCACCGTCGCCAGCGAGATCACCGCGGTCAGGGGGATGACCACGGTGCCGAGCGCGGCGAGCACCGTCAGGGTGGTGGACAGGCCGGTATTGAGTTTGGAACGCAGCCGGTTGTAGAGCGGGGTGAACAAGTAGGCGATGATCGCCGCGATCACGATCAGCATGAAGTAGCGGCGCAGGAAGTAAGCGCCGAAGAGCAGGGCGAGGATCGTGACGACGGCCAGCACTCGCTTCTGGTTGGCGGTGAACTCGGTCTTCACGATCACTGCCCCATCAGTCTGGTGAGGTGCTGGTGGATGTCAGGGTAACGCTTGAGATGTGCGCCGCCGTTGAGGTCGAGGATCTCACCGGTCAGCCAGGCCGACTGCGGCGAACAGAGGAAGGCCACCGCGGCCGCGATGTCCTCGGGTGTTCCTGGTCGGCCCAGAACGGTGTTCTCCACGTACTCATCGACGACGCCGGGTATGGCGGCGGCCCCCTCGGTCAGTGGGGTGTGCACGAAACCGGGTGCGACCGCGTTGACCCGCACCCCGTGCGGGCCGAGTTCGAGCGCGGCGACCTGGGTGAGCATCGACAGGCCCGCCTTGGCCGAGCAGTACGCGCTCATCCCGATCGCCGGTTGGCGTCCGTTCAGGGAGGTCAGTGACACCAGCGCACCGCCTTCGCCGAGGTGCCGGCCGGCGTGCTTGATCACCAGGAACGCACCGGTGAGGCAGACGTCGACGACCGAACGGAACTGTTCTGCGTCGAGTTCGGTGATCAAACCGAATCCGCTGAAGCCGGCGCAGTTGACCACGACGTGCAGGCCGCCCTCCCGGGCGAGGACTCCGTCGAAGAGGCGGGCGACACTGTCCTCGTCGGTGACCTCGACGGCGGCCCAGGTGTGCGGGTCACCGAGTTCGGCCGCGCGCTGCGATGCGCCGTCGGTGTTGCGGTCGGCGATGGTGACCCGGCAGCCCTGGTGTGCCAGGGCTTGTGCTGTGGCCCAGCCGATTCCGGACGCACCGCCGATGATGACGGCCACCCTGCCTGGACTGCTCGGGCTCACTCGTTCCCCTTAGTGTCGAATGCCGAACCCCATCTGCGACGCACCGCTTCCCAGGGATTGGCATAGGTGCCGGGCTGGCGGTAGTAGGCGGACTGACGTTTGAGGAACTCTCGCGCCACCGGAGCGATCAACCGCAGCGGATAGCGCTTCCATCCGGCTTTCTGGCTGACCTCCGCGAGCATCTGCGGCCACGAGTGGTGCTGATGGGCCAGCGCCGCCTGCGCGGTGGCCGAATCCATCCAGTCGGTGGCGAACCAGGCGTCGTCGTCCTCGGGATCACCCCTGCGACCGGTCGGCGTCCCGTTCACCATTCCCATGGCGGCCGCACTCGCCGAGGCGACCTCGCCCTGCATCTGGCGGTGCGAGTCGTCGCCACCGATGAGCAGGGTGCGACCCACGACGTCGGCGGTGGTCGCCGCGGCGAAGGCGTGTGCGACGTCACGGACGTCGACGGTCTGCAACCGGCCGTCGGTCGGCAGCACGCTCTCGAAGTAGAGCATGTCGGAGCTCATCGGGAGGCTTCCGATGTCGACGGTCAACACACCGCCGAGTCGCAGGATCACCCAGTCCAGCGTCGAGGCCCGGACGATCGCCTCGGCTTCCACCTTGTGCCGGCCGTAGACGTCGTAGGGGCGCACCGGGGTCTCGGCGGTGAGCACCTCGGCGATGCGGTGTGGATTGCGTGGGCCGTAGACGGCGATACTGGAGGCCTGGATATAGCGCGGCGGATTCGGCCGTGCCTCAGCGGCTTTCACCAGATTCGCCGTTCCGTCGACGTTGACCTTGCGGGCCAGGTGGGGCTTGGCGTAGCACACCGGCGGGATGACTGCCGCCAGATGTATGACGACTGCGGGGTCCACCTCGTCGAGCACTTGGGCGACCTGTGCCGGGTCGGTGAGATCGGCCCATCGGGTTTTCACGCCGGCCGGCAGGCCGGCCGCCCCTTTGCGGGTGACCGGGTTGTTCAGGTCGGTGGCCACAACGTGACGGCCCTGGCCGGCCAGTTGCCGGACGGTGGCTGTCCCTACCAGGCCGAATGCACCGGTGACAAGTACTGCGTCGCTCATCTCGACCCCTCTCGCCGCCGTCGGGTCCCATCTTGCCCGATTCAACCGGCCGATGGCCGCAGAGCCCATCGGTACGATATCGGTGGACCACGGCCGCCGAATCGATTCGAAGGAGGGCATGCTCGCATGGCCGACTACGAAGTCGACGGCGGTGACCGCGGCGATGAGAACCACCACAGCAAGCGCTGGTGGATCTCTGCCGTACTCATTCCGATCACCATCGCCGTGATCAGCAGTGTGACGGCGGTGATCAGCAAGCACCCGTGGTCACCCTCGGATTCGAACCCGGCGAGTCCGGCCAAGGCGGCGGTGTCAGCCGCGCCCGGCGCCGCCGCGTTGCCCGCAGCGGATCCGGTTCCTGCGGCATGGTGTTTCGAGTGCTACCCGCATCTGGTCCTGGTTGCGCGGGAATGCCGGGACGGCTCGATGAGTGCGTGCGATGACCTGTGGAAGTCGATCCCCGAGCCGAAAAAGGCGAAAGAGGGTGATCCTGCCGCCATCCACGATTACGGGATCACCTGCGGCGGCCGCAGGCAACTGAAGGCGGCGGGCTACCGGTACAAGGACTGCGTCGACGAGTTTCCCGGCCACAACTGATTCAGTCCTGATCTGACTCCGAGGCCGCCAGGGCTTCCTCGATCCGTGCCCGTGCACCGGCGAGGTGTTCCTCGCAGCGGCGGGCCAGTTCCTCGCCGCGTTCCCATAGTTTCAGCGACGCGTCGAGGTCCAGGCCGCCCTGTTCGAGGACACTGACCACTTCGATCAGTTCGTCCCGGCACTGTTCGTAGCCCAGTTCACTGACCGGTTTGCGCGACTCGCTCATGGGGACACATCCTCCCGCCCCGAACTGACGGCGCCGATCGCGCCGTCGGAAACCCTGATCCGCAACGGTGTTCCCGCCGGCGCGTCGGCCGTCGACCGCAGCACAGCGGCCGAGCCGTCGAGCACCTGCACGACGGCGTATCCCCGGGCCAGCGTCGCGGCGGGTCCAAGGGTGGCCAGCCGGGCTGCGAGGTGCTGCACCTTCTCGCCCTGCGCACCGACCAGTCGTGTGATGTCCCGGCGCCCCGCGGCGCGGGCCTGGTTCACCTCGGTGGTCCGGTCGGCGACCATCCGCATCGGATCGGCGAGCACCGGCCGGCTGCGGAGCTGGGCCAGGGAATGCTGCTGGCGGTCCACCCAGCCGCGCAGAGCGCGGCTGCTGCGGCGGCGGAGATCGGCGATGCGGGCCGACTCGGCTGCGGTGTCCGGCACCACCCGTTTGGCCGCGTCGGTCGGAGTGGCGGCGCGCACGTCGGCGACCAGATCGCACAGCGGGTTGTCCGGCTCGTGTCCGACGGCGCTGACCACCGGTGTGGTGCAACGCGCGATCGCCCGGCACAGCGTCTCATCGGAGAACGGCAGCAGGTCCTCCACGGAGCCACCGCCGCGGGCGATGACGATGACGTCGACGTCGGGATGGGCGTCGAGTTCCGCCAGCGCCTCGACGATCTGGGCCACGGCGCCGGCCCCCTGCACCGCGGTGTTACGGATCTCGAACCGCACCGCGGGCCATCGCCCGGCGGCCACCGTGGTGACGTCCTTCTCTGCGGCACTGGCGCGTCCGGTGATGAGTCCGATCGTATTGGGCAGGAACGGCAGCGGCCTCTTGAGCCGCTCGTCGAACAGACCTTCGGCGGCAAGCACCTTGCGCAGCATTTCGATGCGAGCCAGCAACTCGCCGAGGCCCACCGCGCGAATCTCGCTGAGCCGCAACGAGAACGTCCCGCGAGCGGTGTAGAAATCCGGCTTGCCGCGCACGACCACCTGGGTGCCCTCGGTCAGTTTCACCGGTGCGCGCAGCACGAGATCTCGCGAACACGTCACGTTCATCGACATGTCGGCGGACGGGTCGCGAAGCACCATGAACACGGTGTTGGAGGTGTTGCGCGCGTTGATCTGGGTGAGTTGGCCTTCCACCCAGATGCTGCCGAGGCGGTCGATCCAGCCCTTGACCCGGATGGCGACCGCGCGGACGGGAAACGGGTTCTCCGCCGATGTGCCAGGCTCGTTCGTCACTTGGCGGTCGCGCGGGTGATCCTGTTGGCCAGCAGCGTCTGGAACGGGGCCCGGGCCTTGCCGGTCTCCTCATAAGCCAGCAGTGCCCGCAGGTCGGGCACGCTCAGCGACGTCATCCGGGCCCGCAGTTGTGCCAGCGTCAGCGAGTCGTAATCCAGATCCGCCACCACCCGGGGAGTGGCCCCGTTCTTGGCGGCCGGTGCTGTCTTGGCCGCGGCGGCCTTCTTGGCTGCCGGCCGGGCCTTGGGGCCGCGCTTGGGGGGTGGTCCGTCCCCGTTGCCGTCAAAGACCGGATCGGTCACCGAGTACAGCGCAAACCGGCCATCCTTGCGGCGCTCGCCCTCGTCGGGTTCGTCGGCGGCCATGTCCTCGTCGAAGGTGGCCCACTCCGGCTGCTCCTCCTTGGGCGGGAAGATGTTGTCCAGCGCCGAGTCCCCCTTGATGGCCAGATCCGCCAGATCCTGCTGGACCTTCATCACCACCGACGCCACGGTGCTGGCCAGCGTCATCGGGTACATCAGGATGGTTTGGGGCAGCTTGCGGGTTTCCTCGATGGCGGTCATGGCGACGCCTACCAGCAGACGGACCCCGTACGGTGCTGTTGCCATGGGCACCAGCGTACGGCCCGTCCCGCCTGCGCCGGAGGGAACGCAGGGGAGAAAGTAGTCTGATTCCATGCCGCCGACCGTTGATATGGGGATGCCCGGCACCACTGATTCGGCCGCTGCCAAGGGCAAGCGGGTTCTGCTCGCCGAACCCCGCGGCTACTGCGCCGGGGTGGACCGGGCCGTCGAGACGGTGGAGCGTGCCCTTGAGAAGCACGGCGCCCCCGTCTACGTCCGGCACGAGATCGTGCACAACCGGCACGTGGTCGAGACACTGGCCAAGGCCGGCGCGGTGTTCGTCGCCGAGACCGACGAGGTTCCGGAGGGCTCTGTGGTGGTCTTCTCCGCCCACGGTGTCGCCCCGACCGTGCATCAGAGTGCCGCGCAGCGCAACCTCGAGGTCATCGACGCCACCTGTCCGCTGGTGACCAAGGTGCACAACGAGGCCAAACGGTTCGCCCGGGAGGACTACGACATCCTGCTTATCGGTCACGAGGGCCATGAGGAGGTCATCGGCACCGCGGGGGAGGCACCCGATCACGTCCAGCTGGTCGACGGACCCGATGCCGTGGCGTCGGTCACCGTCCGCGATGAGGACAAGCTGATCTGGCTGTCGCAGACCACCCTCAGTGTCGACGAGACCATGGAGACCGTGCAGCGGCTGCGTGAGCGCTTTCCCACTCTGCAGGATCCGCCGAGCGACGACATCTGCTACGCCACCCAGAACCGGCAGGGCGCGGTGAAGGCGATGGCCCCCGAGTGCGATCTGGTGATCGTCGTCGGGTCACGCAATTCGTCGAACTCGGTGCGCCTGGTGGAGGTGGCGCTGGGCGCGGGTGCGAAGGCGGCCCATCTGGTCGACTACGCCGAGGACATCGACCCGTCCTGGCTCGACGGTGTCCAGACGGTGGGAGTGACCTCCGGCGCCTCGGTGCCGGAGATCCTGGTGCGCGGTGTACTCGATCGGCTCAGCGAATTCGGTTACGACACAGTGCAAACCGTGACGACCGCGAGTGAGACGACGGTCTTCGCGCTGCCCCGGGAGATCCGGGTAAAGCGACGCTAGCGTTCGCGGCGTCGGCGGTCCTCGGGCAACTCGTCGCTGCGATACCGCACCCGGGACACCGGGTGATGGGTCCCGTTGGAGTTTCCCGGTGCGGGTCGGCGACGCGGCGGCTCTGATGGGTAGTCGTACGGGTCGCGGTGGGACTCGCGGTATGGATCCCGATAGGGGGCCCGCGGAGCGTCGTAACGGTCATCGCGACTGCGCTCACGCGGATCGCGGCGCGACGGCGGGGGAGTGCGGCGCTCGCCTTCGCGGGGACGGCGGGGACGATCGCGCGGATCGTGGTCCCGCATTGAGCCGCGTGGCGCCTGGCGGCGCGGTCGCGGCGCGTACCCGTCGTACTCGTCGCTGCGCGCGCGGCGTGAACGCGTCGGATCCGCCGGCCGCTGGGCGCGCGGCGGCCGCTCGGGCCGGGGTTGTCGTGGCGGCCGTCCGACACGCGCCCCGTGCCGCGGCTCCCGGTCGGTGGCCGGACGGGAGAACGAGGCGAACTTCGCGGCCAGGCCGGCCAACATTCCCGGCTGCCCGGGGGAGGTATCAGCGTTGCGGTCGGCGGCGGCGGTGTTGTCCCGGCCCATCGCGAGCCACCAGCGACCCATCCCGATCAGCAGCACCGCGGCGGAGGTGAACAGCATCAGCGGGAAACGCTCGATCAGCGGGTAGCCGCAGGAGATGAGGATGTCCTTGAGCCCGGTGAAGCTGGATCCGTGGAACAGGAAGTAGGCCAGCGGAACCGCGACGAACAGCAGTAGCGGCGGCTGGATCACTGCGGTGAAGATGCCGCTGTGCCGCACCGCCAGCACCGCGGCGATGCAGCCGATCGCGTAGAACGCGGCGAAGATGAAGCCGAGTTCCTGGTGGCCCAATCCGGCCTCGATCGCGAAACCGGCCAGGGTGGCGCTCACCGCGATCAGCACCGCGGTCCACGGCGGCACACCCGGGATATCGGGGTGCGCGGAACGCTGATCTGGCACCCCTAGACCGTACCGGCTCAACCTTGCCGTGGGCTGCCAGCGCAGCACCCGGCGTGCCTGCTCCTAGACTCTTGACCCTGTGAGCCTGAGCCTCGGAATCGTCGGTCTGCCCAACGTCGGGAAATCCACCCTCTTCAATGCGCTGACCCGCAACAACGTTCTGGCGGCCAACTACCCGTTCGCCACCATCGAGCCCAACGAGGGCGTGGTCCCGCTGCCCGACCCGCGGCTGTCCACGCTGGCCGAGATGTTCGGCTCCGAGCGCATCCTGCCGGCGCCGGTGACCTTCGTCGACATCGCCGGCATCGTGAAGGGCGCCTCCGAGGGGGCCGGGCTGGGTAACAAGTTCCTGGCCAACATCCGCGAGTGCGACGCGATCTGTCAGGTGGTCCGGGTCTTCGCCGACGACGACGTCGTTCACGTCGACGGGAAGGTGGATCCGCGCTCGGACATCGAGGTGATCGAGACAGAGCTGATCCTCGCCGATATGCAGACCCTGGAGAAGGCGTTGCCCCGACTGGAGAAGGAAGCGCGCAACAACAAGGAGCGCAAACCCGTCCACGAGGCGGCGCTGGCCGCTCAGCAGTTCCTCAACGAGGGCACGACGTTGTTCGCCGCCGGTGCGAAGGTGGACAGCGCGCTGCTTCGCGAGCTGAACCTGCTGACCACCAAACCCTTTCTGTACGTCTTCAACGCCGACGAGTCGGTGCTGGCGGACGAAGCCAAGATCGCCGAGTTGCGGGCCCTGGTCGCTCCGGCCGACGCGGTGTTCCTGGACGCCAAGATCGAATCGGAGTTGCAGGAACTCGACGACGAGTCGGCGGGAGAACTGCTGGAGTCGATCGGGCAGACCGAGCGCGGTCTGGATGCGTTGGCGCGTGCCGGCTTTCACACCCTGAAGCTGCAGACCTATCTCACGGCCGGGCCCAAGGAGGCCCGTGCCTGGGTGATCCACCAGGGCGACACCGCCCCCAAGGCGGCCGGGGTGATCCACACCGACTTCGAGAAGGGTTTCATCAAGGCCGAGGTGGTCTCATTCACCGATCTCGCCGAAGCGGGTTCGATGGCGGCGGCCAAGGCCGCCGGCAAGGTGCGCATGGAGGGCAAGGACTACGTCATGCACGACGGTGACGTGGTCGAGTTCCGGTTCAACGTCTAGAAACGCGTCCAAGAAGGTGTAATCACAGGGCAGGTTCACCGAACAACTTGCGGCGTATCCGCTCCTGCTCTGCCTGCCGCTCCCGGTCGGCACGCTGCTTCACCATGTCGCGAAGGTGCCACCACCTCAGCGCCTCTCGGTGCCGCGCCTTGGCCCAGGCCAGGTCGCAGTATGTGTGTCGCCGCCGGTAGTGAGCGAGTATTTCGTCGTCACTCATTGCGGCCCACTGATCACGATTCATCTCCCCCATGAACCCATGATGCCAGAATGGGCTGACAGTGACTGGCCGGTGATATGGCTACTAAGACCGACTGGTGATCGAGAGCGGCACCGTCGGCGCCACCGATGACGAGTGCCGTGGGGCAGTTCTCTGCCATCGCTTGGGAGATCAAGAACCGCGGCTTGACTCTCGACTACGCCTCGGCGCTCTTCTTCGGTAAGGAATTCAGCCGCGATACCACGTAGGGGGTCGCCGGTAGTCAGTCGATCCCTCCACCCGGTAGACCGGAATCGACCAGCGGGCGTGCTGCTGTTCGGACAATGACCCGTATCCCGACTCGTTCCATTCGCAGAACCAGGCGATGTAATCCGCGGAGTCGAACAGCCTCGAGGTGAACGCCTCACCCTTGCCGTCGGCCGGCGTGATGGTGAAGTTCCACACCCACATGGTCCGTTCCGGGAGCATGACGTTGTCATGTGCGGTGTTGATGCCCGCCGGAAGGACGATCCTGTCGCCCCGTGAGATGCTGAGGATGTACTCACGGCCTGAATCCCACTGCCAGGCAACGGTGTTCGGCTTGTCCTCGCCGCTGTCGATGAGTGACAGATCGGTCGCCCAGTTGATCTGTTCGTAGTCGGCCGCGCCCCCGCCGTGGTCCACCAGGCCGCCCCAGTTGGCCAGCTTGTTGAGGCCGTCGTTGAATTGCGGTCCGCCGTGGGCCCAGGTCTGGTTGGGGAAGTCGACCTGGAGTGCGAAGAAGTTGAGGCCGACGAGCGGAACCTGGTCGACTATGACGTGCGTCTGGACTTCCACGATTCGGGTTCCGGCCGGTATTCCGTCGAAGAACAGATGGCTCTCCGGCGAGGTCTCGCCCCTGCCGAGACCGATGAGCGCATCCGGGCTGACCGGCACCGTCACCGCCACCGCCGTCTTGCCTCCGTAACCGTCGGTGACGGTGACGGTGAAACCATCGGTCCGGTCGGTGGCCTTGGCCCCCGACGCGGCTGCGGTGTCGCGTGCCTTGGCCGTCGGGGTGTAGTTGAAGGCGCCGGTGTTCGCGTTGATCGAGACGCTGCCCTTGGCGGTAAAGGCCGGGACACTGTAGGTCAGGGTGTCCCGGTCGGCGTCGGTCGCGCTCACCGTTCCGGTCACCGTCCCGGTCACGCCGTTGGGGCTGCCCATCGACACAGCCGATTTCACCGGGGCCGCGTTCTGCGGGCTGATTGCCAGAGTCACGGCTTTGGTGACCGATGCCCCCTTCGCATCGGTGACGGTGAACGTCACCGTGTCGGTCGTGACCGAGGTCGCCGCACCTGCCCGGGCGGCGGCATGCCGCGCCGAAGCCGTCGGGGTGTAGGTGAAGACTCCGGCGGCTGTGACCGTCACCTTCGCGTTGGTCGACGTCGTCGCCTTGTAGGTCAACCTGTCGCCATTGGGATCGGTCGCCTTGACGGTCCCGGTCACGATGCCGGTTGCGGAATTGGGGACGCTGACGCTCACCGCGGAGATCACCGGCGGCCGGTTCAGTACCGCGGCTGCGGAAAGATTCCGCGCCGAATCCTGGCCGATTTCGCGGCGGGCCGCTGCCAGCACCGTCCATGACACCGGGGAGTCGGCGCTGCGTTTGCGGGGTGCCGCTGTCCTGGGTCCCGCGTTGGCGGATGATCCCGACGTCTCGGCCGGGGCGGCGTCTGCTGTCGCCGGAGCGCTCAAGGCCACAGCCGCGCCGAATCCCGCTGCGATCGCAAGAGCGCACACCCGGCCCATAAGCGCCGATGCTGCCACAGAATTCCGGCCGCGCGCCGGAATCGGTTGTGGTGGAAGGCCAGACCTACTGCCAGAACAGACCGATCCCGGCCGCCAGGAACAGCAGCACTCCGACGGTGATGAAGACGGGCCGCGCGGCCGGTTCGCCGGATTTACGCTGACGGGCCATGCCCATGCCGATCAGGGCGCCCACGAACACCAGGATCACCAGTTTGGCGACGATCTTGGGGTAGTTGATCTCCTCGCCTGCCGGCCACGGTGCGGCCAGGACAAGTCCGGTGAGGAAGGACAGCAGCAACCCGGCGTTCATCACCGGGGTGAACAGGAAGCGGCGTGCGGCCGCTTCGGAAACCCACGCCCCGAAGGTCACCGCAAAGCCGATCAGATGTCCGAACACGACGATCTCGCGCAACAGGTCCACGTTCACAGGGTATGGCCGGGAGTGCCAGAATGGCCGGATGAGCATGGCACTGCGTGGCGCGATCGTTCTGGTCTCGGTCGCGATGGCGGTTTCGGGATGCCAAACGAGCACTCCGGCCACGGCGCCCACCTTCGCGCCCGAGGCGGACACGACCACAACGGCGGCGCCGGTGGTGCAGGCCGGCCCCTTCGGTACGACCCTGACCGTCACCGAGTCCGGAGCCACCGCGGCCTACACGGTGTCCAACCTGCGCCCCGTTCCCGTCGACGCTCAGATCGTCCCGCCGCGGGGCACCATGTACGCCGTCGATGTGGTCATCGATGCCCAAACCGGAACCACCGCCTACAACGGCTACTACTTCGTGGCCAAGGCCGCCGACGGCGTGAACTTCCCGCCCGCCATAGGTGCGGTGCGACCTGACGTCGACTCCGGGAAACTCACCGCGGGACAATCACTGTCCGCTCACGTCGCCTTCGACGTCCCGGAGGGGCAGGCGATCACCCGGGTGGTGCTCCGCGACCCGAAGGGCAATGCGTTGGCGGTCTGGGGAATCGCCTGACTCAGCCTCTCGGCGTGCGCAGCTTGTAGGCGCGGTCGATCACTTCATCGGGGAGCGGCTGGCTCTCCTCGTTGGGAATCACCACCTCGACATAAGCCGCACCCTTGTGCTTGTCGATCCTGTCGAGGATCCTGTCCAATTCGCCGACCGTGCCCACCTTCGCCGTGAGCCAGTTCTTACAGCCGAACGCCTCGGGTAGCAGGTGGTAATTGACCGGAGCGAGGTTGTCGTATTCGTGGCCGCGTTCGCTGATGACGTCCTCGACCCCGTAGAGACCGTTGTTGAGCACGAAGATCCGCGGCGTGATGCCGTAGCGGCCCATCACGGCGATTTCGTTGAGTGTGAGTTGATGAGCCCCGTCTCCGGTGACCAGCCAGGTATCACCGGAATTCTTGGCCATCGTGACCCCAAGGGTTGCCGGGGTGGCCCAGCCGATCGAGCCCCACATTCCCTGTCCTTGGGCGCCCACTCCGGCGGGCAGCCGCATCCCGTTGAGATGCAACATGCAGGTGCCCGTCTCGATCACGAGGGTGTCGCCGGCCTTCAGCCGTCGCTGCAGGCGGGGGTAGAAATTTGCCGAATTCAACCGATCTTTGGCCGCGCCGGTCATCTCCAACTGGCCGTAGGCCGGCGAGTCCGATCGCTTGTGCGGCTTGACCTTCCTGATCAACCCATCGAGGACGTCCTCGATCGCGACGTTGAGGTAGATGTCAGTGCCGTTGCGCACCCAGTTGTCGTGGATGCAGATTGCGCGATCGGTGTCGAGCATATCGCCCCAGAACCCGGTGTTGAGTTCGAAGAGCATCACCCCACCGATGTCCAGGATCAGATCGGCGTTCTCGACGATGTTGCGAACCGCCGCCGGTTGAGAGCCGGCTCCCGAATACAGGCCGATGTACTGGGGCAGCGACTCGTCGACGACGCCCTTGTCGTTGGGGGTCAGTGCAACGGGTATATCAGCCTTACTGACGAGCTTGACAGCCTTCTCGGCGACCCCGTAGTGCTGCGGCAGGGTTGTGATCGTGGCCACTGGGTGTTGTGCCGCAGCGATTTTGGCCGAGATGGCCTCGACGGCGGCGGCCAGTTCCGTCGGGTCGCTGTGCTGGCGCTTGATCTTGGCCAGTGGCACGCCTTTCACCGGCTTGCCGATGACCGGCATCAGTCCGTTGACTTCGGAGATCACGATGTAGGCCGGCATGGATTGTCGCAGCGCCTCCCGGATGACGCGCTCGAGTTCGTCGATGCAGTTGTCCGGGGTCAGTCGCGCCGAGACGCAGGTCGCCGATGCCGAGATCTCGTGGTAGCGGTCGTAGCGGGTGTCGCCGAGGTTGTGGTGGGTGATCAAGTTCAGATGCTGGATGCGTTCACTGGGCATGCCGACGATGTGGAAGACCGGTAGTCGGTGCGCCTTGCTGCCCATCACCCCGTTGAGGGCGGACAGTTCGCCCACCCCGTAGGTGGTGGACAGGATCGCCGCGCCGCGGATACGTGCGTACCCGTCGGCGGCATAGGCGGCATTGAGTTCGTTGGCGCACGCCACCCACTCGAGGCCTTTGATGACCTCGACGGCGTCGTTCACTGTGAACGCGTAGTCGCCGGGAACCCCGAAGACTTTGTCGATGCCCAGCTGGGCGAGGCGGGTCAGCGTGTACTCGGCAACTGTCGGTTGGCTCATCGGCCGAAGATACCGAGGGCGGAAAGCCGAAACCGGCGATTCAGCTCAGTTTCAGCGGGTCAGGAATGCCACGACAGCCTCGCTGAAGGCGTCGTTGTCGTCGCCGGCCGCGGTGTGCCCGGCATCGGAGAGTTCGACGAACTCCGCACTGGGCACCTTGGCCAGAAAATCCTGAACCCCTCCGGGGCTCACCACGTCGGAGAGTTTTCCGCGGATCAGCAGGATCGGGATCTGCAACTCGATGGCCGCGCGTTCGAGTTCCTCGACCATCACGAACGGGTCGTCGCTCGCACCGGTGACGAAGGCCGGATCCCAGTGCCAATGCCAGCGGCCGTCGCGGTGGCGCAGGTTCTTCTTGAGTCCGTCGAGATTCTTCGGCCGCTTGCGGTGCGGCAGGTACTCGGCGATGGCGTCGGCTGCGTGCTCGAGTGTCTCGAAACCGTGCACGTGGCGGGTCATGAAGTCGCGGATGCGATGGCTGCCCTCGTTCTCGAACCGGGGTACCACGTCGACGAGCACCAGCTTGGTCACCGTCTGCGGCCCGGCCCGGCGCGCCGCCATGATGCCCGTCATCCCGCCCATGCTGGCGCCGACGAGCACCACCGGCCGGCCGATCTGCTCGAGTACCTCGGCCACATCGCGGGCGAGCAGCTCGATGGTGTATTCGCCGCCCGGCGAACGATCGCTGTCGCCGTGGCCACGGGCATCGAGGGCGATCACATGGAAGCCCTGCTCCGCCAGGACAGCTCCGGTGTTCTTCCAGGAGAACCTGTTCTGGCCGCCGCCGTGCAGCATCAGGATCGTCGGCAGGTCCGGATCGGCGCCGTCGCGGTTCCACTCGTCGCCGATCAGGGTCACCGAACCGGCTCCGCGGAACTCGACGATGGACGAACCAGCGATCACGAGGCTCCTTTCAGGGGGTGCTCTGCACGTTACCCGGCAGGCCGGGCGGTAGCCTCGACCCGGTGAGCGACGACGCACCAGCAGCGCAGCCGAGCCGCCGCCGGATCGCCTTGATCGCCCTGGCGTTGCTGGTGCTGGTGACCGGGTGGCTGGGCTACCGCGATATCTCCACCCGCCGCGAGGAACATCGCCGCCAGGAGATGGTGCAGGCTGCCCGTCAGGGTGCGGTCAACCTCACCACCATCGATCACCAGCGCGTCGATGAGGACGTTCAACGGATCCTGGACTCGTCGACCGGGAGCTTCCGGGACGATTTCGAACAACGGGCCAAGCCGTTCGCCGAGGCCGCCCGCAAAGCCGAGTCCAAATCGGTGGGCACGGTGACCCAGTCCGGCATCGAATCCGCCGACGCCGACGAGGGCCGGGTTCTGCTGGCGATGACCGTCATGACCGCCAACCGTGGGGTGCCGGAGAAGCAGCCGAAACAGTGGCGGGTCCGTGTCACGGTCACATCCACTGGCGAGGGATTCAAGGTGTCGCAGGTGGAGTTCGTCCAGTGACAGCGATCCGGGAACGGTTGCGGGGGTTGGCCCTTCCGGCGCTGGCGCTGCTACTGGTGGTCAGTGGAATCTGGTTGTCCTGGGACAGCTCATCGCGCAACGCGACTCAGCGTTCCGGTGATGACGCGATGCGAACGGCCCGCGAATCCATTGTGGCGATGCTGAGTTACCAGCCCGACACAGCTGAGAAGACCCTCGATGAGGCGCGTGCGGGTCTCACCGGACAGTTCCTGGACGTCTACACCCAACTGATCCAGACCGTTGTTGTGCCCGCGTCGAAGAAGGATCGGATCTCGGCGGTGGCCAAGGTGCCGGCGATATCGGTGGTCTCAGCAGACAAGGACCGGGCGGTCCTGCTTGCCTTTGTCGACCAGACGCTCACTCAGGGCGCCAAACCCCCGGCACTGGCCGCATCGAGCATTCAACTGACGATGGAAAAGGTCGGCGGTCGCTGGTTGATCTCTTCGTTTGATGAGATCTAGGAGGCGGCGATGGCAGAACCGCGTGTGATCGAGATTGAGGCACCCACCGTGCGGTTGACGGCCTTGGCCTGGGGTCCCGAGCAAGGTCCGATTGCATTGTGCCTGCACGGTTTTCCCGACACCCCGCATGGTTTCCGCACCCTGGCGCCGTATCTGGTCGCGGCCGGCTACCGGGTGGTCGCACCGTTCATGCGTGGCTACGCCCCGTCGGGCCTGCCGACCGACCGCTCCTATCACATCGGGGCGATCATGGACGATGCGCTGCGGGTCCACGCGGCATCGAACCCGACCGCCGACGACGTGCTGATCGGCCATGACTGGGGCGCTTTGGCGGCCAACGGATTGGCGGCCATGCCAGACAGTCCGTTCCACAAGGCGGTGATCATGTCGGTGCCGCCGGCGCCGACCTTGCGGCGCGCGTACCTGACGTGGCTGCCGTTGCTGCCCGGACAACTGCGACTCAGTTGGTACATGGGCTATTTCCAACTGCCTGTTCTGGCCGAGCGCGCGAGGTCCTGGATCGTCCCCCGGCTGTGGCGGCGGTGGTCGCCGAATTATGAGGCGAGTGAGGACATCCGCCACGTGATGGCTGCGATCGGCTCACCGGATAACTGGCGAGCGGCTCTCGGTACATACCGGACCAACCTGAAGTTCCTTCGGCCGCCGGCGCAGTACGCCGAATTGCATCGCTGGTGGACCGAGCCGCCCCGGTTGCCCACGTTGTATCTGCACGGCGTGGATGACGGTTGCATGACGGCAGCACTTGCGCCGCTGGTTCGTCCGGTACTGCCGCCGGGAAGCGATGTCGGTGTGGTCGAACGGGCGGGACACTTCCTGCAACTCGACCGGCCCGACGAGATCGGCCGGCGGATCGTGGAGTTCCTGCGCTAACCCGGATTTCGATTGCGCAGGCCCGGGTGGCTGCGGGCCAGGAGCGAGACCATCAGGCTCCTGGGCATCACGTGGTAGAACGCCGCGGCCGCCCGGTTCAGCCGGCCGGGAATCACCACCGCCTTGCCGGCCGCCATGCCGTCGAGACCGGCTCTGGCCACCTCGTCGGCGGGAACCCACATGGGCTTGGGCAGCAGTTTCTCGGCCTCGGTCATCGAGAATCCCGCCGACTCCCCGAAGCCGGTGTGCACCGGACCGGGGCACAGCGCGGTCGCGGTGACGCCGGTTCCGCGCAGTTCGCCGCGCAACGCGTGGGTGTAGGACAGCACGAATGCCTTGGCGGCCCCGTAAACGGCTTGACCCGGCAGCGGACCGAAGGCTCCGACCGAGGCGACGTTGAGCACCGCGCCGCGATGACGCTGCACCATGCCGGGAAGGAACCGGGTGCACAGGTCCACCACAGCGGCGATGTCGACCTCGATCTCGTTGAGCTCGGCATCCGGATCGGCCGATCGCTGCGGCCCCATCGTGGTCAGTCCGGCATTGTTGATCAGCACATCGACCTGCAGCCCCAGCCCGGCGACTCGGCCGGGCAACGCGGCGCGGTTCTGGCGAAGCGAAAGATCAGCCGCCACAACCGAACTGCGCGAACCCAACTCGGCGACCAGATCGGCCAGCCGGTCCGCCCGGCGGGCGACCAGGATCACGTGATGACCGCGGCGGGAGAGCTCGCGGGCGAATTCGGCACCGATGCCCGAGGAGGCTCCGGTGACCAGTGCGGCCGGTTGCATCGCCGAATCGTAACCGCCGAACCGTAGCCTGACACCCATGTCGACGATGGCCGCTGCCGATGCACAGCTGCTCTGGCTGTCGGCCAAGGTGCGCAACGATCAGTTCCTGCTCTACGTCTTCGATGGAACCCCTCACCCGTCGGCGGTCGATGAGGTCCGGACCCGTGCGCAGGACTGTGATGAGTTGCGGTTGCGGGTGCGCGACGACAGCCGGTGGCGTTACCCGCGCTGGGTCCGCGGCGAGGTCGAGGACCGGCAATTCGTCGAGCACGGAACCGCGGAATGGCAACAGTGCCTGGATGTCCTCTCGCGGGCCGACCAGCTCGACGCGACCGTCATGAACTGGAGGATGCACGTGTTCCGATCGGAATCGCGTTGCGTCGTGGCGATCCAGATGACGCATGCGTTCGCCGACGGAAACCGGGCTGCGGCGCTTGCGGGCGTGCTTCTCGGCAGACGCACCGGACCGCCTCCCGTCTTAACCCCGAACCGTGGTTTCCTGCCCTGGCGCGGGCTGATGGCGGCGCGAACGCACCGGCACTTCGAGCGCGATGTCGAGGCCGGGCGGATCCCGGCACCGGATGGACCCCGCCCGCTGTCGGGCGTGAACGCCGCCCCATCGGGCGCTCCTGCGTTTCGCACCCTCGAGCTGCTGCGCGAGAACCTTTCCGGCCCCACCGTCACGATCGGAGCGATGGTTGCGATATCCGAGGCGCTCGGCGGCTACCTGGCCGCCCGCGGTGAGGACATCTCCCGGCTGGGAGCCGAAGTGCCGATGGCATCGGCACATGCACGCGCGCGCAACAACTTCCGCAATGTCGGCGTCGGGCTCTTCCCGGAACTGGATCGGCAGGCCAGAGCCGGGCGCATCGCCGCCGAACTCGCCGCACACCGCCGCCGCGGGGCGCACCCCGCCATGCGGGCATCGGAGGCGGCCTTCGCCGCGGTGCCGGCCTCGGTGCTGCGGTGGGGGGTGGGGAAGTTCGATCCGACTGCGCGCACACCCGCGGTGACCGGCAACACCGTCGTCTCCAGCGTCAACCGCGGGCTGGCGGACCTGGCCTTCGGAGGCTGCCCGGTGGTCCTGACCGCCGGGTACCCGGCGCTCTCGCCCATGCAGAGCCTCACTCACGGGGTGCACGGAATCGGCGAGCGTCTGGCGATCAGCGTGCATGCCGATACCGGCAACGTCAACGTCGAGGAGTATGTGGATCGGCTGTCGGATGCTTTAGGTTTGCAGTCGTGAACGCTTACGATCTCGGACTCCTGATCCTGCGACTGGTCCTCGGAACCACGATGGCCGCCCACGGCTACAACAAATTCTTCGGCGGCGGCGGTATCGCCGGCACCGCCGGCTGGTTCGACAGTATGGGCATGCGGCCGGGGAAGTTCCACGCCCGGCTGGCCGCGAGCACCGAGATGGCCGCCGGACTCGGCCTGGCGGCCGGGTTGCTGACACCGGTCTGCGCGGCGGGTTTCGTCGCGCTGATGCTGGTGGCCGCCTGGACGGTGCACCGCAACAACGGGTTCTTCATCGTCAAGGAGGGCTGGGAGTACAACCTGGTGCTGGCCGCTGCGGCGGTGTCGGTCGCCGCGACCGGCGCGGGGCGCTACAGCCTGGACTATCTGCTGTTCTCCGGCAGCAGCGACTACCACTTCCTGCACGGCTGGCGGGGTCTGGCCATCGCGCTCGGCCTCGGCCTGGCCGGCGGAATCGGACAGTTGGCGATCTTCTATCGCCCGCCGGCCAAGACCGGCTAGAAAAGAGGCATGGGTTTTCTCTCGCAGGATGTTCCGGTCATCGACTTCGATGAGTGGAGCAAGGGCACCCGCGCCGAGAAGATCCGGCCGATGGCCCGGCACTGGGCTGAGGTCGGCTTCGGCGCACCCGTCGCCCTGCACCTGTTCTATGTGGTCAAGATCCTGGCGTACATCGGATTTGCGGCGCTGATCAATCTGGGCCACTCGTGGACCGAGCCGATCGTGTTCCAGAAGGTCGTGTTCTTCACGGCGCTGTTCGAGGTCGTCGGACTCGGTTGCGGCTTCGGACCGCTGAACAACCGGTTCTTCCCGCCGATGGGATCGGCCATCTACTGGTTGCGGCCCAACACCATTCGGCTGCCGCCGTGGCCGGATCGGGTGCCGCTCACCAGAGGCGACAACCGGGAGCCCGTCGATGTGCTGCTCTACGGCGCGCTGCTGGTGACGCTGACCGTCGCACTGTTCTCCAATGCCACCGAGTCGGGATTGCTACCGGCCTGGCTCACCTGGACGGCACTGGTCCTGCTGGCGCTGGCCGGACTGCGGGACAAGGTGATCTTCCTGGCTGCCCGTGGCGAGGTCTATGCGCCGTTCATGGTGGCCTTCCTGTTCGGCGGGATCAACGTGCTCGTCGCGGCGAAACTGGTCTGCGTCGCGATCTGGCTGGGGGCCGGCTCTTCGAAATTGACCCGGCACTTCCCGTTCACGGTCTCCACCATGCTGTCCAACAGCCCGGTCGTCCGGCCCCGAGCGCTGAAGAGAAAGTTCTTCCGGAAGTTCCCCGACGACCTTCGGCCCGGCTGGCCGGCCAATCTGGTGGCGCATCTGAGCACCGCCATCGAAATGCTGGTGCCGTTGGTGCTGTTGTTCTCCCACGGCGGCTGGCCCACCGCGATCGCGGCAACCGTCATGGTGTGCTTCCACCTGGGGATCCTGTCGTCGATCCCGATGGGCGTTCCGCTGGAGTGGAACGTGTTCATGATCTTCTCGGTGCTCGTCCTGTTCGTCGGGCATGCCGACGTCCGGCTCACCGATATGACCAATCCGCTTCCGGTGCTGTTGTTCGCGGTTCAGATCAGCATGGTCATCGCCGGAAACCTGATGCCGCGCAAGATCTCCTTTCTTCCGGGCATGCGCTACTACGCGGGTAACTGGGACACCACGCTGTGGTGTGTCAAACCATCGGCCGAGGAGAAGATCGACCGCGGCATCGTGGCGATCGCGAATATGCCGGCCGCCCAGCTGGAGAAGTTCTACGGCAGTAAGGAAGCCGCGCAGATCCCGATCTACATGGGCTATGCGTTCCGGGGTTTCAACACCCACGGCCGTGCGCTGTTCACCCTCGCCCACCGCGCGATGGCGGGTCAGAACGAGGACGATTACTCCGTCACCGACGGTGAGCGGATCTGCAGTATGGCGATCGGCTGGAACTTCGGCGACGGCCACATGCACAACGAACAGCTCATCGACGCGATGCAGCGCCGCTGCCATTTCGAACCGGGAGAGGTGCGGGTGGTCGTTCTCGACGCCCAGCCCATCCACCGGCAGACGCAGCATTACCGGCTGGTCGACGCCGCCACCGGCGTGTTCGAGACCGGTTACCTCAACGTTCACGACATGGTGGTCAGCCAGCCGTGGGACGACGACCTGCCGGTTCACGGTGTGAAGCAGTCGGGATCACATTGACCAAACGGTTGGTTGGTTGTCACAATCAGTTGAACCCCGATTTGAAGTGAAGGAGAAGTCGATGGCGGAAGCGGTAATCGTCGAGGCAGTGCGCTCGGCAGTCGGCAAGCGCAACGGTGGCCTGTCCGGTGTCCATCCGGCGGACCTGTCGGCGCAGGTGCTCAACGGACTGGCGCAGCGTGCCGGTATCGACCCGGAGATCGTCGACGACGTCATCTGGGGCTGCGTCATGCAGGCCGGCGAGCAGGCCCTCGACATCGCCCGCACCGCGGTCCTGACGGCCGGATGGCCGGAGACCATCCCGGGTGTGACGGTGGACCGGCAGTGCGGTTCGAGCCAGCAGTCCGTGCACTTCGCCGCCGCCGGCGTGGTGGCCGGCCACTATGACGCCGTCATCGCCGGTGGTGTCGAGTCGATGTCACGCACCCCGATGGGCGCCTCGCTGGCCAACGGCGGCAACCCGTACTCGCCGGCCTTCAAGGCCCGCTACGACCGCACCCCGAACCAAGGCATCGGCGCGGAGATGATGGCCGAGAAGTGGGGTCTGACCCGCACCATGCTCGACCAGTTCTCACTGGACTCGCACGAGAAGGCCGGTGCGGCACAGGCTTCCGGTGCCTTCGACGACCAGATCGTCGGCATCAAGGATGCTGACGGCAATGTGGTCAACAAGGACGAGGGCATCCGGCTGGGCACCACACTGGAGAAGATGGCTCAGCTCAAGACCGCGTTCAAGGAGGACGGCGTCATCCACGCCGGAAACTCATCGCAGATCTCCGACGGTTCCGGTGCGCTGCTGTTCATGTCGGCCGAGAAGGCGAAGTCGCTGGGGCTCAAGCCGCTGGCCCGCGTGCACACCGCCGTGCTGGCCGGCGCCGATCCGGTGATGATGCTGTCCGCTCCGATCCCGGCCACCCAGAAGGCGCTGGCGAAGTCCGGTCTGAAGCTTTCCGACATCGGAGTCTTCGAGGTCAACGAGGCCTTCGCCCCGGTGCCGATGGCGTGGCTCAAGGAGATCGGCGCCGACGAGAAGAAGCTCAACCCCAACGGCGGCGCGATCGCGCTCGGTCACCCGCTCGGCGGCTCGGGTGCGCGGATCATGACGACGATGCTCTATCACATGCGGGACAACAACATTCGCTACGGGCTGCAAACCATGTGCGAGGGCGGTGGCCAGGCCAACGCCACGATCCTCGAACTGCTCTAGGGATGAGCGACGATGTGACCCCCGGCGCTCTCACCGAGCGCCGGGGTAACACCCTGATCATCACCATCAACCGGCCGGAGGCGCGTAACGCCGTCAACGCCGCGGTGTCGATCGGGGTGGGCGATGCTCTGCAGCAGGCCCAGGACGACGCGGATGTCTGGGTCGTCGTGATCACCGGCGCCGGCGACAAGTCGTTCTGCGCCGGTGCCGACCTGAAGGCGATCTCGCAGGGGCAGAACATCTTCCATCCGGATCATCCGGAATGGGGCTTCGCGGGCTACGTGCAGCACTTCATCGACAAGCCGATCATTGCCGCGGTCAACGGCACCGCACTCGGCGGCGGCAGCGAGATCGCACTGGCGAGCGATCTCGTCGTCGCCCAACGGAGTGCGATGTTCGGTCTGCCTGAGGTCAAGCGCGGTCTGGTGGCCGCGGCCGGTGGCATGTTCCGCATCGTCGACCAGCTGCCCCGCAAGGTCGCGATGCAACTGCTGCTCACGGGTGAGCCGATCAGCGCCGACGACGCGCTGCGCTGGGGCCTGATCAATCAGGTCGTCGGCGACGGCGAATCGGTGCTCGAGGCCGCGGTGGCCCTGGCCGAGCGGATCACCGTCAACGCACCCCTGGCGGTTCAGGCCAGCAAGCGGGTGGCGGCCGGTGTCGATGAGGGCGCCATCACCGCCGAGACGGACGCGTGGAAGCGGTCCAACAGGGAGATGCGCACCGTCTTCAGCTCCGAGGACGCGATGGAAGGCCCACTGGCCTTCGCCCAGAAGCGCGCTCCGGTGTGGAAGGCGCGCTGACCCCCTAGGCGGCGGCCTTCGGCGTTGTCGCCGCCGGTGTGGCCGGCTCCGCCGGAGCCGTCTGGCTCTCCGTCGGCGCCGCCGACGTGGCCGGTGCGGCCGTCGTCGACGGAGTCGCCTCGGTCACCGAGGTGGCAGCGGACTCGGGAGCAGCCGACGAGGTCGGTGTCGCGGTCTCACTGGCACTCGTCGACGCTGTCGCGGCTGCCGAGCCCGGTGTCGGCGGCGTCAGCACGGTGTCGATCATGTAGATGTAGGCGCCGTGGGCGGTGTAGGCGCACAGGATCCGGTTGTCGTTGACCCGGACATCTCCGCCCTTACCGGTCACGGTCACGAGGCGGCCGTCCTGAGTGGGCATCTTGCCCTGCACATCGTTGGGCGTGAGGTAGCCGAGCACCATGTGGTAGAAGAGCACCGGCAGCAGCACCCGCGGATCGCTCGTGAGCGTCTCGAGGGTGGCCGGGTCGAGTTTGGCGAATGCGTCGTTGGTCGGGGCGAAGACCACGTAGGGGCCGCCGTCGAGGACGCTGACGATGTTGATCTCGGGGTTGAGCTTGCCCGAGATGGCCGCACTGAACGTGCTCAGATCGGGGTTGGACGCGATCGCCTGCGAGGCGGTCTGCAGCGCCATCCCCGCGATCGAGGACGGGCCGGCCGGATTCTTGGCGCGGTAGGCGTCGCAACCAGGCCCCTGCGGGTCGGGCACCTTGGTCGATGCCGGGACCGGGCCGGCGGGCTGAACCGGGGTCGGCGGCGCGGGGGAAGGTGTGGGTTCGGCATAGGCCTGGACGGCGGTCGGAATGGCGACGGCGATGGCGGCAGCGGCCGCAACGAGGCCCAGGCTCCTATTGGAAGTGCTCACGAGAGAGCAAGCGTAGTCGCGGCCTGCGCGGTTACCCAAAACGGCGACTTCGTACCATTGCTCACATGCAGGAACCGCTGATCATCGCCGTGGGCGGGCACGCCCCCGAGCTGCACCCCGAATCGTGGGTGGCGCCCAACGCCGCGCTGATCGGCCGGGTCAGGCTGGCTGCCCGGTCCAGCGTCTGGTACGCCGCCACGTTGCGTGCGGAAGCGGAACCCATCGAGATCGGTGAGGGCGCCAACATCCAGGACGGGGTCACCGGTCACGTCGATCCGGGATTCCCGTTGCGGGTGGGCAGCGGGGTGACCGTTGGACACAATGCCGTGTTGCACGGTTGCACGGTCGAGGACGGCGCCCTGATCGGTATGGGGGCGGTCATCCTCAACGGCGCGGTGATCGGAGCGGGCTCATTGGTGGCGGCGGGTGCGGTGGTCTCCCAGGGTGCGGTGATACCGCCGCGGTCCATGGTCGCCGGTGTTCCAGCCAAGGTGCGTCGGGAACTCAGCGACGCCGAGGTGGAGCACCTCCGGCACAACGGAGCGGTTTACGAACATCTCGCGGAGTTGCATCGGGACGCTCCGCAGTGACCGCGTTCGAGACAGTTCTCAGCCGGATCCGCGCGGTGGCGACGAATGTGGCTGTGCCGTCCCAGGAATGGCCGGCGATCATCCGGCGGCGCCGGCTGACGGTCTGCGTTGTGCTGGTGGCCGGTGCGGTCCTGCTCGGCTTCTCGCTACGCAGTAAGCCCGGCGACGAATCGTTCTACTGGCTGACGGTCGCGCTGGCGGCGACCTGGGCCGCCGGCGCGTTCCTGTCCGGTCCGCTGCATCTGGGCGGCATCCGATGGCGGGGTCACAACCACCGTCCGGTCATCACCGGCGCCTCGATCGGACTGCTGCTGGGTGTGGTCTTCCTGGCCGGCGGTCTGGTGGCCCGGGAAATCCCGCCGGTGGCGGAGCGGATCACCCGGGTGCTGCAGTACACCGACTTCGGACCGCTATGGATCATCGTGCTCATCGCGGTGGTCAACGGAGTGGCCGAGGAACTGTTCTTCCGCGGTGCGCTCTACACCGCGCTGGGTAGCTTCCATCCGGTCGCGGTTTCCACGCTGCTCTACATCATCACCATCGCGGCCAGTGGCAACCCGATGCTGGGCTTCGCGGCCCTGATCCTCGGCACGGTGTGCGCATTGGAACGGCGCGCGACGGGCGGTGTGCTGGCACCGGTCCTGACCCACCTGGTGTGGGGGCTGATCATGGTGCTGGCGCTGCCGCCGTTGTTCGGGCTGTGACGCAGCGGGCCGATCACTCGTCGGTGAAGGAGGCCGCCCGCCGCTGCTGGAAGGCGCGGGTTCCCTCGGTGAAATCCTTGCTCCTCAAGAGGATCTTCTGACCCTCGAGCTCACGGGCGATCGCCGGCTCCAGTTCGGTCAGCGTCGCCTCGTTGATGGCGTGCTTGGTCTTGCGCAGCGCAACCGCCGGACCGGACTCCAGTGTCGTGATCACCGCGTCGACCGCGGTGTCGAGTTCATCGGCGGGATGCACCGAAGACACCAGGCCGAACGCGTACGCGTCGGCAGCCGGGATACGTTCGGCGAGCAAGGCCATCCGCATCGCCCTGATCCGACCGATGGCGGCGGCCACCAGCGCCGAGGCGCCGCCGTCGGGCATCAGCCCAATCTTGGTGAACGCCAACAGAAAAAACGCGTTCTCCGACGCGATGACGACATCGCACGCCAGCGCGAGGGACACACCGATACCGGCCGTGGCCCCCTGCACGACTGCCACCACGGGCTTGGGCAGTGCGGTGATCGCGCGGATGGCGCGGTTTGCCTCACCCAGTAATCCATCGGTCTTCGTGCTGGCCGACTTCTTGGCCTGATCCTCGGCGCTGATTCCGGCGCCGGCACAGAATCCGCGTCCGGCGCCGCCGATCCGCACCACCTTCACCGCGGGGTCGGTGGCCGCCTGATCGAGTGCGTCGGCCAGGGCCGTCATCATTTCCTCGGTCAGCGAGTTGAGACTGTCGGGCCGGTTCAGCGTCACCGACAGCACGTTGCCCTCGAGTGAGACGGTCAGGTCGTCGATGCCGGTGTAGGTAGCCACGGTTCAACACGGTACAAAGAGGGATCTGTACTGACGAAGGGCGGTATCGGTAATGGCTGGACCACTGGAGGGCCTCCGGGTCGTCGAACTCGCCGGGATCGGCCCCGGCCCGCACGCCTCGATGATCCTCGGCGACCTCGGCGCCGACGTCGTTCGGGTCGAGCGGCCCAACCCCAGCGGGGTGGGAGCGGTCCCCAGCAAGGACTTCTTGTTGCGCAACCGCCGTTCGGTGACCGCCGACCTCAAGAGCCCCGAGGGTCGAGACCTTGTTCTGAGGCTGATCGCAAAGGCCGACGTGCTGATCGAGGGATTCCGGCCCGGGGTGACCGAGCGCCTCGGCCTCGGACCCGAGGACTGCGCCAAGGTCAATGAGCGGCTGATCTACGGACGTATGACCGGATGGGGTCAGACCGGCCCCCGGGCACAGCAGTCCGGCCATGACATGAACTACATCTCGCTCAACGGCGTGTTGCACGCCGTCGGCCGGGTCAACGAACGTCCGGTTCCGCCGCTGAACCTGGTCGGCGACTTCGGCGGTGGGTCGATGTTCCTGCTCGTCGGCATTCTCTCGGCGCTCTATGAGCGGGAGCGCTCCGGTAGGGGTCAGGTGATCGACGCCGCGATGGTCGACGGTTCGGCGGTGCTGGCGCAGATGATGTTCGCCTTCCGGCACACCGGACTGTGGAGCGATGTGCGGGGCACCAACATGCTCGACACCGGCGCCCCGTACTACGACGTCTACGAGTGCGCCGACGGCCGGTACGTCTCCGTCGGATCCATCGAGCCGCAGTTCTACGCCGAGCTGCTCGAGAAGCTGGACCTGGATCCGGCCGGCCTGCCCGGCCAGAACGACGTCACCCGCTGGCCCGAACTGAGGGCAATCCTCACCGAGACCTTCCTCAAGCACCCGCGGGATCACTGGGCGGAGCTCTTCAAGACCAGCGACGCCTGCGTCGCCCCGATCCTGTCCTTCGCCGAGATCGAGACCGAACCGCACAACACCGAGCGGGGCAGCTTCTACAAGGAGGGTGATTCGATCTTCCCGATGCCGGCTCCGCGGTTCTCCCGCACCCAGCCCGGTAAGCCCACCCCGCCCCGGGCACCGGGGCAGGACACCGAAGCGGTTCTGGCCGACTGGGTCTGACCAGGTATAGTCCTCCCAACCAACCAGTAGGTCGAACGGAAGGGATCCCGCAGTGCAGATCAAGGACGCCGTAGCCGTCGTCACCGGAGGAGCTTCGGGCCTGGGCCTGGCCACCGCCAAGGCCCTGCTGGACGAGGGCGCCAAGGTCGTCATCCTGGACCTGCCGTCCTCGGCGGGCGAGCAGGTCGCCCAAGCCCTCAACGCCGAACTGGGCGAGCGGGTCCGCTTCGCCCCGGCCGATGTCTGCGACGAGGAGGCCGTGAGCAAGGCGCTGGATGTGGCCGAGGAGATGGGCACGCTTCGCATCGTGGTCAACTGCGCCGGCACCGGCGACGCGATCCGCGTGCTGGGCAAGGGCGGGGTGTACCCGCTGAAGACCTTCGCGCGCGTCGTCAACATCAACCTGGTCGGCACGTTCAACGTGCTGCGGCTGGGCGCGGAGCGGATGGCCAAGTCCGAGGTGAGCGGCGAGGAACGCGGTGTCATCATCAACACCGCCTCGGTCGCGGCCTTCGACGGACAGATCGGCCAGGCCGCCTACTCGGCGTCCAAGGGAGGTGTGGTCGGCATGACCCTGCCGATCGCCCGGGACCTCGCCGACAAGCTGATCCGCGTCGTGACAATCGCCCCCGGACTCTTCGACACGCCACTGCTGGCGGGCCTGCCGGAGCCGGCCCGACTCTCCCTGGGCCAGCAGGTGCCGCATCCGTCGCGGCTGGGCAAGCCGAGTGAATACGGCGCACTGGCGGTGCACATCGTGGAGAATCCGATGCTCAACGGCGAGGTGATCCGCCTCGACGGCGCCATCCGTATGGCGCCGCGGTAGAGAGGGAATCGATCAGTGGCATTGAAGACGAAGTTCACCGAAAGCTTCGGTATCGAACATCCGATCGCCCAGGGCGGTATGCAGTGGGTCGGCCGTGCGGAACTCGTTGCGGCGGTTGCCAATGCGGGTGCGCTCGGGTTCATCACCGCGCTCACCCAGCCGACGCCGGCCGATCTGGCCAGGGAGATCGACCGCACCCGGGAGATGACCGACAAGCCGTTCGGGGTCAACCTGACGATCCTCCCGGCGATCAATCCGCCGCCGTACGACGAGTACCGCCAGGTGATCGTCGACGCCGGTATCAAGATCGTCGAGACAGCCGGCTCGAACCCCGCCCCGCATCTACCGATGTTCCATGACAACGGCATCAAGGTGCTGCACAAGTGCACCTCGGTGCGCCATGCCGTCAAGGCGCAGAGCCTCGGGGTCGACGGCATCAGCATCGACGGGTTCGAGTGCGCGGGACATCCCGGCGAGGACGACATCCCCGGTCTGGTACTCATTCCGGCTGCGGCCAGGGAGATCGAGATCCCGATGATCGCCTCGGGCGGATTCGGTGATGCCCGCGGTCTGGTCGCGGCCCTGGCCCTGGGTGCCGACGGGGTGAACATGGGCACCCGGTTCATGTGCACCGTCGAGTCCTGCATCCACGACAACGTCAAGCAGGCCATCGTCGACGGAAACGAGCTGGGAACCGAGCTGATCTTCCGCAGCCTGCACAACACCGCCCGGGTGGCCAGCAACGCGGTATCGCGCGAGGTTGTGGACATCCTCCGCAACGGCGGCCAGTTCAGCGATGTTCAGGAACTGGTGGCCGGATCGCGCGGGCGCAAGGTGTTCGACGACGGCGATCTCGACGCCGGCATCTGGACCGTGGGCACCGTGATGGGTCTGATCCACGACATCCCGACCTGTGGCGAGCTGGTGAGCCGGATGGTCCGCGAGGCCGAGGAGATCATCACCGGCCGACTGGCCGGGATGGTGTGCTAGCCGGGTCAGGACGACAACCGGAAAACAAAAAGCCCGCCCGGAATCCGGGCGGGCGCTCTGAGGTGCAGAGGGCACTGCTGGGCGACGCAGGGCATTACCCGACGTCAGAGGGCCTGACGTCAGAGGGCGTAGGACTAAGCCACGTCCTCGATCTGCTCGGTGGCGTCGCCCTCAACGAGGAAGTCGCCGTGGTAGAGGGCATCGAAGTCAACCTTGATGACATCTGCGCTGCTGTCGTCGATCCACATGCTCAGAACCTTATGGGTAACCATTAAGGAATCTTTGAGTCACGTTTCGGAAAATGGTGGCAATTTCTTACCGGCGGGTAACAGCCGCCGGGGTGAGTTTGACCGGCGCAAATCCCCACAGCAGACTGGTTGGTGACAGAAGTTAGCTGGCTGGGGGAAGGATGGTTGGCTGTGCTGCACCGAATGGCCCGGCTGGCTCTTCGCTCGCCCCGCCAGATCCTGGGAATTGCGGCCCTTCTGACCATGGTCACGGCTGTCTTCGGGGTCCCCATCATCAATCACCTCTCCGCCGGGGGGTTCCAGGACCCCAATTCCGAGTCGGCCAGGTCGGCCCGGCTGCTGAGCGAGAAGTTCGACCAGAGTGACCAGCAGCTTCTCATCACCCTGACCGACCCGACCGGTGCCACCAGCGCCCGGGCCAGCGCCGCCGGTGCCGAGATCGCCGGAAAGCTGCAGGCCTCGCGCAATGTGCTCAGCGTGAGCTCACCGTGGACGTCGCCGCCGGCGGGCGCCGCCGAGCTGCTCAGTCGGGACGGCACCACCGGTCTGATCGTGGCCACCCTGTCCGGGGGTGAGGACAACGCCCCGGGCTATGCCGGCGCCCTGGTCGACGGGGTCGTCGGCGACCGCGACGGCATGGAGATCCGGGCCGGCGGCATCGCGATGATCTACCAGCAGATCAACGCCCAGACCGCCCGCGATCTGATCCGGATGGAGTCGATCGCGATTCCGCTGAGCTTCCTGGTACTGGTCTGGGTGTACGGCGGGTTGCTCGCCGCGTCGCTGCCACTGGTGGTCGGACTGATGGCGGTCCTCGGCGCCATGGCGGTGCTGCGGCTGATCACGACGTTCACCGCGGTGTCGATCTTCGCGCTGAACATCACCACCGCGCTGGGACTCGCACTGGCGGTCGACTACACCCTGCTGATCCTCAGCCGCTACCGCGACGAGATCGACGCGGGTGCTGAGCCCTCGGCGGCGCTGGTTCGCACGCTGTGCACCGCCGGGCGCACCGTGCTGTTCTCGGCGGTCACCGTGGCCCTGTCGCTGTCGGCGCTGCTGCTGTTCCCGATGTACTTCCTGAGGTCCTTCGCCTACTCGGGGATCGCGACGGTGGCATTCGCCGCCGCCGCCGCAATCGTCGTGACACCCGCCGCAATCGTCGTTCTGGGAAAGCGCCTGGACTCCTTCGACATTCGCCGTCTCATCCGTCGGGCACTGGGCCGTCCCGATCCGCTTCCGGAGCCGATCGAGCGTCAGTTCTGGTACCGCTCAACGACATTCGTCATGCGTCGTGCCGTCCCGGTCGGCCTGGCGATCATCGCCCTGCTGCTTTTTCTGGGTGCGCCGTTCCTGCGAATCAAATTCGGCAACCCCGACGACCGGGTACTGCCGACCAGTGCGTCGGCCCACCAGGTCGGTGATCGGCTGCGCAACGATTTCTCCAGCGACCTCAACAGCGGGGTGAGCATCGTGGTCCCGGAGGCCTTCTCCGGGTCAGGGGCAGCCAGCCCGGCGGAGTTCGACCGATACGCCGCCGATCTGTCCCGGGTACCGGAGGTCTCACTGGTGTCCGCGCCGGGCGGCACGTTCGTCGAGGGCAGCCGGGTCGGTCCGCCGTCGGCGCCGACCGGGATCGCCGACGGCAGTGCGTATCTGTCGGTCCGCTCCACCGCCCCGTTGTACTCCGAGGCGTCCAAGGTTCAACTGGACCGGCTGCACGCCGTGCCCGGACCGGCCGGCCGTCAGGTCCTCTTCGGGGGGGTTACGCAGATAACCCGCGACATCGTCACCGCCGTCACCTCCCGCATGCCTGCGGTGCTGACGCTGATCGGTGTGATCACCCTGTTGCTGCTGTTCCTGCTGACCGGCAGTGTGGTGCTGCCACTGAAGGCGGTCGCACTCAACGTCCTGTCGCTCTCGGCGGCGTTCGGCTCGCTGGTGTGGGTCTTCCAGGACGGTCACCTCGGTGCGTTCGGGACCACGTCGACCGGCACGCTCGAGGCCAACATCCCGGTGCTCATGTTCTGCATCGCGTTCGGGCTGTCGATGGACTACGAGGTGTTCCTGCTGGCTCGGATCAGGGAGTACTGGCTGGCCTCTGCGCAGACCCGTGCTGACAGCGACCGCAGTGTGGCGCTCGGACTGGCCCGCACCGCACGGGTGGTGACGGCCGCGGCGCTGATCATGTGCATCGCCTTCGCGGCGCTGATCGCCGCCGAGGTGTCCTTCCTGCGGATCTTCGGCGTGGGACTGACGGTGGCGATCGGTGTGGACGCGACCCTGGTGCGGATGGGTCTGCTGCCGGCGTTCATGCACGTCATGGGGAAGTGGAACTGGTGGGCGCCGGCGCCGCTGGTCCGGTTGCACCGTCGGTTCGGTCTGTCCGAGGCGGGTTCGGCCCAGGCCGAACCGGTGGCTATGGTGAGGCCGTGACCTCCCGGACCCTGGATCATCCGTTCTTCGCCCGATTGTGGACGGTGATGTCCGCCCACGAAACCCCACTGTTGCGCCGGCTGCGCACCGAGAACCTGGCCGGACTCAGCGGCCGGGTGCTGGAGGTGGGGGCCGGCACCGGCACCAACTTCGAGTTCTACCCCGACACCGTGCGGGAGGTCATCGCACTGGAACCCGAGACCAGGCTGGCGCCGAAGGCGCGGGAGGCCGCCGCCGCCGCGCCGATCCCGGTGACGGTTGTCGAGTCGACGATCGAGACCATGCCGCCGATGGCCGAACCCTTCGACGCGGTGGTGTGCTCGCTGGTGCTGTGTTCGGTCGATGACCCGGATTCGGTTCTGCGGCAGCTGAATTCGGTCCTGCGCCCGGCCGGGGAACTGCGGTACTTCGAACACGTGGCCAGCCCGGGCTGGCGTGGCGGCCTGCAGAAGGTCGCCGATGCGACGTTCTGGCCGCGGATCGCGGGCAACTGCCATACCCATCGTCACACCGAACAGGCGATCACCGGAGCCGGGTTCAGCATCACCACAGCGCGACACCAGATGACGTTCCCGGCCTGGGTGCCGTTGCCGGTGGCGGAGATGTCGGTGGGCCGCGCGGTCAAGAACGGCTAGCGCCCCAGCAGCGTTGGCAGCCGCGCCAGCAGATCCGGCAGTGCCGAGCCCGCGGTGTCCCGGATGTACAACGCCGCGGTGTCCGACAGCGGGGTGGGTTCGGGGTTGACCTCCACCACCGGGGTGCCGTGGGCCATCGCGAAGTCAGGCAGGCCGGCGGCCGGGTAGACCAAGCCGGAGGTGCCGACCACCAACGCCAGGTCGGCGTTCGCGAACGCCTCGACCGCGGCCTGCCAGGGTTCGTCGGGCAATTGCTCCCCGAACCAGACGATGCCCGGCCGGATCAGGCCGCCGCACTCGCAGGACGGGGGCATCTGCTCGAGTACCGGCTCGGGCATATCGGGCAACGGGCCGTGGTAGAGCGACCCGCAGGTGTCGCACCAGAACTCCGAGAGACTGCCGTGCAGGTGGTGCACCGTCCGACTGCCGGCACGCTCGTGCAGATCGTCGACGTTCTGGGTGATGACGGTGACCTCGGCGATGTCCTGCCAGTCCGCCACCGCGTGGTGACCGGCGTTGGGTGACACCTCCTTGACCAGGTGGTGCCGCCACAGATACCAGGCCCAGACCCGTTCGGGATTGCGCTGCCAGCCCTGGGTGCTGGCGATCTCGTACGGGTCGTACTTCGACCACAACCCGGTCTTGTCGTCCCGGAAGGTCGGCACCCCGCTCTCGGCGGAGATTCCCGCCCCGCTGAGCACCGCGATACGCATGCCCACAAGATAGCCGGTATCGGTGATACTGAGACGCGTGTCTGAACTGGGACGGTCGCTGAAGGTGGACCTCGGGGGGCCAGAAGCCGGCGGCGTCGCGATCTTCGACCAGCTTCGGCTCGGCGTCATCGACGCGATCCGCGCCGGCCGTCTCGAACCCGGCATGCGACTGCCCACTGTTCGCGAACTGGCCGGTGAGTTGGGTCTGGCGGTGAACACGGTGGCGCGCGCCTACCGGGAACTGGAGACCGCCGGGATCGTCGAAACCCGCCGTCGGCTCGGCACTTTCGTGGCGCGTTCGGACCCGGCGGACGCGGCGATGGCGGCCGCCGCCCGTGTCTACGCGGAGACCACTCGCGCGCTGGGTCTGGGCATCAGCGACGCGCAGCGTTATCTCGCCGCTGAATTCAGCTGAATTCGAGCAGCGCGTAGACGCCGCGGTGATTCCTGGTGGGTCCGAAGGACCAGAGGGCCGGGTACATCGCGCCGAAGAAGGCGCCTCGGCCGGCGGGCATCGGCACGTCGTGCACCGCAGTCAGGCCGGGCATCGCACCGACGAGTGCGCGCAGTTCGTCGATGGAGAGGCTGAACGGCATCGGCGGCACCCGGTAGTTCCTGCTGGCGCGGATTCCGTTGCGGGCGACCTTCTTGACGATGGTCGGCGGTAGGTCGAAGAACATCCGGCCGCCGGGAAAACGCTTGGCGCACTCGGCGATAAGGTCCATCGCCTCGTCGGGCTGCAGGTACATCAGCAGGCCCTCGGCGGTGATGAACACACCCTCGGCGGTGTCGATGGAGTCAATCCAGCTGTAATCCAAGGCCGACTGGGCCAGGTTGGTGATCCGGGGCGATGCCGGCAACAACTGTTCGCGCAGCGCCATCACCGGTGGCAGGTCGACTGAGACCCAACGGAACTGCGGATCCCGTCCCGCCTTGGCCAGAGCTTTGTCCAGGCGCCAGAAGCTTGTCTGGAAGCCCTCGGCCAGTGCCACAACGGTGGCGCGCGGATGATCACGCAGATACTCCATGGTGCATTTGTCCACCGCCAGCGAGCGCAGAGCCATCTCCTGGCCGCGCCGTCCGAACTTGGCGTAGTCGAACGCGAATGCGTCGCGCAGTTCGACGGCCATCGGATCGTCGATGATCGCATCCGCCATCTCGGCCTGACACGCGCGGCCGTAGAGGGTCATCAGCGCGGTCTCCGACACCCCGGTCAGCATCGCGGCGTCGACCTTGTCGTGTGCGGGGCGGTTCATCCGGCCAACCTACTCCGCGGCGCGGAAGTAGGCTCGATTCATGACCCGCCAGGTGTTCGACGACAAACTGCTCGCCGTCATCGCCGACCACTCGCTGGGGGTCCTGGCGACCATCAAGAGCGACGGCCGTCCGCAGCTCTCCCACGTCACGTACCACTTCGACCCGCGCAGCCTGGCGATCGAGGTCTCGATCACCGAGTCCCGTGCCAAGACCCGCAATCTACGCCGCGATCCACGGGCGTCCCTGCTGGTGAGTTCTGACGACGGCTGGGCCTACGCGGTCGCTGAAGGGGAGGCGGCGCTCAGCGCGCCGGCCGCCGAACCTGATGACGAGACCGTCGAATCGCTGATCACGCTGTACCGCAACGTCGCAGGCGAGCATCCGGACTGGGACGATTACCGACGGGCCATGGTGGCCGACCGGCGGGTGCTGCTGAGGGTGCCGATCAGACACGTCTACGGCATGCCGCCCGGCCTGCGCTGAGACCCCTGCGTAACCTGACGCTATGACCGAGTCGGAATCTGGCCGCCAGGACGAGACGCCCCAGAACGAGACCCCTCAGGATGAAACCAAGCGCAAGTTCCGCGAGGCTCTCGAGCGCAAGAAGGCAAAGTCGGCCGGTGGAACCGCGCACACCGATGGCGGCGGCAAGCAGTCCCGCTCGCACGGGCCGACGGCGAACCGCCGGGAGTTCCGCCGCAAGAGCGGCTGACACACAAAAGGCCGGACGAATCAGCTGACTCGCCCGGCCTCCTGTGTCGAACTGCTAGTGGTGGGTTGCCTTCTCGGCGCCCACGCCGGTCAGCGAACGAACCTCCATCTCGGCGTTGAGTTCCGGATCGCCGGAGTCCCGAGACGTCAGCGTGCCGACGATGCCGAGGATGAACGCCAACGGAATCGACACGATGCCCGGGTTCTGCAGCGGGAACCAGTGGAAGTCCATCTTCGGCAGCATCGCTCCCTTCGCGCCCGAGACGGCCGGGGAGAAGATGATCAGCACGATGCAGCTGATCAGGCCTCCGTACATGCTCCACAGCGCGCCGCGGGTGTTGAACCGCCTCCAGTACAGCGAGTACAGGATGGTCGGCAGGTTGGCCGAAGCGGCCACTGCGAACGCCAGGGCCACCAGGAAGGCGATGTTCTGACCGTTGGCCAGGATGCCCAGGCCGATGGCGATCACACCCAGCACGATGGCCGAGATCCGGGAGACCCGGACCTGCTCGTCCTCGGTGACCTGATGGTTCTTCATCACGCTGGCGTAGATGTCGTGCGCGAACGACGCCGAGGCGGTGATCGTCAGACCGGCCACCACCGCGAGGATGGTGGCGAAGGCCACCGCCGAGATGATGCCGAGCAGGATGGTGCCGCCGAGGTGGAACGCCAGCAGCGGTGCCGCGGAGTTCTCCTTGCCCGGAGCCTTCAGGATGTTGTCCGGCCCGACCAGGGCGGCGGCGCCGTAACCCAGGATGAGGGTGAACAGATAGAAGGCGCCGATCAGTCCGATGGCCCAGACCACCGAACGGCGGGCCTCACGGGCCGTGGGCACGGTGTAGAAGCGCATCAGCACGTGCGGCAGACCGGCGGTGCCGAGCACCAGGGCGATGCCCAGCGAGATCAGGTCGAGCTTGGAGAGCGGCGTCGTGCCGTACTTCGCGCCGGGCGCCAGCACGTCGCGGGTGCTCAGCCCCTTGGTGGTGGAATCGTGCACCACGGACTGCGCGTTGCCGAGGATCTCTGAGATGTTGAAGTGAAAGTGCACCAGCACCATGACGGTCATCAACCCCGCGCCGGCGATCAGCAGGACGGCCTTGATGATCTGGACCCAGGTGGTGCCCTTCATACCGCCGACGAGCACGTAGACGATCATCAGGATGCCCACGATGGCGATGACGAGTGACTGACCCGAGCGGCCCTTGATGTCGAGCAGCAGTGCCACCAGGCCACCGGCGCCGGCCATCTGGGCCAGCAGGTAGAACAGCGACACGGTCAGCGTCGAGATGGCTGCGGCCAGCCGCACCGGGCGTTGCTTGAGCCGGAAGCTGAGCACGTCCGCCATGGTGAATTTGCCTGTGTTGCGCAGTAATTCGGCCACCAGCAGCAGGGCGACCAGCCAGGCCACCAGGAAGCCGATGGAGTACAGGAAGCCGTCGTAGCCGTATACGGCGATGGCGCCGGCGATGCCGAGGAAGCTGGCCGCCGACAGGTAGTCGCCGGCGATGGCGATGCCGTTCTGCGGGCCGGTGAACGCGTGGCCACCGGTGAAGTACTCGGTGGCGTTGGTGTTGGCGCGGCTCGCCCGGATCACGATGAACAGGGTGATGACGACAAACGCCGCGAAGATGGAGATGTTGACGATCGGGTTACCGATCTTCTCGGTCGCCGCCAGGATGCTCACATGGTTCACTGCTCGCTCCAGTGCATCTCGTTGCGGATCTTCTCGGCGCGCGGATCGAGTTCGCGATGGGCGAAACGCACGTAGAGGCCGGTGATGAGGAACGTGGTCAGGAATTGTCCGAGACCCAGGATCAGGCCGACGTTGACGTCGCCGAAGACCTTGGTGGCCATGAAGTCATGGGCGTAGGTGCCCAGCAGCACGTACAGGGCGTACCAGATCAGGAAGAACGCCGTCATGGGGAAGACGAACCGGCGCAGTCTGGTCTTGAGTTCCTGGAACTCCGGGCTTGCCTGTACAGCCATGTATTGCGCGGCACTGGGTTGCGGCAGACCGCTGTGGGAAAGATCGTTCGTCGGCAAGCCTGCTCCTAGCATCGCGCGGGTGTCTGTGTGCCGACAGCGTAGGAACTGTGGTGGGTCGCTGCGGGGCGATTAGGTAAACAATGGGGGAAGGTGACGTGATAGCAGTGTTTCCGGAAGACTTCACCACGCTGTTCGACGCCGTTCTGCGGATCGTCGCCAGGCCCGACAACCTCGGCCAGCAAGCCGGGGTGCTTGCGGATCAGTTCGGCGAGGGAGCGTCAATCGCGGGTCGGGATTGAATCCAGCGCGTCGGGCAGATCGCTCACCGTCGGGTAGGGATCCAGGTGTTGGACCAATCGGCGACCTCGTGGGAGTTAAATGGTGGCGTGCCATCCCTGTGTTTGACCGGTGATTCCGAAGCCGACGAGTTGTTGAGCGACAACCCGTTCGCCCTGCTGACCGGAATGCTGCTTGATCAGCAGGTTCCGATGGAGACTGCGTTCGCCGGGCCGCGAAAGATCGCCGACCGGCTGGGCTCGCTCGAACCGAGCCGGGTCGCGGAGTGCGATCCGGAGGAATTCGCCCGGCTGTGCGCGCAGACACCTGCGGTGCACCGGTTTCCGGGTTCGATGGCCAAGCGGATTCAAGATCTCGCCCGCGAGGTGGTGGACAGCTACGCCGGAGACACCGCGGCGCTGTGGACCGCCGGAGATCCGGACGGCGCCGAGGTGCTCCGCCGGCTGCGAGCGCTGCCCGGTTTCGGTGAGCAGAAGGCGAGGATCTTCCTCGCGCTGCTGGGCAAGCAGTGCGGCGTGACGCCGAAGGGGTGGCGCGCCGCCGCCGGGGACTACGGTGAGAGGGGTTCGCACATGTCGGTCGCCGATGTGGTGGATAAGGGGTCGCTGGACCAGGTTCGGGCGTACAAGAAGAAGATGAAGGCTCAGCAGAAAGCAGGAAAGCAATGAAGACCCATCTCAACTGCCCGTGCGGCGAGGCGATCCGGGGCAAGGACGAGGACGAGCTCGTCGAGCTTGCTCAGAAGCATCTCGCCGAGGCGCACCCGGGCATGGAGTACGAACGCGAGCACATCCTGTTCATGGCCTACTGAAGGCCCAGCGCCTTTTCAAGTTCGTCCAGTGCCCGCTCGGTGAGCGGTACCAGTGCGGCCACGTCGGCCATGATGGCGGCATCGGTGACGTAGCCGACCTCGATGCGGTCGGCATAACCGCATACCGTCACGTTCAGGCCCATCCCGTCGAAAGTCGAAGACACCGGGAAGATTTCATCGATTCGGGCCCCGTTGTGGTACATCGTCTCCCGGGGGCCGGGCACGTTCGAGATCGCCAGATTGCAACTGGGCGGCAGCACGGAGCCGAACGGCAGCAGCGGCTGCACCACCGTGGAGCCGATGGCCGGACCCATTACCGCCAGCATCGCGTCGGAGCCGTTGGCGGCCACCTGATGCTTGATATTGGACATCGCGTCGTGGACCAGAGCCAAACGCTCGGCAGGGTCGTCGATATCGGTACCCAGCGGGCACAGCCCGAGACCGAACTTGTTCCCGCCGTCCGCCGATCCCGCATCGTCGCGGGAGCGCACCGACACCGGACACATCGCGATCAGGGTCCGGTCCGGCAGTTCGTCGTTGGCTTTCATGTAGTCCCGAAGTGCCCCGCCGACCAGTGCGGTGATGGCGTCGTTGGCGGTGACGCCGGCCGCCTCCTGGATTGCACGGATCCGGGCCCGCGCCAGGCTGCTGCCCGTGGCGACGCGATCCGGCCCGAGTTTGGCGTTGAACCTGGTTCGGGGGGCCTCCAGTGGAGCCTTGACCGCGTCGCTGAGCAGGCTTCCGATGACGTTGGCCAACTCCGCGGCCGCCACCCGGCGGGTCAGGTCCAGACCTGCCGCGGCGGCCTCGGCGATGGCGCGGATCGCACCGAAGGGGTTGGGCAGCCGAGGACGTCTCCCGGGGTGCTTCTCCGGAGCCCCTTTGTCGGCATAGAACGGTGGCATCGAACGACGGTCACGCTCCGGTGACAGGGAGTCGCTGATCATCCGCAGGCCGCCGACGCCGTCGATGACGATGTGGTGCACCTTGATGTAGAGCGCGAAGCGACCGTCTGCCAGGCCGTCGATGAGACAGCTCATCCACAGCGGCGCGGTCATGTCGAGGCGCTCGCTGTGCAACTCCGACACAAGTTCCCACATCGCGTCGAGTCCCGACCCCGGCGGCAGCGATTCGTGGCGGACATGGCGACGCAGGTCGATCTCCCCGCAGTCCCGCCACACCCAGGTCCCGCCGGTGTCCACACCGCGGTGCGGGTGCCTGCGCAGCCGCGCGTCGATCTCGTAGTCGCCGATGAGGCTGTCGCGGTAGAGGTCCTCGACGTACTCCGGGCCGGCGCCCTCCGGCGGGGTGAGGATCAGGACGACCCCGACATGCATTGCGCTGCCGAATGTTTCGCCGGCCAGCATCAGCTGGTCCATGGTGGCGAGGGCTTCCATCGAAGCCCAGTTTAATCCCGAGGCTGCTAGGGGACGACAGTCGAGCCGATGGTCGGCATGAAGGTGCACTGCATGTCGACGGTGGTCACCTGACCGAAGATCGTCGACAGGATGCTGCCCGAACCGGTGTCGACGATCGCTGTCAACGTGGTCGGGCCGTTCGGGTTGATGCCCGGATTCGGCTTGAGCGTCGCGGTGCCGGAGCGGCCGGTGGTCAGGTTGATCCAGGTGAGGTTCAGCGGAAGCTTCTGCTCCGCGGCGGGGGCGGGGGTGCCGACCGCGGTGAACACGTAGGCGGTCTGGCCGGCGGCGGGTCCGGGTGCGGGGATCTTGGCCGGCCCGGCCACCGCGATCGCGGTGGCGATGACATTGCCGCCGTCCTTGAGGCAGTTGTTGCTGATCGACGGATAGATGAAGTCCTGCGTCGGGGGAGTGTTCGGATCGAATGACGGCGCGGCAGCCGGTACGGGGGCCGGGACGGCCGGGCCGGGAGCGGGCGCAGCAGCCGCCATGGCAGCCGCCGCCGCGGCCTCCGGAGCGACCATGACCGGAACCTCGGGCATGGCAGCGGCAACCGGACCCACCGAGTGCGCGGGGTCGATGCCGGTGGGCAGATGCGCCTCGGCGCCGGGCACCACGCCTGCGGCGGGCACATGCTGCTCGAGCGGGATCGGGCCGTTACCCGGTCCGGGAGTCAGCAGCGGGGTGGTGCCGTGCGGCACGCCGGTGACCGCCTGCTGGGTCACCACCGCCGAGGGAGCGCTGCCCAGACTGGCCGCTCCGCCGCTCTGCACGAACTTGGCCACCGCCTCGGCCAGCGACAGCGATCCCTGCGGGGTGGTCGCGTTACCGGCCAGCTGAGAGGCCGCCGCCAGCAGCAGCTGCTGGGCCGAGGAGGGATTGGCCGCGGCCTGCTCGACCACCGGGCTGAGGCTCTGCAACGCCTCCAGGCCCGGCAGCTGACCCGGATCCAACGGGATGGTCGGGTCAGCCGCCGACACCGGGCTCAGGCCGATGGCCGCGGCCACACAGGCGGCCGTACTCAGTCCGCTGGTCAGCTTGGCGATCTGCAACACGATGTTGATCCCTCGTCAATCGGTCGGCGTCAGGGCAGGGCGTTCAGCAGTGGCAGCGGATTGAGCCCCGCACTGCCGGCCGCGGGAGTGAGCCCGACCTGAGGGACGCCCGCCGCCGGTGCGGTCAGCGGCGCGGTGAGAGGCGCCGTGAGCGGGGTCGCCGCCGCGGCCGGAGCCGACGGTGTGCCCACCTGGATCGGGAACGGCATGTTCGAGGGCGCCAGGTTGGCGAGGTTGGCCGGGATGCCGAACTGGTTCAGCAGCGGGCCGACGGTCTGGCCGAGCGACTGGGTCGGGATCATCGGCGCTGTGGCCGGGGCGGCCGGCATGGCCGGAACCGCGCCGGGCACGTTGATCGGCGAAACCGGCAGCGTCGAACCGGCCGGGCCGCCGATGATGGCCGAGGCGCCGTTGAGCGCGGTGGCCGCGGTCTCCAGCACCGCGCCGACACCGGCCGGGTTGCTGGCCAACTGCTGGATCATGTTCAGGCCGGGCACGTTGGGCACCGGCGGGATGATCGGGTCAGCGGCGGCGGCCGGGCTGAGCGCGATGGCGGCGGCGCCGAGTCCGGCGGCTGCAATCGCATTGGCGGCGAACAGCTTTGTGAAATGTGACATGAGTGCACTCCCTCGATTGCAGGTCCTTGACCCCGAAGGTAGCCAGTTACAGGAGTTGCTCAAGTGACACGTGTGGCGGTTATTCAACCGTTACGGGAGCGATGCGTTACCGAGGTCGCCAACAGGGTCGCCAACAGGGTCGCCAGTAGAGTCGCGGCATGCCCACCGCTGCCCAGCGCCTGGCTCCGGTGCTGCTGCTCCTGAGCGTGGCCGCCCGGCTGGCCTGGACCTATCTGGCGCCCAACGGGGCCAACTTCGTGGATCTGCACGTCTATCTGGGCGGTGCGGCGGCTCTGGACAACCCCGGCACGCTGTACTCCTACGTCTACGCCGATCAGACCCCGGACTTTCCGCTGCCGTTCACCTATCCGCCGTTCGCGGCGCTGCTGTTCTATCCGCTGAGCAGGCTGCCGTTCGGCGTGGTGGCCTTCGCCTGGCAGATCGGCACCATCGCCGCGCTGTTCGGGGTGGTCCGGCTCAGCCAGCGGCTGCTGGGTGCCGGCACTCACCGTCAGGCGATGCTCTGGACGGCGTTGGGTATCTGGACCGAACCGCTGCGCAGCACATTCGACTACGGACAGGTCAACGTCATCCTGGTGCTCGCGGTGCTCTGGGCGGCCTGCAGCACCCGATGGTGGCTGTCCGGGATGCTGGTGGGTCTGGCGGCCGGCATCAAACTGACCCCCGCGGTGAGCGGGTTGTACTTCCTGGGCATGCGGCGTTGGGCGACAGCGGCTTTCGCGGCCGTGGTGTTCGCCGGAACCGTCGCACTGTCGGTCGCGGTGATCGGCCAGCAGGCCCGCTACTACTTCACCGATCTGCTCGGTGACGCGAGTCGGGTGGGTCCGATCGGGACGTCGTTCAACCAGTCCTGGCGCGGCGGGATCTCCCGGATCCTGGGCCACGACGCCGGGTACGGGCCGCTGGTGCTGGCCGCGATCGCGGTGACCGCGGGGCTCGCGGTGCTGGCCTGGCGGGCGCTCGAGGGCGAACGACTGGGCTCACTGCTGGTGGTCGAACTGTTCGGTCTGCTGGTCTCGCCGATCTCCTGGACGCATCACTGGACCTGGTTGCTGCCCTTGATGATCTGGCTTTTCGACGGACCCTGGCGCCGTCGCCCCGGCGCGCGCGCCCTGGGATGGATGTGGCTGGCCCTGACCGTGATCGGAGTGCCGTGGCTGCTCAGCTTCGCCCAGCCGACCATCTGGGCGATCGGCCGGCCGTGGTATCTGGCCTGGGCCGGTCTGGTCTACATCGTCGCGACGCTGATCACCCTGGGGTGGATAGCAGCCGGTCGATCTCTTTCGCCAGGGTCACATCCTTCTCGGTGATCCCGCCCTCGGAGTGGGTCGACAGGGTGAAAGTGACCGTCCGCCAGCGGATGTCGATATCCGGGTGATGGTCGGCGCGTTCGGCGGCTTCGGCGACGCCGCGAACCGCGTCGATCCCGCCGAGGAACGACGGGAAGGTGACCGAGCGTCGCAGCGCTCCGTCAAGATGTTGCCAACCGTCCAAAGCGGCTACGGCGGCGTTGATATCGGCATCGCTGAGCAGGGCCATACCTAGCTGTCTACCCGTTGAGTGAGGAGTCGTGCAGACCTTCACTCGACAAATGTCTGCATGACTCCTCACTCAACGGGGGAGGCGGGTATACCGTCACACGCCATGCAGGTCGTGGTCGCGGGAGCACTGATCTCCGGATCGGGGCTGCTGGTCGCCCAGCGACAGCGACCGCCGGAGCTGGCCGGGTTGTGGGAACTGCCCGGGGGCAAGGTCGCGCCGGGGGAGAGCGACGCCGCCGCGCTGGCCCGCGAACTCACCGAGGAGTTGGGTATCGCGGTTGCGGTGGGCGAGCGGATCGGGGCGGACGTCCCACTCGGTGAGAGCCTGGTCCTGCGGGCCTACGCCGTCACCCAGACCGGCGGAACCCTGCACCCGCACGATCACCGGGCGCTGCGCTGGGTGGCCGCCGCCGAACTCGATGAGCTGGCCTGGGTGCCGGCCGACCGCGCCTGGCTGCCCGATCTGCGGGACCTGCTGGGATAGCCGCCGTTTTCGCGAACCGGTACCGGCGCTGCCAGAATCACCGGCGTGAAACAACCCGACTTCCGCAACGTGGCCATCGTGGCGCACGTCGACCATGGCAAGACAACCCTCGTCGACGCCATGCTGCGGCAGTCGGGCGCCCTGACCCACCGCGGTGACGACAACATCGAACGGTTGATGGACTCCGGGGATCTGGAGAAGGAAAAGGGCATCACGATCCTGGCCAAGAACACCGCGGTGCACCGCCACCACGCGGATGGCGGCATGACGGTGATCAACGTCATCGACACTCCGGGCCACGCCGACTTCGGCGGCGAGGTGGAACGCGGGCTGTCCATGGTCGACGGCGTTCTACTGCTCGTCGACGCCTCCGAGGGTCCGCTGCCGCAGACCCGGTTCGTGTTGCGCAAGGCCCTGGCCGCCCACCTTCCGGTGATCCTCGTCGTCAACAAGACCGACCGGCCCGACGCCCGCATCGACGAGGTCGTCCACGAGAGTCACGATCTGCTGCTCGATGTCGCCTCGGATCTGGACGCCGAGGCGCAGGAGGCCGCCGAGCGCGCATTGGACCTGCCCACGCTGTTCGCCTCCGGTCGCGCCGGCGTCGCCAGCACCGTGCAACCGGACAATGGCGAGAACCCCGATGGCGAGAACCTCGATCCGCTCTTCGACGTCCTGCTCAAGCACATCCCGCCGCCCAAGGGCGATCCGGAGGCCCCACTGCAGGCGCTGGTGACCAACCTGGACGCCTCGGCGTTCCTCGGCCGCCTGGCGCTGATCCGCATCTACAACGGCAAGATCCGCAAGGGTCAGCAGGTGGCCTGGATGCGTGAGGTCGACGGCGTTCCGGTGATCGCCAGCGGCAAGATCACCGAACTGCTGACCACCGTCGGTGTCGAGCGCAACCCGACCGATGAGGCGGTCGCCGGTGACATCGTCGCGGTGGCCGGCATGCCGGAGATCATGATCGGTGACACCCTCGCCCATCCCGATCACGCACACGCGCTGCCGCGTATCACCGTCGATGAACCGGCAATCTCGGTGACGATCGGCACCAACAGCTCACCGCTGGCCGGCAAGGTCTCCGGTCACAAGTTGACGGCGCGAATGGTGAAGTCCCGCTTGGACACCGAGCTGGTGGGCAACGTGTCGATCCGGGTCGTCGACATCGGCCGTCCGGACGCCTGGGAGGTACAGGGTCGTGGTGAACTCGCGCTGGCCGTGCTCGTCGAGCAGATGCGGCGGGAGGGTTTCGAGTTGACCGTCGGCAAGCCGCAGGTGGTCACCCGCAACATCGACGGCAAGCTGCATGAGCCGTTCGAGGCGATGACGATCGACTGCCCGGAGGAATTCGTCGGTGCGATCACCCAGCTGATGGCCGCCCGCAAGGGGCGCATGGAGGAGATGGCCAACCACGCCGCCGGTTGGGTGCGGATGGACTTCATCGTCCCGTCCCGCGGACTGATCGGATTCCGCACCGACTTTTTGACGCTGACCCGCGGCAACGGCATCGCCAACGCGGTGTTCGACGGCTACCGTCCCTGGGCCGGCGAGATCCGGGCCCGGCACACCGGCTCACTGGTCAGTGACCGCGCCGGTTCGGTGACGCCGTTCGCGATGATCCAGCTTGCCGACCGCGGCACCTTCTTCGTCGAGCCGGGTGATGAGACCTACGAGGGTCACGTCGTGGGTATCAACCCGCGCGCCGAGGACCTCGACGTCAACGTCACCCGGGAGAAGAAGCTGACCAACATGCGCAGCTCCACCGCCGACGTGATGGAGACCCTGGCCCGACCGATGGAACTCGATCTGGAACAGGCGATGGAGTTCTGCGCGGCCGATGAGTGCGTCGAGGTCACCCCGGAGATCGTCCGGGTGCGCAAGGTCGACCTCGACGCCACCACCCGGGCGCGTAACCGGTCGCGCGCCAAGGCCCAGCAGAAGGCCTGACCGGGCCGATCGTGGTCGGGGTCGATACCCTGAAACCCGTGCCACCCCGACCGCGTCGCCCGCGAACAGCCGGCGCGCTGCTGTCGGTGGCGGTCGCCGTAGGGGGCTGCACCGTCGACCCGCCGCCGGCGCCGCAGAGCACCGCGACGACCCAGTCCGCGGCGCCGGCTCCCAAGGCGGCCCAGATCATCGTGGCGATCGACGCGATCGGCGCCGGCTTCAACCCGCACCTGCTCTCCGATCAGTCGCCGGTCAACGCCGCGATCGCCGCACTGGTGTTCCCGAGTTCCTTTCGGCCTGTGCCGGATCCGGTGACGGCCACCGGATCGCGCTGGGAGATGGACCCGTCGCTGCTGGTGTCCGCCGACGTCACCGGTGTCAGTCCGTTCACGGTGACCTACAAGATCCGGCCGGAGGCGGCCTGGACCGACAACGCACCGATCGCGGCCGACGACTTCTGGTACCTGTGGCGCCAGATGGTCAGCCAGCCCGGGGTGGTCGACCCGGCGGGCTATGACCTGATCACCGGAGTCCAGTCGGTCGACGGCGGCAAGACGGCGGTGGTCACCTTCTCCCAGCCCTACCCGGCATGGCGCGAACTGTTCAACGATCTGCTGCCGGCCCACATCGTCAAGGACGCCCCGGGCGGCTTCTCGGCCGGATTGGTCAAGACATTGCCGGTGACCGGCGGTCAGTTCCGGGTGGACACGATCGACCCGCAGCGCGACGAGATCCTGCTGGCGCGCAATGACAGATTCTGGGGGGCACCGGCCAAACCGGACCAAGTGCTGTTCCGTCGCGCCGGAGCGCCCGCGGCGCTGGCCGATTCGATCCGAAACGGCGACACCCAGGTGGCACAGGTGCACGGCGGCGCGGCCGCGTTAGCCCAACTCTCGGCGATCCCGGATGTGCGCACGGCCCGGCTCATCACGCCACGGACCATGCAGCTGACCCTGCGCGCGCAGGAACCGAAATTGTCGGATCCCGTTGTGCGCAAGGCGATTCTGGGCCTGCTGGACGTCGATCTGCTGGCCGCGGTCGGGGCCGGCAGCGATAACTCGGTCACGTTGGATCAGGCGCTCGTACGCTCGCCCAGTGACCCGGGGTACGTCGCCACCGCTCCGCCGGCGATCGGCCGCAGCGGCGCGCTGGAGTTGTTCGCCGAGGCCGGCTTCGAGGTCGACAGCAACGCGGCGGAGCCATCGACCTCGCGGGGCCGCATCAGCAAGGACGGTCAGATTCTGTCGCTGGTGATCGGCGCCGCCGCCAACGACCCGACGTCGGTCGCCGTCGCCAACACCGCCGCCGACCAGTTGCGCAGTGCGGGGATCGCGGCGACCGTGCTGCCGCTGGACCCGCCGGTGCTCTACGGCGCCGCGCTGGTGAACAACCGTGTCGATGCGATCGTCGGCTGGCAGGCTGCCGGCGGGGACCTCGCGACCGCGATGGCATCGCGTTTCGGCTGTCCGGCCCTGGAGGCGACACCGCCGCCCGGTGTCCCGGCGCCCGCCGCGCCGCTGCCCGGTCCGCCCGCCTCGCCGGGGAAGCCGGCCCCGCCGGACAACGCGGTCCTGGTGCGTGCGCCGTCCAACCTGACCGGTATCTGCGATCGCGGGATTCAGCGCAGAATCGATGGGGCACTGGACGGTTCGCTGAACGTCAACGAGGTGATCGCCGGTGTCGAATCACGGCTGTGGGCGATGTCGACGGTCATGCCGATCCTTCAGGACAGCACGATCGTGGCTGCCGGGCCGAGCGTCGGCAATGTCAGCCTCACCGGTGCGGTGCCGATCGGCATCGTCGGTGATGCCGGCACCTGGTTCAAGGTGCCCCAGTGACGCCGTGCGCCCCGCGGGTGTTGTTCGTGCACGCCCATCCCGACGACGAGACGATCGGCAACGGGGTGACCATCGCCCGGTATGTCGAGCGTGGCGCGGAGGTCACCGTTCTGACATGCACCCTGGGTGAGGAGGGTGAGGTGATCGGCGACCGGTGGGCCGGGCTGGATGTGAATCACGCGGATCAACTCGGGGGCTACCGGATCGGGGAACTGACTGCGGCGCTGAACGCACTCGGGGTGCGCGGTCCACGGTTCCTCGGCGGTGCCGGACGCTGGCGCGACTCGGGGATGCCGGGCACGGCGTCGCGGGGGAGGACGACATTCGTCGGCGCGGATTTCGACGTCCTGGTCGACCAACTCGCCGGCGAGATCGCCGAACTGCGTCCGCATGTCGTCGTCACCTACGACCCCGACGGCGGTTATGGCCATCCCGACCACATCCAGGCCCACAAGGTCACCACGGCGGCGATCGATGCGGCGGCCGGACGTTGGACGGTGCCCAAGTTCTACTGGACCGTCACCGCGGCCGGCACGTTCCGCGCCGGTCTCGACGGGCTCGTGCCCGCCGACACCCACCAGGACTGGATCTGGCTGCCCGAGGACGCATCCTTCGGGTACCGGGATGATCAGATCACCGCCGTCATCGAGGCGCCGGAGCATCTGCCGGCCAAGATCGCGGCCATGTCGGCGCACGCCACGCAGATCACCGTCGGTCCGACGGGAAGGGCCTTCACGCTCTCCAACAAGCTGGTGTTACCGGTGGTGTCCGCCGAGCACTACGTGCTGGTGTCGGGCCAACCCGGTGAGACCGACGAAAAGGGTTGGGAGCACGACCTTTTCGCGGGACTGGACCTCGAATCCCGATGATGCCCGGCAGCCGCATGGTCCTCGGGTTGCTGGCCGTCGACGGTGTCCTGTCGGCGCTCGCCGGAGCCTTGCTGCTTCCGCTGTACCTGGGACCGGTTCCGTTCCCGGTCACCGCCGCGCTGAGCGGTCTGCTCAACGTCGCCCTGGTGTGGGCCGCCGGCCATTGGACCGAATCCAAGCGCATGGCGGCACTGCCGCTGTGGACCTGGCTGGCCACCGTGGCCATCCTCACCCTCGGCGGACCAGGGGGCGACATCGTGTTCGGCGGAAGCGGGCTGATGGCCTTCTCCGCGGTGATCTTCCTCGTCCTCGGAGCGCTCCCGACGGCCTACCTGCTGCGCCGGGATTTCTGAGTGGCCGCGCCGGCTGCGGCTGCCGGTGCGGCGGCGCGCTGGGCGCGAGTGGCCACATCACGGCGGGAACGCGCAGTGGTGACGGTGGCCGACGGCGCATCCGCGGCGGCGGCCGCCACGGCAGCGGCGGCGCGTGGACCGAGGGCGTGGGCCGCCGGGCTGCGCACCGCGGCGCCCGGGAACGGCGGCAGCGGGGGCAGCGGTGGCAGTGGCACCAGGCTGCCGAGCCACGCGAGTCCGTAGTTGACGAAGTTCGTCGCCGCCTCCTGGACGCCGGCCTGGATGTCGATCGGGATTTGCGCGAAGTCGAGATCGATGAGGTCGGCGAAGCTGTACACCCCGGCCTGGACGAGCGGTTCGATGGAGAAGTAGGCCAGGTCGATCGCCGGGGCGATCCACCACAGGCCCGGCACGAAGCTCATCGCGTAGTCGGCCAGGGTGGCGGCGTACGCGGCCCACGGCTCAGCTGCGTTGTACAGCGCTTTGATATCGCTGCCGACCGAGGCCAGCTGGATCGGTGGCGCGACCAGATGGATCGGCGCCACGGCCACCTTGGCCGGTTGGGAGACGATCACCGGGGTGAGCGCCACGGCGCCGGCCATCGCGGCGCTCACACCGGCGGTCAGAAACGAACGGTTCGAGACTCCGACGGACTGGCTCATCGCACACCTCATTTGTTTGCTGGGGCAGTGCGGCGAGTGTACGTCGCAAGCTGAGAATTTCACAGCCTGGGCCGGTATTACTGTGGTGAGCATGTCTTCCGCTGCGCTGCGACGAGTGCTGCGGCGTGCCCGTGACGGCGTCGCGCTCAACGCCGACGAGGCGGCGATCGCGATGACCGCCCGCGGGGCGGACCTCGCCGATCTGTGCGCCAGCGCGGCGCGGGTGCGTGACGCCGGACTTCGATCGGCCGGTCGTACCGGGCCTCGGGGCGGACTGCCGGTCTCGTACTCGCGCAAGGTCTTCATCCCGGTGACGCAGCTGTGCCGTGACACCTGCCACTACTGCACGTTCGTGACGGTGCCGGGCAAGTTGCGGGCCGAGGGCCGCGGGATGTACCTCGAGCCCGACGAGATCATCGACATCGCCGCCCGCGGTGCCGAGATGGGTTGCAAGGAAGCGCTTTTCACCCTCGGTGACCGTCCGGAGGACCGCTGGCCGGAGGCAGGTGAGTGGCTCGACGAGCGCGGTTACGACTCCACCCTGGACTACGTCCGGGCGATGGCCATCCGGGTTCTCGAGGAGACCGGTCTGCTTCCCCATCTCAATCCGGGGGTGATGAGCTGGGCCGAACTGTCCAAGCTCAAGCCGGTGGCCCCCTCGATGGGCATGATGCTCGAGACCACGTCGCGGCGGCTGTTCGAGACCAGGGGGCTGGCGCACTACGGCAGTCCCGACAAGGATCCGGCGGTGCGGGTGCGCACGCTGACCGACGCCGGTCGGCTGTCTATCCCGTTCACCACCGGCCTGCTGGTCGGTATCGGGGAGACGCTGGATGAGCGGGCCGACACCGTGCACACGATCCGTCGTCTGCACAAGGAGTTCGGGCACATCCAGGAAGTGATCGTGCAGAACTTCCGCGCCAAGGACCGCACCGCGATGGCCTCGGCGCCGGACGCCGATTTCGACGATTTCATCGCCTGCGTCGCGGTGACCCGGTTGGTGCTGGGCCCCGATATGCGGGTGCAGGCGCCGCCGAACCTGGTGTCGCGCGAGGAGTGCCTGGCTCTGATCGGCGCCGGGGTGGATGACTGGGGTGGGGTCTCTCCGCTGACCCCGGACCACGTCAACCCCGAACGGCCCTGGCCGGCTCTGGACGAACTGGCTGCGATCACCGCGGAGGCCGGATACGAACTGGTGCAACGTCTCACGGCCCAACCCCGGTACGTCCAGGCCGGCGCCGGGTGGATCGATCCGCGAGTGGCCGGTCACGTGGCGGCCCTGGCCGACCCGGCGACGGGTTATGCCCTCGACGTCAATCCGGTGGGCCGGCCATGGCAGGAGCCCGATCAGGCTCTCGCCTCGCTGGGCCGGACCGACCTGAACACCGCGATCGACGGCGAAGGACGGCGCACCGCTGCCCGCAGCGACCTGGACAGCGCATTCGGGGACTGGGACTCGGTGCGTGAGCGGGTCGGTGAACTGTCGGCGAGGGCACCCGAACGGATCGACACCGACGTGGCCGCCGCGCTGCGCTCGGCAGAACGTGATCCGGCCGGCTGCAGCGACGCCGACTATCTCGCCCTGGCCACCGCGGACGGTCCTGCGCTGGATGCTGTTGCCGCTCTTGCTGATTCGCTGCGCAAGGATGTCGTGGGCGATGACGTCACCTTCGTGGTGAACCGCAACATCAACTTCACCAACATCTGCTACACCGGCTGCCGGTTCTGCGCCTTCGCGCAGCGCAAGGGCGACGCCGACGCGTTCTCGCTTTCTGCCCAGGATGTCGCCGATCGGGCCTGGGAGGCCCACGTCGCCGGCGCCACCGAGGTCTGCATGCAGGGCGGTATCGACCCGGAGTTACCGGTCACCGGGTACGCGGACCTGGTTCGTGCGGTCAAGGACCGGGTGCCCTCGATGCACGTGCACGCGTTCTCCCCGATGGAGATCGCCAACGGCGCGACCAGGAGCGGTATGGCCATTCGCGACTGGCTGATCGCCCTGCGGGAGGCCGGACTGGACACCATTCCCGGGACGGCAGCCGAGATCCTCGACGACGAGGTTCGCTGGGTGCTCACCAAGGGCAAGTTGCCGACCGCGCTGTGGGTCGAGGTCATCAGCACCGCCCACGAGGTGGGTCTGCGGTCGAGTTCGACGATGATGTACGGCCACGTCGACACACCGGCGCACTGGGTCGGCCATCTCAACGTGCTTCGGGGGATCCAGGACCGGACAGCCGGTTTCACCGAATTCGTGCCGCTGCCGTTCGTTCACCAGTCATCGCCGCTCTATCTGGCCGGTGCGGCCCGCCCGGGACCGACCCATCGCGACAACCGGGCGGTGCATGCGCTGGCCCGGATCATGCTGCACGGGCGGATCTCCCACATCCAGACCAGCTGGGTGAAACTCGGCGCCGAGCGGACCCAGGTGATGCTGGGCGGCGGTGCGAACGACCTGGGCGGCACCCTGATGGAGGAGACCATCTCCCGGATGGCCGGTTCGCAGTTCGGCTCATCGAAGACCGTCGCGGAACTGGTCGCGATCGCCGAGGGGATCGGCCGACCCGCCCGCCAGCGAACCACGACGTACGCCCCCCTAGTATCGGTACCAGCGGGGTCATAGGGCACACTATTGCTCCGGTCGCCCTACCGGGAAACGACAGACATGCGACCAGTTATCAAGACGAGGACATCGAGGAGAACCTCCCGTGACGTACGTGATCACCGAAGCCTGCGTCGACATCAAGGACAAGGCATGTATCGAGGAATGCCCGGTCGACTGCATCTACGAGGGCGCTCGCCAGCTCTACATCCACCCCGATGAGTGTGTGGACTGCGGCGCCTGCGAGCCGGTGTGCCCGGTGGAGGCGATCTACTACGAGGACGACGTCCCGGATCAATCGTCGCAGTGGACCCAGCTCAACGCTGATTTCTTCGTCGAATTGGGCTCGCCCGGCGGGGCGTCAAAGGTCGGCATGACCGAGAACGACCCGCAGGTGATCAAGGATCTCCCGCCCAAGGGCGAGGACGACTGACGGCGAACCCGCCACTGCGGGCCGCCCGGCGTCCGGTCTCGCAGTCGCTGCCGGTCTTCCCCTGGGACACCCTGGCTGACGCGGCAGCGGCGGCACGAGCCCATCCGGGCGGCATCGTCGATCTCTCGGTGGGAACCCCGGTCGATCCCGTCGCACCGGTGATCCGGGCGGCGCTGGCCGAGGCCTCCGCGTCCCCGGGCTACCCCATGACCGCCGGGACCGCAGAGTTGCGGTCTTCGGCGGCGGCGGCCCTGGCCCGCCGATACGGCGTGACCGGGCTCGGTGAGCATGCCGTTCTGCCGGTGATCGGGACCAAGGAACTCATCGCCTGGCTGCCGACCCTGGTGGGCCTGGGTTCCGACGATGTGGTGGTGATTCCGGAACTGGCGTACCCGACCTATGAGGTGGGCGCCCGGCTGGCCGGGGCGCAGGTGATTCCGGCGGACTCGCTGACCCAACTCGGGCCGCAGTCGCCGGCGTTGATCTTCCTGAACTCCCCGAGCAACCCCACCGGGCGGGTGCTGGGCGCGGATCATCTGCGCAAGGTCGTCGAGTGGGCCCGGGAACGCGGGGCGCTCGTGGTCTCCGATGAGTGCTATCTGGGACTGGCCTGGGACGAGCAGCCGTACTCGGTGTTGCATCCATCGGTGTGCGGCGGTGACCACAGCGGACTGCTCGCCGTGCATTCGCTGTCGAAGAGTTCGTCACTCGCCGGGTATCGAGCCGGCTTCGTGGCCGGCGACGCCGCGGTGGTCGCCGAACTGCTGGCGGTGCGCAAGCACGCCGGAATGATGGTGCCCGGACCGGTTCAGGCCGCGATGGTGGCCGCACTCGATGACGACGAGCACGAGATCGCTCAGCGCGATCGCTATGCGAGTCGTCGACGGGTGCTGCTCGAGGCCTTCCGCGGCGCCGGCTTCACCGTTGAACATTCCGAGGCCGGGCTGTATCTGTGGGTCACCCGTGACGAGCCGTGCCGTGCGACCGTTGACTGGCTGGCACAACGCGGAATCCTGGTGGCGCCCGGCGATTTCTACGGACCGGCCGGCGCACGACATGTGCGTGTTGCGATGACGGCCACCGACGAACGCGTGGCGGCCGCGGTACAGCGGCTGAGCTCCCAGCGCGGCTGAATCAGTTCATGTTCCAGGGTTCGCCGTAGGTGGTGACGCTGTCTCCGGCCTTGGAGATCAGCCGGGCGAACGGACGCAGCAGCACACCACCGGCAGCACCGGTCACCGTGCCGTGGGCGTTGGACACCGCCACCGAACCCTCCGGACCCTCGACGTCCACCGAGAACGTCGCCACCTCCTGAATACCGGGACCATTACCCAGATCCGAGGAGATCGACACACCCGGGAACAGGTTCGGGGTGATCACCGAACCCAACGGGTTGAAACCCAACGGGGAGATCGAGACGTCATCGAGCAGGATGTTCGGCGTGGTGTAGGAGAAGTTGATCCCCACCCCCAACGACCACGGGAAGCCCACCTGATAACCCAACTCCAACGTGCCGGCGAAATCAGCGGCCCCCGGCCCGGCCACGCTGTAGACCGCCTTACCCGAATGGAACCACTCCCGGGTCAACCGGTTGCGATCCAACGGGAACACCCCATCCAGAAAGGTGTCCCACTGCTGAATCGTCATCGTGCGGCCCTTGCCGTCAACCAGACTCATCTGATTGTCCAGCGCCGCCTGCGAGGTCCCCGACCCCACAAACAACCCCGCCACGGCAAGCAGAACCGCGACCAGCACGCGACCGA
>JAPOKC010000015.1 GCA_029977845.1 Mycobacteriaceae bacterium | reverse complement strand
GCCCAGCGGCTGCTGGGTAACGAGGCTGTAGGGCCCGATGGACCGCGCGTGGATCTTGTCGTCGACCAGGTGGTGCAGCTTGAGGATGTACATGTAGCCGACCGTCACCGGGTACGGGAACGGCTCACCACTGCGGCCGTCGTAGAGCATCGCCTTGCCGTCGCCGTCGACCATGACGTCGCCGTCGCGGTTGGGCAGCGTGGAGGCGAGCAGGCCCTGCAGCTCCTCTTCGCGGGCGCCGTCGAACACCGGAGTGGAGACGATGGTGTTCGGCTCTGCCGACATCAGGTCGTCGGGCAGGTTCGCCGCCCACTCGGGCTTACCCGAGCCATTGTGAACCTTCCATCCGGTCTTGGCGACCCAGCCCAGGTGCGTTTCGAGAATCTGGCCGATGTTCATCCGCCGCGGCACGCCGTGGGTGTTGAGGATGACGTCCACCGGTGTGCCGTCGGGCAGGAAGGGCATGTCCTCGACAGGCAGGATCTTGCCGATGACGCCCTTGTTGCCGTGCCGGCCGGCCAGTTTGTCGCCGTCGGAGATCTTCCGCTTCTGGGCGACGTAGACCCGCACCAGTTCGTTGACGCCGGCGGCCAGTTCGTCGTCGTCCTCGCGGGAGAACACCCGGATGCCGATGACCTTGCCGGACTCGCCGTGCGGAACCTTCAGCGAGGTGTCGCGGACCTCACGGGCCTTCTCGCCGAAGATCGCGCGCAGCAGCCGCTCCTCAGGGGTCAGCTCGGTCTCGCCCTTCGGGGTGACCTTGCCGACCAGGATGTCGCCATCGCGGACCTCGGCGCCGATGCGAACGATGCCGCGCTCGTCAAGATCGGCGAGCACCTCCTCGGAGACGTTCGGGATGTCCCGGGTGATCTCCTCAGCACCGAGTTTGGTGTCGCGGGCGTCGATCTCGTGCTCCTCGATGTGAATCGAGGTGAGAACGTCCTCCTCCACCAGACGGCTGGAGAGGATGATCGCGTCCTCGTAGTTGTGACCCTCCCACGGCATGACCGCCACCAGCAGGTTGCGGCCCAGCGCCATCTCACCGTTCTCGGTGCACGGACCGTCGGCGATCACCTGGCCGGCCTCGACCCGCTGACCGGAGTCGACGATCGGCTTCTGGTTGGCGCAGGTGCCGTGGTTGGACCGATTGAACTTGCGCAGCTTGTAGGTGAAGCGGCTGCCGTCGTCGGCCATCACGGTGATGTAGTCGGCCGAGACCTCTTCGACCACACCGGGCTTGTCCGCGACGACGACGTCGCCGGCGTCGATCGCGGCGCGCAACTCCATGCCGGTGCCGACGAACGGTGCCTCACTGCGCACCAGCGGAACCGCCTGCCGCTGCATGTTGGCGCCCATCAGCGCGCGGTTGGCGTCGTCGTGCTCGAGGAACGGGATCATGGCCGTGGCGACCGAGACCATCTGGCGCGGTGAGACGTCCATGTAGTCGACCTCGGAGGCCGCGACGTACTCGACCTCGCCGCCCTTGCGGCGCACCAGGACGCGCTCCTCGAGGAACTTGCCCTTGGCGTCGGTCGGCGAGTTGGCCTGCGCCACGACGTGGCGGTCCTCCTCGTCGGCGGTCAGGTAGTCGATGTCGTCGGTGACCACACCCTTGACCACCTTGCGATACGGCGTCTCGATGAAACCGAACGGGTTGACCCGCGCGTACACCGACAGCGATCCGATCAGGCCGATATTCGGGCCCTCGGGAGTCTCGATCGGGCACATCCGGCCGTAGTGGCTGGAGTGCACATCGCGCACCTCCAGACCGGCGCGCTCACGGGACAGACCGCCCGGACCCAGCGCCGACAGACGACGCTTGTGGGTCAGTCCGGACAACGGGTTGTTCTGGTCCATGAACTGCGAGAGCTGGCTGGTGCCGAAGAACTCCTTGATCGCCGCCACCACAGGGCGGATGTTGATGAGGGTCTGCGGCGTGATCGCCTCAACGTCCTGGGTGGTCATCCGCTCACGCACGACGCGCTCCATGCGGCTCAAACCGACCCGGATCTGATTCTGGATCAGCTCGCCCACGGTGCGCAGACGACGGTTGCCGAAGTGGTCGATGTCATCGACCTCGACCGGGACCTCGACGCCGCCGGGAACCGTCATGGTCTCCGGAATGCCGGTCTCCGAGGCCTGGTGCAGACGCACCAGGTACTCGATGGTGGCGACGATGTCCTCAGGGGTCAGCGTCGAGTTCGTGATCGGCTTGCCGGGGTTCAGGCCCAGCTTCTTGTTGAGTTTGTAGCGGCCCACCCGCGCGAGGTCGTAGCGCTTCTCCTTGAAGAACAGGTTCTCCAGCAGGGTCTGCGCGGACTCCTTGGTCGGCGGCTCGCCCGGGCGCAGTTTGCGGTAGATGTCCAGCAACGCCTCGTCGGTGCCGGCGTTCTGGTCCTTCTCCAGCGTCGACATCATGATCTCGGAGAAGCCGAACCGCTCGCGGATCTGCTCGTTGGTCCAGCCCAGCGCCTTGAGCAGCGTGGTGACCGGCTGGCGGCGCTTGCGGTCGATGCGCACGCCGACGGAGTCGCGCTTGTCGACGTCGAATTCCAGCCACGCGCCGCGACCGGGGATCACCTTGACGCTGTGCAGCGTCTTCTCGGTGGACTTGTCGATGGACTCGTCGAAGTAGACACCGGGTGAGCGGACCAGCTGGCTGACCACCACACGCTCGGTGCCGTTGATGATGAAGGTGCCCTTCTCGGTCATCATCGGGAAGTCACCCATGAAGACCGTCTGGCTCTTGATCTCGCCGGTGTTGTTGTTGATGAACTCGGCCGTGACGAACAGCGGGGCCGCGTACGTCATGTCCTTGTCTTTGCACTCATCGACCGGCGCCTTGACCTCGTCGAATCGCGGGTCGGAGAAGCTCAGCGACATGGAGCCGGAGAAGTCCTCGATCGGGGACAGCTCCTCGAGCACCTCTTCCAGGCCACCCTTGGGCGCGACGCCGCCGGCCGCTGGATCCTCTGCGGCCTTGGCGCGCCACCCCTCGTCGCCGATCAGCCACTTGAAGGAGTCGGTCTGCACGTCGAGCAGACCGGGAACCTCCAGCGGCTCGCGCAGCTTGGCGAATGAGACTCGGGCCGGCGCTCCCGGAACCGGGGTAGAAGTGGTAGTGGTCTTGCTCTGGCTAGAGACTGCCAAGATGCATCCTTCCAGCACCAATGCGGACTACTCGGGTCACCGGCTCCCCTGGGATAGGGAACCGGACCTTTCGCCGCTGATCTTCGTAGGTTCGCGATGGGCGTTCACCCGCCCGATTTCACCGGTGAGCTGGGAAAACAAACTCATACCGGGACAGCGACGTCCAGGTGCAGGTGAAGGTGGGCAGGCGGCGACCAGCGCAACGCCCAAGAATAGCGCACCAGGACGCCAACCTCAAACGGCGCCTGCCGGAGCAACCGCCCGGGCACGCATGCTGCCCAACAGATTGGACCGTCCGCGGCTTTCCGTCAAGCGTTTTCGCCGGGTTTTTGCGGATGAATTCCGGCTAGACCGCGGCGGTCGTCGGGTACTGCCGGGTCCGCAGGATGCAGCCCCACACACCCAACTCCCTGGCTCGGGCCACCAGAGCGTTGTACTCGTCGTCGGTGATGAACTGGTCGCGGGTCAGGATGTAGCCGCTGTAGCCGATCGGGTCTCCCACGATCGCCCAGCTGTAGTCCGGCGCGTAGTCCAGGATCCAGTAGTTACCGGGTTCGGCCCCACTCGGCTGGCCGAAGAAGAATCCCACGTCGAGCCGGGTGTTGGCGGCGTTGACCGGTACCGCCGAGCCCTCGATGGTCACCGCCGGTCCGTTCGGGCCGAGGTACTGCCCGAAGTTCTGCACCTTGATCGAGCCGTCGGGGTTGAGGCTGTAGGTGGCCGTGGTGTTGACCAGGCCGATGGAGAAGAACTGGCGGACGCTGCCCTGCTCGTACCACTTGCCGAGGTACTGGTTGACGTCCACCGGCGGCGGGGCCGGCAGGGTGGTCGCCCCGGCCCGGCCCATCACGATCGGCAGGTTGTAGCCGGCCGGGTTGTACGGGTCGGGCGCGGCGTAGTCGGGGCTGTAGACCCCGTAGAGCGGCTGACCGCCCACCGCGCCGTAGGGGGTGTTGCCGGCATAGATGTCGTTGATCCACCCGGTGGCGAAGGTCCGCAGCGCCTGCTGCGCCCCGGGCGGCGACGGCTTGACGAGGATCGCGCTGGCGATCTCGGCCAGATCGGCGAACAGTCCACTGCCCCCCAGAACGTCGGTGTGCGACCCGTTGTCGATCTGCACGCCGTTGAACCGGTCCGGGTAGGCCTCGGTCATCAGCTCAGTGGCCACACCCCAGGCGTTCCACCGCTGCGGCGGCGCGGCGATCTGATAGTCGGGGATGTTCGCCGCGGCCAGCGTCGCCAGCGAGTCGGTGAACAACGGGGCCCGCGAGACGCCGTCGAACATCACCACACCGAGCAGGTCGGCCGCCGCGGAGTTGTTGTTCGCCGGGTCGGCGATCAGCGCTCCGACGGCGGTGGCGAAGTTTCCGCCGGCCGAGTGTCCGGTGAGGAGGAAATTCTGCGGCAGCACACCGTCGAATCCGGCGGCGTTCGCGCTGACGTTGAGTGCAGAGCGGGATCCCTCGAACATCGTCGCCACCGCTTCGCGCATGGCCGAGCCACCGAGGTAGCAGCCGGGACAGATCGGGGTGTCGAACCAGAAGATGTTCGGCGCCACCACGATGCTGTTGGTCTGCTGCGCGATCGCCTGTGCGGTTTCGGCATACCAACTCTTGAATCCGAGGAAGCCGTGCTGCAGCCAGATGATGCCGTTGGCGGCGACGGTTCCGTCGGCCTGGGTCGGGAAGTACCAATCGGCAGGGGCCGCGTATCCCGTTGGGCCGCAGGGGATGTCGAGCACGGCACTACCGGTGCGCACACCGGTGACGCCGTTGGTGTTGGCGGGCTTGACCACCGGGACGGTGGGGTCGAGACCATTGGAACCGCTGTTCACCGGAGCCGGTAGCGCGAAACCGAAAATTCCGCCGACGGCGTTGATCAGACCCTCGAGGATCTTGTCGGCGAAGGACAGCTGGTTGGCTTGCGGACTGGGCAGCGCGAGGGCCGCCGTCGGGCCCATGATGATCTGCTGATTTGAGCCGGCGTAGTAGCCGAACAAGGTGTCGCCGGCCTCCGGGGACAATCCGGCGAACATGTCGTTGATCCAGCCGGAGCTCAGCGTGTAGACGGCGGCCGTGTTTCCGGCCGGCACGCGCTGGGTGAGAAGCTCCGCGGAGAGGTCGATCAGCGGGTTGGTGCCTATCATCGAGTCGACGTGCGATCCGCCCTGGAGCACGACACCGGCGAAGGACCCGCCGGTCGTCTGCGCGTCACCGAGGGCGGTGACGAGTTGGTTGGTCGTGGCACCGAAGAGGTTCCAGCTCTGCGCCGGCGCGGCAAGCTGATAGATCGGCTTGCCCGCCGACTGCAGGGTGTCGACCTGAGAGGTGAAGGTGCCGTCGAACACGCCGTTGGACACGCCGTCGAACATCACCACCCCGGCCAGATTCGCGTCCTGGGCATCTGACCCCGCGGCGATGTAGTCGGCGGCGGTGGCGCTGGAGAAACCGCCGCCCGCCGAATGCCCGCTGATGACGAACTTGCCCAGAAGGTCATTGACGTCCCCGGCGTAGCCGGCTGCGACGGCGCTGTTGACCAGTGCCGTGCGGTCGGGATCGAGGAAGATCTCGGCGGCGGCCTGCTGGGTGGTGCTGCAGGTGAGGCAGCCACCTGAGAACGTCAGCGGGATCGACGACAGGGTGGGGGCCACCACGATGCTGTTGGTCTGCTTGGCCAGATCCTGCGCCAGGCTGCCGTACAGCGAATTCCAGGCGCCGAAACCGTGCTGCAGCCAGATGACACCCTGGGCCTGCACCGTTCCGTCCGCCTGGGTCGGGAAGTACCAGTCCGCGGCGACGGTGTTGCCGATGAACGCGCCCGGAATCTCCAGCCTGGAGGAACCGATCTGCACCCCGGTGACGCCGTTGGTGTAGCCGGGCAGGGACGGGTCCGGCGGTGCGGCGGTGACCGCGGCACCCGAGGCGACGGCGGCCGCCGAACGGGTCCGGCGCTGAGCGGCCAGAGCCACCTGTCCGGCCAGACCTGCCGTCGGGGCGCCGCCGGAATCCCGTCCGACGGCGGATACGACGCTCAGCAGCGCATCCGCAGCAGGCGCCGGAGAAGGTGCGGCGGTGGGGGCGGAAGCGGCGCTCGCGACCCGTGTCGCGACGCCGGGGCGGGCCGAACCGGCCGCCGGCCGGGGTACGGCGCCGGCAGGTACCGCCGGCGGGTCGAATGCGGGGGCGGATGCGGCTGTCACCGCAGGAGCGACGGGAGTCGGACCCGGGGCTGGGACAGCGCGGTTCTTCTGGCCGCCCGCGGCGGTCTTGGACCGGGCGGCGTGGTTGGCGGTTCCAGGGCGGCGACCGGTCGCGGTACCGGGGGAAACCGAAGCAGAGCTGGCCTGCTGGCCCGAGTCCGGTACATCGCCGGTCTCGGCGGCAGCTACTGGCGCCGTACCCAGCAGAGCGGAACCCAAACCGATGCCCATGCCAACCAGAACTGCACCAGCACCCCGTCGAGCGCGCCGATCAGCCGCCATCCCACTCCCCTTCCATCAGGAACGGGCAAACGTTATCGCGATTGCTGGCCGAGGGCCAGTGCGAGCTACTCAGGGAAGCTGTGCGTCGGTAGCTTGTGGGTGCCCTCGAGGTCGTCGAGGATCACTTCCTGAGCCTTCGGCGGCAAGGTGTGCAGGATCTCGCGCACCCGCGCCTGACGGCGGGCGACGGCCTGACGCACCGGCATGCCCGGAGTCACCCTGATCTGCGGCGGCACGCCCTCGACCTCTTCGACACCGCCGTCGCCCTGACCGGCCTCCATCGCGGCGGCCTCGGCAGCAGCGGTGGCCTCGTCCTTCTCCTCGGACATGCCGATCGGGCCGATGCGGCGGCCGTTGAGGAACTGCTTGACAGCCGGCTCGTCGCTGGTGAGCAGCACCTCGCGCGGGCCGAACATGACCAGGTGCTTGCGATAGAGCATGCCGATGTTGTCCGGCACCGTCCGCACGATGTTGATGTTGTGCGTCACGATGAGGATGGTGGCGTCGATCTGGGCGTTGATGTCGATGAGCAGCTGGCTCAAGTAGGCGGTGCGCACCGGGTCAAGACCCGAGTCCGGCTCGTCGACGAGGATGATCTTCGGATCGAGCACCAGCGAGCGGGCCAGTCCGGCGCGCTTCTTCATACCGCCGGAGATCTCGCCGGGGAACTTGTTCTCGGCCCCGAGCAGACCCACCATCTCGAGCTTCTCCATGACGATGTCACGGATCTCGTTTTCCTTCTTCTTCGTGTGTTCACGCAACGGGAAGGCGGTGTTGTCGTAGATGTTCATCGAGCCGAACAGCGCACCGTCCTGGAACATCACGCCGAACAGGGTGCGGATCTCGTAGAGCTCCTTGGCCGAACATTGGATGATGTCGGTTCCCTCGATGATGATCTTGCCGCGCTCGGGGCGCAGCAGACCGATCAGGGACTTCAGGAACACCGACTTACCGGTACCGGACGGACCCAGGATGACGCTGACCTCACCGGCCGGGATGTCCATCGTCACGTCCTGCCAGATCGTCTGAGATCCGAACGACTTGGTCAGTCCCTCAACATGGATAGAAGTGCCCACGCGAATCCTTCCGGCCACACAATTTGTCCACGGCAACGGCACCTGTGGTTTGAGATACCTTAGCGCACCATGTCCTGCCCATATAGGCGTTTGTCCATGTAACGAAAAATCCCCCGCGGAACTGTGCTCCGCAGGGGATTTTCCTTGAGGTCGGGACCTACTTGACGGTGACCTTGGCGCCGGCGGCCTCCAGCTTGGCCTTGGCGTCCTCGGCGGCCTCCTTCTTGGCCTTCTCCAGGACGGGCTTGGGGGCGCCGTCGACCAGATCCTTGGCCTCCTTGAGGCCCAGGCCGGAGACGATCTCGCGGACGACCTTGATCACGCCGATCTTCTTGTCGCCGGCGTCCTCGAGGATGACGTCGAACTCGTCCTGCTCCTCGGCGGCCTCGCCGCCACCGCCACCGCCACCGCCACCGGCGGCGACCGCCGCGACGGCGACCGGCGCGGCCGCGGTGACCTCGAAGACCTCTTCGAACTTCTTCACGAACTCGGAGAGCTCGAGCAGGGTCATTTCCTTGAACGCGTCGAGCAGATCGTCGGTGCTCATCTTTGCCATGTTGGTTGCCTTTCTCCTGACTTACTTCGGTGTGTGCTTAAGCGGCGGAATCGCCGGACTTCTTGTCCTGCAACGCAGCAGCCAAGCGGGCCATCTGCGATGCGGGGGCGGCGAACAGGCCGGCGGCCTTCGCCAGATTGCCCTTCATGGCGCCGGCCAGCTTGGCCAGCAGCACCTCTCGGGACTCGAGATCGGCGATCCGCTCGACCTCGCCGACGGTCAGTGGGCGACCGTCCATGTAGCCGCCCTTGATGACGAGCGCCTTGTGCTCCTTGGCGAACTTCTTGATCGCCTTGGCCGCGTCCACGGCCTCGCCGTTGACGAACGCGATCGCGGTGGGTCCGGCGAAAAGTTCATCGAGACCCTCGATGCCGGCCTCCGCCGCCGCCCGCTTGACGAGGGTGTTCTTGGCAACGGTGTAGGTGGCCGTACCCGCCATCGACCTGCGGAGCTCGGCCAGATTGGCAACGGTCAGCCCGCGGTACTCGGTGACCAGCGTGGCCGTCGAGGACTTGAACTGCTCGGTGATCTCGGCGACCGCGGTGGCCTTGTCAGCCTTGGCCATGCATTGCCTCCTGCGATTTCAGGACCGCAGCCAGACCGGAGAAACACGAACGCCCCGACGCAGACGGCCGGGGCGCACAAAAACCACTGGTGAACAGCGGTCAAGCCTCGTCCTCCTGCGTGGGCCGCCGGATCGCATCCGGACCTTCAACCGATTTCTCGGTGACCAACGGTCTTCGGTGGAACCCTGACAGGGTAGCCCGGCAGGCCCCATCAGCCCAAATCGTGTCCGGCGCGCATCAAGGCTGCCGCTCCCACCAGCCCGGCGTCCGCGCCGAGCTCGGCAGGCACCACCCGCAGCTCCCTCAGGAAGTCGAGCGCAGCGTAGTCCCCCAGCGCGGCCCGCAGCGGGTCGAACAGCACCGCTCCGGCGTTGGCCACCCCGCCCCCGATGACCACCAGGTCCAGGTCGCATACCGCCGCCACCGAGGCGATCATCGCGGCCAGCGCCCGGGCTCCGCGCCGGAAGGCCCGGACGGCGACGTCGTCTCCGGCCGCCGCATCGGCGGCGAGCTGCCTGGCGTCCGATCCGGCCCAACCCTGATCGTGTGCCCAGGCCGCCAGGCGCGGGCCGCTGGCGATCGCCTCCACGCAGCCGCGTGCCCCGCAACTGCACGCCGGACCGTCCAATTCGACGATCGCGTGACCGACATGTCCGGCGTTGCCGGTCCGTCCGCTGTACGGCGCCCCGTCGAGGACGAGTCCACCCCCGACCCCGGTGGAGACCACCATCCCGAGCATGAACTCCGCACCCCGGCCTGCCCCGCGCCAGTGCTCACCGAGCGCCATGCACAGTCCGTCTCCGGCCAGCCGAACCGGCACACCGGGCACCGCGGCGGCGGTGCGTTCGACGACCGGGAATCCGCGCCAGGCGCCGATGTTGACCGGGCTGATGTTTCCGCCCGGCAGGTGGATCGGACCCGCCGAGGAGATTCCGACGCCGGCCACCTTCCCGCCAGCCGCGTCAAGCGCGGCGGTGAGGGTCTGCTGAGCAGCCGCCCAGACCTCGTCCGGATCGGCACTGCGCGGCGTGGGCTGACGATTCTGGTGCAGCAGCCGGCCTTTCGCATCGACGATCCCCGCGGCGATCTTGGTGCCGCCGATATCGAGAGCCAGCGTCGGGAATCGATCAGGCATCAGTGTTTGTGGGTGTTGTCGGGCTGACGGGGATCGCCGGGATGTTCGTAACCCGGAGCGAGCCAGACCAGCGCGGCGCTGCGCTGCGCGAGCCAGATCCGGAATGCGCGGCGACGTGCGGCGCCCTGCAGCATCGCGGCGATCGCGTCATCATCGCCTGCACGATCCGGGTTGCGCCGGCGGTAACCGGCGACCGCGCTCTCATCGATGGCCACATCGTCGGTCACCCGCACGTACACCGCCCGGGCCAGCGGGTCGGCGAGAACAGCCGCGGCGACACTGCCGATCTCCAGCCGGGCGGTGAGATCCGGGAGCAGGTCGCACTCGGCCGGGGTACCGCCGTCCACGCCGGCGCCCAGCGCATCGGCTTGCAGGGCCACCACCCGTTCGGTGACGAGCAGTTGGGTCAGCCAGCGCCGCAACTGCCGGCCCTCACTGGTGCCCGGACGCGGCAGTGCCGCGCTCTGCGGCGAGGCCCGCAATGCCGCCTCCCGGTCGTCGACCTCGGTGACCGCCACCGGCCGCCCGTCCACCGTCGCGGCGATACTCATCGGACCGTCACCGAGACCGCCGGGGTGTACAGCAGCCGGCCGGCACAGCCGATGCGAACCAGGGCCCACCATTGCCCCGGGGTCAGCCAGGGCGGCGGGGTGACATCGAATCCGAGTTCAACCGTCGACCCGGCGGGCAGCACCGCGCCGTGGGCCGCCGGACCGATCCACTCCCAGGTTCCCCACGGACTGATCAGATGCGCCTCCATCGCGAGTTCTGCGCGGGCGGCACTGGCGACGGCGACCGTCAGCCGGGCGCGCTCACCGCGGGCGACGACCAGATCGACCGGTTCGGCGGCCAGCCGCACCAGATCCGGCTCGGCGGACCCGACCGTGATCACGCAGACGTCCTCGACGGTCTGCTTCCACGCCGGAGGTACGTCACCGGTCAGGTTCAGCCGGGCGCGGACCGGGTAGTGACCGGGCTCGGCATCGGCGGGCACGGTGACGAGCAGTTCGCTTTCGCGATGCCCACGGGCGGGCAGGTGGTAGGAGCGGGGGCCGAACGCCCGGACAGCCGGATCCTCGCCCCAGCCCGCAGGAAGATGAGTCCGCACCGCGGCCTCGACGCCGGTGTCGCTGCAATCGCTGGCGACGGTCAGTTTCAAACGCACCGTGTCACCGGGGCCGGCGGCGACGGACTGCGGATGCAGGTGCGCGACGGCCGGGAGCCCACCGAGTGGCGCCGGACCGCGGTTGTGCAGCCAGTAACGGGCGTACAAGGGCTGCGCGGCCTCGGCTTCGGGGGCCAACTGCCGGTCCTCTGCGTCGATCACCGGTGTCGCGTCGAGCCGGGCGCCCAAGGTGGCGATCTGATAGCCGTGCATGCGCAACGGATCCCCGCCGGGCCGGACGTTCTCCAGCAGGTCGGCGCAGGCCAGCCCGCTGATCTTCGCGACCGGACTGGCGATCTCGACTTCGGTTGCCGCGCCGGTGATCTCGACCAGCCGGATCGTGACGGCCTCGGCGTCGACGGCTATCGGACTGCCGATCGCGGTCGGGTTACCGGAGGCCTTGAGCGCGGCCAGTTGCACGGCGCCGGCGGGTTCGACGGTTAACAGTGATCCGTCCTGCGGGAGCTTGGCGGCGCCGTCATCGGCTACGACGGCGACCATCGGATGATTGAATTCCGCACTGCGAGTGTGCATTCCGGTACGCCGCCAGTCGCCGGATCCGGTGATCAACGCGAAGTCGAAGGTGTGGCTCCAGTGCTGCAACTGGAAGTTGGACCCGTCGGGGGCCTTGCGTTGCGGCGGATCGATCCAGGTTCCCGACGGCCAGCCGGTGCAGGACCGCATCAGCGAGGCGTGCAGGGTGCCGTCACGTTCGACGGCGAATCCCGGCACTCCGCGGTTGATCAGCGCGACGGTGCGCGACTCGAAGGGCCCGCAATCAACAGGCACATCTTGGGAGACGGTGATCTCGGCGTCGGACAGGTCGACGATCACCTCATCGAGGGCGCCGTCGCCGGCGATGATGAGCACCGGCAACGTCAGTGCCCCGCGCAGGTCGGCGTCGGGCTGCCATACCTCGCCGAGTGAATGTTCGGCGGGCACGAACACCCGCGCACGGCCGTTGTCGGTCAGCTGTCGCTTCAGTTCGAGACCGAACCGGGGATCGGCGGCGGCCAGCACCTCAGCGGTGAACGGGTTGTCCTCCGGCCCGCCGATGGCGATACGCGCGTCGGGCAGGTTGGAGTCGACCTCAAGATGCCCGTAGCGGGTGTGGGCGGCGGTGCTGCAGGTGGCCGTCACCCCGGCACGGGCCAGGGCGACCATCAGTTCCCGCGCCGATTCAGCGCCAGCCTCGGCCGGTGCCACCACCTCGGCGACGGAGACGGCGCGGGTGTTCTCACCGATTCGGATCCGCGCCGCCGAGGACAGCCCGAACCAGCCGTGTGCCGGGTTGTCCAGAGTCCACGGGTGGTGCGCGGTGTCGACCGCGCGGTCCTCGCCGCTGCCGTGAGCGTGCATCAACCCGAATCCCCGGCCGATCACGGCGTCACCGACCTCGCTCACCGGTAGCGCGCCGGGAATGGGGCAGGGCCAGCGCAGCCGGACCAGCCGGTCGGCGCCGGTGAAGTCGTCGATGGTGGTCGAACAGTCCAGCCGGTCGATGCCGTCCCACAGGGTCAGCGTCTGGGTGTAGCGCAGCAGGTCGCCGATCCGCCCCTCTATCACCAACCGCTGGCCCAACGGACTTCGGAATGCACGCACCAAAGCTGCGGCGTTCGACGAGCACCGCACCGGTCCGCTGGGCAGCAGGTGCCACGGGCCCTCGCCGGCCTCCGGATGGGCCGGGTATTCGTCGTAGACCGCCAGTTCGTTGCCCACGGAACCCGCGGCGATCAATTCGCGGCCGCAGGACAAATCCACCAGAGAGGACACCGCCCCGCCGCGGTCGGGGTCGACCCGCACCCGCAGGTGATCGTTGGCGATGCTCGCACCGTCGACCGGCTGCCAGTCCGATGCACCTGCGACCCGCTCAAGCAGCCCGTAGCTGCGCCAGCCCAGCGAGCCGACGTCCCCGGCGCGCCAGCTCACGCTGTGGCCGGCGTCGGAGATCAGGGTGGGCAGCGTCGCACCGGACGCGTCGACCACCTGGGTCCCCGGGCCGACCGGCTCTTCGAGGTGGACGGTGACGATATCGGTTCGATTGTGCGCCAACGGGTTCCACACCACGACCGAATGCGACGGCCGGCCGACGGCCTTGGACAGCACCTGCAGCGCTCCGTCTCGCGCCGCTCGGCCGAGTTCCCACGCGTCACGCCAGCCGGTCAGCAGATCCAGATACACCTGATCGGACTCCGAACCGGTGATGGCGTCGTGGTGCGCGCCCCAGGCGAGTTGCACCCAGGCCTTGGCCAGAGCGGCCTCCGGATAGCGGGCCCCGCCCAATTGGGCGGCGAACACGGCGAACCGTTCTGCACCCAGCACCACGTCCTCGGCGGCCCGGTTGGCCTGTTTGGTGTCGATGTAGGACACGTCCTTGCCGGTGTAGATCGGATTCATATCGCGGGTCTGCGGCGAGGGCCGCACGCCGCGTTCGCCGAGTTCAGCCCGCACCGCGGCGAAGAAATCCGACGGCACCGCACAGACGAACCTTGGCCAGGTGTAGCGGGCGTTCCAATCCCGATGGATCTCGGTCACCCAGGTGTTCGGCGGCGTGTAGTCGGTACCCACCGGCAGCAGCACGTTACGCGTCAGCGCCACCGATTTGAGCTCACTGAACAGTTTGAATGTGGCCTCCTCTGCCTCGGTGAGCGATACAGCCGAGTCCATCCACCAGCCCGCCGCGTAATGCGCGGGCATGTAGTGAGTGAGCAGACCGACGCCCGATGGCGATATCCACTCGAATTCGCTGCGGAACTGCATCCGCCGCGGATCACCGTTGCCGGCCATCGGACCCCACTGGTGGTGTGGACCGCGGGCCCATGAACTCGAGGTCAGACCGGCGTCGGCGGCCATACCCGGGAACTGCGGATCGTGGCCGAACACATCCAGCTGCCATGCGGTTGCCGGATCGGCGCCAAGGACGTCGCGCTGGAAGCCGATGCCGTGCACGAAGTTCCGGATCGAAGTCTCCGCGCCCGTCAAGTTGGTGTTGGGCTCGTTGTAGGTGCCGCCCATCACCTCCACTCGACGTTGGGCGACGAACCGCAGAAGGTCGGCGCGGTCCTCTGGGTGCGCGTCGAAATAAGGCTTGAGATAGTCCACCTCGGCCAGCACGAACTTGTAGTCCGGATCACGGCGGGCCATCTCCAGATGCGCGGACACCAAGGCGAATGCATTGTTCTGCTTGCACTGTCCCGGCGGGTCCTCGGTCCACACGCTGGTGTAGGCGCCCTGGGTGTTCCACCACACCGGGTCGTAGTGGAAATGGCTGATCATGTGCATGGTCCAGCCAGGCTCTGCGACGGTGAACTCGAAGGCGAACGTGTCGTCACCGGCGACCGCGACGGCAGGCAGGCGGTCTCCGGGCTCCGACCGGTCGACGCGCACCGCGACCTCGATGACCCCGTCCCCGGGGGCCGTGCGGGCTGCGCCGACGGTGCTCAGGCCGTCTCCGACCACGCGCACCGCGGCGGGCCCGGTCGCTCCGCTGTAGGAGACCCGGACTATCTGGACGGGGTCGTCGGCATCGCCTACGAAAAGTTCGGTGGCCTCGGCCCCGGTGACGCGCACACCAGGAATCTACGTGACCAACGACGGAGGCCCCCCGGAATTGCTCCCGGGGGGCCTCCGCTGTCAAATGATGCTGCTGGTCAGCGAGCTACTTCGCTGCTGCCCTGGCCAACTCGGCTTCGGCTTCGTGGAGCTCATGCTCCGCGAAGGCCACATCGTCGGCGAAGGACTTCAGCCGGGCGATGTTGTAGATCAAGATGCCGTACAGCACCTTGGCCAGAATGTCGGCAATCGAGTAGCCGATCTGCTTGCCCACCCATGCGTCCGCGCCGTTGAAGCCGAGCACCGGAATCAGATAGGCGATGGGGTACACGCCCCACGTCCCGAGCAGCAGCAGACGCATGTTGCTGACGATCTTGCGCACCTGCGGGGGCTGACGATCGAGTGACTTGGTGAGCTCGACGAACAGGACGTACAGGATGTACAGGAACGGAATGGTCGACAACCAACCCCAGATGTTGCGGGTCATGTTGTCGGCGCTGATCTCGCCGGGGTAGCCCAGGGCGATCATGAGAGCCGACGCCGGGATCAGCCGGACCAGCAGCGAGGTCTGCAGCTTGCGGGCCAGCGCCAGAACGACGATGAGCTCGACGAGCAGCAGCGGCACGGTGAGCAGCCAGTCGACGTACCGGTAGCCCTCGTTGAACGAGTGGCCGGCCGCCTGGGTATAGATGCCTTTGCCACCGACTGCCTCGGTGGTGAACGCCGCCTTGAACGACTCGAAAATCCGGAAGTAGTGGTAGGCGGCGATGCCGCAGACCGTTCCGGAGATCAGCAGCGCCTGGCGGTAGCGGGGCAGAACCCGGCCCTGCGCTGTGAACAGGAAAATAGCGCCGAACAGCTGGGCCGCGAGGCACAGCGACAACACGTTGTACACAGTGTCGAATTGACCCTGTGTGAGTTCTTCTGGAATCAACCCTCTGACCTCCGAGCGATGGCATAACTGCTGACGGAAGCACCGTACGCCGAAAATCCGGCCTCATCACCGGATTCGCGCCCATGACACGAATTCGTCATCGGGTCGCGATGTACCTGCTCCCGGCGCCGGGCCGTTTGGCAGACTGGGCAGGATGCCTTCACCAGCCGCGCGTGAGATCGCCAAACTCGACCGGGTGCCGCTCCCGGTCGAGGCGGCCCGCATCGGTGTCACCGGCTGGCAGCTGACCCGAACCGCCCTGCGTGTGATACCCACGCTGGGCAGCAAGGGCAGCCTGCAGGAGAAGGTGATCAGGCAGATCCCCAAGACCTTCTCCGACCTCGGCCCCACCTACGTCAAGTTCGGTCAGATCATCGCCTCCTCCCCCGGAGCGTTCGGCGAGCCCCTGAGCCGGGAGTTCCGCAGTCTGCTCGACGCGGTCCCGCCGGCCGATACGGCCGCCGTGCACGGGCTCGTCAAAGAGGAATTGGGCGCGGACCCGGCCGAGTTGTTCGCCCATTTCGAGGAAGAGCCGTTCGCCTCGGCCTCGATCGCTCAGGTGCACTTCGCCACCCTGCACAGCGGCGAGGACGTCGTCGTCAAGATCCAGCGGCCGGGTATCCGCCGCCGGGTGGCTGCGGACCTGCAAATACTCAAGCGGTTCGCCCAGGTCGTCGAAATGGGAAAGACGGGCCGCCGACTCTCCGCACAGGACGTCGTCGCGGACTTCGCCGACAACCTGGCCGAGGAACTCGATTTCCGCATCGAGGCGCAGTCCATGGAGGCGTGGGTATCCGGGCTGCACGGCTCCCCCCTGGGTCGCAACATCAAAGTTCCCCAGGTGCATTGGGAGTTCACCAGTGAACGGGTGCTGACCATGGAGCGGGTGCACGGCGTCCGGATCGATGATGTCAAGTCGATCCGCGCCAAAGGTTTCGACGGTACCGAACTGGTCAAGGCGCTGCTGTTCAGCACCTTCGAAGGAGGGCTCCGGCACGGCCTGTTCCACGGTGACCTGCACGCGGGCAACCTGCTGGTCGATGACGACGGCCGGATCGTGTTCCTGGACTTCGGCATCATGGGCCGTATCGATCCGCGTACCCGCTGGCTGCTTCGCGAACTGATCTACGCGCTGCTGGTCAAGAAGGACCATGCGGCGGCCGGCAAGATCGTCGTTCTGTTGGGCGCGGTGGGCACGGTCAAGCCCGAAGCGCAGGCGGCCAAGGACCTGGAGGCTTTCGCCCAGCCGCTGACACTGAAGACCCTGGGCGACATGTCCTATGCCGAGATCGGCAGGCAACTGTCGACCCTCGCCGAAGCCTACGACGTCAAACTGCCGCGGGAACTCGTGCTGATCGGCAAGCAGTTCCTCTATGTTGAGCGGTACATGAAGCTGCTCGCCCCGAACTGGCAGATGATGAACGATCCCCAGTTCTCCGGCTATTTCGCCAACTTCATGGTGGAGGTAAGCCGTGAGCACCAAAGCGATGTGGAGGCCTGATGGAGATCCGTTCCGGGTATGCCCACCACGGCGACATCGAGCTGCACTACGAGGATCTGGGAAATCCCAACGATCCCCCGGTACTGCTCATCATGGGCTTGGGCGCTCAGCTGGTGTTGTGGCACAACGAGTTCTGCCAGAAGCTCATCGATCTCGGTTACCGGGTGATCCGGTATGACAACCGCGATGTCGGCCTGTCCAGCAAGCTGCACAATCAGCGCCATGATGGTGCGCTGGTGCCGAAACTGGTGCGCGCCCTGCTCGGGATGCCCAGCAACAGCGTGTACCGCCTGCAGGACATGGCCGAGGATGCCGCCGCGGTCCTCGACCATCTGGGTATCCAGCGGGCCCATGTCGTCGGCGCGTCGATGGGCGGGATGATCGCGCAGATCTTCGCGGCCCGGTTCCCCGAACGGACCGCCGGGTTGGGCATCATCTTCTCGTCGAACAACTCGGCACTGTTGCCGCCGCCGGCGCCCAAGGCGTTGATGTGCTTGATCAAAGGTCCCGCACCGGATGCACCACGCGACGAGATCGTGAAGAACTCGATGCGGGTGTCACGGGTGATCGGCAGTCCCGGCTATCCGCGGTCCGAGGAGAGGTTGCGCAAGGACGCGATCGAGGCGTACGAGCGGGCCTACTACCCGCAGGGCATCGCCAGGCATTTCGACGCGGCGCTCAGCAGCGGCAGCCTGCGCCGCTACGACCTTCGGATCACCGCGCCCACCGTGGTGATCCACGGCAGGGAGGACATCCTCATGCGGCCATCAGGAGGCAAGGCGATCGCCTCATCGATTCCCGGCGCCCGACTGGTGCTGTTCGACGGTATGGCTCATGATCTGCCTGAGGCATTGTTCGACGACATCGTCAAGGAACTGCACGAGACGTTCACGCAGTTCGTCGGAGCCGTATAAGAGCTGACCGGAGCGACTCAACGCGAAAGCCTGCGCTACTCCTCCGCGAAATTCCGGGTTACCGCCGGGTCGACCGGGATGCCGGGGCCCGTCGTCGTCGAGACGGTGACCTTCTTGAGGTAACGCCCCTTCGAGGACGACGGCTTGGCCCGCAGCACCTCGTCAAGAGCGGCGCCGTAGTTCTCGGCCAGCTTCTTCTCGTCGAAGGAAGCCTTGCCGATGATGAAGTGCAGGTTGGACTGCTTGTCGACGCGGAAGTTGATCTTGCCGCCCTTGATGTCCTGGACCGCCTTGGCCACATCCGGCGTCACGGTGCCCGTCTTGGGGTTGGGCATCAGACCGCGCGGACCGAGCACCTTGGCGACGCGGCCGACCTTGGCCATCTGATCGGGCGTGGCGATCGCGGCGTCGAAATCGAGGAACCCGCCCTGGATCTTCTCGATCAGGTCGTCGCTGCCGACGACGTCGGCGCCGGCGGCAATGGCCTGATCGGCCTTCTCACCGACGGCGAAGACAGCGACGCGGGCGGTCTTGCCGGTGCCGTGCGGCAGGCTCACCGTGCCGCGCACCATCTGATCGGCCTTGCGGGGATCGACGCCGAGGCGGATCGCCACCTCAACGGTGGCGTCCTGCTTCTTCGAGGACGTCTCCTTGGCCAGCTTCGCCGCTTCGAGCGGGGTGTACAGCCGGGTCTTGTCGACCTTCTCGGCGGCTTCCTTGTAGGCCTTGCTGTTCTTGCTCATTGCATTCCAATCTTTCTTTGTTTGGAGCCGTGGTCATACAGGCCGAAGCGGGCCCTCCCACGTCTTCTTCTCGTTGAGTGAGGAACTACGCAGCTGTCCACTCGCAGAAAGTCTGCGTGGATCCTCACTCGGCGGGGATTACTCGACCGTGATCCCCATCGAACGGGCGGTGCCGGCGATGATCTTGGCAGCCTGGTCGATGTCGTTGGCGTTGAGGTCGGCCTTCTTGGTCTCGGCGATCTCACGCACCTGATCCCAGGTCACCTTGGCGACCTTGGTCTTGTGCGGCTCAGCGGAACCCTTCTGCACACCGGCGGCCTTGAGCAGCATCCGGGCGGCCGGAGGGGTCTTGAGCACGAAGGAGAAGCTGCGGTCCTCGTAGACGGTGATCTCCACCGGGATGACGTTGCCGCGCTGGCTCTCGGTCTCGGCGTTGTAGGCCTTGCAGAACTCCATGATGTTGACGCCGTGCTGACCGAGCGCAGGACCGACCGGCGGGGCGGGGTTGGCCTGCCCGGCCTGGATCTGCAGCTTGATCATGCCGACGACCTTTTTCTTGGGGGCCATGGCTTTCGGTGTTCCTTTCTAAAACTTCGTTAGATCTTGGCGACCTGGTTGAAGGTCAGTTCGACGGGAGTCTCGCGGCCGAAGATGCTGACGAGCACCTTGAGCTTCTGCTGTTCGGCGTTGACCTCGCTGATCGAGGCGGGCAGGGTGGCGAACGGGCCGTCCATGACGGTCACCGACTCGCCGACCTCGAAGTCCACCAGGATCTCGGGGCGCTCGAGGGTGGCCTCGTCCGGCTTGCCGCCATGCTGGGTCGTCTTGGCGATCGGCTTGACGTTGCGCGGCAGCAGGAACTTCACCACGTCGTCCAATGACAGCGCGGTGGGACGTGACGTGGCACCGACGAACCCGGTGACGCCGGGGGTGTTGCGCACCGTCGACCAGGAGTCGTCGGTGAGATCCATCCGCACCAGGATGTAGCCGGGCAACACCTTGCGGTTGACCTGCTTGCGCTGGCCGTTCTTGATCTCGGTGACCTCTTCGGTGGGCACCTCGACCTGGAAGATGTAATCGCCGACGTCGAGGTTCTGCACACGGGTCTCGAGGTTGGCCTTCACCTTGTTCTCGTAGCCGGCGTAGGAGTGGATGACGTACCACTGGCCCGGCTTGGTGCGCAGGTCCTTCTTGAGCGCCTCGGCCGGGTCGAGCTCCTCCTCGGGGGCCTCGGGAGCGGCCACCGTCTCCTCGACGGTCTCGTCGATCACGTCGACGGCGGCATCACCCGCGGGCGCTTCGCCTTCGGGGGTAGTCACGGTAGTCAGTTCCTCTCTCAACGTCTAAGTTCTGGGCGTCTAACCGAACACCAGGAGCACGAGCTTGGCCCAGCCGATGTCGACGAGGCCGATCAGTGTCACCATGAAGACCAGGAACGCCAGTACGACGCTGGTGTAGCTGACCATCTGCTTGCGGTTCGGCCAGATGACCTTGCGCAGCTCGGCGACCACCTGCTTGAGGTAGTTCACGACGAACACGAAGGGGTTGCGGCTTGTACCGGTGCCGTCGACGGCCTTGCCGGCCTTCTTGGCCTTCTTTCCGCCGCCCTCGGCCACCTCGAACTGTTCGGTGAGGGCTTCTTCCTCGACATCGACCTCGGCCAGCGCGGTCCCACCCGTGCGCTGGCGGGTGCGCTTGCCGGTCGGCCGCAGCGGCTGGGCCGTGGCACCGGCCTGACCGGCGTCCTCGCCTGCGGCGTCTGAACCGTCGAGCTCGTCGCTCACCGCATGCTCCTTACATGTCCATCGGGCGTATGCCCGCAAGTCTATTCAATTGAGCAGGGGCGACAGGACTTGAACCTGCAACCTGCGGTTTTGGAGACCGCTGCTCTGCCAGTTGAGCTACGCCCCTCGGTCCGGCCCGGCTCCCCACATGATTCGCGCGCTCCCCGTTCGGCCCGAACCGACGGACAGCGCGCTTAACGTGGGAAAACCCGACATTTGAGTGTAGCGCGAGACCCCTCGGAGTTACTAATCGTGGACCGGGCCCGACCGTGCGCTCAGTCGTGCACGACGGGCTTCCGCAGCACCTGGCCGGTCTCGGGATCCCAGCCCGCCGAGATCGAATTGTCGCCCTCGTGGCCCATCAGGGTGGTGTAGGCCACCAGCACGGCCTCGCCGGTCTTCTCGTCGGTCAGCACGTTGCGGGAGGTCACGATGTCGGCCCCGAACCGTTCGTCGACGGAGTCGATGTACATGGTGGCGCGCAGCTCGTCACCCTCGACGATCGGCCGCAGGAACTGGAACTTCTGGTCCACCTGGACGATCTGCATGGTCTCGAACCCGATGTCGACGTGCTGGAAGAAGTGCCGCTGGGTCATCACGGCGATGATCGACACGAAGGTCAACGGGGCTACCAGGCCCGGATAACCCATGGCCGCGGCCGCCTCCGGGTCGATGCTGGCCGGATCGTGCGCCTTGACGGATTTCGCATACTGGCGGATCTGCTCGCGGCCCACGACAAAGGAGTCCGGGTACTTCCAGACCATCCCGAGGATGTTGGTTTTCAGCGCCACGGTTCAGGCCAGCTTCGCGATCGCGACGGCGCGCCCGAAGATCTTCTTCCCGTCGTGGGTGGCGGTCAGCGCGATCGTCACGGCTTTGTTCTCCTCGTCGACCGACTTGACCCGGCCGGTGAAGACGATATCGGCGCCGACGCCGTCGTTGGGAACCGGGACGATGGCGGTGAAACGCACGTTGTACTCGGTGACCGCGCCCGGATCGCCCACCCACTCACTGATGTAGCCGCCACCGAGGCCCATGGTCAGCATGCCGTGGGCGATCGCGGTGTCCAGGCCGACCTGCTTGGCGATCTCGTCGTCCCAGTGGATTGGGTTGAGGTCGCCGGAAACGCCGGCGTAGTTCACCAGGTCGGCCCGGGTGAGATTGATCAGCTTCTCGGGAAGTGTGTCGCCGACCTTGACCGAACTGAACTCACGCAGTGCCATCGTTGAAGCCACTCTCTCCGCTCTCGTCACTCCGCCCCGCGAGCGTCGTGTAGTTCTCCTGGACTATGTCACCGTCCTGATTGCTGATGATGACCTTATTGACGATGATGTCCGTCCCGTGCGCCTGCCTGAGTTCGTGCACGTAGACGTCGGCGAACAATTGGTCGCCGGCGGTCACCGGCTTGAGGAATTTCAGCGCCTGGTCGACCTGGACGATCTGTTTGTCGGTGATCCCGATGTCGTTGAAGTCGAAGAACGCGCGCTGGGCGATATAGCCGAATACCGAGATGAACGTCAGAGGGACGGGCAGAGCCTTGTAGCCCAGCTCCCCGGCGGCCGTCTCGCTGAAAAACGACGCGTCGGAGTTTTGAACCGCGGTGGCGTACTCGCGGATCTTCTCGCGCTCAACCACGTAATAGTCGGGATGCCGGTAGTGCGTCCCGACGATATCTTGGGAGAGGGCCACAACCGACCGTTAGCGGGACTCTTTGTGCGGCTGATGCTTGCCGCAGTTCGGGCAGAACTTCTTCAGTTCCAGCCGATCAGGGTCATTACGACGGTTCTTCTTGGTGATGTAGTTGCGGTGCTTGCACACCTCGCAGGCCAAGGTGATCTTGGGCCGTACGTCGGTACTGGAGGCCACGTCGACTTCTCACTTTCACGGTTTTCGTTCTGCGTAGCGGTGGGGGGGCTCGATCCCCCGACCTCACGATTATGAGTCGTGCGCTCTAACCAACTGAGCTACACCGCCCCGGATGAACGCGAGTCGGCGTACCGCCTGTCGTCCACCGAGCCCCCTAACGGAATCGAACCGTTGACCTTTTCCTTACCATGGAAACGCTCTACCGACTGAGCTAAGGGGGCCTTACCCGCAGCGCAGCGAAGCTCAGCGGGCCGTGTAGAGGGTACAACCTGCGGCGCGGCCGAGCCAAACCGCCTGCGGTTTAGCTACCTGCGGCCGACGCCCTCGTCGGCTTGGCCGTCTTACGCGACTGACCGGCCGCCTTCTTGAGCGTTCCGGGGCTTGCCGACGCGGCCCTGGCCACCCGATTCGCAGCGCTGCGCGGTGCCTTCGGCAGGGCCTGCGAGCGGGCCACCGATCGGGCCGGCGCCCGCGGCGCGACGGCCGCCGCCGGCAGCGGGGGCAACGGCGGCAGGCCGATCCAGACCGCCTCGGCCGACACCCAGTTGTAGCCGATATCGAACAGGGCGGTGGCGTAGGCGGAGGTGGTCGCGATGAAATTCAGCGGGTCCTGAATCACGCCGGCCAGGTAGTTGACCGTCGCCGCCACGATCGGCTGAATGCCCTGGAAGTAGTTGATGTTGATCTGTGCGGCGATCGGGGCACCGATGATCGGCAGGAAGTTGACGATGTAGGACACCCCGCCGACCACGTACTGCACATACGGCGTGACGGCGTTGTAGATGTCCTGACCGATGCCGGCCAGTTGGACATTCTCGACGCGCACGGAGGGCACGTCGGGCGAATCCGGAGCGGCCACCACCGCCGGACCCAGCGCTAAGGCCCCGACGGTGGCCAACACCACACCCGGGGTCATCAGCGTGCGAACGGAAAAACTCACTTGACCGCGGCGGCGCGGGCCGACTTGACGGCCTTGCGCGCCCCGACCGCCTTGGATGCCGCAGCTGCGCGGATGCCTGCCGCGGCGCGGGGGCCGCGCGGCTTGGCGGCTGTCGGCCCGGGGACGGCGGCCGCGCTGCGCGCACCGGTGGCGGCCAGCGGCGGCGGGGCCGGGATCGGCGGGGAGGGCGGCAGGCCGAAGAACTGCGCCTGCGCGGAGGCCCAGTTGTAGCCGATGTAACCGATGGTGCTGGCATAAGTCGCCGTCAGCGCCGGGAAGGCGAAGATGTCGGCCACCAGATCCGACGCGTAGTAGACGGTCGCGGCGACCAGCGGCTGGATGCCCGCGAAGTAGTTGATGTTGATCTGGCTCGCGAGCGGCGGACCGATGACCGGGACGAGTGTCACCCAGTACTCGGCTGAGGTCACCGAGTACTGCACGAACGAGGTGATCGAGTTGTAGATGTCGCGGCCGATGCCGGCCAGCTGGATGTTCTCGATGTGCACGGCGGGAAGCTGGGTGGCGGGTTGCGCGGCACTCAATGCGGCCGGCACCACAAAGGCCGGGCTGAGGGCTACCGCGCCGGCGGTTGCCAGGGCCAGTCCTGGACTCATCAGCGAACGGACTGACATGCTCAATTTGTCTCCTCATTACGCATTTTCGTGACGGCGCCATCATGACAGCGCACTCCGGTGCATGCAAGGACCGAGAGGCCTGCGGGCCACTAGTGTTGATGGCATGGCTTCCGACGACCGCCTGTATTTCCGCCAACTGCTTTCCGGCCGCGACTTCGCCGCCGCCGACCCGATCGCGCAGCAGATGCGCAACTTCGCCTATCTCATCGGCGACCGCGAAACCGGTGACGCGGTGATGGTCGATCCGGCCTACGCCGCCGGCGACCTACTCGACACCCTCGAGGCCGACGGGATGCGACTGTCCGGGGTTCTGGTCACCCACCACCACCCCGATCACATCGGCGGCTCGATGATGGGCTTCGAACTCAAGGGCGTAACCGAACTGCTGGACCGGGTCAGCGTCCCGGTGCACGTCAACACCCACGAGGCGCAGTGGGTCTCGCGCACCACCGGCATCCCGATGAGTGATCTGACCACTCACGAGCACGGCGACAAGGTGTCGACGGGGGCCATCGACATCGAGTTGCTGCACACCCCCGGCCACACCCCGGGAAGCCAGTGCTTCCTGGTCGACGGCCGGCTGGTCGCGGGGGACACCCTGTTCCTGGAGGGTTGCGGACGCACCGACTTCCCGGGTGGCAGTTCCGATGAGATCTTCCGCAGCCTCCAGCAGTTGGCCGCGTTGCCGGGCGACCCGACAGTGTTCCCGGGGCACTGGTATTCGATGGACCCCAGCGCCGGCATGTCGGAGGTCAAGCGCAGCAACTACGTCTACCGCGTGTCGAATCTGGAGCAGTGGCGCTCGCTGATGGGCGGGTAGCCGGTCAGCGCCGCCGTCTGCGCAGTAGGCCGAATCCGAAGATGAAGAACACCGAGGCACTCGACGGCGTGACGATCGTGTAGCCGAGGTCCCGCAGAATGCCGATCTCGACCGGCGTCACGACCCGCACGCCGAGCCCGTACCCGTCAGACGGATCCATCAGGTAGGCCGTCGTTCCGGTGGGCTTCACCGGCGTCGGATTGAGATGTGTCACCGAACTACCCGATGCCCAGGTGCCCGGGAGGTAGAGCAGGACGGGGCCGCCGTACACCGCGACCGCGTTGGGCCCGTTGAAGTACAGGCCGCCGTTGCCGCCGGTGAGGTTGGCGTTGTAGGCGGTGTTCCAGGTGTAGTCGGGGTTGATGACGGCGGTGCCGTTCGCCGCCGACAGGAAGCTGTCGTAGGTACTCCAGTTGGTGTCGATACTGCCCGGGCTGCCGATACCGCTCAGCACGCCGAGTGAGTGCATGATCTCGTGCATGGCCACCGACTGGAAGTCGTACTGGTTGCCCGCGACGGTGTCGCCGAGGGCCCACGGGTAGGCGAAGTTCCAGGTGAGTTGGCTGTCTGCGGCACCGCCGTTGGCGTCGAGACCGGTGAGGATCTCGCTCTGCACCAAAGTGCCGTAGTAACCCGCACTGCCACTGGAGAAATTGGTGTAACTGGACGCCAGGAAATTGGAGTTCGGGTTGTTCTGTCCGATCAAGGTGGTGGTGATCGTGACCGGTGCGGCGACGACGATATAGGACGACAACCGGGTCGCCGCGGTGTTCAGCGCGGCCATGTTCCCAGCCGTCCAGTACTGCGATCCGCTGCCGTTGACCCAGTCGAAAGTCACCGATGCCGGTGAAATCGTCACCGCCACTTGAACATTCACCGTTCCGCCGTAGCCGTCTGCCACGGTGATGGTGAAAGTGTCGGCCGTTTCGGCGTTGAACGCCGCGTTGTGCCGCGCCAGTGCGGTCGGGGTGTAGGTGAAGCTGCCATTCGCATTCACCACGACGGCGCCCTTGGCTGCCGCTGTGGAAAGGGAGTACGTCAGCGGGTCGCTGTCGGCATCGGATCCGATGATCGCGCCGGCCACCAGACCTGTCGCAGCATTGGGGCTGTTCACGTTCTGGGTCGCGGTCGGGGCGATGTTGGCCCCGATGATCGCGGTGGTGATCGGCACGGCCAGCGAACCACCGTGGTCATCAGCGACGGTGATGGTGAAGGTGTCGGATTTCTGCGATGCGGTGGCGTCCAGTTTGGCCGCGGCGTGGCGGGCCTGTGCAGTCGGCGTGTAGATGAAGTCGCCACTGGTGTTCGGTTCGACCACGGCGGTGCCCTTGGCGGTGGTCGATCCGGTATAGGTCAATGGGTCGCCGTCGGCGTCACTGCCGGTCACAGTTCCGGTCACCACACTGGTGATCGGGTCTGGTGCGCTCACCGTCTTGGTGGCGGTCGGCACCTTGTTGATCGGGGTGACCGTCAGGTTCACCGTGGTGGTGGTGGTGTGCGGGTCCCCTCCGAGGAGGCCGAAGGTGAACAGGTTGAGCAGGCCCATCAGGCCGTGGATGTGGAATCCGCTGGCGGCGTCACTGACCGTCACCTGGAACGAATCGGTGAGACCGTCGTGCGCCAGAACCGGGTCCGGGGTGTAGGTGAAGTTCCCGTTGCCGTCGACCGTCACGACGCCCTTGGCCGGCGTCGAGACGACGGTGTAGGTGAACACATCACTGTCGGGGTCGGTCACGTTGATCAGGCCGGTGATGACGCCGGTGTCCGGTGACTGGGCGGACTGTGCGGGGGACGTCGACGGCGTCTGGTTGAACAGGAACGCCAGCACCGGATTGGCCGAGGTTGCCGAGGCCGTCTTCGCGGCCCGGGAATTGGTCACGGCGGGCGCTACCGAAGCGATCCGGGCGGCACCGGGCCGGCGCGCGGCGGCCAGCACGACCCAGCCGAGAGGCGATTGCAGCGGAGAGCCGGTGCCCGACAGATCAGACAGCGGACCGCCGACACCCTCCACCGTCGCCGCCGAGGCAATGGTTGCCGCAGCCGCGGTGGAGGCGGGCGACTGCTCGGGCGCTGCGATGGCCGCGACCGTCAGGGGAGCAACCTTCGTCGCCCGTCCCCCGACCGCACCGATCGCCGGTGTCGCAATGCCCGCCCGATCGAAGGCGACCGGCCGGATGTCGGGCGGCTTGACCGCCACCACCCGGGCCTGCGTGTCGGGCCCGGATCCGATGTTGCTGCGAGCGGCACGGGGGGGCGTCGACTTGGCCGATCGCCGCGCACGGAGGCCGCCGTCAGGGTCGCCGCCGGAGTCCGACGCCGCGGACGTGGAAGGCGTGTCATCCGCCGGTGCGGCCCACACCGAACCCGCGGTTCCCAGGGATAAGCCGACCGAAACCGCGGCGCCGGCACCGAGTGCGAGGGCGAGTCCCCCAACCCTGCCGACGCAGGACGGCGCGCGCTTCACCCCGAAAGTCTACCTGGACGGTCGGCGTGAGTGAAGTTTGCTAACCCCGCCTCGGTAACGTCATCGGCAAACACTGAGGTGAGGGAGCAGCGATGAGTGAGCGGGTCAGCTACCGCAAACAGGACCAGGTCGCGGTGATCGGGATGGACGACGGCAAGGTCAACGTGCTGAGCGTGGACATGCAGACCGCGATCAACTCCGCACTGGACCGAGCGGAGGCCGACAACGCCGGCGCCGTCGTGATCACCGGCAACGACCGGGTGTTCAGCGGCGGTTTCGACCTCAAGGTGTTCCAGTCCGGTGACGTGCAGGCCTCGATCGCCATGCTCAAGGGCGGTTTCGAACTCGCCTATCGGCTGCTGTCCTTCGCCAAGCCCGTGGTGGCGGCCTGCACCGGCCCGGCGATCGCGATGGGGGCATTCCTGACCTGCGGCGCCGATCACCGCATCGCCGCGCCGGCATACGTATTCCAGGCCAACGAGGTGATCAACGGGATGGTGCTGCCCTACCCGGGACTGGAATTGATGAAGTTGCGCCTGACCCGCTCGGCGTATCAGCAGGCCGTCGGTCTGGCCAAGCCGTTCTTCGGCGAGACCGCCCTGCGGGCGGGCTGGGTGGACGAACTCGACATGCCGGAAGTGGTCGTCGAGCGGGCCATCGAATCCGCAACCCAGTTCGCCACCACCTTGGATGCCGGCGCACACCACGCCTGCAAGATCAGGGCGCGCAAGGGAACCCTCGAGGCGATGCGGGTGGGCATCGACACCATCGAGCGCGAGTTCGGGCTCTAGGCCGGCATCAGCCCTGCGCGATCCAGGCCTCGGCTTGCTCGGTCTGGCCGGCCGGGAAGTGCTTGATCTCCGCGGAGACGAAGTGTGAGGTGATGTGCTCGGCCGCATCACCCATCGGGGAGTCGGTGACCACCGCGATCTTCTTGACGTGCTTGTGATGGTCACGGATGAACTTCAGATGGCTCACCAGCGCCCCGAAGCTGTCCCAACCCGGAAAGTGCGACGCATCGAGAACGAGGCCGGCCAGGTCGCCGTGCTTCTCGATCTCCGGGTCGACGGCCTGCCCCAGTTCGACGAAGTCGTTCTTCTCCAGCGCTGATCGCGGATGGATCGTGAGGATGGCGGTCTTGGGGTCGAGTTTGAATTCGATCATGATTCCATCGTAGGCCCGGTGCTCAGTCCCCCAGTGCGGCTTCCCAATCCAGCAGCCGCCGGGCCAGTTCCGGTCCGGCGTCCTCCTGAACGAAGTGGCTCGCGTTGATCCGGGCATGCGGTTGGTCCTTGGCGCCGGGGATGTGGCGGATCAGAGGGCCGTCGGCCTTGCCGAGAATGGGGTCACGGCGGCCGAACACACACAGCACCGGTTTTTCCCAGCGGCCCAGCACCTCCCACGCGGCACGGTTCGCCGGAACCGCCGGGTTGTCCGGGGAGGTGGGCACCAGCTGCGGGAAGATCCGCGCCCCGGCCTGGTAGCGCTTGTCCGGGAAGGGTGCGTCGTATCCGGCGCGGACGTTCTTCGGCACTTTGCGCACGGTGCCACGGTCGACGATCCAGCCCGCGGAGAACACCGGCGTGTACTTGGCGAAGGTGTGCCAGATGGTGAACGCGGCCGGGGTCGGCCGGTCGGCGGTGGGCAGAAAGCCGTTGGCGATGAACAGCTTTGAGAAGCGCTCGGGATTCTCGGCGGCCATCCGCAACCCGATCAGCGACCCCCAGTCCTGCACCACGACGGTGACGTCGCGCAGATCCAGTTGAGTCAGCCAGGAGGTCGTCCAGTCGACATGACGCTGGTAGGTGTAGTCCTCGAAGCGGGTCGGCTTATCCGAGCGCCCGAATCCGATCAGGTCGGGTGCCAGCACCCGGTGCCCGGCGTCGGCCAGCGGCCCGATCATCGTGCGATACAGGTAACTCCACGTCGGTTCGCCGTGCAGCAGTACCACCGGCTTCCCGTCCCGCGGCCCTTCGTCGACGTAGTGCATGCGCAACGGCGGCACACCCGGGGCGGCGACATCGCTGTAGTGCGGTTCGAACGGGTAACCCTCCAGGCCTTGGAACCGGGAGTCCGGTGTGCGCAGTATGTCCACGCGCGCTATCTAAGCAGGCGGCCGTTGTGATTTTGTCGCCATCAACCCACACAATGGAGTCCATGCAGCAGACACGGGGGTCGGTTCTGCTCGGTGGCTACGCCGCCAAGCAGTGTCCGGTGCGCACTCAGATCGAGTTCCATCCCCTGCTCGACAAGGTGACGCGGGAGTGGTCACCCGAGGAACTGGCCCGTTTCGCCGAGGGGCAGGCGTTCGAGGACGCCGTATTCGCCCGTTTGCGCAGTCTGCATCCGGACTCGGTGCGCATCGAACCCACGCTGCGCCAGGCCGAAGCGGTGGCACAGACGGTCGCGGCGATGGAGGCCGGTACGCCGCTGATACTCGGCGGCTGGCTTCCCGACGACACAGCCGGTGGCCGAAAGGGCAAACCGGACATTCTGGTCCGCGTCGGGGACGGCTACCTCGCCGCCGACGTGAAGAACCACGCGACTCTGCAACATTCGAAGAGGGCGACCGGTGTCGTCTCGACCCTGAAAGCACCCGCCGATCACGTCGAGATCCGGGGCTGGTCGCTGAACTCCAATCATCGGTTCAACGACGGCATCCAGCTGGCGCACTACACCCGGATGCTCGAGGCCTGTGGCCACCACGCGGGTCCGGCACTGGCCGCGATCGTCGGGACCAGCCGCCCCGCACTGGGATCCGGCGATGAACCCGACATCCTCTTCGTTTGGCACGCTCTGGAGGAACCGCTGTACGACACCTATTCGCGCAGCGAGGGCAGGAAGCGCCGGTCGGTGCTGGACCGCTACGACCACGAGCACGCCTTCCGGGTCAAAGTGGCACAAACGGCACTCCAGATCACCGGCGGACCTGATGATCCGGCGCCGCTGGTCGTGCCCATCGGCCAGAGCGAGTGCGAGAAGTGTCCGTTCGACCAGTGGTGCGAATCCCAGATGGATCCCGATGACCCGTCGACGGCGATCACCAAGGGCCGCCTCGACGCGCGGGAATACCTGGCTCTACGCCGGCTCGGCGTGGACAGCACTGCTGCGCTCGCCGTGGTCGACCCCGACGATCCGGAGTTCTTCGACGCCTACTTCGCCGAGGTCAGCAACCAGAGCAGAGCACAGGCGCGCAAGAAGCTCGCGACACTTGTCCGGCGGGCGAAGATGATCGACGACGGTATCCAGCTGGCACCGTATGACGGCGGGCCGATCGTCGTTCCGTCGGCGGACATCGAAATCGACTTCGATATCGAGAATGACGTCGACAACCGGGTGTACATGTGGGGTGTCCGCATCCGGCGGGGTACCGACGATTCGACCGCTGAGTACCTGACCGATTTCATTGCGTGGGAACCGCTGGACGCGGACGCCGAACGCGAGCTGGCGTTGCGGTTCGTCGAATGGCTGCGCATGCAGCGGGAGGCGGCGGCCGCGGCCGGCCAGAACATCGCGGTGTTCCACTGGTCGAATCATGAGATCGCCAAGCTGAAAAGCATTCTGGGCCTGGCTGAGGTCAGTGATTTGATCCACCCTCAGAACGGGGTTTTCATCGATCTGCGAACGGTTTTCGATACCACGTTCTTCTCGCTACACGGCTCCTCGTTGAAGAAGGTGGCCCCGATATTCGGCTTCGGCTGGGATGTCGAGGATCCCGGTGGCAGCGTCTCGCAGTTGTATCTCGCGAGAGTCCACAACGGTGATCCCCAGGAGGCCGAGGATGCCAAGCGGTGGCTGCTGTCCTACAACAAGGACGACACCGCCGCGACGGCGGCGGTCCGTGACGGTATGCGCAACTGGAGAACTACGGACCCGGCGCGGGCGTGACCGACTTCGTCGGCATGGGAACCGGAACCGGACCCGGCGTCAGCGCGCTTCCGCCGAGCCAGTCGCCCCACGGCACCGTCCAGTCGCCGCCCTGTGCGATGGACAGCGGCGGACCACCGGTGTAGCGGACCTCGACGATGTCGCCGGGTTGAGCGAAGTTGAAGTACCACTTCGCGTTCTCGCCGCTGAGGTTCAGACAGCCGTGTGACAGGTTGGTGTTGCCCTGCGCCCACACGGTGTCATCAAGCTGGTGCAGATAGATTCCGTCCAGGCTGATGCGGGTGGCGTAGCCGATCTTGCGCTTGTAGCTGTCAGCGGTGCCGGCCGGAATGCCGTAGGTGGCGGAGTCCATGGTGACGACCTCGCCCTTGTCGAGTACCACATAGACACCGGGTGGAGTCCACCACGAGAAGGTCTTGCCGGCCACAAACGAGGTGCCGCCGCGGCCCATCGAGGTCGGCATGGTGCGCACCAGCTGGCCGTTGTCGAAGACACTGACCTGCTTGGTCAAATCGTTGGCGATAGCCACGTGCGCATCACCGATGGTGAGGTTGGCTGCCGCATCGGCTTGGCCGTAGAGGCCCTCGCCGAGCTTGAGCCCGAAGGTGTTGATGTTCACGCTGACCCGGGTGCCCGGCGCGTAGTAGTGCTCAGGGCGCCAGTGCGCGACGGCGTCGCTGACCCAGAACCAGGAACCCTGCACCGGCGGATCGGTCTTGACGATCATGTTCTTCTCGGCCAGTGCCTTATCGGTGATCGCCTCGTCGAAATGAGCGACGATCACCGTGCCGATGCCGTACCGCTGATCCTCGTGGATGGCGAATCCGCCTTGCACCTCGAGATAGGGGTGCGCGAAATTGTTGGGGACCAGGGTGGAGAAGGTGCTGGTGCGGCTCAGCGGCGCGCCGCTGTCGCCCTTGGCGCTGACCTTGAGGGTGTAGTTGCGGGAGAAGAGCAGCCTCTCGGTCGGATGCCAGCTGAGCCCATCCGGGGCGACCTCCCCGTTGACGACGTTGCCCCAGTCGTCGACAAGGGAGGCACTGAGGATCTTGCCGTCGACCACCGTGGCGCTCACCGGTGTGAGCGGATTGACGTCCTCGGTCTGATCGAACGGTGAGACACCCAGCAGAGGTGGCTGGGGCACGGCCGGGATCGCGGAGGTTGCGGCAGCGGTCGCTGTGGCGGTCTTGCACGACGGCCCGCAACCCGGCAGACCCGCAACATCGCTGACCAACACCCCCGCCAGCAAAGCCACCACCGCAACGCACGTGGTGCGGGCAGGGCGGAGGAGGGCCACGACGTACTCCAGGTAGGTTGTCGATGCGTCAGTCGTCAGCGTTGACATTGAAAATCATAGCCACAACCCCGGGCTGGCCCGAACTCCGGATCCGGTCCCTGCGGTGCCGGAAACAGCAAACCCGGGCCAGGTGCCCCGGGATCAGGGCACGGCGGCGGAGGCTGTTATCCTTGTGAGAACGCGGGAGGCGATTCGCCACCCGCACGTCGTGGAACATTCAGTCCACCGGCCAACGGCCCCGTACTGCGGGTTGGGCCAGTTCGAGTGATCAGTGCAGCAGACCTGCACCCCTTGTCTCGCGGCGAAAAGATTTTGCCCCCCGGCAATCTCGCCACCACAGTGCCGATGCGCACGCCCGATGCCTGAAAGGCATACAAATCATGACCACCGAAACCACCTTCGCCGATCTCGGCGTGCCGACACCGCTGGTGCAGGCGCTGATCGCCGACGGCCTCACCCACCCGTTCCCGATTCAGGTTCAGACCCTGCCCGACACCCTGGCCGGCCGCGACGTGCTTGGCCGGGGCAAGACCGGCAGCGGGAAGACCCTGGCGTTCGCCATCCCGTTGGTGGCCCGCCTGGCTGCTCACAAGCGTGTTCCTGGCCGTCCGGCCGGTCTGGTGCTCGCACCCACCCGCGAACTGGCCACCCAGATCACCGCGACGGTCGCCCCACTGGCGCAGGCCTACGGACTGACCGTCACCACCATCTTCGGCGGCGTGCCTCAGGCCCGTCAGGAGCGAGCGTTGAAGGCCGGCGTCGACATCGTCGTCGCCTGCCCGGGGCGGCTCGAAGACCTGATGCGCCAAAAGCTCATCAGCCTGGACTCGGTCGAGATCACCGTGATCGACGAGGCCGATCACATGGCAGACCTCGGTTTCCTCCCCGGCGTCACCCGGATCCTGGCCGCCACCCCGGCCGGCGGCCAGCGGTTGTTGTTCTCTGCCACCCTGGACAACGGCGTCGACAAGCTCGTCAACCGCTTCCTGCGCGATGAGGTGTCGCATTCGGTGGACAGCGGTAACTCCCCCGTCGCGGCGATGACCCACCACGTATTCCACGTCTCCGGCGCCGAGGCCAAGCGCAAGCTGGTCCACACCCTGGCTTCGGGAACCGGGCGGCGAATCCTGTTCCTGCGCACCAAACATCAGGCGCGCAAGCTGGCCAAGCAACTCACCGAGGCGGGCATCCCCTCGGTGGATCTGCACGGCAACCTCTCCCAGCCGGCCCGCGACCGCAACCTGGCTGCGTTCAGCACCGGAGAGGCCCGTGTCCTGGTGGCCACCGACATCGCCGCCCGCGGGGTTCACGTCGATGACGTCGAACTGGTGGTGCACTGTGATCCGCCGGCCGAGCACAAGGCTTATCTGCACCGCTCCGGGCGTACCGCTCGGGCCGGCCGTTCCGGTGACGTGGTCACCGTGGTGCTTCCCGAACAGCGCAAGGAGACCCAGGCCCTGCTGCGCAAGGCCGGTATCAAAGCCGCGCCGCAGGATGTGAACGCCGATTCCGCCGAGGTCCTCGATCTCGTCGGCGAGGTCGCGCCGTATCAGGCGCCGGCGCCCAAACCGGTCGTCGTCGCGCGCAACCCTCAGCCTCGCCGTTCCGGCGGTGGCGGAGGGCAACGCCGGCGCGGCCCGAACGCGGCGCAACCGTCCGGGCCGCGGCCGGGCAAGCGCCGCAGCGCTTCTCGTGCCGAGGGCACCGCGGCCCGCTGAACCGCCGAAGTTGTCGGTACCCCTCGATAAACTCGGACTGGAGGGGAAGGGGATCACCGATGACGGAAGGCCGGCGGGTCTGGGCGGCCCGAAGACTCTTCGGCGAGTGGACCGGGGTGACGAACCCCGAGTTGTTGGGTGCGTTGTGGCACAACCTCGAACCCGATGACCGCGAGGTCTGGCTCAGACGTGCCGACGAGCAGGCGGGCGAGCAGTAATCATTCGGGGATGCCCAGTCGCCGGGCCAGATCGGCTCCACCGTACTCACGGACGAAATCGGGGTCACCGCACACGATGAGTTGATCGCGGGCCCTCGACAGTCCGACGTACAACCGTTCCCGGGCCCGCTCGAAGGCGGTCTTGTCGTTGACCACGAGCACGATCGCTCGGCGCTCCAGACCTTTGAAACCGAGCACATGTCCGTAGAACACCTGCTCGGCGTCCCAGAAGCTGTCCCAGTAGGCCCCGGTGCCGAGTTCCTGGCGCGCGATCTGCTCCGGGTGCCGACTGCCGGTGGTCAGCAGGGCCACATCCTCTGGCCGCCAGCCTTCCTCGAGCAGGACCTCGACCTGATCGTCGCCGAAGCCCAGCGCGTCGTCGGTGGGGCACGGCACGAACCGGACATCGGGTCCGTCACCGCCGAGGAACCGCATCGGGTGGTCGACCAAGGGCTGGAAGGCAGTTGCGATCTGGCGCGTGTTGCGGATGTTCTGATCGAGGATCAGCGGCACCAACGGAACACCGGGAGTGCCCTGGCGGTCGAACACCCGCTGCCCCTCGTCGATGAACACGTACAGCCCGCCGGCTTCCGGGTCGCGCAGGGCCGCCAGCACCGGATCCCACCAGCTGTCGGCGAAGTCCTGTGCCTCGTCGATGACGATGGAATCGAAACGCTGACCGTCGGGCAGGTTGGCGGCGAGTTCCTTCATCGCAGCCGGCAGGTCATGTTCGAAGAACTGCGAAGTCTCCTTGGTGCGGTCGTTCTCGTTGGGGCCCTGCGGAGCGCCCCACTGGATTCCGAGGCTGTGGAACTCCCCGACGTAACCGGGCTGCTTGCGTCGCGACCAGTCTCCGGTGATACGGCGCAGGTAGGAGGCCAAGCCGTGGGAGTAGCAGATCAACGCGACCCGCTGCCCCCTGTCCGCCAGCCGTCGGGCCTGCTCGACGGCCATGAACGTCTTGCCACTGCCGGCGCCGCCGCGGATCTCCACCCGGGGCAGCAGTTGGATCGCCGAGAGGATCACGGCCTGCTGCTGGGTGAGAACGTCAGCGGCGTCCTCATGTTCCAGGGCGCGCGCGACGACATCGCGCTGCGGCAGTCCACGGCCACTGAGCGCGGTCTGGAATTGTTCGACGGCGATGTCGGAGAGCAGCGGCAGATCGGTGCGCTGGGACAAAGCGACCTCGCGCAACTTCTCACCGATCCGGTTGACGTCGTTGCGATCGATCACCATCCAGCGCGGGCACTCGGGAAGCGCAAAGCCTTGGTCGAATTCAGTGTTCGGAAACACCACAACGTGGTTCCATCGCGGACGGCTTTGTGTCCAGCGCGGGTCGGACTCGATGAAGTCACGCAGCGCGTAGCGGGCCTGCCTGACCTGCTGGACGGGCTCGATGGTCTTCACATGCCCACTGCGGCTGGTCTGCACCCACTGGTTGCCGTCGTGGGTGATCTGGCCGCCCTTGACCTCGAGACAGACGATCCCTGCGCCGCGGATGGCGACGACGAAGTCGATCTCGTGGTCCTTCTGGTGATCGGTGACACGCTGGCCGGCGACGATCAGGTCGTCGTCGGCGAGTTGCTCCTGAAGCAACGTGAGCACCCTGCGCTCGGTGTCGTTGGCCAGGCGGGGCCGCTCGGGCAGTGTGATGGCCATCCGCAGATCCTCCCCCGCCGGTCCCCGTTCGCGGGCACCGACACGCCTGTGAAAATGGCTACTGAACTGCGATTACCGTCCACCTCGCAGCACTTCTTAGAGCCCACAAAGAAACCCCTGACACCCTCGTCTCCATGAACTCACCACGCTCGGGATTCCGCCGCGCCGCCGTGGCCTCGTGGGCCCTGGCCGGGCTCGGCGCCGCCGGGGTGGCCGGCGCGTCCGCACTGGCGTACGGCGACACCGCGAAGCCGACGCCGGCGCAGGACGCGGTGCAGAACGTTGCCCCGGTCGAGCAGCCCGCCGTTTCCCTCCCGACGACCGCGCCGGCTCCGGTGTCGGCTGACCTCCCGGCGTCACCGGTCACCGCACAGCAGAGAGCCGCGACACACAACGCGCCTGCCCCGCAGTACACCCAGACCTACGCACCGGCTCCGGTCCAGACCTACGCCCCCGCACCCGCGGCGGCGCCGCAGGGTCCGGTCGGTGGAAGCTCCATCTCGACCAGCAAGTCATCGTCGGGTTCTTCGTCGTCGAGATCGTCTTCCTCGTCCTCTTCGTCGTCGTCCACCAAACACATCCCGATGGGCAGCGCCGGCGGTCCGAACAAGGCCGTCCCGCACACCACCGCGCACGGCTCATAACCTGTCGATGACCAGTGAAGCGCTCTGGGCTCTGGGCCGAGGCAACGGAATCGTCGCGCTCGCGTTCATGACGCTGTCCGTTGCGCTGGGTGTCGCGGTGCGCTCTGCTCGCCCGATGGTCGGCCTTCCCCGATTCGGCGTAGCCGATGTGCACCGCTTCGTCGCGCTGGCCGGCACGCTGCTCGTGGCACTGCATCTGGTGCTGCTGTTCATGGATCCGTACGCGAAGCTTCGATTGATCGACGCCGTGGTTCCGTTTCTGGGTGCTTACCGTCCGGTCTGGCAGGGCTTGGGCACCGTCGCCGTCGATCTGCTCATCGTCATAGTCGCCACCAGCCTGATGCGACATCGTCTGGGCGTGAAGGCCTTCCGGATCATCCACTGGACCACCTACCTGTTGTGGCCGATCGCCATGGCGCACGCTCTGGGTAACGGCACCGATGCCGGCCGTATCTGGTTCATGTCCTTCGCCGCAGTGTGCGCCTTGATCGTGGTCGCCGCGGTGGTGTTCCGCTTGCGTTCGGATTTCACTGAGTACGCCGACACATGAGCACCCCGCCACAGTTGCCGCGGCTGTTCGCCGCGCCGGATGCAAGTCTGAACGCGCATCTGGCCACCTTCGGTGAGCTGCCCGCCCTTGGATCCGGACTGGTCGCCTTGCTCGACGACGCCGGCCTGACCGGACGCGGCGGCGCCGGTTTTCCCGCCGGGCGCAAGATGGCCTCGATCATCGGAGCTAAATCAGTGATCGTGGGCAACGGCGCCGAGGGAGAACCGTTGAGCCGCAAAGACACCCAGCTGCTGACCCGCGCTCCGCATCTGGTGTTCGACGGGCTGGACGCCGCGGCCGCCGCGGTCGAAGCGGACAAGGCCTACCTGTACGTCCATCCCGACGCGATCCCCACGGCCAAATCCGCCCTCGACGAGCGACGGGCAGCGGGCCTGGATGTACATCGCGTCGAGATGGTCGAAGCCCCCGACCGGTTCGTCGCCGGCGAGGAGTCCGCCGCGATACGCCACATCCAGGGAGGTCCCGCGCTGCCCCGGGACCGGACTGTGCCGGCCGCCGTATCCGGAGTGAAGGGGCGGCCGACACTGGTCAACAACGTCGAGACGCTGGCCCACATGGCACTCATCGCCCGTTTCGGTCCACAGTGGTTCCGAGCGGTGGGCGAGCCCGCTGATCCGGGCACGATGCTGGTGACGTTGTCCGGGGCGCTCGAACGGCATGGCGTCGTGGAGGTTCCGACCGGAACCGGGCTGGCCGGCCTGCTCGAGAACACCGGCGGCGCCGACCCGCGGAGTGTGGCCGCCGTACTCATCGGCGGATATCACGGAACATGGCTTCCGGCCACTGATGTGGCCGGGACCCGGCTGTCACGGCCGGGATTGAAGGCCCTGGGCGGCTCACCCGGTGCGGGCATCCTCCACGTGCTCGGGACCGGCGAATGCGGTCTGTCCCGCACCGCCGACATCGCGCGCTACCTTGCCGAGCAGAGCGCGCTGCAGTGCGGTCCGTGCCTCAACGGTCTGCCGCGACTCGCGGAACTCCTCGACCGGCTCGCCCACGGCCACTTCGACGAGCGGCTGCCGGCGGAGATCCAGCGGATGGCGCACCTGGTTGATGGCCGCGGTTCCTGCCGGCATCCCGATGGCACCGCCCGAATGATCCGCAGTGCGCTGCGCACGTTCGGCGCCGACATCGACATGCACCGCCAAAAACGCTGCATCGCAGCCGAAGCCGTGGCTTAGCCGGCCGCCCACTGCTTGGCGACATCGATCTCATCGAGGCGGAACACCCGCATCTCCCCCGGAACGATCCAGGCCAGCGCATGCAGGGTGTGCGTGATCCAGTCGCTGTCGGTGACGATCGCGATCCGCGTGAACGACGAATGGTGCGGCAAAACCGTCCCAAGTCCCAGTTTGAGATCCTCCATCAGACCACCCGGACCGAATCCGGCGTAGTCCTCGATGACCTCGACGATTCTGATCTCCTTGCCGGACTTCAGCTGTTCGGCGATCGCCGGCTTGATGGCCCGAAGTTCCTCGCCGCTCAGGCGACCGGAGACCCGGATGCCGGTGACGCCCTCGGGAACGTCGCTCAGAAGTTCGATCATGCCTCAGGCTACGCCGGCCAAGAGGTACTCGTCGGGTTGGAGCGGCACCGCAACGACGAGCAGGAAGCTGTCTGCGGCCGCCGCGGGCAGAACCGGAACACTCAAACCGTTGAACAGCACAGCGACAACGGAGCCGACGGTGATCACAACGGTCGCGGTGAGACCGACCACCTCTCCGACGATCAGGCCGACCACGTTGTCACCGAACAGCGAACCGACCCCGTGACCCAACGCCATGCCGATCGCCAATTGCAGCTTCGGCTCGGTGATCACGGTGCGAATCGCCGTGTTCACCAGTTTGCCAATCGGATCCGCCGTCACGACGCCGGCAACCAGTGGGCTCAGCAGTTTCCGCACATCGGAGTCGGCGAGCAGCGAATCGGTCGCGGCCCCGCCCACCTGGCCCGCGATCTGGCCGAGCAGGGACCCGGCTCCGACCAGGTTGGTGACGACACCGCGGGCGACGGTGCTCAGTGCCAGCCGGGTGGTGGTGTCGCTGAAGACCGACTGCGACGCAACGGACACCGTCTCGGTCAGCACCGCCTTGATGACCGGGTCGGTCTGCAACTCCGCGACAACGGCCTGTAAGACGCTGACGTCTCCGGAAAGCGCGGCTGAGACGATCCGCTCTGTGGCATCGGACAACGTGTCCGAGACGGCTTCGTCGCCCAGGAAAGCTGCCACCGACTCTCCAGCCGCCCGCGCCATGCGGCCAATGGCCGCGGCGTCGGCGAGCAGACCCTGCACCGGAGGGCCGACCGTGGGTCCGAGAAGATCGCCGATCACGGCCTGCAGCATCGGGTCTGCGGCCAGGCCCGCGAGCAGATCCTCCGCCGACCTACCCAGTCCGTCCACGAAGGCCGAATCGGTAAGCAACGTCTGCAGAGCAGCCGCCGCTGTGACACCCGCGGCCGTACTCAGAGCGCCCGGGTCATCGAGGGCTTCGGTAGCGATCGCATCCACCGCGTCGACCAACGCCCGGGCAACGCCGGGTTGCCGGAGAAATCCGGTGACGACGACACCGGCGATGACTGTCAGCGCGTTGCGGACTCCCGGCTGCGCCAGCAGTTCGATCACCGCTGCAGCCACCACGCCCGCTGCCCCTTCACCGAGGGTCAGCGACACCCGGTATCCGACCAGTTCACCGAGTGCCCGCTGCACGGCCGGGTCTGCGATGGCCGCGCTGATCAGAACTGAGGCCGAGGCCCCGAGTGCCCGCCCCGCCACGACATCGTTGACAATCGTTGTGAGCGACTGATTCAAGACCGTGTGGATGGCATCGTTGATCCCCGGGTCGGCGAGCAATGCCTGCAGTGCGGCCCGTACCGCTGCATCGTCGCCGCCGGCCACGGCGGCCGCGATCCGTCCGGCGGCATCGGCCAGCGCCGAGGCAACCCCGGAGTGTTCGAGGAATCCGGTCAGCGCCGATTGCGCGACCGCGCCGAGGGTATCGCTGAGACCCGGATGGGAGAGCAGTTCCATCGACGCAAGACCCACGGAGCGGCTGATATCGGTAGCCGCTCGGGCCTCGCCGAGCAGACCAGCGACAAGTGCGGCGACCTCACGACCGATGAGGTGATTCGTCGCCGGATCGGAGGTCAGCGCTGAGACCAGCCGCGAAGCCACTCCGCCGAGACCATCCGCCAAAGCGTCATCGGCGAGCAGTGTGCTCACCGAATCCGTGGCGGTGGATGCCACAGCGGAGCCGAACGCGGGATCGGATTGCAGCTTCAGCAGGACGCTCTGCACCGCGAGGTCGGGATCAGTGCCGGCCAGCACCGCACCGGTGAGCTGACCGACAGCCATGGTCAGCGCCGCAGGCATCCCGGGCTGGGAGCTGAAGCCGGGGATCAGCGAGCCGATGACGCGCGCAAGAGCGGATCGCACGGCCGGATCAGCCATCAGGTCCACCACCGTATCGGCGGCGGTGTAGGCCACTCCCCGGGCGAGGGGATCTTTGCCGAGCAGACCGAATACGAGTCCGCGAAACTGCTCACCGGCCAGCTTGCGTACCGTTGCGTCCGCCGCGATGGTCGAAATCAGGTCCGACACCGCCGCGCCCAACGCTTTCAACACGACGGCGTCGTTCAGCACCGAACGCGTGACATCGGTGATCGTGGCCGTAACAGCACCGCGAATACTGTTGTTGAACAACAGGTTCTGCACTGCGCGACCGGGATCACCTCCGGCGACGATCGTTCCGGCCGCATCGGCCACGGGGTTGACGACTCCCTGCTGACTGAGGAATCCGGTCACTGTCGACCCCGCCAGCACTCCGAGGCTGGAACGGACCGCGGGATCGGCGAGCAGACTTGTCACCGCATCGGCGACCGCTCCACCGAATACCGGAGCGGCCGGATTGCCCGGCACGGCCGAATACACGGCACCGGCCACCTGTTGTGCGATCAGCGTCCGCACGTACGGATCTGCCGTCAGACCGGTGAACAGTTGGGTCAGCGTGGCGCCCAGCAACCCAACCACTGCGGGATCGCCCAGAAACGAGCGCAGACCGGCGACGGTTGCCGCGCCGATGGCGTTACCGACTGGCGGCACCGCCACCACCGGTTTGTCGAACGCGCCGCGCAGGACGTTGACCACGGCTGTCGACACCGCGTCACGGCCGTCGGCCTGCCCGAGGAGACCGGCCACCGCAGCCCCGGCCGCGTTGGCCAGTGCGCGGTCTAACGCCGGATCGTTCAGCAAACCCGCGACCGCATTGGTGACCGTGGCACCCGGACCACCTCCGAGCACCGAAGCCGCCGACAGACCGACCTGCTCGGCGATCAGCGTCTGGATCAACCGCGCGTTGGGGGTGTTCGCGCCGGTGAACACCGTGACCGCGCCAGCGGTGGCCGAATTCAGCGACTGCAGCACAGCAGGGGTGCCCAGGAACACGCTCAGGCTGCTCTGCAACTGCGGACTGATCTGATTGGCGATGACATCGGCGACAGTGACGTTGCCCTGCCAGATGTCCCACAGCATCCGGACCGTGTCCCCGAATCCGGGCAGACTTCGGAGCATGGTGTCGAATGCAGCTCTGGTAGCCGCATTTTGGGATCCGCTGAAGGCGAGCTGAACGAAAGCCGAGACGGACTGGCCGGCGCTCGCTCCAAGATCTGCGGGTATGCCTTGTGCGATGAGGCCCTGGCTGACCAGTCCGGCCACGGAGTTCAAGATGACCGGATTGGTTGTCAGTCGATCCAGTTCGGGGGAGACGGTGTTCCGGAATATCCAGTCACCGAATCCGTCGTAAATGATGGGGACGATCGCATCGGCGATGGGATCGAATTCGGGATAGAACTCGTTGATCAGATACCGGGCCCCAGCCGAGACCAGCGGAGTGGCCCGCGTCCAGAGCCAGAAGCCGACGTCGTTGATGGAGCAACCGCACAGCAGCTCGAATCCGGCGATGAAGAACTGGAACGCATCGTCGATGACCGACGCCGCCCTCGGGCCAGCGGTTCGGCCGATGCCCAGAATGTGAGCGGCGCCCCCGCCGGACATCCCGGCGTTACCGCCGTTGCCGATCAGCAAGCCGCCGCGCCCACCGCTTCCCCCGGCGCCGCCGACGGTGGCGCCGTCGCCGCCGTCGCCCCCGTCACCGCCGTTGCCGATCAGTCCACCGGCACCGCCGTTGCCGCCGCGCCCGCCCGACCCGCTGAGGGTTCCGCCGTTGCCTCCTCGCCCACCCGCGCCACCGTTTCCGCGCAGCGACAGGAACCCGGCATTGCCGCCGTTGCCCCCGGAACCGCCGTCTCCGGTCGGGGCGTCCGCGGCGGCGCCGACACCACCGCTGCCGCCGTCGCCCGTCATTAACCCGCCGGAACCGCCGTTACCGCCTGCGCCGCCGTTGATCCCGACGATGCCGGCCCCTCCGTCACCACCGGCCCCGAACCAGCCCGCCGAACCGCCGTTACCGCCGTTGAAACCGTTACCGCCGTTACCGATCAGCCCACCGTTGCCGCCGTCGCAGGCGCCACTGGTGCACGCACCCGCATAAGCGGCATAGCTGTAACCGTTTCCGATCAGGATGCCCGCATCGGGCCGCTCCGCGGTGCCGTCACCGATCAAGAAACGAACCGCTTCGGCCAACGGATCGGGCCGGCCAACCGCAGATGCCAGCTTCGACACCGTCAACGGCGGCGATACCGGCGGCGGAAGGTGAACGTGACGTCCGGTGGAAACACTTCGGGTTCTGGTCGATGTGTGAGCAACCTTCGGCGCCGACGATGCGCGAACGGTTCGCCGGGGACCGGGTGTGGAGTCGGCCGTTGCCGCGGCACCGTCGTGGTTGCGCCCGCCGGTGTCGGCCAAGGCCGGCAGGGCGGTGATCAGACCGCCCACACCGAGGGCTAGCGCCAATGCGCCGACTCGCCCTGATTTTATTACGCGACCCCGACCTGACCTTCTCACTCTAGGAATGGGATATAGCACATGAACTGGAGTTTCAGCCCCGATTCAGCGGCGGTGGCGGGTTGGCGACGACCGGGAACGGACCGGTGTTCCCGTCCCGGTGACGGGCGATCTCGAACACGCGGTCACGTACCAGGAGCCAGCCGCCGGCCAGTGCCGGGACCAGCACGACGATGCTGGCCACCGTCCAGGTGCCGATCGGGTAGTTGAAGCCGGTCAGGACCAGTACGCCGACTAGGAAGGCCAGCGTGAGGTAGCCGGTGTAGGGCGAACCCCACATCCGGAACGAGGGCCGCGTCATCTTGCCCTGTTTGGACCAACGGAACAGCTGAAGCTGGCAGATCACGATCGTGGCCCACGACGACAGGATGCCCAGCGAGGCGACGTTGAGCACGATCTCGAACGCCTTCTCCGGCACGATGCCGTTGAGCAGCACACCCAGCAGACCGATCGAGGCGGTCAGGCAGATACCGCCGTAGGGCACACCGCGCGAGGACATCACACCGGTGAATTTGGGTGCGCTGCCGTTCATCGACATCGAGCGCAGGATGCGGCCCGTGGAGTACAGGCCCGCGTTGAGGCTGGAGAACGCCGCCGTCATCACGACGATGTTCATCAGTGTGCCGCCACCCTGGATGCCGACCTTGGAGAAGAAGGTCACGAACGGACTTTCGTCCGCCGAATAATCGGTGTAGGGCAACAGCAGTGCGAGCAGGAACAGTGATCCGACATAAAACAGTGCGATCCGGGCGATCACGGAGTTGATGGCCCGCGGCATGATCTTCTCCGGCTCGGCCGTCTCACCGGCCGCGGTGCCGACGAGTTCGACCGCGGCATAGGCGAAAATCACCCCGGAGGTCACCACGACCAGCGGCAGCATGCCGACGGGGAACCATCCCCCGTGGTTGTTGATCACACTGAAACCGGTGGAGTGCCCGTCGATCTGGTAGCGCCCGGCCAGGAAGATGGTGCCGGCCACCAGAAACGTCAGCAGCGCGACGACTTTGATCAGCGCGGCCCAGAACTCGAACTCTCCGAACAGTGCAACCGAGACCATATTCATCGCGAACACCAGGGCCAGTGCGACCAATGCGATGAGCCACTGGGGGTAGCGATCGAATACCCCCCAGAACCGGGCATAGGTGGCGATCGCGGTGGAGTCGACGATCGTGGTCATCGCCCAGTTCAGGAAGTACATCCAACCCGCGACGTAGGCGGCTCTCTCGCCGAGGAATTCGCGGGCGTAGGAGACGAACGATCCCGATGACGGTCGGTGCAGGACGAGCTCGCCCATCGCTCGCAGGATGAAGAAGACGAACAGACCGCAGAACGCGTACACCAGGAACAGGCCCGGACCGGCACTGGCCAGCCGGCCACCGGCGCCCAGGAACAACCCGGTTCCGATGGCGCCGCCGATGGCGATCATCTGAAGTTGCCGAGGCTTGAGACTCTTGTGGTAACCGGCATCCTCGGGGTTGGGCGCCGACGACTCCCCGGTCGGCTCGGCCACCGCGGTCACTGCGGTGCATCCTTGCCGTCATGCGGCGGTTCCGGGATGTCGCGGAAGGTGAACATGACGCCGAAGACCGCGATGGCTGCGGCGATCGCGTACCCCACGATCGAGTACCAGCCGGCCCGCTGATAGGCCGTCAGCGCGACGATGCCCATCGCCAGAAAGACCATGAACATCCCGATGAGCGGCGTCTTGGCCTTGAAGTCGATAAGACGCAAGCTGACCTCCCCCGTGCCCGAAAAGACGTGGGAGTAAGTAAACCTGGATTGCGCGCGGACCGCGCGACAACCAGGGAACTACACAGTCAGCAGTACCAGGCTGGAGTTCGGTTCAACCCGGTAGGCGCTGGCCGCCGGGATGGTCAGACCGGCCAACAGCCCGCTGATGAAGCCGGGGTTGAAGAGGTTGATCAACCCGGCCAGCCCGGATGCCATGCCGATGGCGATGGCGGCGGCCGCGCCGGTGACCTGGGCGACGACGAAGCCGACCGGGTTGTCACCGAACAGCGCGCCGATGCCCTGGCCGACGGCCGCAGCGAGAGCAAGCTGCAGCGGCGGCGAGCTGATCACCGTGACGGCCAGCGTCGGAACCAGTTCGGCCACCGTCGTCTCGCCGGACACGACAGTGCCGGCGACCTCACCGATCAGGTTCTGCACGGCGTCGTTGGCAACCAGCGAATCGACCGCGGCGATCAGCACCTCACCCACGACCGGGGGCAGGCCGTTGCTGGCGTCGTTGACGATGCTGGTGATGGCTTCCTCGGTCACGGTGATGACCACCGTCTCGACCGCCGGGTCACCCAGGATCCCGCTGATCGCAGCCGAGATGGTGCTGTTGAGTGCGGCCGCGAAGGCCGGCACGGCCTGCAGTGAGGCCAGCACACTCTGCAGCGCCGCCGACGCCGGGGTTCCGGCCAGCACCGCTGAGACGACCTGGCTGGCGGCTCCGGACAGGGCCGAGGTCACGCCGCTCTGGCCGACGAAACCGGTCACCAGCGTGCCGACCAAGGTGGCCAGCCGGGCAGTCGCCACCGGATCGGACAGCGTGGAGAGGATCGCAGCGCCGTACGGTGCGGGAATCATGTCACTCAACGAGGCGATGATCGACGGGTCGGTCGCCAGACCGCTGACCACCGAGGAGGCGGCCGACGCGATCGAGTTGATCAGGGCGGAGTTGCCCAGCAGCGCACTGACCGCGGCGCCGACGGCGGTGGCCACGGCGGGGTTGACGGCCGGATTCGCCATCAGTCCCGCAACAGCGGCCTGTAGCACTGCGACCGACGGGGTTCCGGCGACCAGTGCGGTGACAGCCTGTCCGGCCGCACCGGCCAGTGCCGCGGCGATACCGGGCTGACCCAGGAAGCTGATCACCGCCGAACCGGCCGCGCCGGCCAGTCCGTTGACGACCGCGGAGTTGGTCAGCAGACCGGTGACGACGGCGCCGAGCGCTCCGGCCACCGGGCTACCGGTGCCGGCCGAGGCCAGGTAGCCGTTGATCTGATTGACGATCAACGACTGCAGGCTCGCGTCGCCCGCCACACCGCTGACGAGCGTGCTGACGGCGACACCCAAACCGTTCACCAGTCCCGAGTCGGACAGACCCGTGTTGAGCGCGCTGCTGACCGCGGACCCGAAGCCGGAGGCGAAACCAGAGTCAGCCACCAGCGCATTCCAGGCTGCGTTCGCCGCGCCTGCGGGATCGCTACCGGAAAGGCCGCTGATGAGCTGAGTGGCGACAGTGGTCAGCGTTGTCGAGACGCCGGACTGGCCCAGCAGGCTCGTCACGAACGAATTGGCAACGGCACCAAGGCCGTTGGCTGCAGCCGTGTCGGCCAGCAGACCTACCGCCGCGTTGGCGACGCTCGTCGCGAGCGCGGAACCACCGGGAAGGTTGGCGACCGCTGCCGAGATCGACCCGCTGATCCAGCCACCGACGGCGGTCCGCACCGCCGAGTCAGCCGCAAGTCCGGTGATCAAGTCACTTGCGGTCTGTCCCAGCGCCTGCGCGGCACCCGGGTCAGCGACGACCGAGGCGAGCGAGACGCCGACAAACGCCGGATCGGCTTGCAGCGTGGTCATCGCAGTCTGCAGCGCGACGCCGATATTGCCGCCGCCGGCCACGGTCAGGATGACCTGCTTGGCCGCTGCCAACAGTGCGGCGCTGACGCCGGGCGCGGCCAGCGGGCCGGTGAGCGCTGCTGCCGGGGCCGAGGTGGTCACTGCAGCCGCGGGTGCCACGGTGGTCGTGGAGGAGATCTCACGGCGGCTGACCGCCAGTGTGGCCCAGGCGAGCGGCGCGGCGATCGGTGAACCGGGATCGGCGCCGCCGGCCAGCCAACTCAGCGCGTTGAGGCCGGCGCCCGAGAGGGCGGCGCGCGGTGCGCTCGCCGTCAGGACCGCAGGGGCCGGGACCGACGACACGGCGTCGGTCGCGATCTCCTGAGCGGCGGCGAGGACGGACGGCACCGCCGCGGTGGCGCCGGACTCGACGGCGGTCGACGCGTGCGCCGGCACAGCTACGTCGACGACGGGGGCGTTCGCCACGGTCGCCGGCAGTGCGGAATGGCCGGAACGGGTGGACGCGGCACCGGAGGGCTTTGCTGAACCATGCGCGCTGCGGCGACCCGGCGAGACCACCGAATCGCCGGGCGCCTGATCCTGGGCCTGCCCGCGGGCGCCCTGAGTCTGCTGCCGGGACCCGGAGTCCGTCGCGCCGGTGTCTGCCGAGGCCGTCGCCGGCAAGGCCGCGATCACGCCGCCGATTCCGAGCAGCACCGCGAGTGTGCCAACGCGTCCGATATAGCTGTGAGCAGCGCTCATGATGATCCCCGACCTAACTCAGCAAATGATTAGCCACAGGGTACCGCAAATGAGCATAAAGAGCAAAACCCCGCAGTTTTTACGCTGACAGGGAAATAGCACGATCAGCACAGGTGTCACAGCTACACCAGAAAACCGACGCGCGGCTAACTCCGGTTATGCGCCTTCACCCTCGCCCGAGCCCGACGAGGAGGTCGAGCAGATCGCTGATACGCCAACCCCTGCCGCGACAAAACGGGGTGTATCAGGCCTTCTCGAAGAGATAGTGGAAGACCATCCACTCGTTGCCGTTGCGGTAGCCGAAGACCTCCGAGCAGAACAGCAGGAACATCCGCCAGCGTTCCAACGCGATCGACGCCGGCACCGGCCCACCCTCGAGCGCGCGCAGACAGTCGGCCCTATTGGCATCGAGACGATGAAGCCAGGCGTCGAGAGTTCTGGTGTACTGCCGTCCGTTGACGTCCCACACGCGGGTCTGTTTGAGGTCAGCCGGCAAAAAGTGCTCGAGCAGGTCACGGCTGGGCATGGTGCCGCCGGCGAAGAAGTACTTCCCCATCCAGTCGGTGGTGTTGAAGTCGTAGGCGAACCGGCGATTCCCGAGAATCTGCACCATCATCCGGCCGTCAGACGTCAACCACGAGCTGATCTTGCTCAGCACCATCTCGTAGTTCTTCATGTGCTCGAGCATTTCGCAAGACACGATCACGTCGAACGCGCCTCTGAAGGACGGATCATCAAAGGCGCTGGCGTCGGCCTTGACGCCGATGAAGCGGCCCTCGTGCCGGGCGTTGCGTTGCTTGATGAAGTCCTGCTGGGTGGCGCTGTTGGAGAAGAACGTGACATGCACGCCGTCATGGTTGTCCAGCAGATAACTACCGTGCGATCCCCAGCCGCAGCCGAGGTCGAGGACTTTGAGGTTGCCTTTCGCCTTGATCAGCGCAGCGATATCGAGGCGGTCGTCGAGGAAGGTCCTCAGCATCGCGACCTCGGCGTCGGCAAGGCTGGTGTCTTCGGCGGGAAACTCACAGCACGAGTACTTCAGGTACGGCCCGAGCATGGTCAGGAAGAATTCGGTGGGCACCTCGTAATGCTGGATGTTGGCGTCGTCCTGGTGCAGGGCACCGGCACTGGCGCGCAACTTGTCGAAGTAGCGCTTCTTGTAAGCGGCCTGCTTGGCGGTATCGCCACCGCACTCGAAGGTGCTCACCCACTGGGCGCACATGCGGCGCACCAACGCCCGCATCACCGCATCGGGCAGCAGTCCGCGTTCCTTGAGGGCGAGGATTGCGTTGAAGAGGCGTTCCACAGCGTCTATCGAAACACGTGCGGGCGGTCGTCGGGGTCGAGCCTGTTGATCTGACAACACGCAGACCAAGACCAGTGCGGAGCAGCGATGACGCGCCACCCGCCCGCTCAGGGAAAAGACACGCTCGGACAGCCCCACACATGGCGATCATCTGAGGCCGGCGTGGTTTGCAGCCATCCGGCCCGCAGCGGGCCACGCGTGTGGATGGCCGGTGGACCACCGGCCGTCAGCCTTTAGCCGACCGTCAGCACCATCGTGTTCGCCGGCGGAACCACGTTGACCAGATAGACGCTCGCAGCGGGGTTGATTGCTCCGAGGAGCGAGGTGAGGAACCCCGGAGCGAAGAGGTTGACCAGCCCTGCTAGACCAGAGGCCATGCCGACGGCGATGGTCGCCGCGACGCCAGTCACCTGACCGACGATGAACCCGATCGGGTTGTTGCCGAACAGCGCGCCGACCCCTTGGCCGATAGCGCCGCCGAGGGCCATCTGCAGAGCCGGCGAACTGATGACGGACCCGATCAAGGTCGGGACCAGATCGATCACCGAGCCGCCGTTCACGATCGTGTCGGATACCACGCCGACCAAATTCTGGACAGACGGGTTGTTCACCAGTGAGTCGACCCCGACGGCGATCGCATCGCGCACGAACTGCGGGAGTGGAAGGCTGTTGATAGCGCCCGTGAGGAACGCGCCCAACGCGAACGGGATCGAGTTGCTCAGAGCGGACTGGATCACCGGGTCGGACTGCAACGCGCCGAGTGCACTCTGCAAAGCGACGGGGGCCGGGGTGCCGGCGAACAAGTCGCCGAGGACTGCGGAGGCCGTGCTCGACAGTGCCGCCACGACACCGTCCTGAGCAAGGAAGCCGTCCACCAGTGCCGGATCGGACAACGCGGCCACGACCGTCGCGCCGAATGGCCCCGGAATCGCGTCAGCGATCGCCGCGAGGAATGCAGGATTTGTCGCCACTTGTTCGATGACCGCGTTGACCAAGCCGGTGTTGGACAGACCGGCTTCGAGTGCCGCGCCGGCGGCGGAGACCAAGCCCGACTGGAGGCCGGCGTCGGTTAACACTTTGCTCAAGGCCGCGTTCAGCGCACCGGCGGGATCGCTGCCGGACAGACCGGCGATCAGCTCGGTCGCGACGGTGGTCAACGTGGGACCGGTCTGACCCACCAGGGTCGTCACGAACGAGTTCGCCACCGCGCCAAAGCCACTGGCGGCTGCCGGATCGGCCAGCAGACTGACAGCGGCGTCAGCGACCGGCGCGGCCAAGGCGCCGACGCCAGGCAGGATCGCTTCGACGGCGGAGACGGAATCGCTGATCAAGGTCCCGACCGCGGTCCGCACCGTTGGGTCAGCCGCCAGACCAGTGGTGACGCTGCCAGCGGTCTGTCCCGACACCGCCGGGTCGGCCAGAACCTCGGTCAACGGGGCATCCCCCACCGAGGCCACCGCACCCTGCAGTGCGACGCCGAGATTCTCCCCGCCCGCCACGGAGACCACGACCTCCTTGGCCGCGGCCAACAGAGCGGCGCCGATCGCCGGGTCGGCCGATACAGCGGCGGGCGCCGCGGCGGCCACTGCCGCCGTCGCGACGGCGGTGCTGCTGACGGGGAGCTCACGACGGCTCACGGCGAGTGCGGCCCAACCCAGCGACTCAGCGACTGGGGTCGCCGGGCCGACCCCGCCTGTCGCCCGGCTGAGCGGGTTGATGCTGACAGCACTGACCGCCTTCGCCCTGACAGCGCTGCGCCGGCCAGGGGCGGGCGATTCGGCCGAGGTCGTGTCACGGGTCTGGCTCCGAGCGCTCTGCGACTGCCCGGGATCGGGAGCGCCGGTGTCGGCGGAAGCCGTTGCCGGAAGAGCGGCGAGCGCGCCGCCCACACCGAGGAACAGCGCCAGCGCGCCGACACGTCCGATACAGCTGTGACTACTACTCACTGTGCCCCCAATCAGTACGCTTTGTCCCGAACCGTAGAGAAACCCGGGTTCACGGCGATACAGGGATATCCCTTGCAAATCCGCAGCCGCGGAGTCGGATACTGCCGTGATCGATAGGCGGGGTGCAGTTCAGGCGTGACGTGAACATGAACTGGTCATCGAGGGCTTGCGGGAATAGTTTTGGCGGCCGTTTCCGGGGCGAGTAGCGCTGGCCGCGGGTGACCTTGCAGCCACCGGTACTCCCTACTCGCTCGCACGTGGGTGGCAGGTACAGGATTCGAACCTGTGTAGGCTTTCGCCGACGGATTTACAGTCCGCTCCCATTGGCCGCTCGGGCAACCTGCCTGGGTCAAACCGAAACACCCGGTTTGATGCGAGTAGCAGGGTACAACGAGGATGTACCCCGGACACAAACGGCCCTATCCACCGAGGAGAGCAGCGAAAGTGGCGGATTCGTCGTTCGACATCGTCAGCAAGGTCGACCGCCAGGAGGTCGACAACGCCCTGAACCAGGCCGGAAAGGAACTGTCGACCCGGTTCGACTTCCGCGGCACCGACACCACGATCGCCTGGAAGGGCGATGAGGTCATCGAGATCGTCTCCTCCACCGAGGAGCGGGCCAAGGCCGCCGTCGAGGTGTTCAAGGAGAAGCTCATCCGCCGCGACATCTCGATGAAGGCCTTCGATGCCGGCGAGCCGCAGCCCTCGGGCAAGACGTACAAGGTCAGCGGCACCATCAAGCAGGGCATCAACAGCGAGAACGCCAAGAAGGTCACCAAGCTGATCCGCGACGAGGGCCCCAAGAGCGTCAAGACCCAGATCCAGGGCGAGGAGATCCGGGTGACCTCGAAGAGCCGCGACGATCTGCAGGCAGTCCAGGCATTGCTCAAGGGGGCCGACCTCGAGGTGGCCCTGCAGTTCGTGAACTACCGCTGACACTGGTCCGCCCGCGGTCATAAGGTGGGTTACGTCACCACAGCACGCCCATTCGGAGGATTCGATGACCGTGACCCCGGACGAAGTCACCCGCCCTGCCGAAGCCGACGGCGGGACCTACGACGTCATCATCATCGGCGCCGGCATCTCCGGAATCGGTGCTGCCTACCACCTCGGACAAAGCAATCCCGCCACCCGCTATGTCATCCTCGAGCGCCGGGAGCGTATCGGCGGCACCTGGGACCTGTTCCGTTACCCCGGCGTGCGGTCGGACTCCTCGATCTTCACCCTCAGCTGGCCGTGGGAGCCCTGGCGCGGTAAGGAGTACGTCGCCGACGGCGATCAGATCCGCGACTACATGGAGGACGCCGCGCGCAAGCACGGCATCTACCCGCACATGCACTTCCGGACCATGGTGGACTCCGCCGACTGGGATTCGGGAACCGACACGTGGACCGTCCACGTCACCGAGGACGGAACCCGCAAGGCCTATCGCAGCAGGTTCGTCTTCTTCGGTTCCGGTTACTACAACTACGACCAGCCCTACAGCCCGGACTTCGCCGGCATCGACGACTTCAAGGGCACCGTCATCCACGCTCAGCACTGGCCGGACGACCTGGATTACAGCGGAAAGAAGATCGTGGTGATCGGCTCTGGCGCCACCGCCGTCTCGCTGGTGCCCGCATTAGCCCGCAAAGCCGGCCACGTCACCATGCTGCAACGCTCCCCCGGCTACCTGTTCTCGATGCCGCGCATCAATCCGGTTTACAACGCGATGCGCCATGTGATGCCAAAGAAGGCGTACTACAACACGATTCGTGGAATCGCGCTGACCTTCGAGAAGGTGTTATGGGTCATCGCACGTGGTTTTCCCAACGGCGTCCGCAAGTTCGTGCGTCGTCAGAACGTGAGCAAGCTGCCCGCGGGCTATCCGGTCGATGTCGACTTCAATCCGCGGTACAACCCGTGGGATGAGCGCATGTGCCTGGTGGCCGACGGCGACGTGTTCGAGGAGATCACCAAGGGCAATCTCGAGGTCGTCACCGACCACATCGATCACTTCGACGCAGACGGTGTTGTGCTGACCTCCGGCAAGCGCATCGACGCCGACATCGTGGTCAAGGCGACCGGCTTGCAGTTGCAGGCCCTCGGCGGGGTGAAGGTGAGCGTCGACGGCGCAGAGGTCAAGCCGGCCGACCGGTTCTCCTACAAGGCGCACATGCTCGATGACGTGCCGAACCTGTTCTGGTGCATCGGCTATACCAATGCCTCCTGGACTCTGCGCGCCGACATGACAGCGCGTGCCTCGGCGAAACTGATCGAGTACATGAACGCCCACGGCTATACCCACGCCTATCCGCACCTCGGCGGCGGAGCGCCGGCGGAGAAGCCGACCTGGGATCTGCAGGCCGGCTACGTCAAGCGCAGTCCGCACGCACTGCCCAAGTCGAGCACCAAGCGGCCGTGGGTGGTGCGCCAGGACTTCCTTGCCGATGCCATCGACTTCCGTTTTCTCGACAAGATCGAGGAGGACATGGTCTTCGGCCGGACGAAGGCACCCGCACAACTCGTCGGGTAGCCGGTTCGCCGAACTCGCCGTGCGCGGGGGCCCACGGCACTACGTTGATCGCCATGACAGATCGCCGCGCATCGCAAGTCGTCGTACTCGGAGGCGGGTCCTGGGGGACCACCGTCGCGTCCATCTGCGCCCGCCGCGGTCCGACACTGCAATGGGTGCGGTCGCAGGAGACCGTCGATGACATCAACAAGAACCACCGCAATTCGCGTTACCTGGGCGATGACGTCGCGCTTCCCGAAAACCTTCGCGCCACCAACGATTTCAATGAGGCCGCGCACGCCGCCGACGTGATCGTCATGGGCGTGCCCTCGCACGGATTCCGCGGCGTGCTGGGCGAACTGGCCAAGGAACTGCGGCCGTGGGTTCCGGTGGTCAGTCTGGTCAAGGGCCTCGAGCAGGGCACCAACATGCGGATGAGCCAGATCGTCGAGGAGATTCTGCCGGGACACCCGGCCGGCATCCTGGCGGGCCCGAATATCGCCAAGGAGGTCGCCGAGGGTTACGCGGCGGCTGCAGTGCTGGCGATGCCGGACCGTAATCTCGCCGCGAATCTCGCAGACATGTTCCGCACCAAACGTTTTCGCACCTACACCACCGACGACGTCGTCGGTGTGGAGATCGCCGGCGCGCTCAAGAACGTCTACGCGATCGCGGTTGGAATGGGTTACTCACTGGGCATCGGCGAGAACACTCGGGCCATGGTGATGACCCGTGCGGTGCGCGAGATGTCCAAGCTCGGCGAGGCGATCGGCGGGCAACGCGACACCTTCTCGGGCCTAGCAGGTATGGGAGACCTCATCGTCACCTGCACCTCCAAGCGGTCCCGCAACCGCCATGTCGGCGAGGAACTGGGTTCGGGCAAGACCGTGCAGGAGATCATTGCCGGGATGAACCAGGTCGCCGAGGGCGTCAAGGCCGCCAGTGTGATCATGGAGTTCGCCGAGAAGTACGGCATCAACATGCCGATCGCCCGCGAGGTCGACGCGGTGGTCAATCACGGTGCGACCGTGGAGGACGCCTACAAGGGTCTGATGGCCGAGAAACCCGGCCACGAGGTCGACGGCACCCGGTTCTGATCCCGTCCGCGCCGGCAGCTCAGCGCGGGAAGCCGATGCTGTACGGGTTGGTGGCCTCGGGCCGCTCCAGCAGCGGCATCACATCGTTGATGAAACTGCCCGACGGGCCGACGACGAAGCCCACCTGATCGCGGCTATTGACGCATGCCACCACTCCGGCGCCGTCCACCCCACAACTGACCTCGCGGAAGCTCAGCCGGGTGTTGGGCGGCAGCGATTTGACCGGTCCGGCGGCGGCGAAAAGCGATCCGGGGGCGGCGGAGAAGGTGGGCGGTCCGACGGCGCCTGCGCTGACGAGGTTCGCTCCCTCCGGAGCGCCGGGCAACGGACCGCTGCACCCGTAGTCGCCGTTTGCTCGATTAAGAATGCAGGTGACCCCGGCCGGGCCGGCGAAGGCGTACCACTGGCCGTTGTTGACGGTGTAGCCGACCGGGCTGATCGGGGTGTAGGCGTTGACGTTCGGCAGCGGCGGAGGTGCGGGAGCCGGGTCAGGGTCGGCCATCGCAGTCCCCAGACCAGGCACGATCATCGCCACAGAAGCCACTGCAGCAACAATGGTCCCGTTGGTAACCGACTTCAGCACCCCACCAACGTACCGAACGCCATCATGAAGGCCCGGTGATTTGAATCCCGGCCAGGTACATTTAAACTAAGAGAATCTTAGGCGCACCCTCGTAATCAGAGGGGAAAGGCAGACGGCAGTGAACTGGCGAACAGGGCAGGTGGCACGCATCGGCGTGACCGCTCTGGGCGTTGCTGGCGGTCTGATGCTGCTAGCCACCACCGGCCAGACGACCGACGGATTCGTCAACGCCAACTTCGACGGCTCGCTGAGCCTTTTCGGTGCCTCCCCGTCCGACAACCAGGCCGGAGTGATGGCCATCGGCGACGGATCCTCCGACGCCACCGAGCTGGCCACCCTGCTCAGCAGCACCGGCACGACCGCCGCCAAGGCGGGTCCTCTCCGGGTGGCCTTCACACCCGGAGCCACACCCAATGCCTCCGAGATCAGGGTCTTCCCCGCCATGGACCCCTCGGCCGCGCAGATCTCGGATCAGGCCCTGGCCCTGCCGAACAAGCCGGTGGTCGATATGCAGGGACATATCGACTGCAGCGGTGCGGTGAGCTGTTCGACCGACCCTCTCACCAACATCACCACGGTGGCCTACGCCGACGGCGTCGTGGCCCTGGTGCAGAAGATCAATGACACCACCGTGGTCGCCTACAAGACGATCACCGCCGCGCTGCCGACCCAGCTGCAGAACCTCTTCCCGCCGGCCCCGGCTACAGCGCCGGTGCCCGCTGCCGCAGCCGCGTCAGCGCCCAGCGACGATCCGGCTCCCGCCGTCGAAGCTCCGGTCGCAGACCCCGCGGCCGCTCCGCTCCCCGATATCACCGCCGCCACGGTCCGTCCGCGGCTCACCATCACCAGCCCGCCGGCGGACTACGCGCCTGGAAACACCGGTTCGGTGACGGGCAACCCGTTGCAGCTTCCGACGAACGTCACCAATCCGGTCGACGTGGTCAAGGATGCGGTCAGCTCGGTGGTCAACGCGATCGGCGGCGTGGTCAATAACGCGCTGAAACCGGGTAACCACAACGGCAGCCGCACCAAGTCGCCGTCTTCGGCCACGACGTCCAACTGAGCTGTCGCTCCGAAGAAGAGCGCCTGACTAGCCCTGGGCCATTTTCTCCAGCCGCGCGATCCTGTCTTGGATCGGCGGATGGGTGGAGAACAGATTTCCGATCCGCTCCCCCGACCGGAACGGGCTGGCGATCATCAGGTGGGCCTGATCGGCGATCTGGGGAGCCGGCGGCAACGGCGCCTGCTCCACACCCCCGCTGATCTTGCGCAGCGCCGAGGCCAGCGCCAGCGGATCACCGGAGAGTTCGGCGCCGGACTCATCGGCCTGGTATTCCCGCGAACGGGACACCGCCATCCGGATCACACTCGCGGCGATCGGCCCAAGCAACGAAACCAACAGCATGGCTAGGGGATTCACGCCGCTACCGTTCTGGCGGTTGTTACCACCGAAGGCGCTGGCGAACATCGCCATATTGGCCAGACCGGTGATGACCGAGGCGAGCGCACCGGCGACGCAGGAGATCAGGATGTCGCGGTTGTACACGTGCGACAACTCGTGGCCGAGCACCGCGCGCAACTCTCGTTCGGTGAGGAGGTTCAGGATGCCGGTCGTACAACACACCGCCGCATTGCGCGGATTGCGACCGGTGGCGAAGGCGTTGGGGTTGGCCGTATCGCTGATATACAGCCGCGGCATCGGCTGGTGGGCGGTGGTGGCCAGTTCGCGCACGATCCGGTAGATCTCGGGTGCCTGGACCTCGGTGATCGGCTGCGCGTGCATCGCGCGCAGTGCCAGCTTGTCGCTGTTGAAATAGACGTAGATGTTCATGCCGACCGCCATCAGCACCGAAAGTCCCAGGACGGACTTGTTCTGGAACAGTGAGCCGATGAAAACGATCAGCGCCGACATTCCGACGAGCAGCAGAAACGTCTTCGTCCGATTGGCGGTCGGGTGCCAGGTCATCGCGTCTCCTTCAATCGATACCCCGGTGAGAGTAACGCCCGAGAGTGCCGTCCGGTTCCGGACGAAGCTCATCCGTGGCGGTTGACCGTGTAATCCACCAGCGAAGCCAGCGCCCGGCGTCCGGGGCCGTCCGGGAGGCCGTCGAGTTCGGCCCGGGCCTGCGCCGCGTACTGCAGCACGGTGTCCTTGGCTGCGGCTATGCCGCCGGAGGCACGCAACAGCTCGAGCGCCTCGGCCACTGCGGCATCGTCTTCGACCGGACCTTTGAGCAACTCCCGCAACCGGTCAGCGGCCGGCCCGGTCTCCTGAAGCGCGAACAGAACCGGCAGGGTGTGGACTCCCTCGCGCAGATCGGTTCCGGGCAGCTTGCCCGAATCGTCCGGGTCAGCCTCGATATCGATGATGTCGTCGGAGATCTGAAACACGATCCCGACGATCTCCCCGATCCGGGCCAGCCGCTCCACCTGATCCTCGGTGGCTCCGGCGAACGTGCCGCCGAGCCGTCCGGACGCGGCGATCAGGCAGGCGGTCTTCTCGGCGATCACCTTCAGGTAGTGCGCGACGGGATCGGCGTCCGGGGAAGCCCCCTTGGTCTCCCGCATCTGACCGGTGACCAAAAGCGCGAAGGTCTCGGCGATGATGCGCACCGCGTCCGGGCCAAGCTGTGCAACCAGCTTCGAAGCGGTGGCGAACAGGTAATCACCGGCCAGGATCGCAATGTTGTTGCCCCAGCGCGCATTTGCCGATTCAGCACCGCGGCGCACCTGTGCCTCGTCCATCACGTCGTCGTGGTAGAGAGTGGCCAGGTGAACCAGCTCGATGACCGCTCCCGCGACAGTGACCTGCCAGGCCTCCGGGTGCGGTCCGATGTGCGCGGACAGAACTGTGAACAGCGGGCGGAACCGCTTGCCGCCGGCTTCGAACAGGTGCAGCGCGACCTCGGTCATCAGTTCGTCGCCGGAACGCAGTTCCTCGGCGATCAGATCCTCGACGCGGGCCACGCTCTCGCGGACTTCCTGAGCGAAGGCGGGGTCGCCGAAGTCGACGCCTGCTACCACGCTGGCCGGTGTCCGCACCCTCACAACATACTGAAGGGCGTGAACTCGATGTCAGCTGAGGTACTCGTGGTGGGTGCCGGACCGGCCGGCTCGTCCGCAGCCGCCTGGGCGGCCCTGGCCGGCCATCAGGTTCTGGTGGTCGACTCGCGCGAATTTCCCCGCGACAAGGCCTGCGGCGACGGGTTGACCCCGCGGGCTGTAGCCGAACTGCGGCTGTTGGGCCTCGGCGAGTGGCTGGACGGCCGGATCCGTCACCACGGGCTGCGGTTGACCGGGTTCGGCACCTCGGTCGAGGTTCCCTGGCCGGGGCCGTCGTTCCCCGGAATCAGCTCGGCGGTGCCTCGCACCGAACTCGACGATCAGGTGCGCAAGGCCGCCGAGGATGCCGGCGCCGGAATGCTGCTGGGCGCCAAGGCGGTCGGGGCGACGCCGGACTCGATGGGCCGGGTGACGGCCGTGACGCTCGAGGACGGCCGGAAGATCTCCTGCCGGTGGCTGATCGTCGCCGACGGGGCGCGATCGACGCTGGGTCGCACACTGGGACGCCAATGGCACCAGGAGACGGTGTACGGGGTCGCGGCGCGGGGTTATCTGGCCTCACCGCGCGCCGCCGAGGAGTGGATCTCCTCGGATCTGGAGTTGCGTTCCGTCGACGGGCAGGTGCTTCCCGGCTACGGCTGGATCTTCCCGCTGGGCAACGGTGAGGTGAACATCGGCGTGGGCGCGCTGGCCACTGCCAGGCGGCCCGCGGACGTGGCGCTGCGCCCGCTGATCAATCACTACGCGGACAGCAGGCGGCGCGATTGGGGATTCGGAGGCGAACCGCGGGCGGTGTCCTCTGCACTGCTGCCGATGGGCGGCGCCGTGTCCGGGGTGGCCGGGCCGAACTGGTTGCTGGTCGGCGACGCCGCCGCATGCGTAAACCCGCTCAACGGTGAGGGCATCGACTACGGGCTTGAGACCGGACGGCTGGCAGCCGGCATGCTGGGCTCCGGTGATGTGCAGTCTGCGTGGCCGGCCCTGCTACAGAAGCACTACGGCCGCGGCTTCTCCGTCGCCCGCCGGCTGGGCGTGCTGCTGACTGTGCCGAGATTCCTGCCACTGGCCGGTCCGATCGGGATGCGCTCGCGCCGGCTGATGGACGTCGCGGTCAGGGTGATGGGCAACCTCGTGACCGACGAGGACGCCGACTGGGTGGCCCGGTTGTGGCGTGGCGCCGGCGCCGGATCACGACTGGCAGATCGCCGAAAACCGTTCAGCTAGTCAGATTCTCGCTTGGCGACGCGGGTTTCATCGCGGCGTGCAGAGCGACGATTCCGCCGGTCAGATTGCGCCAGCGGACCTCGCCCCAGCCGGCCTCCTCGATGCGGCGGGCCAGAGCGGCCTGGTCGGGCCACGCCCTGATCGACTCGGCCAGATAGACGTACGCCTCCGGGTTGCTTGACACCGCACGGGCGACGCGGGGCAGTGCGCGCATCAGATAGTTCTTGTAGACCTCGCTGAAAACCGGGACGGTCGGGGTGGAGAACTCGCAGACCACCAATCGCCCGCCCGGCCGGGTGACCCGGGCCATCTCCCGCAGCCCGGTGAGGTTGTCCACCACGTTGCGCAGGCCGAAGCTGATCGTCACCGCGTCGAAAACCTCGTCGTCGAACGGCAACCGGGTTGCGTCGGCGGCTACCTTCGGCACAGCCCGCCCAGCCCCCGCCTTGAGCATGCCCACCGAGAAGTCGGCGGCCACACACCAAGCGCCGGACTTCTCGAGTTCGACCGTCGATACGGCGGTTCCGGCAGCCAGGTCCAGAACCCTGTCGCCAGGTCCGACCCCCAATGCCTCGCGTGTGGCCCGCCGCCACGAGCGATCCTGACCGGCCGACAGGACGGTGTTGGTGATGTCGTAGCGACGGGCCACCCCGTCGAACATCGACGCCACATCACGAGGGTCCTTGTCCAGCGACGCGCGGCTCACCTGCTTGACGGTACCGCCTCAGGTTTCAGGCGGTGTCAGAGGAAGGCCTGACCGTCGTCTGCCGCGCCCGCTGCACCATCCGTTCACTGAGATGGATGAGCCGGTCCTCGTGTCCGGCCGGCATGGTGTAAGCGAGCTTGCGCAATTCGATGGCGAATCCGTGGAGATCCTGGCCGAAGGCTCTTTCGTTCATCTGATGACTCCCCACACTCAAACCGCGAAAGGACTTGTGCGCCTGCACAAATATCAGGTGCTTCCCCGAACCTGACTACTATTTTCCACGGCCGCTGTCGAGGATGGCAAGACCCTTCAGGAACCTCTCAGATGAACATCATGTTTCAAAGATGTGGCATCGGGTAAACGTCGTTCAAGCTGCACCAGTCCAGCCAGCATCATGCCGCCGGCCAGCCATCCGACCACGGCGATCGACCCCGCCGGGATGATGGCCAGTGCGGCATTGCGATCCTGTACCCGAACGAGATTCGGATTGTTCCTGTCGTATTCGACGTAGATCCGCATGCCGGTCGCCAGTTCCGAGGGATACAGCACGCCGAGTTCGGGCCGATAGGTCACCCGGTCGGGAGTGACGAACTCGATCGTCGAACGGCGTGGGCCTGCCGAGAGCACCTCGGCTTCGGCAACTCCAAGATGACGTTCGATCTGACGGTCGTTGCGCCAGGCGCCCGCGATCAGCAGCAGCGATTGCAAGGTGACAATGCCCATCAGGATCCAGACCGCGGTTTTGGCCCAGCGCAACGCTTTTCGGTCGCGGGTGTCGGGCATCCCGATGTTGCGCGTCGGCAGGGCCGCCTCCACCGCCGACCGCAGCCGGCCGACCACGGAAGCGATCACAGAGCCGCTCTGATGGCTGCGTGCAGTTGTCGCAGCGATGAGCGATCAGCCTTGACCTCGAGCACCCGGATGCCCTCGTGAGGTTCGTCCAGCGCCTGGCCTAGTGCGCCGACCTCGATCTGACGGGATTCGACGTGATACGCCCGGCACAGCCCACCAAGATCGACATCATGCGGAGTGCCGAAGATTCGCGACGCGACATCGGAGAACCGGGGGTCGCCCTGCTCGAGCAGCTCGAAGATGCCGCCACCGTTGTCGTTGGACACGACGATGGTCAGGTCATTCGGCAGTGGTTCGGTCGGCCCGATCAGCAACCCGGAGGCGTCGTGGACGAAGGTCAGGTCGCCGAGCAGGGCCACGGTCCGGCCCTGATGCCCCAGGGCGGCCCCGATGGCCGTCGACACCGTGCCGTCGATACCGGCCACCCCGCGGTTTGATCGCACCGTGATCCCATCGGTGTTCAAGCCGACCAGGGCGGCGTCGCGGACCGGGTTGGAGGCGCCGAGCACCAACTGGTCACCGGTGCGCAGCGCATCGGCCAGGGCGGCGGCGACGTGCAGGCCGGTGGCCAGCGGGTGTGCCTTCAACTGACCGGAGACCGCAGCCAGCGCCGCGCGGTTGGCCCGTGTGCATCGTGACAGCCAGTCCGGGCTCGGGGAGCCGACGGTCTGCGCCCGGGTTCCGGTGGCCTGGGAGTTGCCCGACACGTCCGGCCAGCGCGGACCGGTGGTCAGCGCGTACACCGGCACCGACGGGTCGGCCAGCAGCTCCGAGACCGGCCGGTGCAGGGTCGGGCGGCCCAGCATGATGACCTGCTGCGGCCGCAGTCCCGGCAACGCCAGTGGATGCAGCGGATTGGCCGGATGCGGCGCGGTGGGCTCGGCGACGGTGGGCAGATGAGCCAGGTTCGGGTGCAGCCCGGCCCCGTGTCCGGCGACGACGATGGTGTCCGGCGTGAGATCGATCTCCAGCGGCTGGTCGAAGCTCACCGGCGGGGTGTAGGTCCACGGTTGGGCTTCCGGCCTACCCCGCGGGAATTCCTCCGGATCCGAATCCGGTTCGGGCACAAGGGGTTCGCGCAATGGGATATCGAATTGGACCGGACCCGCGTTCGCCGTGCGGGCACCGGTTGCCGCAGCCAGCACCCGACAGGTGGCCGAACGCCACTGCGCGTTCTGCGCGTCGAGCCTGTCGTCCTCGGCCAGTCCGAGGCTGATCGACGCACGCACCTGGGTCCCGAAGTAACCCAGCTGCTCCATGGTCTGATTGGCCCCGGTACCCAGCAGTTCATAGGGCCGGTTCGCGCTCAGGATGATCAGCGGGACCCGGGCGTAGTTGGCCTCCACCACCGCCGGACCGAGATTGGCCACCGCGGTCCCGGAGGTCATCACGATCGGCACCGGCCGGCCACTGCCCAGCGCCAGGCCGATCGCCAGAAAGCCGGCGGTCCGTTCGTCGATGCGCACGTGCAGTCGCAGCCTGCCGGCCCGGTCCGCGCCGGCCAGCGCGAAGGCCAGCGGGGCGTTACGCGACCCGGGACACAGCACGACGTCGCGCACGCCGCCACGAACGAGTTCGTCGACGACGACCCGCGCCTGAGCCGTCGAGGGGTTCACCACTTCAGGGTGTCATATGAGCACGCCGGCGAAGAATTCCAGCATCGCCTTGTTGACCGCATCCGGGCGTTCCAGGAAGCCCAGATGCCCGGCGTTCGCGATCTGGATGTAGCGGCCCCTGGGCATCGCCTCACCTACCTCCCTGCCCAGCGCAGGTGGGGTGATGATGTCATCGCCGAATCCGATAACCAGCGTCTCAGTGCCGATCGACCGGTAGGCCGGCAGCCGGTTCTCGGCGGGAACCACCGTCAGTTGGGCCCGCCAGCCCGGAGTCTGCCGCACCGGGAAAGCGGTGAAAACCTCCAGCCACTCACCGATCGCCGGAGTGTTGATCGTCTTGGGCGAGAAGTTCTCCAGCACCCGGACTTTGGCCGCGTAGGCCGCCGGGATCACAGCTCCGGACTCCGCCAGCGCCATATCGGCGGCCCGGAAGGCCTTACGCGTGTCATCGAGGCGCCCGCGGGTTCCCATCAGCACCGCCTGGCGCACCAGTTCGGGCCGCGCCAGCATCAGTTCCTGGGCGATGAACGCTCCCATCGACATCGCGACCAGTCGGGTGGGTCCGCCGATCACCTCCTCGATGAGGGCAGCGGTGTCGGCCACCATCTGTTCGGTGGAGAAACCGTCGGCGTTCTCCGTCTCCCCGACCCCGCGGTTGTCGAAGGTGATGCAACGGTAGCCGGCCTCCAGGAAGGCCGGAACCTGGTGGATGTGCCAGGTCCGCCCAACGCCGCCGGTGCCGGAGATGAACAGCACCGGATCACCGGCCCCGCTGTCGTTATAGGCCAGGTCGGTCAAGATCGCCGCTAGCCGGCGGCAGCCAGCGCCGCGTCGTAGTCCGGTTCCTGGGCGATCTCGGGAACCAGTTCGGTATAGGCGACCTTGCCGTCGGCGCCGACCACCACCACCGCCCGTGCCAGCAGTCCGGCCATCGGGCCGTCGACGATCGTCAGGCCGTAGTCCTCGCCGAAGCTGTCCCGGAAGGCCGAGGCGGAGCTGACGTTCTCGATGCCCTCGGCGGCGCAGAACCGGCTCAGGGCGAACGGCAGATCCTTGGACACGCACACCACCGTCAGACCACGGGCGGATGCCTGCTCATTGAATTTGCGGACGCTGGTCGCACACACCGGCGTGTCGATCGAGGGGAAGATGTTGAGCACCAACGATTTCCCGCTGAATTGATCCTTGCTGACGGTTCCCAGATCGGATCCGGTCAACGAGAACGCTGGAGCGGGTGATCCGACAGCGGGCAGATCGCCGACGGTGTTGATGGGAGTTCCACGCAGAGTTATCTGAGCCATAACCCACAGTCTTGCAGCACCGTGTCCGCCGTCAAAAACAGGCTACTCGATACAAGTAATGAGTTTCTGTAATCTGAGATCACACAAAAGACCTATCGCACCCCCTGGGGCCGGCACAGCCATATCGGCGGAACTGATCACCGCAGCGCTCTGCCTGGCGCCGACCGCCGGTGCCGCCGTCGCCGGCGATTTTCCGGTCCCCGACTCGCAGTCGGCGAACGTGATTCTCGACCAGCTACAGGGCATGGACTACTCGGTCACGATCAACTGGATGAACAACGGCATCGGTGTGCCGCTGGCGCGTTGTCAGGTGGCGGGCCACCACTCGCCGGGTTCGGCCGGGATCGTCTAAGTGGACGTCGTCTGCCTGTACGAGGACTGAGCGGCCAGTAGCCGGTAGCACTCCCGCGTCCGGGCAGCCCACCAGTCCCGGCGATCGGCGGCTACCGCCAGGCCGGACAGCCGGGCGGGGTCGGGCACCACTGGACCCACCGGTAGCCGCCCCTCGACCGGGATCAGACCGGGTTCGATGACGTCCTCGACGAACAATCCGGCGGTGCCCAGTCCACAGGCGTGCCGGAGGACGGGTAGTGCGCCGGCCGCCGACAGTCCGGCAGCGATCCCGACGGCGGAGTCCAGCGCACTGGAGACCACCACCGGGATGTCGATCCGGGCGGCGATGTCGAGCATCGCCCGCGCACCGCCCAGCGGAGCCACCTTCAGCACAGCGATGTCGGCGGCCCCGGCGCGCACCACGGCCAGCGGGTCGGACGCCTTGCGGATG
>JAPOKC010000152.1 GCA_029977845.1 Mycobacteriaceae bacterium | reverse complement strand
CATTCGGCGGGCGGCAACTTCGCCACCGCGGTGGCTTCCCTGCTCGTCGGCACCCCCGAGGAGGACAACCTGCTCGGCGTGGTGATGTTCGACGGCGTCTCCCGGCCGCCGACCTTCACCGACCAGCTGGCCATCCTGGACGCCGCGCAGAAGCCGGACTACCAGATCGCCGCGCCGCCGCAGCGCTGGAACGCGTGGAACATCGCCACCGAGTCCATGGTGGCGGCCTACCCGGACCGGTTCAACGGCCTGCAGATCATCAACGGCAGCCATACCGACGTCATCGAGGGGCAGAGCCTTTTCGCACGGCTGGCCGAGATCGCCAGCGCGCTGATCGTGAAGCCGTCACCTCCGGGTGGCAAGGCCGCGGTGCGCACCTTGGCGACCGGCTACGTCAACGACATCTATGCCGGCAACACCACCTACACCACCAATCCCGGCCAGCCTCTTTACGGCATCTACGGTCCGGACGGCGAAGGCCCGCAGAGCCCGGTGATCCC
>JAPOKC010000151.1 GCA_029977845.1 Mycobacteriaceae bacterium | reverse complement strand
ATTGGGCTATTATTTGCGACATTCTGTCTACTATACCTACTTCAAGTCATGTTTTCTGCAATTTGTATTAAGTAATTCAAAAAGACACAAAAACCGCACAGTTCCTGAAGCTATAGACCATGAAAGTTAAGAGTGAGCCTCGGAAACCTTTGAACTATATGGATTTGAGTGGCGGACCGGACGAGACTCGAACTCGCGACCTCCGCCGTGACAGGGCGGCGTTCTAACCAAACTGAACTACCGGTCCATAGAACGATGGGCATTTTAACAGGACTAATGAAATTTGCAGAGATTAGTTTTAATTTTTTTAAGCTCGAATTGAGAGAACTTCAAAAGGAACTTCTTTAACTTTCCCTTCAGCTAAAGATACAAGATACGAGTTTTTATCCTTACCAAAATTGATGGATAAATAATCACTCTCATTCTTTATGTGTAGAGCTGCATTGCCCTCAGATGCATAACAACTCTCAAAAATATTATCTTGCAGAAACTTTTTTACT
>JAPOKC010000150.1 GCA_029977845.1 Mycobacteriaceae bacterium | reverse complement strand
CGAACGCACGCTGGAAATCCTCAAGAGACTCTGAATACCAGCCAGCCGTGCGCGGGCACCGCGGCCCGGCTCACCGTGGCGGGCGGCGGGGCACCGGACCCGGCTACGATCTCGGCGGCGCCGCCGGCCAGATCGCCGATGGGCAGTATCCATTCACCGTCATCGACGTTGAGTGCGACGATCAGCGCGTCCTTGCCGGATCGCACCTCGTAGGCGTAACGGCGGTTCTCCAGGTGCAGGGCGGTCGTGCGCGCTTCGTGGAGCCATGGGTTGCGGCGGCGCAGTCCGATCAGGAACCGGTGCAGGCTCAGTGTTTCGCGAGGCGCGCCATCCGGGACATGCGACGGGGAGCCGAATTCGGGCCGCACCGCGTCGTCACCGCCGGCGCGCTCTTCCTTGACGCCCCGGTAGCCGAACTCGTCGCCGGCGTACACCGACGGCACACCGCCGGTGGTGAACAGCAGTACCAGAGCATGGGCGAGGTGTTCGGGCCTCTGCAG
>JAPOKC010000149.1 GCA_029977845.1 Mycobacteriaceae bacterium | reverse complement strand
AATGTCAGCGAGCATCACGGGTTGCCCCTCCCCATCGTAGCCGATGGGTTCGGTGGTCAAATCGATCTCAAGATTGCCTGCAATGGCATAGGCAACCACTAACGGTGGACTGGCGAGATAGGATGCCTTGACTTTGCCGTGCACGCGCCCTTCGAAATTTCGGTTTCCCGAGAGCACGGAGCCAACGATGAGGCCTGCCTCGTCGATGGCGGCCTCGATGGGCTCGTCCAACGGTCCGGAGTTTCCGATGCAGGTGGTGCATCCGTACCCAACGGTGTGGAAGCCCATGGCGTTGAGGTCGTCTTGCAAGCCGGTGGCTTCGTAGTATTCTGTGACCACACGGCTTCCTGGAGCCAGCGAGGTTTTCACCCAAGGCTTGACCGTCAAGCCTCGCTGACGGGCGTTGCGGGCGAGCAAGCCCGCGGCCATCATCACGCCTGGATTGGAGGTGTTGGTGCACGAGGTGATGGCAGCGATGACGACATCACCGTGGTTCAAAT
>JAPOKC010000014.1 GCA_029977845.1 Mycobacteriaceae bacterium | reverse complement strand
CCCGGATCGTAGGTGGTCTGATACAGCGAGTACCGGACCGGACAATCCGGAAGCGCCGCCAGTTCCTCCATGGGGACACGCAACTTGCTGACGAAGCCGAGGTCGCCGACCGCGGTGAAACCGTTGCGCGCCAAAGTCGAATACCACGCTCCGAGGTTGACCAGAGGTGACGGGACGACGCCGGGCAGGAATGCGGCCAGCGCCGTGAGCGTCGCCTGGGTCTCATACCCGACGCCACCTGCGGTGCCGTCCGGCCGCCGGGTCCACCGGGCGTCGGGGGTGTCCGGTGGTGGGGTGGCGCCCTTCCAGCCGAACAGAACGGTGGCCGGGGAGTTGAAGTACAGCGCATGGCCGGTGATGTCGAAGATCAGCGCCGGATGGTCGGGAAAGTAGCGATCCAGACTGGTGCGGTCGGGCATCGGGATCGACAACAGCAGACGGTCGAGGCCGTTGAAGAGCAGGGGCTGTCCGGCCGGGGTCTCGCGCCGCAACTTCTCGAAGAGGGCCTCGACGTCGTTCCAGGTAGGAAAGCCGACGAACGGCGCGATCCAGTGTGCCGGCTGTTGGCACAGCATCGCCGCGGGCACCGGATGATCGTGTGCCTGAACGAATCCCGGCATCAGTACGCGATCACCGAGGTCCTCGACGGCGGCATCCGGCGCGGCAGCCCGGCACTGCTGCAGTGGGCCGACCGCGACGATGGTTCCGGTGTCGGAGTCCACCGCGACGGCCTCGGCCCGCGGCTGGGCGGGATCCATCGTGATGACGGATGCAACCTTGAGGATGAACTGCGTCATCAGAGCTCTCCTGCTTCGACGGCCTCGCGGGTGTGCTGGGCCGAGGCGATCTGGCTGGCCGAGTACCCGATGAACAGTGCGTTCGCCCCGACGATCACCGCGATGGCGGCGATCCACAGCAGTGAGTAGGTGTAGCCGGCGTCGAGGGCGTCTAGTTGAGCGGGGGTCATATCCGCAACCGGTCCGGTGGTACCGCCGAGATATAGGGTGCGGGAGGTCTGCACCGCCTGGATGACCACCAGGACCAGTGGCCCGCCGAGGTCCTGGACCATCAGCGTGACCGCGCTGACCGGGCCGATCTCGCGGGGTCCGACATCGGTCAGCGCACACAGCGGCAGGATCACCGAGATCACGCCGATGCCGAACCCGCCGACCAGGACGGGCATCACCAGATCAGGGAAGTACGGGATGGTCCGGGTCAGCGTCGACCCGTAGAGCATGGCGCCGAGAACGAAGATACCGCCGCCGACGATCAGCCAGCGGGGCGCGATGTAGGGAGCCAACCGCGCGGTGAGCAGATTGCCGAACCCCAGCGCCACGGCGAAGGGGATGAAACCGATACCCGCGTGCAGTGCGGAGTAACCGAGCACATCCTGCACATAGAGCCCGATCATCACGGTCAGCGACAGCATCACCCCGCCGGCCAGGAACAGCGAGGAGAACGTCGCAAGGCGGTTGCGATCGCGGAACATCCACAACGGCACCAGCGGGTGGTCGGCTCTGCGCTCGACGACCACGAATGCCAGACCTAGCAGCACGGCGGCCACCCCGGCACCGATCACCCACGGGTCCACCCAGCCCCGCGGCGGCCCCTGGGTGAAAACCATCACCGCCGCACCGCAGCCCAGGGTGGCCAGCAGCGCTCCTCCTGCGTCGAGTTTGAGCCGTTCGTGCCGGGTCTCCTCCAGCCGCGTCAACGCGATCCAGATGATCAGCGCGCCGATCGGGAAGTTGATCAGGAAGGCCAGTCGCCAGGAGACGACGGTCAGCGCACCGCCGACCACCAAGCCCAGTACCGAGCCCAGACCCTGCATCGCCGCGGACATCGCCATCGCCTGATTACGGGCGGAACCGACGGCATACGTGGTCGCGATCAGCGCGAGTCCGGTGGGTGCGGCCACCGCGGCGCCGATGCCCTGCAGGGCACGGGCCGCGATCAGCAGCGCGCCGTCGGTGGCAAGCCCGCAGGCCATCGAGGCGATGGTGAAGACACCGACCCCGGAGATGAACGCCCGCTTGTGCCCGATGGCGTCGCCCACCCGCCCGCCGAGCAGCAGCAGGCCGCCGAAGGTCAGCACGTAGGCGGTGATCACCCAGCTGCGTCCGGCGTCGGACAGGTTCAGCTCGTCCTGGATCTTGGGCAGCGCCACGATCGCGATGGTGCCGTCCAGGGTCGACATCAGCTGCATTCCGGTGATCGCGAGGATGGCGATTCCCAGCACGCTGGAGGCCAAAGGTTTGGCAGGGGGTCCGGCAGGCGGTTCGACAGAGGGGGCGCCAGCCATGGGTAGTCACCCTACCCAGCGGATCGGCGAGGACCGGCTAGATCTCGCCCGCGTCGATCGCCTCTTTGACTTCCTGGGCGTGCGCGACCTGCCCTGCGGTGTAGCCGATGAACAGCGCCGCCGCACCGACGATGACGGCCACCGCGGCCACCCACAGCAGCCCGTAGGTGTAGCCCTGATCCAGAGCGTGCAACTGGGCCGGGTTCATTTTCTTCACCGGACCGGTGGTGCCGCCGAGATAGAGGGTCCGGGAGGTGATCACCGCCTGGATGACGGCCAGCACGACCGGACCGCCGAGGTTCTGCAGCATCAGCGCGATCGCCGAGACCGGTCCGATCTGGTCGAAGCCGACTCCGGCGATGGCCGAGACGGTCAGCGGGACCACGATCATGCCGATGCCCAGCCCGCCCACGGTGATGGGCAGCACCAGATTCGGGAAGTACGGGATTCCGGCGTCGAGGGTGGAGCCGTAGATCATCGCGGCCAGCACCAGAATGCCGCCTGAGATCACCAGGATCCGGGGCGGGAAGAAGGTCACCAGATGCGACGAGGCCGCCAGTCCCACCCCGAGTGCGATGACGAACGGGATGAAGCCGATGCCGGCGTGCAGCGCGCTGTAGCCCATGATGTCCTGCACATAGAGACCGATGAGCACGGTCAGGGTGAACATCACGCCGCCGGCCAGGAAGATCGCGGCGAAGGTGGCCAGCCGGTTGCGGTCGACGAACAGGCTGAACGGCACGACCGGGTTGACCGCGGTGCGCTCGACGAGGACGAACGCTCCGAACGCGGCCAGGGCGGCCACCCCGGACATCACCGTCAGCGGTGACATCCAGCCGCTCTCCGGTCCCTGCGTGAAGCCGAAAACCGCTGCGGTGCAGGCGATGGTGGCCAGCAGCGCCCCGCCGGCGTCCAGTTTCATCCGCTCCCGGTGGGTCTCCCGCAGGGTGTTGTACGCCAGGTAGATCATCAGCGCGCCGATCGGCACATTGACCAGGAAGGCCAGCCGCCAGGACACCTCGGTGAGCGCGCCACCGACGACGAGACCCATCACTGAACCGATTCCGGTCATCGCGGCGAACACCGCGGTGGCGGCATTGCGGGCCGGCCCCTTGGGGAAGGTGGTGGCCACCAGTGCCAGACCGGTCGGGGAGGCGATCGCCGCACCGACACCCTGGAGCAGCCTGGCGATGACCAAAGTGGTTTGGTCCCAAGCGCTTCCGCACAGCACCGAGGCGATGGTGAACAGGGTGACGCCGACGATGAATGTCCGTTTGCGGCCGATGGTGTCGCCGAGACGGCCGCCCAGCAGCATCAGGCCGCCGAAGGTCAGCACGTAGGCGGTGATCACCCAGCTGCGTCCGGCGTCGGACAGGTTCAGCTCGTCCTGGATCTTGGGCAGCGCCACGATGGCGATGGTGCTGTCCATGGTGGCCAGCAGCTGCATGCCGCCGATCGCGATGACCGCGGACAGGAACCGCCGCGACGGCAGCCATTCGGGGTAACTCGAGGTTCGTTCCAGCTCCGCGTCCGGCAACTGCGCCGGTACCCCGGCGGTGCGGCCCCATTTCGAGGCGGCCGCGCGCCCGGCATCGTTGAGAGCCGTCATAACGGACCACCCTACCGCAATATTAAGAGAACTTTAAAGTCTCGATAACGTCTCGAATGCCGCGACCGGGCCGATGACGATGATCGCCGGCGGCCGAATTCCCTCTGAACGAATTCGTTCGGGCACGTCAGACAGGGTGGCGCGCAGAACCCGCTCGGCCGAGGTGGTGCCGTGCTGGACCACCAGGACGGGCGTTTCGGCAGCTCGCCCACCGTTGAGCAAGGCCTGGGCGAACAATTCGATACGTTCGACGGCCATCAGCAGAACCAGCGTTCCGGACAAATGCGCCAGCGCTTCCCAATTCACCAGGGATTCCGGGTCCTCTGGTGATAGGTGCCCGCTGACCACGACGAACTCGTGATTCACCGCGCGGTGCGTGACCGGAACACCGGCCAGTGCGGGTACCGCGATGGCACTGGTCAGACCGGGCACGACTGTGACCGGGATCCCAGCGTCGGCGAGTGCGAGGACTTCCTCATATCCGCGGGCGAAGACGAACGGATCGCCACCCTTGAGTCGCACGACGAATTTGCCCGACCTGGCCCGATCGATCAGCACCTCGTTGATGGCGTCCTGGGCCATCGCCCGGCCGTACGGAATCTTCGCGGCGTCGATGACCTCGACGTGCGGGGCGAGTTCGGCCAGCAGTTCCGGTGGCGCCAGCCGGTCGGCCACCACGACGTCGGCGTGCGCGAGCAGCCGCCGGCCGCGGACGGTGATCAGTTCCGGGTCACCCGGTCCCCCGCCCACCAGAGCGACACCGCCGGGGAACACATCGGATGCGGCTGCGGCCACCACGTCCGGGGCGATCCGGCCCTGCAGGAAGGCCTCCCGGATGGCCGACCGGACGGCGGCCGAACGACGGTGCGCCCCAGAGGCCAGCACGCCCACCTCCAGACCCTCGAAGCTGAACGAGGCGGGGGTGACGGCGGTGCCGTCGCGGCCGGCGTCAGCCCGCACGCAGAAGATCCGCCTGCTGTCGGCCTCGGCGACCACCGCGGCGTTGACGGCCGGGTCGTCGGTTGCGGCGATGGCGTACCAGGCATCGGCGAGGTCGCCGTCCCGGTAATCGCGCAGCGACAGAGTGATGCCCGGCTCCTGTGTCGCGAAAGCCTCGACCGCCGGCGTCGCGGCCCGGGTGATGACGTGCACGTCGGCCCCGTTGGCCAGCAGCAGCGGAACCCGGCGCTGGGCCACCGTCCCGCCGCCGATGATGACGACCTTCCTGCCGTCCAGGCGCAGGCCGACGAGGTAGGCGTTTTCGGTCACCGGGGCAGCCTAGTTAACCGGAGGCGCTTCCGACGAACCGTCGGATCGCCGCCGGCTGGGCGGCCGGATGGGTGTGCAGATAGGAGGCGTGCACACCCGCCTTGACCGCCCCGTCGCCGACCGCTGGGCCCAACAGCCAGGCGGCCTGGACCGGTTCGGTGAATTCGACTGTGGTGCGGTGGAATTCGTGGCCCGACACTCGCTGGCCGGCAGTGAACATGGCGGAGTCGGTGGCGGCGACTGCATCGCGATAGCCCAGGGTCAGCTTCGGGGTGAACCGGGCCGACCCGGCCAGCACCCCGCACATCGGGTGCCCATCGAGATCGTCCATCAGATAAGTGAGTCCGCCGCACTCGGCGTGCACCGGCGCGCACGCCGAAAGATCGGCGATCTGCCGGCGCACTGCGATGTTGGCGGCGAGTTCGGCGGCGTACTGCTCCGGAAAGCCGCCCGGCAGAACCAGTGCGGCGGTGCCCTCCGGCAACGTCTCGATTCGCGGGTCGAACTCAGCCAGCTCGGCACCGGCGGCGCGCAGCAGTTCATCGCGTTCGGCGTAACCGAAACTGAACGCCTTGCCGCTCGCGACCGCGACAACCGGGCGCCCCCCGATCGGTTCGCCGACCGCGTGCTGCGGCGACCACGGTTCCGCGCCGACCGAGGAACGGGCCAGCGCGGCCACCGCCGCGACGTCGACGTGCCGGCCGATCAATGCGGCCATCGCCGCCACCGCCGCTTGCGCTTCGTCATGCTCGACGGCGGTCACCAGACCGAGATGCCGGGAGGGCACTGCCAGCTCATCGTGCCGGGGAACCGATCCCAGCACCGGCACTCCGACTGAGTCACACGCCTGACGCAGCACCTGTTCGTGACGCGGGGAACCCACCTTGTTGAGGATCACCCCGCCGACCCGAACCGTGCGTTCCAGTGTCGAAAAGCCATGCAGCAGTGCAGCAATGCTCTGACTCTGACCGCGGGAGTCGATCACCAGGAACACCGGCGCACCCACCAGTGCAGCTACCTGAGCGGTGGATCCGAGGGCCGGCATGAGGAACTGCTCATCGATGCGGCCGTCGAACAGTCCCATCACACCTTCGACGACCGCGATGTCGGCATCATCGGATCCGTGCCGGTAGAGGGGTCCGATCAGGTCTGCGCCCACCAGGACCGGGTCGAGGTTGCGGCCGGGACGGCCGGTGGCCAGCGCGTGGTACCCGGGATCGATGAAGTCCGGTCCGACCTTGAACGGAGCCACCCGATGTCCGGCCTGCCGCAGCGCGGCCATCAGACCGGTTGCCACCGTGGTCTTTCCACTGCCGGAGGAAGGGGCGGAGATCACCACCGCCGGGGCCGAACTCACCATTCGATCCCGGGCTGGCCCTTGCGGCCGGCGTCCATCGGATGTTTGACGCAGACCATCTCGGTGACCAGATCGGCGGCGTCGATGAGTGCTTTCGGGGCGTCCCGCCCGGTGATGACGACATGCTGTCGGCCGGGCCGGTCACGCAACACCTCGACCACGTCCTCGACCTCGACCCACCCCCACTTCAGCGGATAGGTGAACTCGTCGAGAACATAGAAATCGTGAGTCTCGGCGGCCAGCCGGCGGGTGATCTCGGCCCAGCCCTCGGCGGCCGCGGCGGCGTGATCCTCATCGGAGCCCGCCTTGCGCGACCACGACCACCCGCTGCCCATCTTGTGCCACTCGATCTCACCGGGCAGTGCGGCGAAGGCCGACTCCTCCCCCACCTTCCACTTCGCGCTCTTGACGAACTGGAACACCCCGATGCTCAGGCCGGCGTTCCAGGCGCGCAGTGCCATCCCGAATGCGGCGGTGGACTTTCCCTTGCCGTCACCGGTGTGCACGGCCAGCACCGGAAGACTGCGCCGCTGTCGAGTGGTGAGCCCGTCATCGGGAACGGCGGCTGGTCTGGCCTGCGGCATCAGGCCACCCGGCGTATTGCGGACGTCAGATGATCGGCGCGCAACTGCTCCAGTCGAAGCAGAGTCGCGTGCAACCGGTCGGCCAGTTCCGAGGCGAGTCCGAGTCGCACGTAGGAGGTCTCGCAATCCACCACCACCGCGGCGGCGCCTTCAGCGGCGAGCCGTTCCGCGGCGATTCGGCTGTGCGCAAGAGCATCCGGGCCGCCGGTGGCCCGGCCGTCGGTGAGGATGACCACGAGCGGTCGCCGCGCACGGTCCTTGACACGTTCGCGCACCACGACATCGCGGGCGGCCAGCAATCCCTCGGCCAGTGGTGTGGTGCCGCCGGTGTCGAATCGGGTCAGACGGCGGGAGGCGATGTGAGCCGAGGTGGTGGGCGGTAGCAGCACTCGGGCGCCGTCGGCCCGGAAGGTGATCACCGCGACCTTGTCACGACGCTGATAGGCGTCGCGCAGCAGCGACAACGCCGCACCGCTGACCGCCGACATCCGGTCGCGGGCGGCCATCGATCCGGAGGCGTCGACGACGAAGATGACCAGATTGCCCTCGCGGCCGATACGTTCGGCGCGCCGGATGTCCTCGGCGGCGACATTGACCCGGCCCGGGCGCTCGGCGGCACGCAACACGGTGCCGAACAGATGCACCCCGTACCCCTGCTCCGGATCGGGGCTGGGCCGCACAACCGCGCCGGAGGAGTTGCGGGCCGCCGAACGCCGGCCCGCCGCACCGTCGCCGACTCCGGGCACCCGCAACGCGCGGGTCCGGAACGACTGCGCCGGGGGCGCGGACTGCCGGGACGGCGAATTGCGTTGTGGCACAGGTACTTCCGCATGATCGGATTGACCACCACCGGGCGGATCGGGATCCGGTTCGGGATCACCGGCGCTCTCGCGCAACGCCTCGTCCAAGCGGTCGTGATCCAGGCCCGGATCATCGAACGGATCGCGCCGGGCCCGGTGCGGTAACGCCAGTTCGGCGGCGACCCGGATGTCCTCCTCGGTGACGGTCGTCGCACCACGCCACGCCGCATGCGCCACCGCGGTGCGGGCCACCACCAGATCGGCTCGCATCCCGTCAACGTCGAAGGCCGCACACACCGCGGCGATGCGATTGAGTTCGGCGTCGGGAAGCGCCACGTCGGCCACGAGTGCCCGGGCGGTGGCGATCCGCTCCCCCAGATCGCGGTCGGCGTCGGCATACCGTTGTGCGAAACCGGCCGGGTCGGACTCATAGGCGAGCCGGGCCCGGATGACCTCGCTGCGCACCGCAACGTCGCGCGATGCCGCAACATCGACCGTCAGCCCGAACCGGTCCAGGAGTTGCGGGCGCAGCTCTCCCTCTTCGGGATTCATCGTCCCGATCAGAACAAAGCGCGCGTCATGCGAGTGTGAGACCCCGTCACGTTCGATGTGCACCCGGCCCATCGCGGCCGCATCGAGCAGGACGTCGACGAGATGGTCGGGCAGCAGGTTGACCTCGTCGACATACAGCACGCCGCCGTGCGCACGGGCCAGCAGGCCCGGCGAGAAGGCGTGCTCACCGTCGCGGAGCACCTTCTGCAGATCCAGCGATCCGATCACCCGGTCCTCGGTGGCCCCGATCGGCAGTTCCACCAGCCGTGCCGACGCATCGGCCCGACCCAGCACGGCGGCCAGCGCACGCACCGCGGTGGATTTCGCGGTGCCCTTCTCGCCGCGGATCAGCACACCGCCGATCTCCGGGCGCACCGAGCACAGCACCAGGGCCAGGCGCAGCCGGTCGTGCCCGACCAGCGCGCTGAACGGATAGACCGGCTGATTCATCGGTGCGGCACCCGTGACATCGGGAAGTGCGGAATGCCGTCCTCCAGGAACTCCTCGCCGGCTTTGACGAATCCGTGCCGGGCATACATGTCGACCAGGTAGCTCTGCGCGTCGAGATGGCAGGGCCGCTCACCGACATCGGCCAGGGCGGCAGCCATCAGCCGTGCGGTGTGCCCGTGCCCGCGCGCATCGCGGCGGGTGCACACCCGGCCGATCCGGAAAGAAGCCTGTTCCTGCATCAGCCGCAGCGTCGAGACGACCTCGCCGTCCCGCTCCAGCCAGAAGTGCCGGGTGCCGGCGGCCAGGTCGCGCCCGTCGAGTTCCGGGTACGGACACTGTTGTTCGACGACGAACACCGCCACCCTCAGCTTCAGCAGCTCGTAGAGGGTGGCGGCGTCCAGGTCCTTGCCCCGGCTACGCCGCAGCAGAGCCCTCACACCACTCCCGCGTGGCTGTCCAGCCCGAGAACGCGGGTGCCGTGATCCCACACCTGATGGAACAGCGCCGGCTCGTCGGAGAGTTTGACGCCCAGCGAGGGAACCATCTCCTTGAGCTTGGGCTCCCAGGCGCGGTACCGGTCGGGGAAACAGCGAGCCATCACGTCCAGCATCGCCGGAACCGCGGTGGAGGCTCCCGGCGAGGCGCCCAGCAGTCCGGCGATCGAACCGTCGTCGGCGGCCAGCACGGTGGTGCCGAACTCAAGCACGCCCATCTTCTTGGAGTCCCGGCGGATCACCTGGACACGCTGGCCGGCGATATCGAGCTCCCAGTCGTTGCCCTGCGCACTCGGGGCGAACTCGCGCAGCGTGTCCACCCGGTCACCGAAGGACTGCAACAGCTCGCCGACGAGATACTTCACCAGAGACATCTCGGTGAGTCCCACGCCGATCATCGACATCAGATTGTCGGGCTTGACCGACAGCGGCAGATCGGTCCACTTCCCGGTCTTGAGGAACTTCGGCGACCAGCCGGCGAACGGACCGAACAGCAGCCAGTTCTGCCCGGTGATCACCCGGGTGTCCAGGTGCGGAACCGACATCGGCGGCGCGCCCAGTGGGGGCATACCGTAGACCTTGGCGTGATGGCGTCCGGTCAGCTCCGGCTTGGCGGTGCGCAGCCACTGACCGCTCACCGGGAACCCGCCGAACCCCTTGGCCTCCTTGATGCCGGCCTTCTGCAGCAGCGGCAGCGCCCAGCCACCGGCGCCGACGAACACGAATCGGCTTGACAGATCGAACTTCTCACCGGTGCGGCGATTGAGCAGCTTGACCGTCCAGCTGCCGTCTGACTGCTGATCCAGATCGCGCACCTCGTGACCGAACAGTGTGGTCATCCCGCGTTCGGTTCCGTAGCCGAGTAGTTGCTTGGACAGCGAACCGAAGTCGACATCGGTGCCGGCCTCGGTCCAGTTGAGTCCGACCGGCTCGGCCAAGTCCCGGCCGTCGGCCATCAGCGGCAGCCGGCGGGCGAACTCGTCGGCGTCGTCGATGAACTCCATAGTGGCGAACAACGGGTTTTGCACCAGCGTCTCGCGCCGGCGGCGCAGATAGTCGACGTTCTCGGCGCCCTGCACGTAGCTGACGTGCGGGACGGGATTGAGGAAGCTGCGGACGTCGCCCAGGATGCCGTTCTCATGAGCGTAGGCCCAGAACTGCCGGGTGACCTGGAACTGTTCGTTGACGTTGATCGCCTTGGCGATGTCGATGGTGCCGTCCGGCTTCTCCGGGGTGTAGTTGAGCTCGCACAGCGCCGAGTGACCGGTGCCGGCGTTGTTCCACGGGTCGCTGCTCTCGGCGGCGGCGGCGTCGAGACGCTCGACAAGCGTGATGGACCAGTCCGGCTCCACCAGCCGGAGCAGGGCGCCCAGCGTGGCGCTCATGATTCCGGCTCCGACCAGGACGACGTCAGTCTTAGCGACAGCCTTATCAGCCATAGCGGTTAGGTTATCTTCCGTGGCGGCGGCGGGGACGAACTGGTCCGACTGGGCCGATGACGTCCTGCCCGATTATCAGCAGGTCACCGCCACACTCGGCGCCGACCCCGACGCCGAGGGTGAGATCTTCACCACCCTGGTCCGCCGGTCCGGCGACGCTGCCGCGCCGCTCGCCGTCCTCGCCGTGCACGGCTACACCGACTATTTCTTCAACACCGAGTTGGCCGACCACTTCACCGGACGGGGCGCCCGGTTCTACGGTCTGGATCTGCACAAGTGCGGACGGTCCTGGCGGGACGGACAGACCCCGCACTTCACCACCGATTTGTCCCGCTACGACCGCGAGCTGGAACTGGCCCTGGCGGTCATCCGCGCGGAGAACCCCCGCACCCGGGTTCTGGTGTACGGGCATTCCACCGGCGGACTGGTGGTGTCGCTGTGGCTGGACCGGATCCGCCGGCGCGGGCACACCGCCGAGTTGGGCCTGGCGGGCCTGGTGCTCAACAGCCCGTTCCTCGACCTGAACGGCCCGCCGGTGTTGCGCACCCGGATGACCTCGACGGCGATCGGTGCGGCGTCGAAGGTCGGCAGGACCCGGGTGCTGCGGCCGGCCGGCAAGGGCGGATACGGGCTGACTCTGCATCGCGACTATCACGGCGAGTTCGACTACAACCTGCGCTGGAAGCCGATCGGCGGCTTCCCGATCACCGTCGGCTGGATCTATGCGATCCGCCGCGGCCAGGCAGTATTGCACCGCGGACTGGATGTCGGGGTGCCGAACCTGATCCTGCGCTCCGATCACAGTGTCGCCGAGGACGCCGGCACCGATGTCATCCAGCGCGGTGATGCGGTCCTGGACGTCGCGCACATCGCACAGTGGGCCGGTTGCATCGGCAACAGACAGACCGTCGTACCCGTGACCGATGCCAAGCACGACGTGTTCCTGTCGCTGGCTGCGCCGCGCGCGGTCGCCTACGCCGAACTGGACCGCTGGCTGGACGATCAGCTCTTCTGAACGACCCAGCGCTCTTCGATCCGGCCGAACCGCCAGATCAGCAGTGCCACAACCCAGGTCAGCACGAACAACCCGACGATGGCGAAGCCGATCACGTTCAGATCGAGACCGCCGAGCCAGTCCCAGAAGCCGCCGGTCCACCCGAACTGATGGGCGAGCAGTCCGAGAAGCTCGACCGTTCCGATGATCAGCGCCACCGCCACCGACAGTCCGGTGATGGTGATGTTGTAGTAGATCTTGCGCACCGGATTGGAGAAGGCCCAGCCGTAGGCGAAGTTCATGAACGTGCCGTCGATCGTGTCCAGCAGCGTCATTCCGGCGGCGAAGATGACCGGCAGGCACAGGATCGCGTACCACGGCAGGCCCACCGCGGCGCTGGTGCCGGCCAGGACCAGCAGGGCGACCTCGGTCGCAGTGTCGAATCCCAGACCGAACAGCATGCCCAACGGGTACATCTTCCAGGGACTTGAGATCGACCTGGTGAATCTGCCGAACAACCGGTTGAGTAAGCCGCGGTTGTTGAGGTGGTGCTCCAACTCGGCATGGTCGAAGTCCCCACGCCGCATGGCCGAGAACACCTTGAGGATGCCGACGAGGATGACGATGTTGATCGCGGCGATGAGATAGAGGAACAGTCCCGAGATGCTGGTGCCGATCAGCGCGGTGTAGTGGTGCAGCGCCGAGTCCGGCTCGCGGACTGGTCCGATGAACGCCTTGACCCCGAGCGAGATCAGCAGCGCCAAGAGGAACACCACGCTGGAGTGGCCCAGCGAGAAGAAGAAACCGACGCTCAGCGGCCGGCGGCCGTCCTCCATCAGCTTGCGGGTGGTGTTGTCGATGGCCGCGATGTGGTCGGCGTCGAAGGCGTGCCGCAGTCCCAGCGCGTAGGCGGTCAGCCCCACGCCCATGCCCAGCACCTTGTCGCCGAGATCGAAGTTCTGGGGTGCGACCAGCAGGAACAGCGTTCCCCAGCCCACCACGTGCAGCAGGGCGATGAAGGCGAACATCGCGATGAGTTCGGTCCACTCCCGACGGGACAGCCGGCTGCGCAGTCTCTCCCTCCGGCTCACCGGCTCATTCTGCAATTGATTCGCAAGAATGTCCTGCGAATCGGTGGCAACAGGTCACACTGGAGCGGTGGACCCCGCGGGAGATGCCGACGACCGCATCGGAGAACTCCTGCGCGCCCACGGCCTGCGCCGCATGCCCTCGCGGATCGCGGTGCTCTCCGTCCTCGAACCGGTCGACGGGCACCTCTCGGTCGCCGAGATCCACCAGCGCATCCTGGAAACGGACCAGCACCCCGACCTGGCGACCGTCTACCGCACCGTCACCACCCTGGTTGAACAGCACGTGCTGCACGCACTGGCGGTCGAGGGCGGGGTGACGACCTACGGGATGGCCGCCCGTCCGCATCATCACGCGGTGTGCACCGAGTGCGGCGCCATCATCGAGGTGCCCGCGACGCGATTGTCGGCAGCCCTTGAGCACGCCATCGAGGGCAGTTCGTTCACTCTGTCCGAACAGGCCGGCCTCACCCTGCACGGCCTCTGCCCGGACTGCCAGCCCCCGGACCGTCAGTTCGACCCGTCCACCTGACCGAGGTTTTTTCTGTCGGGAACTTTTCTCCGCCATCGGCGACCAATAGACACGTGCCGGTTCAACGCCGCGCACCTGGCGTCGGTGTGGCGCCATCCATCGAGTCGAAGGATGGTCATGAGAGAGAAACCGCCGCAAAGACCGCGGCACCAACGCCCGATAGGAATGCTGGGCGCACTCGCCGCAGTGGGAGCGCTCGGACTGGCAGCGCCGGCATCGGTGGCCTCGGCCTGCCCCGAACACGACGGTGGGTCTGATTCCTCCAGCAGCAACGCCGGTGGCGAAAAGTCAAGTCCCGGGGGCGGTAAGGCTTCGAAGTCGAAAGCCCTCAACAAGGCCGGCAAGTCCAACGCCGGCCGCGCTGCGAGCAACAAGGGTGGCGCTTCTAATCCGCTCTGCGCAGACGGAACGGCGGGATCGTCGTCTGGACCGTGCAACGCGGGGCACTGAGACGCCTCCCCGTACCCAACATCATCAACCACACAAGGAACGCACATGGACTTCTACCGAATCAACCGCACAACGGCCGGCGCGACCGCCCTCGGATGCACCGCCGTTGCGCTGCTGCTCACAGTTGCCGCCCCCGGCGCCGGAACCGCTCAGGCGCACGGCTACAGCACCCCTACCGGAGACGCCGTCGGCCGTCCGGGACTCGACAACCCGGCTCCCCTAGTCCGGCTCGCCCAGGCTCTCGGCGATCACATCTTCAATCAGAACACCCCGGCCAATAAGGCATGGGATGACTCAGTTCTCGGACAGAACTATCACAGCACCTTCGGCACGCCCGACTACACAACGCCGACGCACGGCCATAACGGAACCTTCACGGGATTGCTGAACATGACCGGAATGAAGGAGAGCTATAACGCTGCACAGATCGCGCGACCAGGCCTACCCGATGAGGCGAACATGCCCGGCACTCTCATCCGACTCATCAGCGCGGCTCCCACCCCGACCACCCATGACACCACACCGGCTTCGGCTGCTTCACGAAACAACAAGTCCGTCAATGCCGTCAGGGTCCGTTCTAATCCAGGAATCCGTGCAGCAGCGTCGAGGAACCACTGACATGAGTGAGCATCGCTGACGCCGCCCCGTCGGCATCACCGGCCAGGATCGCCCCCACGATCGCATCGTGCTGCTCGTCGGAGTGGCTGATATTGCGCTCCAGCAACGGAATTCGATCCAGCAGCGCATTGACCCGCATCCGGTTCTCGGCCACCAACGGCACCAGCGACGGTGATCCGGCGGCCTCGGCGATGGCCAGGTGCAACCGGGAGTCCAGCCGCCGGTAGTCCTCCGGACTCGCGGCACGCACCTCGTCCAGCCGGGCCTGCAAACCCGCACGCTCGGCTGCGGTCAGTCTCCTGACCGCAGCCGCCCGGGCAGCGCCCACCTCGAGGATCTCGCGCAGCCGCAGCGCGTCGTCGACCTCCGCGCGGCTGATCCTGACCTGCTCATCGGCGGGGGCGGGGATCTCCTCGGCCAGGAATGTGCCGCCGTAGCGGCCGCGCCGGGACACCAGGTAGCCGGCCTCCGAGAGCGACTTGATGGCGTCGCGGACGGTGTCGCGGCTGACTCCCAGCTTGGCCGCGAGCTCACGTTCCGGGGGCAGGCAGTCACCGGGGGCGAGCACGCCGAGGCGGATGGTCGCCAGCAGCCGGCCGACGGTGTCCTCGAAGGGATTCCCGAGCGGCCGGAGCAGTGCGTCCCCCGGGCCTGCCATCGCCGTCGCCTACAGCGGGGTGACGTAGTGGCCGCTGATACCGCCGTCGACCAGGAAGGTCGAGCCGGTGATGAAGGAAGCGTCGTCACTGGCCAGGAACGCCACCGCGGCCGCCATCTCCTCGGGCTCGCCGAACCGGCCGATCGGCACGTGCACCAGCCGCCGCGCGGCCCGCTCGGGATCCTTGGCGAAGAGTTCCTGCAGCAGCGGGGTGTTGACCGGTCCGGGGCACAACGCGTTGACCCGAATGCCCTGCCGGGCGAACTGCACACCGAGTTCGCGCGACATCGCCAGCACGCCGCCCTTGGAGGCGGTGTAGGAGATCTGCGAGGTGGCCGATCCCATCACCGCGACGAACGAGGCGGTGTTGATGATCGAGCCCTTCTTGGCCGGGACCATATGCCGCAGCGCCGCCCGGCAGCACAGGTACACGCTCTTGAGGTTGATGTCCTGCACCCGCTGCCAGGCCGGCAGCTCGGTGGTCTCGATGACATCGTCGTCCGGCGGTGAGATGCCGGCGTTGTTGAACGCGATGTCCACCGAACCGTAGGCGGCCGCCGCGGCGTCGAAGAGGTTGTCGACCTGACCCTCGTCGGAGACGTCGACGGAGACGAAGAGACCATCGAGTTCGTCGGCCACCGGCTCGCCGGCCTTCGGGTCGATGTCACCGACCACGATGGTGGCGCCCTCGGCCCTCATCCGCCGCGCGGTGGCCAGGCCGATACCACTGGCCGCTCCGGTGATCACCGCGACCTTCCCGGCCAGCCGTTGGGTCAGGTCGACTTTCGGGGTCACTTGTTCTCTCCGATCGCGTAGAAGACGTTCTTGGTTTCCGTGAAATGCAACGGGGCATCCGGCCCGAGTTCACGGCCCAGACCGGATTGCTTGAATCCGCCGAACGGGGTGTTGTAGCGCACCGAGGAGTGCGAGTTGACACTCAGGTTGCCCGATTCGACGGCCCGGGAAACCCGCAGCGCACGGGACAGGTCCTCGGTCCAGATCGATCCCGACAGTCCGTAGTGGGTGTCGTTGGCCAGCGCGATGGCGTCGGCCTCGTCCTCGAACGGCAGCACAGCGACAACCGGGCCGAAGATCTCCTCGGTGACCGTCCGGTGCCCGCGGTCCGGGATCAGCACCGTCGGCGCGAACCAGTACCCGGGCCCGTCCGGGGCCGAACCGCGAAACGCCACCGGCGCGTCATCGGGCACATACGCCGCCACCGACTCGAAGTGCTGCCGGGACACCAGCGGCCCCATCTCGGTCTCGCGGGCGCTCGGGTCACCGACCACCACGCCCTTGACCGCCGGTTCCAGCATCTCCATGAAACGATCGAACACCGTGCGCTGCACCAGGATCCGGCTGCGTGCGCAGCAATCCTGACCTGCGTTCTCGAACACGCCGTACGGCGCCGTGGCAGCGGCCCGCTCCAGATCGCAGTCGGCGAAGACGATGTTGGCGCTCTTGCCGCCGAGCTCCAGGGTGACCCGCTTGACCTGGGCGGCCGCCCCCGCCATCACCCGGGTGCCGACCTCGGTGGAACCGGTGAAGACGATCTTGCGCACATCCGGGTGGGTGACGAAGCGCTCCCCCACGACGCTGCCCTTACCGGGGATCACCTGGAACAGATCCGGCGGCAGCCCGGCCTGTAGCGCGAGTTCACCGAGCCGGATGCTGGTCAGCGGTGTCCACTCGGCGGGCTTGAGCAGCACGGCATTACCGGCTGCCAACGCGGGGGCGAATCCCCATGAGGCGATCGTCATCGGGAAGTTCCACGGCGTGATGACGCCGATGATGCCGATCGGCTCGTTGAACGTGACGTCCAGACCGCCGGCGACCGGAATCTGCTTGCCGGACAACCGCTCCGGGGCGGCAGAGTAGTACTGCAGCACGTCCCGGACGTGTCCGGCCTCCCACTCGGCCTGGGCGATGGGATGCCCGGAGTTGGCCACCTCGAGGGCCCCGAGTTCACCGACGTGCGCGTCGACCACGGCGGCGAAGGAGCGCAGTGCGGCGGCGCGTTCGGCCGGCGGCCTTGCCGCCCAGAGTTTCTGGGCGGCTTTGGCCCGCGCGACCGCATCGTCGACGGCGGCGACATCGGCCAGTTCGACGGTCCGCAGCACCTGTTCGGTGGCCGGGTTGATCACATCGGTGGTTGTCACTGGCTCACTTTCTCTTGACGTTTCGGGCTGCCTCTACCAGGCCGGCGAAGATCCGGACGTCCTCGAGGGTCTCCTCGGGATGCCACTGCACCGCCACCACGAAGTTCTCACCGGGCATCTCGACCGCCTCGATGACACCGTCACCGTCGGCGGCGCTGACCACCAATCCGTCGGCGAGACGGTCGATGGCCTGATGGTGGTAGCACTGCACCTGGGCGCTCTCGCCGATCAACCCGGCCAGCCGGGTGCCGTCGATGGTGTCCACCACCGAGGTGGAGAACACCCCCTTACCCTGCTGATGCCGGGTGTGGCTCACCACATCGGGAAGGTGCTGGATCAGGGTTCCGCCGAGTGCGACGTTGAGAACCTGGGCGCCGCGGCAGATCCCGAGCACCGGCGTGTGCCTGCGCAATGCGGCACGCAGCAGGGCGAACTCCCAGTCGTCACGGTCCCGGGCGGGTTCGTCGGTGCTCGGATGTGGATCGTGACCGTAGGCCGCCGGGTCGACGTCTCGGCCGCCGGTGATGACCAGTCCGTCGAGCCCGTCGATCACCCGCTCGGCGATCACGTCGTCGACCGGTTGCGGCGGCAGCAGTGCGGCGATGCCGCCGGCGCGGGTGACACCTTCGATGTAGACACCGGGCAGGAAGCCGGCCTGGACGTCCCAGACCCCGGACTGCGCACGCTGGCGGTAAGTCGTCAGCCCGATCAGAGGACGAGGTTCAGAAGCGCTCAAACCCGCGCACCCTCTCCCAGTCGGTCACGCACGCATTGAAGGCGCGCAACTCGATCCGCGCATTGTTGAGGTAGTGCTCGACCACAGCGTCACCGAAGACCTCGCGGGCCAGCGCCGAACCCTCGAACAGCGCCGCGGCCTCGGCCAGCGTTGTCGGCAGCCGCTCGGCATTGCTGTCATAGGCATTGCCCTCCAGCGGCGGCGGCAACTCCAGACCCTTGTCGATGCCATGCAGACCGCCGGCGATCAGCGCTGCCGCCGCGAGGTACTGATTGACGTCACCACCCGGCGCGCGGCACTCCATCCGCATCGAATGGCCATGGCCCACGATACGCAGCGCACAGGTGCGATTGTCCATTCCCCAGGCGACGGCGGTGGGGGCGAAGCTGCCCTCCACGAATCGCTTGTAGGAGTTGATGTTCGGCGCGTAGAACAGGGTGAACTCCCGCAACGTCGCCAACTGTCCGGCGATGAAGCTGCGGAACATGGGAGACATGTCGTGTCCATCGGCGAACACCGCGCTGCCGTCGGTGCCGCGCAGCGAGATGTGGATGTGGCAGCTGTTGCCCTCCCGCTCGTCGAACTTGGCCATGAAGGTCAGGCTCTTGCCGTGCTGGTCGGCGATCTCCTTGGCGCCGTTCTTGTAGATCGTGTGGTTGTCACAGGTGACCAGGGCGCGGTCGTAGCGGAACGCGATCTCCTGCTGACCGAGGTTGCACTCGCCCTTGACGCCCTCGCAGTACATCCCCGCACCGTCCATCCCGAGGCGGATGTCACGCAGCAGCGGCTCCATCCGGGTCGAGGCGTGGATCGCGTAGTCGATGTTGTAGTCGCTGGACTTGGTCAGTCCCCGGTAGCCGGCCGCCCAGGCCTGCCGGTAGCCCTCGTCGAAGACCATGAACTCCAGTTCGGTGCCGACGAACGCATCCAGCCCGCGCTGGGCGAGCCGGTCGAGCTGCGTGCGCAGGATCGCCCGCGGTGAGGCGACCACCGGCTCCCCGCCCTCCCAGCACAGATCCGCCATCACCAGCGCGGTGCCGGGCAGCCAAGGCAGCAGCCGCAGGGTGGACATGTCCGGGCGCATCACCATGTCGCCGTAACCGGAGTCCCAGCTCGACATGGCGTAGCCGTCGACGGTGTTCATCTCCACGTCCACGGCCAGCAGGTAGTTGCAGCATTCGGCGCCGTGCGCGGCGACCTCCTCGGCGAACAGCCGTGCCGAGACCCGCTTTCCGGTCAGCCTGCCCTGCATATCGGCGAAGGCCACGATGACGGTGTCGATCTCACCGGCGGCCATCAGCCGGTCGAGTTCACCGGGGGTGAGCAGCCCATGGCGGCGGCCCGTGCTCTCAGATGTCACGTTCGCCCCCTTCCTCGCTTGAAGACTCAACCGGACCAGTCAAGGTTTACATGATTGACACCGCAAAGGTAGGACGCCAGACCAATAAACGCATATTGTGCCTAGAACGCTCGCCTGCCAGGAAATGGAGACCACCGTGCCCGAAGGCTTCGAACCGCTCAACGAGGACGAACGCCACCTCGCACAACTCGGCTACTCCCAGGAGCTGTCACGCAACTGGTCGGGTTTCTCCAACTTCGCGATCTCGTTCTCGATCATCTCGATCCTGGCGGGCTGTTTCACCTCGTTCGGCCTCGGCTGGAACAACGGCGGCCCCGCAGCGATCGCCTGGGGCTGGCCGATCCTCGCCGGTTTCATCATGCTCATCGGCTTCTGCATGTCCGAACTGGTGTCGGCCTATCCCACCTCCGGCGGAATCTATTGGTGGGCAGCCAAACTCGGCGGCGCCAAGGCCGGCTACTACACCGGCTGGCTGAACCTGATCGGCCTGGTGGCCATCCTGGCCTCTGTCTCCTACGGCAGCGCGACATTCCTGGACCTCACGCTGGGCACCATCAGCGAGAGCTGGCTGGCCGGCTACAGCCTCAAGCGCGTCTTCGTGATGTTCCTGATCATCCTGGTCGTGGTCGCCGTCATCAACATCACCTCCAGCCACCTGCTGGCCGTGATCAACAACATCTCAGTCTGGTGGCACGTCTTCGGCGCCGCGGCGGTGATCGCGATCCTGTTCCTGGTGCCCGAGCACCATGCCAGCGTCGCCGACGTCTTCGCCAGAACGATCAACAACAGCGGCATGTTCGGCGGCGCCACCTCCGGGTGGGGCTGGCTGTTCGCCGTGCTGCCGATCTCGGCGATCCTGACCCAGTACACGATCACCGGTTACGACGCCTCGGCCCACCTCTCCGAGGAGACCAAGAGCGCAGGCGAAACGGCGGCCAAGGGCATCTGGCGCTCGATCTTCTACTCGGCGATCGGCGGCTGGGTCCTGCTGCTGTCGTTCCTGTTCGCCGTTCAGGATGCCGACGGCGTCTCTGCGGCCGGCGGTGCGGTGGCGACCATCTTCAACCAGGCGCTCAGCTCGAAGTGGGCCGCCGCGGTGCTGTTCATCTCCACGGCCGGACAGCTGTTCTGCACGACGGCCTGCCAGACCAGTTCCTCGCGCATGCTGTTCGCGTTCAGCCGGGACCGCGCCGTGCCGGGACATCAACTGTGGTCGGCGATCAACAAGAACAAGGTTCCGGCCAACGCCGTGATCATCACGACCCTGGTCGCCGCATTGATCACCCTGCCCGCACTGGTCGAGGTCGACATCAACGGCGCCCCGGTGCCGATCGCGTTCTTCGCCGTGGTCTCGATCGGTGTGGTGGGTCTGTACCTGTGCTTCGCGGTGCCGATCTACTACCGCTGGAAGGCCGGTGACGAGTTCCCGGTGGGCAAGTGGAATCTGCGCGGGCACCATCGCTGGATGGCACCGCTGGCCCTGGCCGAGATCATCGTCACCTCGATCGTGGCGATGTTCCCGACCGCACTCGGCGGCGTGCCGTGGGACCCGAGCTTCGAATGGAAGTTCTTCAACTACACACCGCTGGTGGTGTTCGGTGTGCTGTTCCTGCTCTGGGTGTACTGGCACGCATCGGTGAAGAAGTGGTTCACCGGACCGGTGCGGCAGGTTGAGCTCAGCAGTATCGGCTGACTACCAGGTGCTTGTGCGCAGGACGATCTCGGCGGCCAGCTGAGCGGTCGACTCGGCGGCGTTGCGCCGAGCTGCGAAGTCGACCAGACGGTAGTCGCTGTAGACCCAGCGCTGACTCTCCCGCGCCGCCGCCCGGGTCCCCGGACTCGTCACCAGCGCGGTGGTGTTGATCTCGACCGGCGGGCACTCCAGATCCCGGACCACGCCGTGCGGATCGGGAACCCTGGGGTGACCGCGGTCGATGACGACCAGACCGGTGAACCGGTCGGGCCGGGTCGCGGCCAATTCCCACGCCAGGTCGGCGCCGAAGCGGTCACCGACCAGGATTGCCCACGGCACCTCGAGGTTGTCGAGGATGGCCACCACGGCCTTGGGATGCAGACGCGGATCGGCGCCGATGACCACCGTCCGGACCGAAGCGGTGTGCAGCCGTTGACACAGACCGTCGTAGGCGGCCGGCGCATGCTGCGCGGCGCCGAGCACGACGACATGGGGTCCTTTTTCCGGACCCGTCACGGAAACCGGAACTCCGAACCCGTCGACCGTCATCATCGTCGCAGGCATTCGCACACGTTACAGCGCTGCCAGGTGCCCCGGAGGGGTTTTGGGGCAACCTCCAAGTTACCGCTCAGTAAGACCTGAGCTTGGAAATCTGTTTGGTGAATACGTCCAAGAACGTCTGCGGCAGTGTCGCTTTGGCCTCGACCCGTGAATCGGGCGCCGGGAACGCGATCCCGAAGACGGCACGATCCCCCACGTTCTGGAAGGCCATGAACACACTGGTTTCGGCGTCACTGAGTTTCATCGTCTGTTGATAGGCCAGCGCCTGCGGTTCGAGTCCGGTCAGCGTGGTGGTGGTGATCGGGATGGCCGGGGAATCCGGCGCGAAGAAAGCCTCGAACTTCGCACACCGGTCGGCCGCGGCGCGCAACAAGTCGAGGTCCAGATTCCAGGACAGCAGGGTGATCACCAGCCGCGCCCCGTCGTAGGTGACGGAGTACTTTGCCGCGCTGCCCGGCCCGCGCTCGGCCGAACTCGCGATGACATTGGTCAGCGCGTTGGAGCATCCCTCCGGGCGGGACAGCATCGAGCCCGGAACGCCGGCTCCGTCGGGAACTCCGGGACGCTCGATGATGCGGTCGTAGAGAACATCGGGCGGGAAGTCGGCGATCTGCAGCATCGCCGCGTTCAGTGCCGCACCCGGCCAGGTGGCGGTGCCCGGCACCGCCGCCGCGCAACCGCCCAGTAGTCCGGCCACCGACAGCATCGCGGCAGCAGCACGCTTCATGGCCATCAGGTTAGGTGAGCCGTGATCACCGGAACCGACGGCGCCGGCCCGTCCAGCAGCGCCAGCACGGCATCGAGATCGAGGTGGGCCGTCAGCAGATCGGCCATCGCATCCAGTTGGGCCTCACGCCGTCCCGGCACGCTGATATCGGCGGCCACCTGGAAACCGGGACGAGCAGCTTGGGCCACCTCGGTCAGCCACCGCCGGCGGAACTCGTCGTTGTCCAGAAGCCCGTGCCAATGGGTGCCGAACAGCACTCCCCGCCGATAGCCCTGTACCTGGCCGTCGGCCTCGAACCAACCGTCCTCGGCGCTCCTGTTCACCCGGCCGTGGTGGATCTCGTAGCCGGTCAGCGGAATTTCCCAGCGCCGCAGGGTCTTCTGCGGGCGAAAGACGACATCCGCGTCGAACAACCCCAACCCGTCTGCGGTGATGCCAGGACTCTCGACCGAGTCATCGATGCGCCCGCACATCATCTGGAAACCTCCGCACAGGCCGAGTACCGGCTTGCCCGCGCCGGCATGGCCGACGATCGCATCGGCCAGCCCGCGCTCGCGCAGCCAACCCAGATCGGCGACGGTGGCCTTACTGCCCGGGATGACGACGAGATCGGCATCGGCGACATCCGCGGGTTGGTCGGCCCAGCGCACCACAACGCCCGGTTCACAGGCCAGCGCCTCGATATCGGTGGAGTTCGATATCCGCGGAAGCCGCACGGCGGCGACCCGAAGACTGTGCGAGCCCAGCGGCGGGGCGCCGATCCCGACGGTCTCACCGGCACGCACCGACAGCGAGTCCTCGGCGTCCATCCACAGTTGGTCACTGTGGGGCAACACCCCATAGGTGGGCCGTCCGGTCAGTGCGGCCAGCTGATCGAGGCCGGGCTCGAGCAGTGCCGGATCACCGCGGAACTTGTTGATGATGAAACCCGCGATCAGTTGCTGATCCGTCGGATCCAGCACGGCGACCGTGCCGAACAGATGGGCCAGCACCCCGCCGCGATCGATGTCACCCACGACGACGACGGGCAGCCCGGCCGCGCGGGCCAGACCCATATTCGCCAGATCCGTTGCGCGCAGGTTGATTTCAGCCGGGGAGCCGGCCCCCTCGCAGATCACCACCTCGTAGTCGGCCCGCAGAGCGGCGAGGTCCTCAGCGACCACCGCCGCCAACCGGTCCCGATGGGCGAGGTAGTCACCGGCCGCCACCACGCCGGCGACCTCACCGCGGACCACCAACTGTGACGTCCGGTCACTGCCCGGCTTGAGCAGGATCGGGTTGAACCGGATGCTGGGCACCAGACCAGCGGCCCGGGCCTGCATCGCCTGCGCGCGGCCGATCTCCCCGCCCCCTCCCGCACCATCGACCGCGACGGCGGAGTTGTTGCTCATGTTCTGCGCCTTGAACGGCGCGACCCGGATTCCCTTGCGCGCCAGCACCCGGCACAATCCGGCGACCACCATCGACTTACCGGCATCCGACGTCGTCCCGGCTACCAGAAGTGCGGCGCCCGGCTTCACGGCAGGGTCAGGATCTCTGCGCCGTCCTCGGTGACCACCAGGGTGTGCTCGAACTGGGCGGTCCACCGGCGATCACGGGTGGCCACCGTCCAGCCGTCATCCCAGATCTCGTAGTCGAGCGATCCGAGGTTGATCATCGGCTCGATGGTGAAGGTCATCCCCGGCTCCATGACGGTCTCGACCTCCGGCTGGTCATAATGCAATACCACCAGCCCGTTGTGGAAGGTGGTGCCGATACCGTGACCGGTGAAATCACGGACGACGTTGTAGCCGAACCGGTTTGCGTACGACTCGATCACCCGTCCGACGGCCGAGAGCGCGCGACCCGGCTTGACCGCCTTGATGGCTCGCATGGTGGCCTCATGGGTGCGCTCCACCAGCAGCCGGTGCTCCTCGCTGACGTCCCCGGCCAGGAATGTGGCATTGGTGTCTCCGTGCACACCGTGGATGTACGCGGTGACGTCGATGTTGACGATGTCACCGTCGGCGATGACCGTCGAATCGGGGATGCCGTGGCAGATGATCTCGTTGAGCGAGGTGCAGCAGGACTTCGGATACCCCTTGTAACCCAGTGTCGACGGGTAGGCGCCGTTATCGACCATGTAGTCGTGGGCGATCCGGTCGAGCTGGTCGGTGCTCACCCCGGGGGCCACAGCCGCACCCGCGGCGGCCAGCGCACCCGCCGCGATCCGGCCGGCGATCCGCATCTTCTCGATGACCTCGGGAGTCTGCACCCACGGCTCATGACCCTCGACTGCCGTCGCCCGGCCGACGTACTCCGGGCGCTCGATCGACTTGGGCACCGGCAGAGTCGGCGAGAGGACTCCGGCGCTCAGCGCGCCGCGAACGGACATCCGCGCTCCCCTACCGCCGCAGCAGCTGCGGCCGCTTGGGCTTGGGGCCGCGGATGTTGACCGATCCCAGCACCACCCGCCCGGTGATCACCACGTGTGGCCGGCCCTCGGCCGGCGGGTTCTTACGCCGGTCGCGGGCGCTTCCGCCGTACACGGTGACATCGTCGAGCGAGACGCTGGCGCCCTCGGGCAGCCGGATGTTCACCGAACCGCGGACCATGTCGAGTTCGATGACCACGACCGGGCCGGCGAAACGTGCCCGGACGAGGTCGAGGTCGACCGATCCGACCCTGCGCACCAGGGCCAGCCGGGTGGGCACCGTCCATTCGCCGCTACGGCTCAGCGAGCCCAGCCAGCCCCGCAGTTCCAGCCGGTCGGCGGCCGAGGTGGCGATCACTCCGGGGCCGGGCAGATCGCGGACCAGGGCCTCGAGGTCGTTGGGCAGGCGGGCCATCGAGACCTGCGCCGAGCGCTCCTCGAACTCCCCGATATCGATCAGGCCGAGGCCGACGGCATTGTGCAACCGGCGCAGCGTGCCACTGCGGTCGGCGTCGGACACCCGCATCTCGATCTCATGCTTGATCTCACTCATGGCGTTCCCAACTTACCCCGGCGCTCAATTACCCTGGTCACGGTGTCTGAGCTATCCCGACGCGCGGTTCTGATCTGCGCAGCCGTCGCCCCCGTCGCGGCGTGCGGCCCCAATCCCGCAAATGCTCCCCATCCACCGCCGCCGGCACCCGGTGAGAAGATCGTCGCGGCCGCCGACGTCCCGGTCGGTTCCGGCGTGATCACCGACGGCACGCTGGTGACCCAGCCCACCGCCGGGGTGTTCAAGGGTTTCATCGCACGCTGCACCCATGCCGGGTGCGCGCTGTCGAAGGTGGTCAACGGCGCGGCATTGTGCCCGTGCCACGGCAGCACCTTCGGGCTGAACGGAGAAGTGCTGCGCGGGCCCGCACAGGAGGGGTTGCGGGCCCGCGCAGTCTCGGTGCGCGGCACGGAAATCGTCGCCGGCTGATCGTCGCCGGCTGACTCAGACCGCGACGATGTCACCTGCCTTGATCTGACCGGCCTTCACACCGGCCAGTGTCACCTTGCTGCCACCGATGGTGACCACGGCGTTGCCGTTCTCCATGGTGATCTTGGGAGCGCCCTTGCCGAGGTTCTCGAACTGCAGGCGATCCACGCCGACCTTGAAGTCGGTGACGGTGGCGGTGACGCCGGTGACCGGGACGATGAACACATCGGAACCCGCTGCGCCGGTGAGGGTTTGGATTCCGGTGCCGGACACCAGCATGTCTCCGCGCGTACCACCGACCAGGGTGTCACCACCGTCGGAACCCACCACCAACTGCGGCGCCGACGAGTTCTCCATCTGCGCCGAGCCGCTGCGCCGCTCGTAGTAGACGAACACATCCCGCTGGAGGTGCCGAGTGTCGGTGTTGGCCAGGATCAGCGAGGACAGCGTCGTCGACTCGATCTGCCGCATGGTCGCGGGATCGAATCCCTGGTTCTGGTACCACAACCGGTCACCGTCGCGCAGGCTCTGGAACTGCTTGGCGATGATCACATCGAAGGTCTGCCCCACCATCGCCCCGGCCACGTGATCCTCGGCCAGTCCGCCGATCCACAGTTCGACGTCGTCGACGTCGCCGTAGGCCGCTTCCAGGGCGGCCGCCGTAGTGGCGTCCGAGGTGATCTGGGAGAAGCTCGTGTACGGAGTCAGGCCCAATGCGGTACGGGTCTCATTGAGGGTGCCCAGGCCGAGGTCCCGGCCGCGCTGGATGTTCATCGCGGCCAGGTCCAGGCCCGCCGACGGCCCGAACAGGAAGTTACGCAGATCGTCGACCAGGTGGACGTCGAGTGCGTTGGACGCGTCGCTGCTCAGGTGGCGAAGCAGCCCGTCGGCCCCGCTGTCGGCGACGAACGCCGCGGTGTCCTGGAAAAAGGCGTCCTTGAGGGTGACCGCGGTGCCGATGACGTTGCCCTGCTCGTCGGTCTTGGACAGGTTCGCCGAGACGATGGAATGCCCCAGCCGATAGGCCGCTCCGGCGAACTCCTCGCTGATGCTGGCATCGACGTTGGCCCGGTAGCCCCGATAGGGCGCGATCGCGCCCTTGCCCAGCAGATGCGGCAGGAACTCGTTGTAGGTGATCCGTTCGATCTCCGCGGTGACGATGGCCCGGGCCTGCTGGTAGAGCTGCTCATCGGTCCAGTCCGGATGTGCCGCGGCGAGCAGGTCGACCTGGCGGTTGTGCTCGCGCACGAACAACGTCTGCAGGGCGGTCAGGTCCGGGTTCTCCTGGGCCCGGATGTCTCCGGCGAGGAAGGCGCCGTCCACGATCGGCAGGTTGTTGCCGGTCGAGGTCAGCAGATGGCCGCCGGTGCCGCGCAGACTCGCCGCGGTGGTGGCATCCGAGCCGTAGACCATCGAACCGTCCACCCAGCCGGTCACATGGTTGGTGGCCAGCGCGGGGGTGCCCGCCGTGCCGGTCGCCGGGTCGATGACCGCCCGGGTCATCGAGATCGAACCGCTGAGCACCGGGTCGCCGTCCGGCACGGTGATGTCGATATGGGTGACATCGTCGGAGTTGGTCAGGTTGATGTCATGGTCGAGGAACTGGCCCCAGGCGTACATCATCCCGGACAGGCCCTCGGCGTTGACGGTCTCGCCGTTGCCGGCGACCACCAGGTTGCTGATGGTCCGCGGGTTGGGCAGCCCGGTCCGCAGGCTAGACACGCCGTCGGCGAAATGGGCCACCCCGATCCGGGTGTAGTCGGCGCCGGTGACGTTTACTCCGGGCCGGCTGATGCTGTTGCCAGAGCCGTCGATGGAGCGATAGGTGATGCCCGGCTTCGGCGGCGCCGGCTGGGCCGCTGCGGCCGTGCCCATGGTGCCCGTGGTGCCCGTGGCGCGCGAGGTGGCCGTCACCGCCCCGGTCGCGACCCGGGCGGCCCCCCGTGCGGCGACGTGGTGAGCGGCAGCCGAGGTGGCCGCCCTGCCGCCGGTGGAAGCCGCCGGTTGCGAATCGTCGGCCCAGGCCGGCGCCGCCGCCAGCAGACCACCGATGCCCAGCGCGACAGCCAGGCCGCCGACTCTCCCAACGCTGATGAAATGCCCAGTTCCTAGCATCGAATTCCTACCCCTCTTCTCGGGAAGCGCTCTATGTGGTGGATTTGAAGAACTTGAACCGGCCAGGCGTTGAAAGTGGCCTCTGAACTGCGTATGTTATGTAATGATGGGAGTCATAACATCACCTCATCGATCGTCCGTCAAGTGATTCAGCAAACATTTTTCCGGATTTCTTGATCAGGATTGTCGAGCGGGGTTACTGACCGGGCCGGCCGTGGTGGATTAAGCTGTGGATACCGGCCAGTCGGCCGGCGAACGACAGGAGGCGTGCTGTGCCAGGGCAGACGCCCGACCCCACCGGGGCGAAGATCCTCGACGGCGCCATGCGCGTTCTCGGGGACTTCGGCGTGAAGCGGGCGACCGTCGAACTGGTGGCGAAGTACGCCGGCGTGTCCCATATGACGATCTATCGGCGCTGGCCGAGCAAGAGCGATCTGATCCGGGCCGCCGTGGTCGGCGAACTGACCGAGACCATCGACAGCGCCTTTGCTGCGGACCGGGACACCTCGTTCGCCGGGGCCGTCCAGAGCGCCTTCTCCGAGATCGTCTGGACGGCGCGCAACCACCCCCTGGTCATCCGGGAACTGGATGCGGAGTCCGGTGAGCCGCTGTTGCCGGAGGAATCCAGCGCGCTGATGGAGACCAGCGTCCCGGTTGTCACCGCACGGCTGCGCGAACTCGCCGAGAGGGCAGGTGCCGGGAACTCCCCCGTCGACTCACACGTCGACTTGGACGCCCTCGCCGATGTCTTCGTGCGGCTTGCGCACTCCCTGGTGGTCGTCTCACGACCGGATCACCCGATGGCGACCCGGGCCGAAGCCGATGAGTACACCCGCGACTGCCTTGGTCCCTACCTGCAGGGCCTGGCAGTGCCGGCCGAGACGGCTGCGGCAGTTTCCTCGGTGACGCCGGTGGTCGACCTCGAGGAGCGCCGCGCCGCCCGCACCCGCCAGAACCGTCCCTACCTTCAGGTCGCCGCAGCGAGCCTGCTCGCGGTTCTCACCCTCGGCGCCGGGCTGACCGCGGTACTCAACGGCACCATCAAGGTCCCGTTCATCGCCCCGGCCAATATCAGCAGATCCGAAGCGCCTGCCACCCCCGAGGCGCCCGCGGGTCCCGCCGGTGTGCGCCCGGCTCCCCAGGGCGGCTCCGAAGCGCAGACCGATCAGCAGCCCGGCGCGTTGACGCCGGATCAGCCGGCCGACGCTGCGGGCGCGCCGGCGCCGGCCGGGACCGACACGCCCGGGGTCGCGATCCCGCTGCCCCAGCGCTCCATCGGGGTGGCCGGTTCGGTCGGCGGCGGGCCGGTGGCCGACACCGCGGTCGGGAACAACCCGGCACCGGTTCTGGCTCCCGCCCCTCAGCCGGCCCCCGCACCGGCCCCGAAGCCACCCGCGCCCGGGCCTCAGCCGCCTGCGCCGGGCCCGAAACCGCCCGCACCGGGTCCCGCCCCGGCACCCGCTCCGAAGCCTCCGGCACCCAAGCCTCCGGCTCCGGCCCCGAAACCGCCGGCACCTGCACCCAAGCCGCCAGGTCCGGGACCCGGTCCCGGACCTAACCAAGGTCCCGGTCCCGGTCCGGCCAACTGATTCAGCCCGGGAAATCGGGCGGCAGCTCGCCCAGCATGCGCTTGACCATCCGCACCGCGTAGGTCGAACTTCCGCCGCCGACGATCAGACCGGCGAAGGCGAGATCACCGCGATAGCCGGTGAACCAGGCATGTGAGCCGCCGGCGAACTCGGCCTCCCCGGTCTTGCCGTACACCGGACCGGAGTCGCGGATCTCGCTCGCGGTGCCATCGGTGACCACGAGTCGCATCATCGAGCGCAGACCTTCCAGCGTGCCGGGGTCGACTACAGGATGATCACCGGTCTCGGTGGTCTCGCGGCCGATGATGAGGCGCGGCGTCGGGGTCTTACCGGCGGCCACCGTGGCCGCCGCCAGCGCCATGCCGAACGGGGTGACGAGCACCTTGCCCTGGCCGAATCCGTCCTCGGTGCGCTCGGCGAGGTTCACCGTCGGCGGCACGGTGCCGGTCACCGTGGTCAGACCGTCGATGATGTAGTCCGAGCCGATACCGAATGCAGAGGCCGCCACATGCAACGTACGCGGCTTCATCCTGCTGGCCAGTTCGGCGAAGGTGGTGTTACACGATCTGGCGAATGCTCTCGCCAAAGGGACTGTGCCCAAGTCGAATTCGTTGTGGTTCGGGATGGTCCGCTCGCCGATGTCGATCTGGCCCGGGCAGGCCACCATGGTGTCGGGGTTGGCCATGTCGTTCTGCATCGCCGCGCTCGCGGTGATCATCTTGAACGTCGAACCGGGCGGGTAGAGACCGGTGGTGGCGGCCGGCCCGTCGGCATCGGCGGCCTCGTTCTGCGCGACCGCGAGGATGTCGCCGGTCGAAGGCCGCATCACCACGAGCATGGCCTTGTTGCCCTGGGCATTCACCGCGTGCTGGGCGGCGTCCTGCACCAACCGGTCCATGGTCAGCGAGACCGCGGGCGCGGGTTTGGGCGCGACCTCGGTGAGGACGTCGACGTCGGCCCCGTTCTGGTTCACGCTGAGCACCCGCCAGCCGGCGTCACCGTCGAGCTGGTCGACGACGGCCTTCTTGACCTCACTGATGATGGCCGGCGCGAAATCCTCGTCAGTGGGCAGCATCTCGGCCTGCGGGGTCACCACCACACCGGGCAGCCGGTCGAGCACCGAGGCCACCTTGTCGTGGTCGGAGGGACGCAGGGTGATCAGATCCAGCGCACCGTGCGAGGAGCTCGCCCGCTCGGCGAGTTGCTGCGGATTGAGGGTGTCGTCGAACTGATGCAGCACATCGGCGACCACGCGCGCCGTCGACATCAGCGCGGCACCGGCCGCACCGGCATCCAGCTGGTACCGGAAAAGGCTGCCCGGGCGCAGCACCTCGGTGCCGCTCACCTCGTTGACCGTCGCCCGCGGCGCCTGGTCGGCCCTCAGTAGAAAGTGCTGGTGCTCACCGAGTTTCGGGTGTAGCGCACTGGCCGTCCAGCGGACCCGCCAGGTCCCCTCGTCGCGGATCAGGTTCAGCACACCCTCATAGGTCCACGTTCTCTTCTTGGGCAGCTGCCAGGTGAACCGGTAGTTCACCGTGCCCGTGTCGCCGGTGTAGCGCGAGCCCAGGACGGTGGCGTCCAGGTGGGTGGCCTGCAGTCCCGACCACGCCTCGTTGAGTGCGGCGTGCGCCTCGACCGGCTTGTCGCTGAGCTGGGCGGCCGCCCCGGTGTCCCCCCGGCCCAGGTCGGCGAAGAACTGCGCGGCGGCCGGCGCCGGGCCGTCCGGCCGCGGGGTGCAGGCCGACAACCCCGCCGCGGCCAGACCGAACGCCGAGACGAGGCCTGTGAGCCGTGTGACTGCTGAGATTCGAGTTGCCATTGAGGCAGATGTTATGAGGCCGTGACCTCAATTCGGCGGAGGCGCACCGGCCTCAGTCCAGCAGAACGGTCGCGAACGTCCCCACCTGGCGGAAGCCGACCCGCGCATAGGCGGCCCGCGCCACGGTGTTGTAGTTGTTCACGTACAGGCTGGCGGTGCGACCACCGTCGACCACCGAGGCCGCCACCGCGGCGGTTCCCGCGGTGCCCAGACCGTGGCCGCGCCACTCCGGGTGCACCCAGACCCCCTGGATCTGTCCGACCGACGGGGACTGGGAACCGATCTCGGCTTTGAACACCACCCGGCCCTGCTCGAATCGGGCGTAGGCCCGCCCGGCCCCGATCAGAGCGGCGACCCGGCGCCGGTAACCCCGGCCGCCGTCACCGGTACGCGGGTCGATACCCACCTCGCCGATGAACATGTCCACCGCGGCGATCAGGTAGGCGTCGAGCTCGTCGGCCCTGACCCTGCGCACTCCCGGATCGGGACCGCAGAAGGGGCGCGAGTTCAGCGCGAGCAGCGGCTGCTCATCGCGGACGTCACGGGCCGGCCCCCAACCGCGGGACAACCGCTCCCACATCGGCAGGACCAGACCCGCGTGGCCGACCAGTGACGAGCAGCGCCGGGCGCTGCCCAGGGCCTGATCGGCGAACGCCTCGAGGTCCCCCGGAGCCCCGCGCAGCGGAATCAGATTGGCGCCGGCGAAACACAGCGAGTCCAGTGGACGCCGGCGGGTCCACAACTCGCCACCCATCGTCCTGGGGTCCACACCGTGGTCGGCCACCCGGGCGGCCACCATGCAGGCCGCCACCGGATCGTCGTCGAGGACCCGGTTCACCGCCGCGATGTCACGCACCACCGACACCCGTCGCCCGACGATCGGGCTTAGCAAGGGGGGTGCCGACACCGCCTCAGCTTACGGTGACCACGGGCGAACCGCCCGCATCTCCCATCTCCGCGGCCAGACGCATGGCCTCTTCGATGAGGGTTTCGACGATCTGGGACTCCGAGACCGTCTTGATCACCTCACCCTTGACGAAGATCTGGCCCTTACCGTTGCCGGAGGCCACTCCGAGGTCGGCCTCGCGGGCCTCGCCCGGTCCGTTGACCACACAGCCCATCACCGCGACCCGCAACGGCACGTCGAGGCCCTCGAGTCCGGCACTGACCGCATTGGCCAGTTTGTACACGTCCACCTGGGCGCGCCCGCAGGACGGGCACGACACGATCTCCAGTCCGCGCGGGCGCAGGTTCAGCGACTCCAGGATCTGGCCGCCGACCTTGACCTCCTCCACCGGCGGCGCCGACAGCGAAACCCGGATGGTGTCGCCGATGCCGTCGGACAGCAGTGCGCCGAACGCGACGGCGGACTTGATGGTGCCCTGGAACGCCGGGCCGGCCTCGGTGACGCCCAGATGCAACGGATAGTCGGTCTTCTCGGCCAGCAGCCGGTAGGCGGCGACCATCACCACCGGGTCGTTGTGCTTGACGCTGATCTTGATGTCACCGAAGCCGTGTTCCTCGAACAGCGAGGCCTCCCACATCGCCGACTCGACGAGCGCCTCAGGCGTGGCCTTGCCGTACTTCTCCAGGAACCGCTTGTCCAGCGAGCCCGCGTTGACGCCGATGCGGATCGGAATACCCGCTGCGCCAGCGGCTTTCGCGACTTCGCCGACCCGGCCGTCGAACTCCTTGATATTGCCCGGGTTGACCCGCACCGCCGCGCAGCCGGCGTCGATCGCGGCGAAGATGTACTTCGGCTGGAAGTGGATGTCTGCGATCACCGGGATGCCGCTGTGCCTGGCGATCTCGGCCAGCGCGTCGGCGTCCTCCTGGCGCGGACAGGCCACCCGGACGATGTCACAGCCCGCCGCGGTCAGCTCCGCAATCTGTTGCAGAGTGGAATTGACGTCGTGGGTCTTGGTGGTGCACATCGACTGCACCGGGATCGGGTAGTCACTTCCCACCCCGACGTCGCGAACCATGAGCTGGCGGGTCTTGCGGCGCGGTGCGAGAACAGGAGGCGGCGCGGACGGCACACCCAGACCAACGGACATTAGCGAATCTCCTACTGGAACAAGCGGATCGGGTTCACCACATCCGCGGTCACCGTCAGAGCCATGTAACCCACCACCACGATGATGATGACGTAGGTGGCGGGCAACAGCTTGCTGTAGTTGACCGGGCCGGCGGGCACCAGACCCCGCGCGGACCGGATCATATTGCGGATCTTCTCGTAGACGGCCACCGCGATGTGGCCACCGTCGAACGGCAACAGAGGCACCAGGTTGATGGCGCCCAACACGAAGTTCAACTGCGCCAGGAAGAACCAGAACGCAACCCAGAGTCCGTGATCGACGGTGTCACCGCCGATGATGCTGGCGCCCACCACGCTGATAGGGGTCTCCGGATCGCGTTCGCCGCCACCGATGGCGTGCACCAGCGCACCGACCTTCGACGGGATGGCGGCAATCGACTTGCCCAGTTCCACCCCGAGTTCACCGGTGAACACGAACGTCGCCGGAACCGCGGTCAGCACGTTGTGGTGCGTCGGCCCGAACTGCGCCGCGGTGATGCCGATGGCTCCGACGTCCGACGGTCCGGTTGCTTCTCCCCCGCCCGACGGGGGGACCCAGCGCTGGGTGGTGGCGACGTCGACGATTGTGTCGATGGTGTTCGTGGTGCCGTCGCTGGTGCGTTCCAGCACGAACGGAGTCGGCCCCGCGGACTTCTGCACGGCCTTGACCATCTCCTCGAAGGTCTTCACCCGCGTAGCTCCGACCTTGACCACGACGTCACCGGACCGGATGCCGGCCGCCGCCGCGGGCCCGGCCCCGGTGCAGTCACCCAGTTTGTCCTTGGCGACTTCGGCTTTGACACAGGTGGTTTCGCCGACGATCGCGGCGGTCGGCGGGCGCAGTTGCGGAAGACCCCACACCACGGCGATTCCGTAGACCAGCACCAGCCCGATGATGAAGTTCATCGCCGGTCCGGCGAACAGCACGGTCACCCGCTTCCAGACCTTCTGCTTGTACATCGCGTACGGCTCGTCCTCGGGCCGGATCGGGGCGTCCGGCGTCATACCGGCGATATCGCAGAAACCGCCGAGCGGAATGGCCTTGACCCCGTACTCGGTGGTGCCCAGCCGGTTGGGCCGCATGGTCGACCACAGTGTCGGGCCGAAGCCGACGAAGTAGCGCCGGACCTTCATCCCGGTGGCGCGGGCGGCCCACATGTGGCCGCATTCGTGCAGCGCCACCGAGACCAGGATGGCCAGGGCGAACAGGAAGATGCCGAGCGCGAACATCATCGCAGTGTTGCGACCTCCTGTGCGGCGATCAGTTCGCCCGCACGTTGCCGGGCCCATCGCTGGGCTTCGAGTACGTCCTCCACGGTAGCCGGTTCCGCCGACCACTGGTCGGCGCCGCCCAGCACGTCGGCGATGGTGGCCACGATCGCGGGGAACCGGATCCGGCCCGACAGGAAGGCCTCCGCCGCCTCTTCATTGGCGGCGTTGTAGATCGCCGTCATGCATCCGCCGGACTCGCCGGCGTGGCGGGCCAGGTCCACCGCCGGGAAGACGGTGTTGTCCAGCGGTTCGAAGTCCCAACGCGACGCCGAGGCGAAATCGCAGGCCATCGCCGCACCGGGAACCCGCTGCGGCCAGCCCAGGGCCAGCGCGATGGGCAGCTTCATATCGGGCGGGCTGGCCTGGGCGATCGTCGATCCGTCGACGAAGGTCACCATCGAATGCACGATCGACTGTGGGTGCACCACCACGTCGATCCGGTCGTACGGGATGCCGAACAGCAGGTGGGTCTCGATGAGTTCCAGGCCCTTGTTGACCAGCGATGCCGAGTTCAGCGTGTTCATCGGGCCCATGTTCCAGGTGGGATGGGCCCCGGCCTGCTCGGGCGTCACGGCTTCCAGGGCACCGGCCGCCCAACCCCGGAACGGCCCGCCTGAGGCGGTGAGCACCAACCTGGCCACCTCGCCGGTGCTGCCCGATCGCAGACACTGAGCCAGGGCCGAGTGCTCGGAGTCCACCGGCACGATCTGGCCGGGTGCGGCCGCCTTGACCACCAGGGGCCCGCCGGCCACCAGGGATTCCTTGTTGGCCAGGGCAAGCCGGGCCCCGGATGCCAGCGCGGCCAGCGTCGGCTCCAGGCCGAGAGCGCCCACCAGGGCGTTGAGGACGACGTCAGCCTCGGTCTCGCGGACCAGGGTGGTGACGGCGTCGGGCCCGCGCAGGCGCACGTCACCGACGCGGTCCGCTGCGGCCGGATCGGCCACCGCGATATTGCTCACACCCGTCTCGGCACGCTGATGCGCCAGCAGGTCGGCGTTCCCGCCCCCGGCTGCCAAACCGACGACCTCGAATCGGTCGGGGTTCGCGGCGATGACCTCGAGCGCCTGGGTTCCGATCGACCCGGTGCTGCCGAGGATCAGCACCCGCAGTCGTCCGGATCGGTTCACCGCACCATTGTGCGTCATCGTCTCGTCACCGGTCCGGCGCCCCGCGGCGGTAATACCGCTCTAGCATTTAGGAGTTGCGGGTCTGCTTTAGCAGTGAGGCCGACCGTCACGCTCAGATTCCGCCCGACGACACCCCAGGGAGACCACATGAACCAGTCTCGTTCGACCACCTCGATCCTGACCGCCGGACTGATCGCGGCCACCGCGCTGACCCTGTCGGCCTGTTCGACCGGCACGAAGGACAAGGCCACCGAGTCGAAAGCATCCGCGACCAGCAGTGCCACGGCCCAGGCCTCCACCTCGGCGAGTGCCACCCCGGCCGGCGGACTGGTCGGCGCGGGCTGCGCCGACTACGCGCAGAAGGTCCCGACCGGACCCGGGTCGGTCGAGGGAATGGCCAAGGATCCGGTCGCGACGGCGGCGTCCAACAGCCCGGTACTCACCACCCTGGCCGGCGCCCTGTCCGGCAAGCTCAATCCCGACGTCAATCTCGTCGACACCCTCAACAACGGCGAGTTCACCGTCTTCGCGCCGACCGACGACGCCTTCGCCAAAGTCGACCCGGCCACCATCGACAAGCTGAAGACCGACTCGGGTCTGCTGACCTCCGTGCTCACCTACCACGTGGTGCCGGGCCAGGCCGACAGCAGCGCTGTGGCCGGCGAGCACAAGACCGTGCAAGGCGGGTCTGTCAGCGTGACCGGCGGCGGAAACGACCTGAAGGTCAACGGCGCCGGAGTGGTCTGTGGCGGGATCAAGACGGCCAACGCGACGGTGTACCTCATCGACACCGTGCTGATGCCGCCCGCCCAGCCGGCGGCGTCCACGTCCGGGACTGCCACCCCGACGCCGTAACCGGGCAGCCGGCCGCCCTTCCGGCGACCGCGGGGACAAGGCAGCATGATCCAGATGTCCCCCGGGGTGTTGTGGTTCCGGCGCGATCTGCGCCTGCGTGATCATCCGGCGATGCTCGAGGCCGCCGGCAGCGGCGAAGCCGGCGCAGTGCTGGCCTGTTTCGTGCTGGATCCGCGTCTGGAGGCTTCCTCCGGTCCGCGGCGTATGCAGTATCTCGGCGATGCACTGCGGGAACTGTCACAGGGACTGGGCGGCAGGCTGCTGATCACCCGGGGGCGCCCCGAACAGGTGATCCCGTCGGTGTGCGCGGCGACCGGCGCGCGCAGCGTGCACATCTCCGCGGATTTCAGTCCGTTCGGGGTCCGCCGCGACAGTGCTGTCGCAGCCGCACTGAGCGCCGGCGGTGCGGAACTCGTTGCGACCGGTTCGCCCTATCTGGTTTCGCCGGGGCGGGTCACCAAGGACGACGGCAGCGCATACAAGGTGTTCACCCCGTTCTTCAACCGCTGGCGCGAAGTCGGCTGGCGCGCACCTGCGCAGAGTGATCCCGCGCAGATCGACTGGATCGACCCGGGCGCGATGTCCGGCTTGCCGGATCGCTGTGATGCCCCGAATCCCGATGTGGCACTCGAACTTCCGGCCGGTGAAGCGGCGGCGCTGGCCACCTGGAAGAAGTTCCTCGCCGAGGGAATCGGCGACTACTCCTCCGCTCGCGACCGCCCGGACAAGCCGGGCACCAGTCGCATGTCGGCGCATCTGAAGTTCGGCACCATCCACCCCCGGACACTGGCGGCTGATCTCGACGTCCGTCAGGCGGGCCCGGGGGCCTATCTGCGGGAGCTGGCGTTCCGCGATTTCTACGCCGGCGTGCTGTCGCAGTGGCCGCGCAGCGGGTGGCACAACTGGAACCCGGCTTTCGACGGTATCGAGGTGGACACCGGACCCGAGGCGCAGGCGTTGTTCGACGCCTGGAAGCAGGGCCGCACCGGATTCCCGATCGTCGATGCCGGGATGCGTCAGTTGCTGCACACCGGCTTCATGCACAACCGGGTGCGGATGATCGTCGCCTCGTTCCTCGTCAAGGATCTGCATCTGCCGTGGCAGTGGGGGGCGCGCTGGTTCATGGAACAACTCGCCGACGGCGATCCGGCCAGCAATCAGCACGGCTGGCAGTGGGCCGCGGGCACCGGGACCGACGCCGCACCGTACTTCCGGGTGTTCAACCCGACCGCCCAGGGCAAGAAGTTCGACCCGGACGGCGCCTACGTCGCGCGCTGGGTGCCTGAGATCGGCACCCCGGACTACCCGGACCCGATCGTCGACCACGCGGCGGAACGAGTTGAGGCATTGCGGCGGTACAAGCTGCTCGGCTGAAAGCTCGTATGCCAGAATGAGCGGGAGTTTTCGAGAGACAGGAGCCCACGATGGCCAACACCGCGGTCGAGCGTTACGACGACGTCGATACCTACGAGGTTCCGTCGGCGGCGTGGGGCTGGAGCAAGCTGCGTCCCCGCACCTGGTACGCCCTGGGCATCTTCATCATCGTGTTCCTGCTGGGCATGCTGCACGGCAACCACATCGGCCACGTCGAGGACTACGTCCTGATCGGCTTCGCCGCGTTCGTCGCCTTCTTGATCATCCGTGACATGTGGATGCGCAAGCGCGGCCTGCTCAAGTAGTGGCCGCCAGCTGTCCACAGGCGGCCGCGATCTCCCGACCCCGGGTGTCCCGGACGGTGCAGGTGACCCCCTGCGCCCTGACCCGGCGGACGAACTCCCGCTCGACCGGCTTCGGGCTGGCGTCCCACTGACTGCCCGGCGTGGGGTTCAGTGGGATCAGATTCACATGTGCCAGCGGTCCCAGCGCCTGGTGCAACTTCGTGCCGAGTAGGTCGGCCCGCCATGGCTGATCGTTGACGTCACGGATCAACGCATACTCGATCGACACCCGCCGGCCGGTGACATCGGCGTAATAGCGGGCGGCGTCCAGTACCTCGGCCACCTTCCAGCGGTCGTTCACCGGCACCAGGGTGTCGCGCAACTCATCGTCGGGAGTGTGCAGGGAGACCGCCAGCGTCACCCCGAGCCGCTCGTCGGCCAGCTTGCGGATCGCCGGGGCCAGCCCCACCGTCGACACCGTCACCGACCTGGCGGAGATCCCGAACCCGTCCGGCGGCATTGCGGTAATCCGCTGCACGGCCGCCACCACCCGCGCGTAGTTGGCCAGCGGCTCCCCCATCCCCATGAAGACGATGTTGGACAACCGATCCCCGTGCCGATCGCGCAACGTCACCGCCGCCGCCCGCACCTGTTCGAGGATCTCCGCGGTGCTGAGGTTTCGGGTCAGCCCGCCCTGGCCGGTAGCGCAGAACGGACAGGCCATCCCGCAGCCGGCCTGTGACGAGATGCAGACGGTGTTGCGGTCCGGGTAACGCATCAGCACGGACTCGAACGTCGCACCGTCATGCCCGCGCCACAACGTCTTTCGCGTCTCACCCTGGTCGCATTCGACCTCACGCACAACGCTCAGCAGCGGCGGGAACAACGACTCCGAGACCGTGTCACGAATCGCCGCAGGCAGATCGGTCATCTGCTGCGGATCGGCGACCAGTCGCCCGTAGTACTGGTTGGCAAGCTGCTTGGCCCGAAAGGCCGGCAGTCCGAGTTCGGCCACCGCGGACGCGCGGCCGGCGGCATCGAGATCGGCGAAATGACGTGGCGGCAGACCCCGACGCGGCGCGTCGAACACCAGGTTCATCAGGCCAGCAGGCTCAGCACGATCCAGGTGGCCACCGCCGACGGCAGCGCCCCGTCGATGCGGTCCATCAGGCCACCGTGACCGGGCAGCAGCGTTCCCATGTCCTTGATACCCAGATCGCGTTTGAACTGAGACTCCACCAGATCGCCCGCGGTCGCGGTGATGACGAGCATCAGACCCAGTGGCACGCCGACCCACCAGGGTTCGTGCATCAGGAACACCACGGCGAGTACGGCGGCCAGCGTCCCGCAGACCAGCGATCCGGCGAAGCCCTCCCAGGACTTCTTGGGGCTGATCGCCGGAACCATCCGGTGCTTACCGAACAGCACGCCGGCGGTGTAGCCGCCGATATCGGAGAACACCACCGCAAGCATGAAGGTGAACACCCGGGCCCAGCCGTCCTCCGGATAGACCAGCAGGGCGGCGAATGCGGCGAACAGCGGGATCCAGGTGGCCAGGAAGATCGTGACCGCGACATCGCGCAGATAGTTGACCGGCTGACTCTGCAATCCCTGGCTCAGCAGCCGCCAGACCAGACAGACCAGCACCGTGCCGCCATATCCACCCAATGCACCGGCCGCGCCAAACGGCCAGGTGAGCCAGATGATGGCCTGCCCGCCCAGTAGTAGCGGAATGAGGGGGATGTCATAACCGCCCTCCCGCAACCGCTTGACCACCTCGTAGGTGGCCAACGCCATCGCCACCGACAGCACCAGCACCCAACCGCGCGGAGCGAATACCAGGGTGCCGATCACCAAGGCTCCCAGCAGCAGACTGACGCCGATCGCGGCGGGCAGGTTACGGCCGGCCTTGGAGGCCTGTGCGTCCGTCACAGTGATCGTCTGCCGGGGTCCTCAGACCTCGAGCAGCTCGCCTTCTTTGTGCTTGACGAGTTCGTCGATCTGGGCGGTGTAGGTATGCGTGCTCTTGTCGAGATCCTTCTCGGCGCGACCCACCTCGTCCTCGCCGGCTTCACCGTCCTTCTTGATCCGGGCCAGCTCCTCCATCGCCTTGCGGCGGATGTTGCGCACCGAGACCTTGGCATCCTCACCCTTGGACTTGGCCTGCTTGACCAGATCCCGGCGGCGCTCCTCGGTCAGCTGTGGGATCGAGACGCGGATGATGTTGCCGTCGTTGGTCGGGTTCACGCCGAGATCGGAGTTGCGGATGGCCTCCTCTATGGCCCGCAGCTGATTGGCCTCATACGGCTTGATGACGACCATCCGCGCTTCCGGCACGTTGATGCTGCACATCTGGGTGATCGGCGTCGGCGAACCGTAGTAGTCGATGACGATACGGGAGAACATGCCCGGATTGGCCCGCCCGGTGCGGATGGAGGACAGGTCGTCACGGGCCACCGCCACGGCCTTCTCCATCTTCTCTTCGGCGTCGAAGAGCGCTTCGTCAATCATCTCTCGGTTCTCCTAGGTCGTTACCAAGGTCCCGATCTTCTCACCTGCCACCGCCCGGGCGATATTCCCGTTCGTCAGCAGGTTGAAGACCAGGATCGGCATCCCGTTGTCCATGCAGAGACTGAACGCGGTGGCATCGGCCACCTTGAGTTCACGATCGAGTACCTCCCGGTGGGTGATCTCGGCGATCATCTCGGCATCCGGATTGGTCCGCGGATCGTCGGTGAACACACCGTCGACCGCCTTGGCCATCAGAACGACCTCGGCGCCGATCTCCAGCGCGCGCTGGGCGGCGGTGGTGTCGGTGGAGAAGTACGGCAGGCCCATACCGGCGCCGAAGATCACCACCCGGCCCTTCTCCATGTGACGGCGGGCCCGCAACGGCAGGTAGGGCTCGGCGACCTGACCCATGGTGATGGCGGTCTGCACCCGGGTCTGGATACCTTCCTTCTCCAGGAAGTCCTGCAACGCCAGGCTGTTCATCACCGTGCCGAGCATGCCCATGTAGTCCGAGCGGGTCCGCTCCATACCGCGCTGCTGCAGTTGCGCCCCGCGGAAGAAGTTGCCGCCACCGATCACCACGGCGACCTGCACACCACTGCGCACCACCTCGGCGATCTGCCGGGCGACCTGCGCGACGACGTCGGGATCGAGGCCCACCGCGCCTCCGCCGAACATCTCACCACCGAGTTTGAGAAGCACCCTCGAGTACTTGGGCCGCATCGGACTCCTCACCATCGTCGGCTGGAAGGCCTCCTCATCCTGCCTCATCGGGCCCACGGTCGACCGGGAGGGTGGGACACCTGACCCCGAGGTCGCCTGTGGATCGGGGCGGGGACTAGACTGGGAAATGAAGCTCGGGGGATCGGATAGCGGTCCATGGGGACCGGGAACGGGAGTGGGACAGGGGTGGCACTACAGGCCCGCGCTGAAGCGACACGTCGGAAGATCATCGAGACGGCAGTCGAGTTGTTCAGCGAATTAGGTTACGGCGAAACAGGTCTCGCCGATGTGCTGCAGCGTGCCGGCGTCAGCAAAGGCGCGTTCTATTACCACTTCGACTCCAAAGAGGCCGTCGCGAAGGCCATCATCGACGAGTTCGACGGTCGGGCGGCAGCTGCGATTCAGGAGAACTTCGATCCAGCCGAGCCCACCCTGGACGGGCTGATCAAGGCGACGTTCGCCATGCAGCATCTGATGCATCGCGATCCGACCACGCAGGTTGGCCAGATGCTCTCGCAGGCGCTCAGCCAGGTCAGTACCGCCGGCTCGCAGATGTACGTCGGCTGGACCGGCAGGTTCGTGGAGATGACCCAGGCCCTTGCCGAGACCGGCAGGATCTCCGGTGACGTCGACCCGCTGGACGTGGCCGACGCCATCTGGGCCGGGGCGCTGGGCTCGCACCTGGTGTCCGCGGCCTGCCGCGATGACCCCTACGGCCGGCTGGCCCGCTCCTGGCGGGTGCTGGTCCGGGCCATCGCACCCGAGAACGAGGTCAGCCGCCTGCAGGCGATGCTGGACCAGACCGTCCAGAACTACCAGGCCGCTGTCTAACCGGTGATCCGGGGCCAGGGCTTGGCCGCCTCGAGCTCGTAAGCCAGTTCGAGCAGTCTCCGTTCCTGTCCCATCGGCGCGCCGAACATCATGCCGACCGGCAGTCCGTTCGCCGATTGCGCCAGCGGCAAAGAAACGGCGGGCTCTCCGGTGGTGTTCTGCAGCGGCGTGAACGCCACCCAGTCGACAAGTCGGTCGATCACCTGCTGGTAGTCGGCGGTGGGATCCAGGTGCCCGATGAGCGGTGTCTCGTCGGCCAGCGTCGGGGTCAGAAGCAGATCGTAGTCCTGGTAGAGCCGGTCGGTGACCCTGCGCAGCCGCCGCAACCGCGTGATCGCCAGCGGAAGCCGGTGCAGGTTACGCGTCGCGTGCCGGTCCAGTCCCAGGGTCAGGTTGTCCAGCCGATCCCGGTCGAAGCTCTTACCGAAGGTGCGCGATCCGGTGCGCACCATCGCCATCGCCAGCGAGGACCAGTAGAGCAGAAAGTCGTCGACGAACCGTTCCGGCACCGGATTGCGGTCCAGGTAGTCGACGCGGTGGCCGAGTTCCTCGAGCAGTGCGGCGGTCTTCAGGGTCAGATCGCGGATGACCGGACTGGAATCGCGAGTCACCGACCTGGTCACCACGGCGACGCGCAGCCGCGCCGCACCCGGCCCGGTAACCGCGCCGACGGGCTTCAACGCGCGGTTGCGCCAGATCCGTTCCGCCTCCCGGTAGAAGGCGGCGGTGTCGCGCACCGAACGGGTGAGCACCCCGTCGTTGACCAGTCGCACCGGCATCTGCCGCGTCATCTTGTCCTGAGGCAGCCGGCCGCGGGAGGGCTTGAGACCCACTAATCCGTTGCAGGCGGCCGGAATTCGGATGGATCCCCCACCGTCATTCGCGTGCGCGATCGGCACCACACCGGCGGCGACGAAAGCTCCCGAACCCGAGGACGACGCGCCGGCGGTGTAGTCGGTGTCCCACGGATTGCGGACTGCGCCGATACGCGGATGTTCGGCGGACGCGCTGAAGCCGAACTCCGAAAGTTGCGTCTTTCCCAGCGGGATCAGACCGGTTCGCAGGAAGAAGTCGGCGAAGTCCCCGTGCACCGGATGCGGAACCGGATCCCACGCATCGGTACCCCGCATGGTGGGCATGCCCTCGACGTCGACGTTGTCCTTGATGAAGGTCGGGACGCCGTCGAAGTAACCCGATCCGGATGCGGCAGCCGCAGCACGGGCGCGTTCGAAGGTCGCCAACGCCAGACCGTTGAGTTCCGGGTTGACCGTCTCGGTCCGCGCGATGGCGGCCTCGATGAGTTCGGCTCGACAGACCCGGCCGGTGCGCAATGCGTCAACCATTCCGACCGCGTCGAGATCCCCTAACGCATCGTCGCGGAAGGCGTTAACTCCCCGCACCGGCCCGGTCCTGCCCTGTGTGCCGGTCAGGCCTGGCCGACCTCGAAGCGGGTGAACCGGGTCACGGTCACACCGGCCTCGTCGAGCAGCGCCTTGACGGTCTTCTTGTTGTCCGACACCGACGGCTGCTCGAGCAGCACGACATCCTTGAAGAAACCGTTCACGCGACCCTCGATGATCTTGGGCAGCGCGGCCTCGGGCTTGCCCTCGGACTTCGCGGTCTCCTCGGCGACGCGCTTCTCGGCGGCCACCAGATCGGCGGGCACCTCGTCGCGGGTCAGGTACTTGGCCTTGAGCGCGGCGATCTGCAGGGCTACCGCGTGCGCGGCATCCTGATCGGCGCCCTCGAACTCGACCAGCACACCGACGGCCGGCGGCAGATCGGCAGCGCGCTTGTGCAGGTAGGTCTCGACGTTGCCGCCGAAGTACTCCACCCGGCGCAGTTCGAGCTTCTCGCCGATCTTGGCCGACAGCGCCGCGATGGCCTCCTCGACCGTATGGTCACCGATTTTGGCCGCCTTGAGTGACTCGACGTCGGTGGCCTTCGCGGCCAGTGCGGCGTCGACGACCTGTTCGGCGAGCTGCTGGAACTCGGCGTTCTTGGCGACGAAGTCGGTCTCCGAGTTGAGCTCGATCAGCGCACCGCCCTTGGCCGCGACCAGACCCTCGGCGGTGGCACGCTCGGCGCGCTTGCCGACGTCCTTGGCGCCCTTGATCCGCAGCACCTCGACGGCCTTGTCGAAATCGCCGTCGGTCTCGGCCAGCGCGTTCTTGCAGTCCATCATTCCGGAGCCGGTGAGCTCGCGGAGCCGCTTGACATCAGCGGCGGTGTAGTTGGCCATTCTCAGCTTTCCTCGATGGTGACAGTGGTGGTGACGGACTCATCGGCGACCGGGCCGGCCTCGGTCGGGGCGGCCTCGACGGCCGCACCGGCCAGCAGCTCCTGCTCCCACTCCGCCAGCGGCTCGGCACCGGCCCCCAAATCCGAACCGGCACCGGAGCCTGCGCCGGCGCCGCCACGGGCCTGCAGGCCCTCGGCCACCGCGGCGGCGATCACCTTGGTCAGCAGGGCGGCCGAGCGGATCGCGTCGTCGTTTCCCGGGATCGGGTAGTCGACGAGATCGGGATCGCAGTTGGTGTCCAGGATGGCGATGATCGGGATGTTGAGCTTGCGTGCCTCGGCGACCGCGAGGTGCTCCTTGTTGGTGTCGACGACCCAGATGGCCGAGGGCACCTTGTTCATGTCCCGGATACCGCCGAGGCTGCGCTCGAGCTTGTTCTTCTCGCGGGTCAGCATCAGGATTTCCTTCTTGGTGCGACCCTCGAAGCCGCCGGTCTGCTCCATGGCCTCAAGTTCCTTGAGACGCTGCAGGCGCTTGTGCACGGTGGAGAAGTTGGTGAGCATGCCGCCGAGCCAGCGCTGGTTCACGAACGGCATACCGACCCGGGTCGCCTCCTCGGCGATGGACTCCTGAGCCTGCTTCTTGGTGCCGACGAACATGATGGAACCTCCGTGCGCGACGGTCTCCTTGACGAACTCGTAGGCCTTGTCGATGTAGGTCAGCGTCTGCTGCAGATCGATGATGTAGATGCCGTTGCGGTCGGTGAAGATGAAGCGCTTCATCTTGGGATTCCAGCGACGGGTCTGGTGCCCGAAGTGGGTGCCGCTGTCAAGCAGCTGCTTCATGGTTACAACAGCCATGGTGGCTTGATTCCTCTGTGCGTCGGTTGTCGCCCGGCTTCGGGGTGAAGTCGGGCCCTGGCGTCTGCGCGCACACCGACCCTCGAAAGGGACCAACCGGTGGGCGCGGCAACCGCTGCAATGGCAGTGGTGCACTCAAACGCGCGAAGTCAATCCGCCTGCGCGAATTGCAGGCCCGAGTTTACACACAGAGGGGTGCTGATCCCCAATCGGCGAGTGGGGCGAGAGCATGCCCGGCCCGATGGCGCTGAACTGGTGCGATGCGGTTCCTGGGCGCCCTATTGGCGCTGTCGGTGGGAGTGGCTCCGGTCAGCGCGGCCGACGGCGTCCGCCTGCAGTGGCCGCTTCGCCCCGGAGTACCCGCGCTGACCCGGCCGTTCGACGCCCCGAGGCCGGACTGGCAGCCCGGTCACCGGGGGGTGGATCTGGCCGGAACACCAGGTCAGGCTGTCTATGCGGCCGGGGCGGGCACCGTGATCTTCGCCGGGTCGCTGGCCGGGCGGCCGATCGTCTCGATTGCCCATCCCGGCGGCCTGCATACCAGCTACGAGCCAGTCGAGGTGATGGTTAGCGCAGGTCAGCGGGTTGACGACAGCAGCCCGCTGGGGCGGCTGCTGCCCGGGCATCCAGCCTGTCCGGCAGCGGCATGCCTGCACTGGGGTGCGATGTGGGGGCCGGCGGCGCGGGCCGATTACCTCGACCCGGTCGGACTACTGGAAACGACAACGATCAGGCTCAAGCCGCTCGGTTAAGCGCGCGGATGGGCCTGGTCGTGCACCGCACGCAATCGGGCGACCGTGACGTGGGTGTAGAGCTGGGTGGTGGCCAGCGAGGAGTGACCGAGGATCTCCTGGACCACCCGCAGGTCCGCCCCGCCCTCGAGCAGATGGGTGGCCGCGCTGTGCCGCAGACCGTGCGGACCCATGTCGGGAGCACCGTCGACCGCGCTGACGGTCTGATGCACCACGGTGCGGGCCTGGCGGGGGTCCAGCCGTCGCCCGCGTGGGCCGAGCAGAAGCGCCGGCCCGGAGTCGGCGCCGGCCAGTTCCGGTCTGCCGTCACGCAGCCAGGCCTCCAGTGCTCTCAGTGCCGGGCTGCCGAACGGCACCGTGCGTTGTTTGTTGCCCTTGCCGAGCACCCGGATCAGCCGGCGTCCGGTGTCGACGTCGTCGATGTCGAGACCGCACAATTCGCTGACCCGGATGCCGGTGGCATAGAGCATCTCGACAATCAGCCGGTCGCGCAAAGCCAGCGGATCCCCTTGTTGCGCACCGAGATCCGCGGCGTGCAAGGCGGCGATGGCCTGGTCCTGACGAAGTACCGCGGGCAGGGTTCGTCGCGCCTTGGGCACCTGCAACCGGGTGGCCGGATCGGCGTCCATCAGCCCGCGGCGGGCCGCCCACGCGGTGAAGGTCTTCACCGCCGAGGTGCGCCGTGCCAGGGTGGTCCGGGCCGCGCCGCCGGCGGCCTGGGCGGCAAGCCAGCCGCGCAGCACCGGCAGGCTCAGCGCGTCGAGGCCGGCGCCTGGGGCGCGGGTGTCGAGGAACTCGAACAGCGACCGCAGGTCGGTCAGATAGGCCCGTCGGGTGTGCTCGGACCGGCCGCGCTCCAGCGCCAGGTGCTCGGCGTACTCGTCGAGAACCGCAGCAAAGCGATCCGCTACGTCCACCCGTCCACGGTTACAGAATCGGGGGGCCGATCACCACTGCCACACCGAAGCGTCATCAGGCTGATACCTGGCGGGAGCCTCAGCCCTTCTTCCAGAACATCCAACGGGGCTTGGGCGCCGCCGCAATCTCGGCTGCGGTGTGCTTACCGCCGCACCACTGGGCGGCCGGCACGCTGCGCCGGACCATCTCGACGTGCTGGCCGCAGCCCGACCAGGTGGTCTTACCGCACACCCGGCACTTCGCCGCATGACACATGGGATTTCCTTCCGTCAGGCCAAACTCAGAAACAGCTTCTCGAGCTCTTCGATGGTCAGCTGGTTCTCGTCGGCGGGATCCCGGTTGGGATCCATACAGTTGCGCACGCTGCTGGCGATCATCGCAAACCCGGCGCGGTTGAGCGCCTTGGAGACTGCGGCGAGCTGGATGACGACATCGCGGCAACCGCGGCCCTCCTCGATCATGTTGATCACCCCGCCGAGTTGGCCGTGAACGCGGCGCAGCCGATTCAGTACCGCTGTCAGCGCGGCGTCGCAGTGCTGCTCCTCGGATCCGCTCATGGGGTCATGTATACCATACCCCCTATGGTATATGTAGAACATGACCACACCGACCAGGCCGCCGATCTCCAGCCTGCTCAGACGTTTCTGGATCGTGCTGGTGATCGTGCTGGCCCTGCTGATGGCGGCCGCCGTGGTCGGCCGGCTGCGCACCTTCTTCGACTCTGACCGTCCTTATGCCGGCGCACCCCGGACCCCCGACGCGATCGTGCCGTTCCACGTCAAGCGGATCACCTACGAGATCATCGGTCCCACCGGCGCGACCGGACGGGTGAGCTACCTCGACGTGCACGGCAACACCCAGGAAGCGAGTTTCACGGTGCCGTGGTCGGTGACCGTGTCGACGACCGACCCGGGAATCCTGGCCAATATCGTTGCCCAGGGTGATGATTCAGCACTGGGCTGCCGCATCCTGGTCGACGATCGCGTCGTCGCCGAGAACTACGCGCAGGGCCCCGACACCCAGACCTTCTGTTTGGACAAAGCCGCATGAGCGCGCACTCGTCCACCGGCGGCGTCGCCGGATTCATCCGTAGAGCCGCACTCCCGATCCTGCTCGGCTGGATCGCTCTCACCGCGGCACTGAACCTGCTGCTCCCCCAGGTCGAGATCGTCGGCGAGCATGCCGCGGTGTCGATGTCCCCGCAGGACGCCCCCTCGGTGATCGCGGCCAAGCGGATGGGGGTGAAGTTCGAGGAGTCCAAGTCCGACAGCATCGCGATGGTGGTCCTGACCGGCGACTCCGAACTCGGCGAGGACGCCCATCGGTACTACGACACCCTGGTGGACAAGTTCAACCGCGACACCAAGCACATCGAACACGTGCACAACTTCTGGGGTGATGCGATCACCGCGGCCGGTGTGCAGAGCAGCGACGGCAAGGCCGCCTACGTCCAGGTGAACCTCGCCGGCGATCAGGGCAGCACTGAGGGCAACGACTCGGTGGCGGCCCTGCGCACGATCATCGCCGACACACCGCCGCCGGCCGGCGTGCACGCCTACGTCACCGGACCCGCCGCGCTGACCACCGATGCGCTCAAGACCGGTGACGCCAGCATGGTGAAGATGACCGTCATCACGATGATCGTCATCACCATCATGCTGATCCTGGTCTACCGGTCGGTGTCCACCGTGCTGCTGATCCTGGCCATCGTCGGAATCGAGATGGGTTCGGCGCGCGGGGCGGTGGCCCTGTTCGGCCGGCTTCACCTCATTGACTTCTCGACGTTCTCGGTTCCGCTGTTGACCGCTCTGGCGATCGCCGCGGGGACCGACTATGCGATCTTCCTGATCGGGCGCTATCAGGAGGCCCGCGGCAAGGGCGAGGACACCGAGTCGGCCTACTTCACCGCATTCCACGGGGTGGGGCACGTCATCCTCGGGTCTGGACTGACCGTCGCCGGCGCAATGCTCACCCTGCGGCTGACCCGGCTGGCCTATTTCAAGATGCTGGCCTTCCCGTCGGCGATCGCGCTGATCGTCACCGTCGCCGCATCGCTGACGGTGGCGCCGGCAATCCTGGTGCTTGCGAGCCGGCGCGGTTGGTTCGACTCCAAGCGCGCGATGAAGACCTCCGGTTGGCGCAAGGTCGGTACCGCCACGGTGCGCTGGCCCAAGCCCATCCTGGCGGCGGCGACGGCCGTTGTGCTGCTGGGGATTCTGGCCATGGCCGGCTACAAGACCAGCTACAACGACCGCAACTACATTCCGTCCAGCGTGCCGGCCAATGTCGGCTACGCGGCGGCCGAGAAGCACTTCAGTGCGGCACGGCTGAACCCGGACATCATGACGATCGAGTCCAACCACGATATGCGCAACTCGACGGATCTGATCGTGCTGGACCGGATCGCCAAATCGCTGTTCCGCATCAAGGGAATCGCGATGGTGCAGAGCATCACCCGGCCGTTGGGCTCTCCCATAGCGCACGGTTCGATCCCGTATCAGATCAGCATGCAGGCCGCGCCGATCACCCAGAATCTGCAGTTCCTCAAGCAACGGGTCGATGACCTCGATCTGATGTCGGCCAGCCTCGACCAGATGGTCGCCTCCATGAACCGGCTGCAGAACCAGATGAACCGGATGTCCGGCGCCATGCACGACACGGTTACGGCAGGTCGGGATATGGCCGGCGTCGCGCATCGCGGCATGGTCGATATGAACGATATGCGCGCCACGGTGGACGAGATGCGCGACAACCTCGCCAACTTCGACGATGTGGCCCGGCCGTTGCGCAACTACTTCTATTGGGAACCGCACTGCCTCGACATCAACGTCTGTTCGGCGGTGCGCTCGTTGTTCGAATCCATTGACGGGGTCGAGAAGGTCGCCGCCAACATGACCACCATGCAGAACGACGGCGAGGCCGTGGTCGCCGGGCTGGACCGGATGGTCAACGGCATGGCCGATATCGACACCGTGATGCCGCAGATGGTGGCGGAGTTTCCCACCCTGGTCGCCACCGCGACCGCATTGCAGCGATCGGTTCAACTGATCCACGGCAGTTTCGGCGGAATGGTCGATCAGATGAAAGCGCTGACCGACAACGTCACCGCGATGGGTCAATCCTTCGACGCGGCAAAGGCCGACGATTACTTCTACCTGCCGCCTGAGGTGTTCGCGAACCCGGACTTCCAGAAGGCGCTGAAGTTGTTCTTCTCACCCGACGGCAAGGCCGCCCGGTTGGTGATCACCCATGATGTCGACCCGGCGACCGAGGAGGGAATCTCCGTGGTCGATGACGAACTCGTCGCCGCGCACGAGGCGATCAAGGGCACCTCGCTGGCCGACGCCGATGTCTATCTCACCGGGACGGCGGCCACCTATCGGGATATCCAGTCCGGTGCCAAGTACGACACCATGATCGCGGCCTTCGCCGCGCTCACGCTGATCTTCCTGGTGATGCTGGTGCTGACCCGGGCACTGGTCGCCTCGCTGGTCATCGTGGGCACCATCGTGCTCTCCCTCGGTGCTGCCTTCGGTGTCTCGGTGCTGGTATGGGAGCGCATCGTCGGCATCGAGTTGAACTGGATCGTGCTGGCGTTCGCGGTGATCATCCTGATGGCTGTGGGTTCGGACTACAACCTGCTACTGGTGTCGAGATTCAAGGAGGAGATCGGCGCCGGAATCAACACCGGCATCATCCGGTCGATGGGCTCCACCGGCAGTGTGGTGACCGCGGCCGGTCTGGTGTTCGCCTTCACCATGGGTTCGATGGTCTCCGGCGACCTGCTCAACGTCGGTCAGGGCGGTACGACGATCGGCATCGGCCTGTTGCTCGACACCCTGATCGTGCGATCGCTGATGACACCCTCGATCGCGGCGATACTCGGCCCGTGGTTCTGGTGGCCGCTGCGGGTGCGCTCCCGGCCGGCCTACTCCGAACGGATGGCGCACATCACGAGGAAGATCGAGCAGCCAGCCTCCACCGTCCCTCTTGGCGGCTGACAAGTCCGGCGATCTCCAGCATCGCCAGCGGACCCAGGACACTGGCCGGCGGCAGGCCCGCCCCGATCGCGATCTGATCCGGTGTGCGTGCACCCCGGGCCGGCAACGCCTCATAGACCTTGAGTTCGATCTCACTAAGCCCGTCCAGCGGGTCGCTGCGGTGTGGCAACTCCTCGGCGAACTCCCCTGCCCGCCCGACGACTTCGACGACTTCCTCGCTGCGGGTGACGAGCTCGGCCCCGGAACGGATCAGCTCATGGCAGCCCGCCGATGCCAGCGATGTCACCGGACCGGGCACCGCGCACACCACCCGCCCGAGCGCACGCGCCCAGGCCGCGGTGCTGGCCGCACCGCTGCGCAGACCGGCCTCGACCACCACTGTCGCCGAAGACAGCGCGGCGACCAAACGGTTGCGGGTCAGGAATCGGTGCCGGGCCGGCCGCACACCGGGTGGGTACTCGCTGATCAGCAGGCCCTGCTGGCTCACACGATGCAACAGGGCGGATTGACCCGCTGGATAGAGGATGTCGACGCCACCGGCGAGCACCGCCACCGTCACACCCTCTCCGGCAAGCGTGGCCCGATGGGCCACCCCATCGATTCCGTAGGCGCCGCCGGATACCACCGCGACCTCGCGTTCGACGAGACCGGCCGCCAACTCCGCGGCCATGTGTTCCCCATAGGCGGTGCACGCCCGGGTTCCCACGATGGCCGCTGATCGCTCGGTGATCTCATCGAGGAGGGAGGGCCCGATCGCCCACAGCGCCAGGGGCGCTCGCCCCTGTGACTTGTCTCGTACAGCGCCGGCACCGAACGCGGCGAAGGACAGCAGTGGCCACTCGTCGTCATCGCGGGTGATGAGTCGGCCACCCCGGCGCTCGAGAAGCTGCAGATCTTCCGTAGCACACATCAGGTCGCGACGTGCCTCGGTGAGCCTGGACAGTTCGGGGCTCACATCGCCCCGGCGAATACGCTCGGCCGCCTCCTGCGGCCCGACCGCATCGATCAGGGCGGTCAGAGGGGCACACGGCGGCTCGGCGACCCGCGACAGGTATGCCCACGCCATTTCGGCCTGAGTACTCATGGTCTCGATTCCGTCCGGCGGAAGCTCAACGCCATCGACACCTGTTCCAGACGCGGTGCGGTCAGGCCGGCGAGATCAGCCAAGGTCCAGGCGACTCGCAGCGAACGGTCGAGCCCACGGATGCTGATCAGTCCGCGGTCAAGCGACGTGCGAAGGGGCGCCATGGTGACTTGGTCGAGCCGGAAGTGCTTACGCAACACCGATCCGGTGACCTCGGCGTTGGTGGTGAAACCGTAGGGACGCCAGCGTTCGGCGGCCGCTGCCCGCGCCGCGGCGACTCGGGCACGGACGGCCTGGGTGCCCTCGGCGCTCTCCCCGGTGAAGGCGCCCGCGGTGACTGTGTGCATCTGCACCTGAAGATCGACACGATCGAGCAGCGGACCGGAGAGCTTGCCCAGATATCGCCGCCGTTGCAGAGGCGTACACGTGCAGTCCCGTTCCCGCGCCGGAGCGCAGGGACACGGATTGGCGGCCGCCACCAACTGGAACCGTGCCGGGAAGCGGGCCACACCATCGCGGCGGGCGATGCGGATCTCGCCGTCCTCCAGCGGTGTTCGCAATGCCTCCAGCGCGCTGACACCCAATTCCGCGCACTCATCGAGGAACAGCACCCCCCGATGCGCCCGGCTGACCGCACCGGGCCGCGCCATACCGGATCCCCCGCCGACAAGTGCGGCCACGCTCGATGAGTGGTGCGGTGCGATGAACGGCGGACGGGTGATCAGCGGTGTGCGGGAGGACAGCGTCCCGGCCACCGAATGGATGGCCGTCACCTCCAGCGACTCACTCTCGCCCAGATCGGGCAGTAGACCCGGAAGTCGTTGTGCCAGCATGGTTTTTCCGACTCCCGGCGGGCCGGTGAACATCAGGTGGTGGGCCCCGGCTGCTGCCACCTCGACGGCGAAACGGGCCTGCGCCTGACCCATCACATCGGCCAGATCGGCGATCAGGTCATCGCCGGGTGGCGGCAGGTCGACCCGACCTTCGAGCCCCGCCCCGGTGTCCAGCCACCCCAGCAGCGCCGACAGGCTGCGGGTGCCGAAGACATCGATCCCGTCGACCAGACTCGCTTCGGCGAGGTTGCCGGCCGGCACCACCACAGTCGGCCAGCCCTGGCGTTTGGCGGCCAGCACGGCGGGAAGCACACCCTTGACCGGCCGCACCCTGCCGTCGAGCGCCAGTTCGCCGAGCAGTACCGCCTTCTCCAGGCGATGCCAGGGCTTCCGCCGTCCTGCTGAGAGGATGCCGACCGCCAGGGCGAGGTCGTACATCGAACCGGCCTTGGGCAGCGAGGCCGGCGACAGCGCGACCGTGAGCCGGGATTGCGGCCAAGAGTTGCCGGAGTTGGTGACAGCCGCACGGACCCTGTCGCGGGACTCCTGCACGGCGGTGTCGGGCAAACCGACGAGATGGAAGCCCGGCAGCCCCCCGGAGATATCGGCCTCGATCTCGACGATGTCGCCGTCAAGACCGCGTACCGCGACGGAGAAGGCACGTCCCAACGCCATCAGCCGACCGCCCGCAGATGCATCACCTCGGGGGTGGCACGCCGGCCGATACGCACCCCGATGACATCGATGCGCACCTGCGCCCAGCGGCGATCCTGTGCGGCCAGCCACAGCGCCGCCAGCCGGCGCAGCCGTCGCACCTTCATCGGTGTCACCGCTTGCTCGACCCCGCCGAACCCGTCCCCGGTGCGGGTCTTCACCTCTACGAACACCAGGGTCCGGTCATCCTCGGCGGCGATGACGTCGAGCTCCCCGTAGCGGCAGCGCCAGTTGCACGCCACGATCGTCAAACCCCGGGCTTGCAGATACTCGACGGCGATCCGCTCTCCCAGCGCGCCGAGCTGGGTGCGACTGAATGTCTCCATGCGTCCCAGCGTGGGACAGCGGGGGGACGGTGCCAGTGCAGCCGGGGCACGCAGACCTGAGTTATCCCCAGAGCGTCAACCGTGCACAGCTACTCGGGCAGCCGCAGTTCCGGCTTCTCGACCTCTTCGATGTTGACGTCCTTGAAGGTGATCACGCGCACCTGCTTGACGAACCGGGCCGGCCGGTACATGTCCCACACCCAGGCGTCGGAGAGCCGCAGTTCGAAGTAGACCTCGCCCTCGGAGTTGCGCGGCACCAGTTCGACGCTGTTGGCCAGGTAGAAGCGGCGTTCGGTCTCCACGACGTAGCTGAACTGCCCGACGATGTCCTTGTACTCGCGGTACAGGGACAGCTCCATCTCGGTCTCGTACTTCTCGAGATCTTCGGCACTCATCAGCTCTGCTGTCCTTCTGTCGTGTCCGCATCAAGCGGGGTACCACCATCATGGCCCACCGCGATCCCGGCCACCCGCCGGACGTTGATGAACGACTGCCGATGCTGGGCGCAGGGGCCCAGTTCGGCCAGCGCCGCGCCGTGCGCCGCAGTGCTGTAGCCCTTGTGTTCGGCGAATCCGTAGCCGGGATGTTCGGACTCCAGCGCCACCATCAGCCGGTCCCGGGTGACCTTGGCCAGCACACTGGCCGCGGCGATACAGGCCGCTGCGCCGTCCCCGCCGATCACCGGCAGTGACGGCATCGGCAGCCCGGGGACCCGGAAACCGTCGGAGAGCACGTAGCCGGGGCGCGGGGACAGACCCGCCACCGCGCGCCGCATGCCCTCGATATTGGCCGCGTGCACTCCGCGCCGGTCCACCTCGGCGGCCGTGATCAGCACCACGTGATAGGCCAGCGCATAGCGGCGGATGAGCGGGAAGAGTTCCTCACGGGCCTTGGCGGTGAGTTTCTTGGAGTCGTCGAGGGCTGCCATGGAATCGAACCGGGTCGGTCCCAGCACACAGGCCGCGACGACAAGCGGGCCCGCACAGGCGCCGCGCCCCACCTCGTCGACTCCGGCCACCGGGCCCAGACCACTGCGGTACAGCGCGGATTCCAGCGTCCGCAACCCCGACGAGCGACGGATGACCGCGCGAGGTGGCCACATATCAACCCTGCTGGGAGTCGGCCTGGGGGTCGTACGAGGAAACACCACCCCAGCGCGAGGGCGGCCACGCGATGAACCGCGCCTTGCCGATGACGTTGTCGACCGGAACGGTGCCGGCCGCCGGGTCACCCGTGCACAGGATGCCCTTCTGCGCGTCCGCGGGGGTGCTGGTGCAGCGCGCGCGGGAGTCGGCGGAATGGGTGCGGTTATCGCCCATCACCCACAGCCGGCCCTCGGGCACCGTCACCGGTCCGAACTCGTTGCCCAGGCACGGGTAGACGACCGGGTCGGCCATCATCGTGGTCTTGTCGAGGTAGGGCTCGGCGAGTTCCTTGCCGTCCACCGTCAGCCCGGTGTCCGCCCGGCACTGCACGGTCTGACCACCGGTGGCGATGACCCGCTTGACCAAGTCGTTCTCGTCCGGTGGCACGAACCCGATGAACGACAGCCCGTTCTGCACGGCGCGGATCGCCGGATTCTGCGAGCGGATGGACTTGTAGCCGACGTTCCAGTTCGGCGGACCCTTGAATACGATCACGTCACCCGGTTGCGGAGACCCGAACCGGTAGGTGACCTTGTCGACCATGATCCGGTCACCGACGCAGCCCTTACAGCCGTGCAGTGTCGGCTCCATCGACTCCGACGGAATCAGATACGGACGCGCCACGAAGGTCAGCATCACGTAGTAGAGGACGACGGCGGTCCCGACGAGAATCGCACCCTCCCGCAGGGCCGACTTCTTCTTGGGACGATCGTCGTCCGGATCCGGGGTGGGGGTCACGCGATCAGCGTAGCCAGCGCTCAGCGCTTCTCTTTGATCTTGGCCTTCTTGCCACGCAGTTCGCGCAGGTAGTACAGCTTGGCCCGGCGCACGTCGCCGCGGGTCAGCACCTCGATGTGGTCGATGTTGGGCGAGTGGACCGGGAAGGTGCGCTCGACGCCGACGCCGTAGCTCTCCTTGCGCACGGTGAAGGTCTCCCGGACCCCGCCACCGGAGCGGCGCAGCACGACACCCTTGAAGACCTGGATGCGGGACTTGTTGCCCTCGATGACCTTGACGTGGACGTTGATGGTGTCACCGGGCCCGAATTCCGGGATGTCGTCGCGCAGCGACGCCTGATCGACGAAATCGAGAGTGTTCATCTCGGTGACACTTCCTTGCGATCGAGCTGCGGGCTGGTCTGGGGCGCGAGCACCCGACATCGCCGAGCTGGTGGTCGGTTTTTGTCGCAGCAGGCGGAATCCTCCGGCCCGCGCAGGCAACTGCCCCATTGTGCCAGATACGCCGCGAGCGACGAAATCGCACGACCCGCCGGTGTCTGCGTGTAACCAATCCGCGTCATGGTGCGGTGTACTGATCAGTGCCGCTACCCTTCAGTCCACCGGGGTGCCAATCGAGCCGAGGAGGAGAGATGCGCCGTCGCCGCTCCAAACTCCTTTCGGCTTTGCTGGCCACCCTGGCCGTGCTCCTGCTCGGCGCGTCATCAGCCCAGGTGAGCGGCCGGTTATTCGGTGATCACGCGGAACCTGTGTCATTGCTGGCTGCTCGTCCCACGGCGCCGTCGAGCGCTGCTGCCCCAGCTCCAATGCCGTCGGTCAACTTCGACGTCCTGGCGGCCAAGGCCACCGCTGCGGCCCAGGTCAGCGGTGCCGACATCAGCCTGGCGCTGATGGATCGGCAGACCGGCCGGCTGGTGGTCAGCGGTGATCAGGCGCCGTTCCCGCTGGCCTCGGTGTCCAAACTGTTCATCGCCGACGACCTGCTGAAGGGGGCGGCCCAGCGCAAAAAACCCCTGAGCGCCGACGATCAGCGCGCCCTGGAGTCGATGCTGCGGGCCTCCGACGACTTCGCCGCCGACCAGTTCTGGGTCCGGGGCGGCGGCAACACGATCATCAGACGGGTCGCCGCGCGCTATCACCTGGCCAACACCTCGGTGCCCTATGACGGCAACTGGTGGAACACCATGAGCACCACCACCGACCTGGTGCACTACTACGCCATGCTGCTCGACGGTTCGGGCGGTCTTCCCCGGCCGCAGGCCGACATGATCCTGGCCAACCTCGCGGCCTCCTCCCCGCTCGGCGCGGACGGCTACCCACAGCGATTCGGTATCCCCGACGGCCTGTTCGCCGAACCCGTCGCGGTCAAGCAGGGCTGGATGTGCTGCTGGAACGGGCCCAACTGGCTGCATCTGTCTACCGGGGTGATCGGTGCGGACCATCGCTATGTCATCGCGGTGGGGTCGATGCAGCCGGTCGATGACGCCACCGCGCGTAACACCGTCACCCAGGCGCTCAAGACGATGTTCCCGTCGGGACGGATCTGAGCCGGATCTAGGCCGGCCCCATCAGATCGGGCCGGCGCTGCCGGGTTCGTTTAACCGCTTGTTCATGCCGCCACTGCGCCACCTTGGCGTGGTCTCCGGACAGCAGCACCGGCGGCACCTCGAGATCGCGCCACACCGGCGGACGGGTGTAGCTCGGCCCTTCGATAAGGCCGGCCGTTGAGTGCGAATCATCTTGGTGCGAAAGCGGATTGCCGAGCACGTTGGGCATCAGCCGCACGACCGCTTCGATCATCACGAGCGCGGCGGCCTCGCCTCCGGCCAGCACGTAGTCACCGATCGACACCTCTTCGACCCGCATCCGGCGCGCGGCGTCCTGCGCAACCCGCTGATCGATCCCCTCGTAACGGCCGCAGGCGAAGACCAGGTGCTGTTCGCCGGCCCAGCGTTCGGCATCGGCCTGGCCGAACAGCCTGCCCGCAGGCGTCGGGATCACCAGAAGCGTTCCAGCCGAACAGATCTCGTCGAGCGCCTCGCCCCACACCGGGGCCTTCATCACCATGCCCGGACCGCCGCCGTAGGGCGCGTCGTCCACCGCGTGGTGCACATCGTGAGTCCAGCGCCGGAGGTCGTGCACCGCGAACTCGACGATGCCGGAGTCGATCGCCTTTCCGGGCAGTGACTGCCGTACCGGATCGAGGTAATCCGGGAAGATCGTGATGACGTCTATCCGCATCTACAGGGACTCCAGGTCGAGCAGCCCTTCCGGCGGATCGACCTCGACGACTCCGTCGGTCAGCGACACCGAGGTGACGATCGAACTCACGAACGGCACCAGCACTTCCGCGTCGGAATCGGTTCGCACTGAGAGCAATTCCCCGCCGGGGGTGTGGAGAACCTCGCGAATCGTTCCGATCGGCGTGCCGTCGACGGCGCGCACGGCGAGGCCTTCGAGTTGGTGATCGTAGAACTCATCGGGGTCCTCGATCGGCGGAAGGTCGGCGGAGTCGACGATGAACAGGCTGCCCCGCAACGCCTCCGCGGCATCGCGATCGGTCACCCCGCGAAGGCGCACCAGCAACCGGCCGGTGTGCGGACGCACCGAATCGATCACGACTGTGGATTCAGCTCCGCCACGAGGACGTTTGAGCCGCAATGTCTTTCCGGCAGCGAACCGTTCATCCGGATCATCGGTGCGGACCTCGACGACGACCTCACCGGTGATGCCGTGCGCCTTGGCGATCCTGCCGACCACCAGCTCCACTACTGGTCGGTGTCCACCACGTCGACCCGGATACCACGTCCGCCGATCCCGGCGACCAGGGTCCGCAGCGCGGTGGCAGTGCGGCCGCCACGACCGATCACCTTGCCCAGATCGTCCGGGTGCACATGCACCTCGACAGTCCGGCCACGACGGTTGGTCACCAGATCGACCCGGACGTCATCGGGGTTGTCGACGATTCCGCGAACCAGATGCTCGACGGCGTCGACGACGACAGCACTCATTCTTCGGTGGTCTCGGCGGCCGGCTCAGCGGCTTCGGCGGCTTCCTCAGCCGGAGCCTCTTCAGCCTTCTTGGTCGGGGCCTTGCGCTTCTTGAGCTGGGTGGCCTCACCGGTCGGCGCGCCGTCCGCGTTGGCCAGCGCGGCATTGAACAGATCGAGCTTGGAGGGCTTGGGCGGGGCGACCTTCAAGGTGCCCTCGGCACCGGGCAGGCCCTTGAACTTCTGCCAGTCACCGGTGATCTTCAGCAGCTTGAGCACGGGCTCGGTCGGCTGAGCACCGACGGACAGCCAGTACTGCGCGCGCTCGGAATCGATCTCGATCAGACTCGGCTCTTCCTTCGGGTGGTACCGGCCGATGACCTCGATGGCGCGACCTTCCCGGCGGGTGCGGGCGTCGGCGACGGCGATGCGGTACTGGGGATTGCGGATCTTGCCGAGACGGGTGAGCTTGATCTTGACAGCCATGGATGGACTACTCCTGTAAGTCTCACGCTGCAATTCAGCGATCACCGGCGGGATGCCGGAATCCGGTTTTGCCTCGCGTGGGCAGCCGCGATTCTGCCAGATTCGGCACGTCAGGCGTTAATCGCCCACTCAGAGCAGCTTGTCCATGCACTTGTCCTCGACCCGGCGGGTCATCCGCCACCCCTCGGGGGTCCGGACGAACTCGTCGTCGTACCAGAGCGCGCAGAACAGGATCTGGCCGTCATCGTTCAGTTTCATCGGGTTGAAGCACATGGTCCGGCCGGTGGCGGTGTCGCCGGTCACTCGGATGTCGAAGTTGCCGACCAGGTGGTAGTAGGCCGGGAAGTTGGGCAGGACCTCGGCCAGCCAGGCCTTGACCTCGGGGAACCGACCGTCGATCCCGCCCATGACGCGGTAGTCGATATAGGCGTCCGGGGTGAAGATCCGGTCCAGATCGTCGAATTGACGTCGGTCGATCGCCGTCGAGTAGTCCACCAGCAACTGCTGGATCTCGAGGCGGTCGGAGACTTCGGCCAGGCTCAGCATGCAACCAGGTTAGGGTCTTGGGCCATGGAAAGACTGCTGTCCGTCGTCGCAGCCTCCCTGGCCGCGATCGCCCTGGCCAACCCGGCCGGCGCTGATCCCGGTTTCGGACCCAACATCCAGCCGGTCGGATCGTCGAGCATTCCGGACGGGCCGGCCGCGGCCTGGATCGTCGCCGACATGGACAGCGGCCAGGTGCTCGCCGGGCGGGACATGTACGGGGCCTATCCCCCGGCGAGCACCATCAAGACCCTGCTCGCCCTGACCGCCCTCGACGAGCTGAACCTGGACTCCAGCGTGGTCGCCAGTCCGGCCAACGCGCAGGTGGAGTGCAGCTGCGCCGGGATCAAGGCCGGCCATACCTACACGGCGCGGCAACTACTCGAGGCCACCCTGCTGGTGTCGGGTAACGACGCAGCCAACACCCTGGCCGACATGCTCGGCGGGTACGACGTGGCGGTGGACAAGATGAACGCCAAGGCTGCCGCGATCGGGGCGAGCAATACCCACGCCACCAGCCCGTCGGGCCTCGATGGTCCGGGCGGTGCGGGGTGGACGACTCCGCATGATCTGGCCGCCGTCTTCCGGGCCGCGATGGCCAACCCGGTGTTCGCCCAGATCACCGCCGAGCCGGCCACGCTGTTCCCGACCGATACCGGCGAGCGCCCGCTGCTCAACCAGGACGAACTGCTGGTGCGCTACCCGGGCGCGATCGGCGGAAAGACCGGATTCACCAACGCCGCACGCAAGACCTTCGTCGGCGCCGCCGAGCGCGACGGCCGCCGCCTGGTGATCGCCATGATGTACGGGCTGGTGCGCGAGGGCGGGCCGACCTACTGGGACCAGGCCGCCACCCTGCTGGACTGGGGTTTCGCCCAGAGCCGCTCGGAATCCGTCGCGACCCTCTAAGTGGCGCGAATTACCACATAAAAGCGCGACTCGCAGTATGTTTTCCGCGGTGGGATGAATGAGGGGTCCGAGTTCGTCGACACGACTTTGAATATTTCCCACCACACGGTCCGGCCCGCCACGTCCCCCCTTGTCGTGGCGGGCCGGACCTCGTTAAAACGGCGGGGGTTTGTTCCGGTCCGCAACATGGGCCTCGTTGAGGGCCCGTTCACGCCGGACCCGGTAATCCCGGGCCTGGGCGCGGGTACGCCGCCGGGTCGGCATCATCAGGCTGCGGTCGCTGCTCCATTCGGCCGATGTGGCCATCGGTGGTTCGCCGGTGCCGATATCCCAGTGCGGGAACAACAATCTGCTGCCTGGATAGGTCGTGTAGGTGTGCCCGGCCGGTGAGGTCCAGACGATGGTGCCGTCCGGAGATTGGACATCTTTCCAACCGGCCCAAAAAGTCCGCAGTAAATGATGCTTACGACATAAGCAACGAAGCAGTGATGGGTGCGTCGGCCCGTCCGGCCACGGCACCGCGTGGTCGATGTCACAGGCTTCGGCCGGCCGGTCGCAGTTCGGGAAGCGACACGTCAGATCACGCATCCGAACGAACTCATCGAGCGCTGTCGACGGCCGGTACTGCGGCTGCGCGGCATCAGGCGGCGTGCGCAGATACCGGATCTTGGCCCCGGTGCGGATCAACTCTGCGAGCAACGGCGTCGGGACGACGCCACCATTGACGATCACCGCGGATCCGGGCCGAGCCGTCGTCTCGGAGTCTGCAGCCCCGGTCTCACCGGACATGTGCGGATCAGGTTCAGCGGCAACGGCTTCCGCATCCGCGAGCACATGGATGATCACACTGGCCGAACGCGGATCGACGGCGACACAGTCCGGCCCGCCACAACGGCAGGCCAAACCCTGGGCGCCGGCGGCGAGCGCCCCGAGGGCATCGGCACGGCGCTGGGCGATGGTGCGTGGATCGTCCTCGCACACCTCGTGCGCCATCTGGGTCAGCTTGCGCTCCAGCACGGCAGCGTCGGTGGCCAGAAGGCGACCCCATAACGCCGCCGTCCCGGATTCATGGTTCTTCGGGCCGATCGTCACCTCGCGGCTCCGTGAATTCACCTGAGTGCGCCGCAGGGCTCCCGGGTCGTGCCGATCGATCCAGGTGTCGATCGCCTGCTCCAGCTTGAACTGCGAGAGCGTGTCCCAGGCTGCCGCACGATGAGCGATCGCGATATCGATGAGCGTCAGTGCCCCACCCTTGCGAACGAGATCGGTCCGCCAGACGATCGCCGCGACGACCCGGGCCGACAGTCTTCCGTCGAAGAACACTTCGGCGACCCGCGGCAGCCTGTGACGTAACGACATCGCCAGGTGCATCTGGCCCGATGCCCGCCCGTGGCTGATCCCGTGCGCAGCCGAGACCTCGGCGGCCGCGGCGTCCCACGCGTCGCACGCCCAGTGCGCGTTTTCGTCGTCGCCACACCGGCGGGCGGTGAGTTCCGCGACCGCAGCCAGTCGCCGGGCGGCCGCGGCGGCCTCGGCCGCCGTCCACTCCGAGATGGCCGCCACCAGAGTGGCGTCATCGGCCGAACGGAACTCGTCATCGAACATACATTCGAGTATGTCAGCGCCCTCCGACAACTTTTGCCGCCAAGGCGAGACCGCATCGAAACCGCCGATCACTAGCCTCGGCTGACATGTGGTTACGCCGCGCGGCGGTCACGGTGGTGGCCGGCCTGCTGACAACGCTGTCCCCGCCCACCGCGGTGGCCGAACCCCCGACCGCCCTGAACCCGCCGAGTGGGCCCGCCCCCATCTGGCTGATCGCCGATATGGTCAGCGGCCGGATCCTCGCCGCCAAGGACGCCTATGGGCAGCACGCCCCTGCCAGCACCATCAAGCCACTGCTGGCGATGGTGGTCATGGATCAGGTGAGTCCGGATGCCACCATGCGCGCGACCCAGGCCAACACCGACGTCGAGTGCACCTGCGTGGGAATCAAACCAGGCGCGGTCTACTCCGCGCGCCAACTGCTCGACGCACTGCTGATGGTCTCCGGTAATGACGCCGCCAACGCCCTGGCCGACATGGTGGGTGGCTATCAGATCGCCATTCAGAAGATGAACGCGAAGGCCGCGCAGATCGGCGCGGTGGCCACACATGCCGGGTCACCCTCGGGCCTCGACGGTCCGGGCTGGGAGACGACGACCACCGCACACGATCTGGGAATGATCTACCGCACCGCTTTGAGCTATCCGCTGTTCGGCCAGATCATTCACCAGCAGACAGCCCAATTCCCTGATGGCGCAGGTGGTTTGAAGCAGATCGCCAGCCACGACCATCTGCTGCCGAACTATCCCGGCTTCATCGGCGGCAAGACCGGCTTCACCAACCTCGCGCAGGAGACCTACGTGGCGATGGCCCAGCGTGACGGCAAGAGGATGATCGCCGTGATGATGTACGGCAAGGACGATCTGTGGGATCAGGGCCGAGCGCTATTGGACTGGGGCTTCGCGCAGAACTAATACACCCGGCCGCGCAGGATCACCCGATCCGGGTGGGACAAGACCTTCGGATCACGCGGGTCGGAAGTGAAGCACAGCAGATCCGCCGGTGCGCCATCCTCTAACGCACTGCGCCGCAACCACTCTCGGGCATCCCAACTCGCGGCACCAAGCGCATCGGTCGGTGTCATCCCGATCCTCACGAGCGCTGCCACCTCCTCTGCGATGCGGCCGTGCGCGATGTTGCCGCCGGCATCGCTGCCCGCGTAGATCGGCACCCCGGCCTCACGTGCCGCACCGATCCGGGCCGGGCAGCTGGCATACAGCTCGCGCATGTGGGTCGCATAGGCGGGGTATTTTCCTGCGGCAGCGGCGAAATCCGGGAAGTTCTCGATGTTGATCAGTGTGGGCACCAGTGCCGTACCGTGTTCGGCCATCATCGCGATGGTGTCCTCGGTCAGCCCGGTGCCGTGCTCGATGCAGTCGATGCCCGCCGCGATCAAACCGGGCAGCGCGTCCTCACCGAAGACGTGGGCGGTGACCCGCGCGCCTTCGGCATGCGCGGCGGCGATCGCGGCCACCAGCACATCCTCGGACCACAACGGAGCCAGATCCCCCACCGAACGGTCGATCCAGTCGCCGACGAGTTTCACCCAGCCGTCGCCGCGGCGGGCCTGTTCGGCCACCGCGTCGGGGAGCTGCCACTCGTCCTCGAGTTCGATCGCGTAGCCCTGCATATAGCGCTTGGGACGTGCCAAATGCCTTCCTGCCCTGATGATCTGGGGCAGATCGTGACGGGAATCCAACGACCGGGTGTCGACAGGCGAACCGCAGTCGCGCAGCAGCAACGCACCGGCGTCGCGCTCGGCCTCGGCTTGGGCGATGGCCTCGTCGAACCCGATGGAGCCGTGCGGCCCCAGACCGACATGGCAGTGCGCGTCGACCAGACCGGGGATGATCCAGCCGCCGTCGAACACCGTCGATCCGCCGCGAACGGGTTCGGCACGCAGGACGCCGTCGGCGATCCACCATTCGACGGGTTCGCCGTCGGGCAGCCCACGGCCCCGAACGTGAAGAACCACGTCAGTTTTTGGGGAACTTCAGCTTGGACAGGTCGATGCCGGCCAAGCCGGGCGGAAGTTCGTTGAGACCCTCGGGAAGCTGCGACAGGTCCGGGAAGCCGTCCGGCATACCGCCGCCGAACAACGGATTGCGCGAAGGAGTCGGACCTCCCCTTTTCTGGCCGCCCTTCTTACCCTTCTTGCCCTTCTTGCCCGAGTCCAGCGACTCGAACTCCTCGGTGAGGGCCTCGTCGGTGTCCTCGCGCTCGGCCAGGGCCACGCCGCCGTCGCGGGCCCTGCGGCGTTTGCCGGTGGGCCGCAGCGGGCCGGTCATGGCGCCGGTGGGAGTGCTCTCGTCGCCTGCGGCGTCTGGGTCGCGTTCGTCGCTCACCGCATGCTCCTTCGTGTCAGGGGGTGTGAGTCAAGTCTATTCAATTGAGCAGGGGCGACAGGACTTGAACCTGCAACCTGCGGTTTTGGAGACCGCTGCTCTGCCAGT
>JAPOKC010000148.1 GCA_029977845.1 Mycobacteriaceae bacterium | reverse complement strand
GGTTTAGCGGTGCGTCGCGGCCCTTCATCGCGCCGCCGCCTCGGCCAGCGCCTTCGCCGCCGCTCCGTCGACGACGGACGACACTCGCACGCCGCGGGTATCGCCCGCTCGCCACGTCTCGGACCACGCCGCGAACGCCGCCGCGGCGCTCGAGCCGTCGCCCCTCGTCGCCTCAAACGCGACTTGGTACGCCGAGTCTTCCTCGTCGCATCCCTCGTCGTCGTCGTCGTAACGGTCGTCGTAACGGTCGTCGTCGTCGTCCGCGTCGTCGTCGTCGTCGGCGGCGGCCGCGGAGGCGACGCGGACGCGGCGCGCGCTCTTTTTTCGTCTCGCGGTCGCGAAGCGCCGTCTATATCCGCGGCGCGCGACGCCGAGACGCTGCGGCATCAGCTGGCGTCTGCGGCGTCCAACGACGTCGCCGCCGCCGTGGCGTCGACGACGGCGGAGCTCGAGGCGAAGCACTCGTCTTTGCTCGAGCAAACGCGCGCGTCGGCGGCGGAGAC
>JAPOKC010000147.1 GCA_029977845.1 Mycobacteriaceae bacterium | reverse complement strand
CCCCGCCGGCGCCGGCTTTGGCCTGAGCGGCCAACGCGTTGGTGGTGGATGCGTCGCCGCCGTTGCCGCCGTTACCGCCGTTGGCGCCGGTGTTGCTGCCGCCGGCACCGCCCGGACCGCCTTGACCACCGATGCCGGTGACGAACAATGCAAAAGCGCCGACCCCCTTCCCGCCGTTGCCGCCGTTGCCGGCGGTGCCGGCCGTGGCGTCGGAACCCGCGCCACCATTTCCGCCGGTCGACGTTCCGGGTTGGAAGTCGGTCGCGCCGGCCAAGCTGAACGCTTCGCCGCCGGTGCCGCCGTTGCCGCCGTTCTGCAAGGCCGTCGCGGTGGCGCCGGGCTGCCCGGGACCGGCTGTCGCACTGTAAAAACCAACAGCGTCCGGCCCGGCGGCTCCAGCCGCTGCGGTGCCGGTGGCGGTGGGATTGACGCCGTTCGTACCGTTGCCGCCGTCGCCGCCGTTGCCGCCTCTGCCGCCGTTGCCGTAGTTGCCGCCGTTGCCGC
>JAPOKC010000146.1 GCA_029977845.1 Mycobacteriaceae bacterium | reverse complement strand
AGTGCCGCCCAGCCCCTCTTCCGCTGACCCATCCCCGCTCCCCGTCATCGCCATCCGACAGACCTTCCTCGGCGCGCTGGACACCTCGCTGACGCGCACGTGGCGCGAGGAGGAGCGCCGATGGCGCGGCGAAGACCGAGAGTGGCGCGCGCAGGACATGGAATTCCGCGTCGAGGAGCGCGACTGGTGGCACCTCGAGCACCTGTGGCGGCAGGAGAACCGCAAGTGGCGACGCGAGGACATCGAGCAGCGCATCCTCGAGAACGCGCGATGGGTCTGGCTGCGCCACGCGGAGAAGAACCGCCGAGACGTCGAGGAAAAGTCGGAGCAGCTCAAATCAATCTCCAACCTCTCCGCGCTCATCGGCGGCTTCGCCGTCGTAGCATTCGTCGAGCTCCAGTTCTCAGATCCAAACGAGACCCCGGAACGGAACGAGGGCCTGATCGTGGCGTACGCCGCCACCACCGCGCTCGTCGTCGCGCTCATGCTCAACTCCATGGTCCTC
>JAPOKC010000145.1 GCA_029977845.1 Mycobacteriaceae bacterium | reverse complement strand
GGCGCGGGGGCTCCGCAGTAGCTAGCCGGTACTCCAACTCGAGAATTTTCGTAAAAGAGAAGTTACCCTCCCCCGCGCCCGTCATCACGCCTCCGCGGTGAGATCTCGCCACAGCCGCCGGTGAAAGTGATACATCGCCGCCTCCATCGCGGGCGCGTACCGCCCGGTTCCGTACCCCGGCGACTCGAGCCCGCCCTGAACCTTCTCGCACAGCCATTTGTCCTCCTGTAAAAACAAAAAACCACGTCAGTCTAATTGCCCATACAAAGATTAAAAATAAACTCACCTGCGCTATGACCTCGTTCTCCCGTCGCTCCAGCCGCTCCCGCACCGCGCCGAGCTCGGAGGTGAGCGCGTTCGCGCGCGACGTCGCCGTCTCGTTCTCGTCCGCGAGCTGCTGCATGAGCTCGTTCTGCCTGGCGTGCGCGCGCTGAAACGCGAGTCTCTCCTCGGTCATCTCCTCGACGACTTTCTGAAGCCTCGCGACCTCGTCGTCGTCCCTCCC
>JAPOKC010000144.1 GCA_029977845.1 Mycobacteriaceae bacterium | reverse complement strand
CAGCGGGATGTCGGTCGCGGCGGTCAGTCCGGCACCCACTGGTGCGGTACCCGCGAGTATGGGCAGCCGAGGAACAGCGCAGGCCCGTAGCGCGGTGGACACGGGCAATCCGGTGCTTGATGTGATCCGAACCTTTGTCGGCGACGGTACGGCGAGCAATCCCGACGCCGGACTCCTGGCGGGCAACGGCTACTCGTATACGGCCTATGCCGGCGCCTGCACCGCCGGTCCTTGCAACGGCGGCAACGGCGGACTGCTCGGCAACGGCGGCAACGGGTACGCCGGCGGCAACGGCGGGTCGGCCGGCTGGTTCGGCTCAGGCGGCGCCGGCGGATCGGCCACCACGCCCGGCGGTGCCGGCGGCAAGGGCGGCGCGGGCGGATTGTTCTACGGCAGCGGCGGTGACGGCGGCGCCGGTGCGGATGCGGTCACCGGCAACGGCGGCGCCGGCGGTGACGGCGGTGACGCCGGACTGCTGTCCTTCTTCGGCGCGGGCGGGACCGGCG
>JAPOKC010000143.1 GCA_029977845.1 Mycobacteriaceae bacterium | reverse complement strand
CACCACGCCCACCGGCGGCAACGGCGGCAACGGCGGCAACGGCGGCGCGCTGGGATTGGGCGGCTCCGGCGGACCCGGGGCGCTCTTCGGCACCGACGGCGCGGCGGCCGACGCCGGCAAGGGCGGAGCCGGCGGGGACGGCTTCGACGCGACCGGCAGCGGCAACGGCGGCAACGGCGGCGCAGGCGGAGCCGGCGGCGATGCGTTCACCGGAGGCAACGGCGGCAACGGCGGCAACGGCGGCACTGGCGGCGACTCGGAGAACGGGGCTGCCGGCAACGGCGGCGCAGGCGGTAACGCCGGCAGCGGCGGCAACGGGGTGGTGAGCGGAGATCCTGGCGCTGAGGGCACCGGCGGTGGCAACGGCGGCACCGGCGGCGGCGGCGGCAACGGCGGCGGCTCGTCGGGCACCGGCACCGACGGCAATGGCGGTAACGGCGGTAACGGCGGAGCGGGCGCCGACGGCGCCGACGGCGCGGCCGGCGACGAGGCCAACCCCAATGGCGG
>JAPOKC010000142.1 GCA_029977845.1 Mycobacteriaceae bacterium | reverse complement strand
GGCGATCCCCGCACCGTTGTAGAGCGTCAGTCCGGTCACCACACCCGCCAACGCGAGGTACTGCGACGGGAACACACCCGAGAGGGCATAGAGGAAGTAGGCGAAGATCATCATGATCAGCACCGGGATGGCGCGCAGGACTTCGATGATCACCGCACACGGCCGCCGGAGCAGCGGATTCGGCGACAGCCGGCCGATGCCGAGCAGCATGCCGAGGATGCCGGCCAGCACGATCGAGATCGCTGCCGCGGCCAGGGTGCCGATGATGCCGGGCAGCACGTAGGTCTGCCATAGATCAGCGGTGAGGAAGGGCTTCCACTTCGCCGCGGTCAGCTGACCCTTCGCCGACAACCGCGCCAGCACCACCCAGGCGATCAGCCCGACGATGACTACGGTCGCCGCCGACACGAGGTTGTTGCGGATCCGGGCGCGGGGTCCGGGAGCGTCGAAGAGAACCGATGCAGCCATTACCGGATCACCGCCCATCGCTTACCGAGCCAGCCGAACA
>JAPOKC010000141.1 GCA_029977845.1 Mycobacteriaceae bacterium | reverse complement strand
CGATGGTGCGGACGCGAGGACCGCGGCGGAGGAGGAAGGAGCGTCCTCCGCACCAGGACGAGGAAGTGCACGACGTTCGTCGTGCTCTGTCCGCCGCGCACGCTCGTGCACGTGCACCTCTGCGCGCTGTCGCCGAAGGACAGGGCGACTGTGAGAATAGTCTAAATACGACTCTTCACGTGACTATGACGAAATTGGTAGTACATAAGAAATCTAAGCATTAAAAGGCTAGAGGTTGTGCATT
>JAPOKC010000140.1 GCA_029977845.1 Mycobacteriaceae bacterium | reverse complement strand
TGGTGCACGTGGTCGACGGTTCCGATGTCAACCCGATGGCCCAGATCGATGCGGTGCGGGGGGTGATCGGCGAGGTGCAGCGTGACCATCACCTGCCGCCGACACCGGAGTTGCTGGTGGTCAACAAGGTCGACGTGGCCGCCGAGCTGACCCTTGTCCAGCTGCGCCGGGCGCTGCCGGGGGCGGTGTTCGTCTCGGCGCACACCGGTGAGGGTCTCGACCGCCTGCGCGTCAGGCTCGGCGAGCTGGTCGAGCCGCGCGAGGTTGCCGTCGACGTGACGCTGCCGTACGACCGCGGTGATCTGGTGGCCCGGCTGCACGGAGAGGGCCGGGTGGACGCGGTCGAACACACCGAGCTCGGCACCCGGATCAAGGCCAGGGTCCCGGCGGCGCTGGCGGCCGGCCTCAGCCGTTACGCCACGTAGGTAGAGAGCGGTATCACACCCGACCAACCGCCCGGTTGGTCTATTGTTAGCGCCATGGGCAATGCCGTGAAGTACACCCGCACGCTGTTCGA
>JAPOKC010000139.1 GCA_029977845.1 Mycobacteriaceae bacterium | reverse complement strand
CCTGACCGGTGCCACCGGCGCCGGCGTCGAGTCTGGGGCGCCGGCGTCGAGTCTGGGACAGTCGAGTCTGGGACAATCGTGACCATGCAGACCACACCGCTGGCGGGCAGTGGCGTGAACGGTGGCGTGAACGGCGAAGCCGTCGTCGACCTCGACGCCATCGCCCACAACGTCCGGGTGCTCAAGGAGCACGCCGGGCCGGCGGCGGTGATGGCCGTGGTCAAGGCCGACGGCTACGGCCACGGCCCGCACCGCCCTGGCGGCCGGCGCCGCCGAACTGGGCGTGGCCACCGTCGACGAGGCTCTGGCGTTGCGCGCCGACGGCATCACCGCCCCGGTGCTGGCCTGGCTGCACCCGCCGAACGCGGACTTCGGCCCCGCCCTGATGGCCGATGTGCACATCGGGGTGTCGTCGATGCGCCAACTGGACGGTGTTCTCGACGCGGTGCAGCGCACCGGCCGCACCGCCGACGTCACGGTCGAGGTCGACACCGGACTGAGCCGCAACGGGGTCGGCCCCCG
>JAPOKC010000013.1 GCA_029977845.1 Mycobacteriaceae bacterium | reverse complement strand
GGCCTCCTCGATGAAGGCGCGGCGGTCCTCCGGGCGGGATTCGAGGATCTGGGACAGCCGGCCCTGCCCGACGATGACGTGCATCTCACGGCCGATGCCGGAGTCGGAAAGCAGTTCCTGGATGTCGAGCAGACGGCAGCTCTGGCCGTTGATCTCGTACTCGCCGGCGCCGTCGCGGAACATCCGGCGGGTGATCGAGACCTCGGAGTACTCGATCGGCAGCGCGTTGTCGGAGTTGTCGATGGTCAGGGTGACCTCGGCGCGGCCCAGCGGCGCACGCGAGGAGGTGCCGGCGAAGATGACGTCCTCCATCTTGCCGCCGCGCAGGGTCTTGGCGCCCTGCTCGCCCATCACCCAGGTCAGGGCGTCGACGACATTGGACTTACCGGAGCCGTTGGGCCCGACGACGCAGGTGATACCCGGCTCGAACCGCAGAGTCGTCGGCGAGGCGAAGGACTTGAAGCCCTTCAGCGTCAGACTCTTGAGGTACACGTCGAGAGACCCTACTCAGCGTTCGCCGAACCCCTGCATCGGCTCGCCCGCCTCGGCGAAGTGGGCCACCACGGTGTCCACCGATCCAGGGGTTTCGCCGCCGTTCAGCAGGCCCAGCAGCTGATCGCAGGCAGCCCGGGGGCCCTGGGCGACGACCAGCACCCGGCCGTCGACCTGATTGGCCGCATACCCGGTCAGCCCCAGTTCAAGGGCACGGGAGCGGGTCCACCAGCGAAAGCCCACCCCCTGGACGTGGCCGTGCACCCAGGCGGTCAGCCGGACCGGATCGGTCACCGGGTCTCCACGATCTGCATGTGCACCTCTGCCCCGGCCTTGAGCGTCCGGCCGACCGTGCAGGCCTGGTCGATGGCGCGGCTGACGACGGTCAGCAGACGGTCGCGCTCCTCGGGCGTCAGCCCGGACAGGTCGACCTCGAGGCGCTCGGAGAGCACCGGGTAGCGCTCGGCGTCGCGGTCGGCGTCACCGGAGACCCGGATGACGGCCGGGTAGTCGTCGCCGAGGCGTCGGCGCAGCGACTGGTCGCTGGACAGCCCGCTGCAGCCGGCCAGCGCGATCTTCATCAGCTCGCCCGGAGTGAACACACCGTCATCGGTAACGGAGCCGATGAGCACCTCGGCGCCCCGGTCGCTGCGGCCGGTGTAGCGGCGGATCCCGGTGCGCTCCACCCACAGTTCGGTCATACATCCCCTTTCGCCCAACCCGACGTTTGGGCGGAGAAGGTCGAGAGGAACCCGCCAAAACGTCGATCTCGGCGCAGATTACCGCCGCGGCCGCGGCTGGCACGTCGGGCAGTAGAACGAGGACCGGTTCATGAACTTCTCCCGGCGGATCACCGACCCGCACCGGCGGCAGGCCTTGTCCACTCGCCCGTACACGTTCAGCGAGCGGTCGAAGTATCCCGACTGCCCATTGACGTTGACGTAGAGCGAGTCGAAGGAGGTGCCGCCCTCGCGAAGCGCCTCCCGCATCACCTCGGCCGCACCGTCGAGCACTTCACCGAGTTGCTTGCGGGTCAGCTTCTCCGACAACCGCGCTCCGTTGACACGCGCGCGCCACAGCGCCTCGTCGGCGTAGATGTTGCCGATTCCGGACACCACAGTCTGATCGAGCAACTGCCGTTTGATCTCAGAGTGCTTGCGGCGCAACACATTCACCACGACATTGCGGTCGAAGAACGGATCGAGCGGATCGCGAGCGATGTGAGCCACCGGCTCGGGAACCCGGGCGCCGTCGACGGTCACCAGGTCGGCCAGCTGCCATCCGCCGAAGGTGCGCTGATCGACGAAGCTCAGCGCGGTGCCGTCGTCGAGTGTCGCCGCGATTCTGAGGTGTTCGGTCTTGGTGATCGGGCCCAGCAGCATCTGCCCGCTCATCCCGAGATGCACGACGAGCGCAGTCTGCTCGTCAAGGTTCAGCCACAGGTATTTGCCGCGGCGGCCGGTACCGGCGATGCGCGCGCCGAGCAGCCGCGCGGTCAGATCGGCGGCCCCGGGCTGGTGCCGGCGCACCGCGCGCGGGTGGTGCACCGCGACCGCCGTGATGGTCTTACCGGCGACATGGGCCTGTAGGCCGCGCCGCACCACCTCGACCTCGGGAAGTTCAGGCAAGCTCAGGCATCCAGCGACGCTGCGTCCAGGGCGGTCCAGGCCTGGGCCGCCGCATCGGTCTCGGCGGCCTTCTTGGACTTGCCCCGCCCGCTGCCGCACGGTTCACCGCCGACGTACACCACCGCGGTGAACCGGCGGTCGTGGTCGGGCCCCTCGGCGCTGACCTCATAGCGCGGCACACCCAGTCCGCGGGCCGAGGTCAGCTCCTGCAGGCTGGACTTCCACTCCAGTGCGGCGCCGAGGGTCGGCGCGGTCTCCAGCAGCGAGTCGAACAACCGCAGGATCACCGACCGCGCCCCGGTCAGCCCGTGCTGCAGGTAGATCGCGCCGATCAGCGACTCCAGCGTGTCGGCCAGGATGCTCGCCTTGGCGTGACCGCCGGTGTTGACCTCACCACGCCCGAGCAGCAGGTACTCCCCCAGACCGTCGTCGGTCAGACCGCGGGCGACACCGGCCAGCGCCTGACTGTTGACGATGCTGTTGCGCAGCTTGGCCAGATCGCCTTCGGAGTTCTCCGGGTGGCGGCGAAAGAGCTCCTCGACGATCACCAGTCCGAGCACCGCGTCGCCGAGCAGTTCGAGTCGCTCGTTGGTCGGCAGACCGCCGTGTTCGTAGGCGTAGCTGCGATGGGTCAATGCCAGGGTCAGCAGATCACCGGACAGATCGACACCGAGCGCGTCCAGCAGGTCCTTGCGCGATGCGCTCACGAGTTCGCGCCTTCGCCGTCGGGGGGCAGCATGCCGGCCAGCTTGGCCCAGCGCGGGTCGATCTGGTCGTGATGATGGCCGGGTTCGGCCGAGACCAGGGCGACACCGCACTGCGGGCACAGCCCCGGACAGTCCGGCGAGCACAGCGGGGCGAACGGCAGCAGCAGGCCGACCGCGTCGATGATCGGCTGCTCGAGGTCGACGCATGAGTCGACGACATGACCGACCTCGTCGGCCTCGGTGGTGGACTCGGTCAGGCTGTCCGGATAGGCGAACAGTTCGGTCAGATGGATCTCCACCTCACCGGTGACCGGGCCGAGGCAGCGCGAGCACTCGCCACTGGTGGCCGCCCGGACAGGTCCGGACACCAGGACGCCTTCGGAGACCGCCTCGAATCGCAGATCCAGGTCGATATCGGCGCCGGGCTGGATCGCGATGAGGTCCAGGCCGATTCGCGACGGGCTGGGCACCGTCTCGGACACGGTGATCATGGATCCGGGTCGACGGCCGAGCCGGGAGACGTCGAAGACCAACGGTCCGAGGGCAACCATGGCTGGATTCTACGGCCAGCCGAATTGCCTAGTGCTGCACGTAGTCGTGGGTCCCGGCCGCCGTGCGCAGCTGGTGCCGGCCGCGGCTGACCGAGCGCAGGGTGCCGTTGAGGTACTCCTCGAACTGGGCCAGCTTGTTGTCGACGTAGATGTCGCACTCGCCGCGCAACCGGTCGGACTCGGCATGGGCGGTGTCGATCAGGCGAGTGGCCTCGGCGTGGGCGGCCTGCACCACCTCGGTCTGCGAGACCAGCCGCTGCTGCTCCTTGATGCCCTCCTGGACGGCCTTCTCGTAGGAGAGGTTGCCGCTCTCGACCAGACGGTCGGCCTCGGCCTTGGCCCGGCTGCTCGCGGCCTCGTAGTCGCGCTTGGCGGTGGTGGCCAGCCGGGAGGCCTCCTCGCGGGCCTCGCCGACCATGCCCTCGCTGTGTGCGCGGGCCTCGGCGACCATCCGGTCGGCCTGGGATTTGGCGTCGGCCAGCAGTCGGTCAGCCTCGGCACGGGCATGGCTGAGCAGGGACTCCGCCTCGGCGTTGGCGCCGCCGACGGTGGACTCCGCGTGGTCCTTGGCCTCCTGCAGCACGCTGTCGCGGGCGTCGAGCACATCCTGGGCGTCATCGAGCTCACCCGGGATGGCGTCCTTGATGTCGTCGATCAGCTCCAGGACGTCGCCGCGTGGAACCACGCAGCCGGCCGTCATCGGCACACCACGGGCCTCTTCGACGATGGCGCTCAGCTCGTCGAGCGCTTCAAAAACTCGGTACACGGCGCCCTCCCGGCGGTAGTTGGTAGTGACCAGTGTGCCTGGTGTTACCTCTGTGAAAGGTGTGGCGACACCGGTGTGTCGCAATTGACCGAGACGGGCGATCTGCCCGTTGAGTGAGGAACCCTGCGTGCGTCGACTCGCAAAACGCCTGCAAGATTCCTCGCTCGACGCGGAGAGAGCGGAGAGATGGGCACGTCAGCGGCCGGCGAGCTTGGCCGAAAGCCGCTTGTTGACCGATTCCGGCAGCAGGGCGGAGACGTCCCCACCAAGGCCGGCCACCTCCTTGGCCAGCGATGAGGAGACGAACGAGTATTTCGGCGCGGTGCAGACGAAGAAGGTGTCGACCCCGGCGATGTGCTTGTTCATCTGGGCCATCTGCAGCTCGTACTCGAAGTCGGTGCCGGTGCGCAGGCCCTTGACCATCGCGGTGAATCCGCACGACCGGACGAAGTCGACGACGAGGCCCTTGCTGTGCACGGCGCGCAGGTTCGGCAGGTGGGCGCATGCCTCCTCGATCATCGCGATGCGCTCGTCGACGTCGAACATGCCGGCCTTGTTGGGGTTGAACAGCACCGCGACGATCACCTCGTCGAACTGTGCGGCGGCCCGTTCGAAGACGTCGATATGCCCGAGGGTGACCGGATCGAATGACCCGGGGCAGACAGCGCCGCTCATGGGACGAAACGCTAGCAGGAAGCGGCCTCGATGCGGGTGTCGCCGTAGCGGCGCTCCGGCCACACGGCCCAGCCCTCCGGCCAGCTAAGCGTGCGCGACGACGCGGACCGCTCGACGATCACCGTGGCGCCGGCGGCAAGCCAGCCGTGGCGGGCCAGCAGCGACACCACCGCCTCGATCTCGCCCGCCGGGACGTCGTAGGGCGGGTCGGCGAACACCAGGTCCATCGGCGTTGCGGCGCCCGCCAGGACCGTCGCGACCACACCGCGGCGCACCGTGGCGCCGGGCAGTCCGACGGTTCCGATATTTCCGTTGATGACCTCGGCGGCGCGCCGGTCTTTCTCGACGAACGTCACCGATGCCGCACCGCGGGAGAGCGCCTCGAGCCCCAGCGCGCCCGAACCCGCGTAGAGGTCCAGCACCCGCAGCCCGTCGAAGTCCAGGCGTGCGGCCAGCACGTTGAACAGAGCCTCCCGCACCCGGTCGGTTGTGGGCCGGGTGCCCTTGGGCGGTACGGCCAGCCGGCGTCCTCCCGCCGCTCCGGCGACGATCCGGGTCACGGCACTAAATGAGGGTCGACCAGTAGTCCCAGAACCGGACCAGGATCTCCAGGATCACCGAGACGAACCACAGCACCACGATCGGCCAGCGCCAGTTGTAGAGGAACCGCGCCACCGGATTGCCGGCCAGTGGCTGCAAGGCGATCGAGGCGGCCACCACGAACAGCGGGATGGTCACCGACCAGACCACCATGCAGTACGGGCACAGCGCGCCGATCTCGTAGAGGGTCTCGTATTTGAGCCAGTGCACGAACACCACCGCCAGCAAGGAGCCGATCGCCAGGCCGCCCCAGATCCACCGCGGCAGAGACACTTTCGCAACGGCGAGCACACCGATGGTGATGACCACGGCGAACGCGACCACCCCGATCAGCGGGTTGGGCGGTCCGAACACCGACGCCTGCGGGGTGTTGATCACCGACCCGCAGGCGAGCACCGGGTTGATACTGCAACTCGGCACGAACTTCGGGTCCTTGAGCATCTCGATCTTCTCGACCAGAAGGGTGGCCGAGGAGATCAAGCCGACGACGCCGGCGATCAGCACCCACCAGGCGCTGGCGCGCGATACCCGCACGGCCCCGGTCGAGCCAAGGGTCACGGCTTCGGGGCGGCGGGGGCCGGCGCTCCCGGCGCCGGCGACGCAGCCGGCGCCGGAATCTCGAGGCCCGGCACCGGGCCCACGATCTGTCGGACCTTGGCGATCAGTTCCGCCGGGCTGGCCGGATTGATGTCCTCGCCGTTGAGCCGGATGGTCGGGGTCGAGGTGATCTTTGAGGCCGCGGCCAGACCCTTCACCATGTCCTCATACTTGCCCTTGTTGACGCAATCCGGAACGGCGCCGGTCACGCCGGCCTGCCGTGCCGTCTCGATCAACGCCGCGTTGTCGGGTCCGCTGCCGGAGCCCTCCTCGGGCTGCTGGGCGAACAGCGCGGAGTGGAACCGGACGAAGGCGTCCTTGTTCTCGGCGCCGACGCAATAGGCGGCGTTGGCCGAGCGCGCCGAGTAACCGCCGTTGGTCTTGTTGAGGATCGAGACCATGTAGTAGTCGACGGCGGCCGCACCGCTCTTGACGATCTGGTCCAGGGTCGAACTGAAGTTCTTCTCGAAGTTCTTGCAGTGCGGGCACTGGAAGTCCTCGTAGATCGAGAGCACGGCCTTGGGCTCGGTGCTGTCGGGCTTCTTGATCAACGCGGCGGAGTCGACGCGCACGGCCTGCGCGTCCCCGGCGCTGACCTTCTCCTTGCCCATCACGATGTAGAGCACGAGGCCGACGGCGAAGAGTACGACGACGGCTGTCAGGCCCAACCGGACCACCAGGTCACGCCTGCGGGTCTGGGCGTTCAGGTCGTAGCTGGGGACGCTTTTCTTGTTGCTGGCCACGGCTCGGCTGATCCTCGCTGTCGATGGTTACGGGCGCTTCATAGCGTACCGGCGCACCCGTCCGGGCCGGTCAGCGGGACAGATGGGCCCGCAGAGCGGAGATCATCTCCGAGTTCGCCGCGGCGACGCCGCCGCCGAGCACGTTGAGATTGATGAAGGCATGCGTCATGCCCGGGGCTCGGCGCAGGTCCACCGTGACCCCGGCCTCCCGCAGTCTCACCGCGTACTGCTCCCCCTCGTCGCGCAGCGGGTCGAAGCCGGCGGTGGTCACCAACGCCGGCGGCAGCCCCGACAGATCCTCGGTCAGCAGCGGCGACACCAGCGGGCTGGTCTCGTCCAGACCGGAATTAAGCAGGTAGGAGTCCTGGAACCAGTCCATATCGGACTTGGTGAGCAGAAAGCCGTCGCCGAACAGGCTGCGCGACCGGGTGCCGCCCCGCATATCGGTGACCGGGTAGATCAGCCACTGCAGGACGGGCAGCTGATCGCCCGCGTCCCGCGCGAGTTGAGACACCACGGCGGCCAGGCATCCGCCGGCGCTGTCGCCGGCGACCGCCACCCGCCTGGGGTCCGCACCCAGTTCCTCGGCATGGGCCAGCGCCCAGCGGTAGGCGGCATGTGAGTCCTCGACCGCTGCCGGCGCCGGATGTTCCGGGGCCAGCCGGTAGTCGATCGCCAGCACCTGCACGCCGGCGTCGCGGGCGATCAACCGGCAGGCCGCGTCGTGGGTGTCGAGGTCACCGAAGACGAACCCGCCGCCATGGAAGAAGACCACCAGCGGGGGCCGGTCGCCGGTGTCGGGCCGGTAATGCCGGGCGCCGATCGGACCGGCCGGGCCGGGTATGGACAGGTCACGGGTCTGGGCGACCCGGACGTTCGGCTGGTCCAGGCTCGCGGTCAGTTCACCGTTGTTGCGACGGGTGGCGACCGGGTCGCCCGCCACCACCAGCCCGTTGATCCCCATCATCTTCTGCGCGGCCAGCATCATCTGGATCGACGGGTCCAGGGTGTTGCCGTCGAGGGTGACCGCCTTGCCGCCGGACATCAGACGCTTGGCCGGGATGGGAAGTCTCGGAATCAGCTTGACGCCCAAGCGGTTTGCCACCGCCATCGCCCTGTCCTTGACAGCCACGGTCATCTCCTTGTTCCGGCGGGTCAGGTGTGCCGCCCAAATCTATTTTGCGCTGGGTACTATCGTCAGCCGAATCGGTGACTGGAAAATCCACCGCGAAACACAGGTAGGTGACATGACACCGATGGCCGGAATCCCCTCGGTCACGCTCAACGACGGCCACGTCATTCCGGCCCTCGGAATCGCGGTGGCCGACCTCGCTCCGGCCGATGCCGAGGCCGCGGTCAGCGCCGCATTGCAGGCCGGCTACCGGCTGATCGACACCGCGAGCGACAATGAGGAGGCGGTCGGCCGGGCCGTGGCGGCGTCAGGAATCCCCCGCGACGAACTGTGCATCAGCACCAAGATGTCCAGCGCCGAGCAGGGCTTCCAGTCCGCGCAGGACGCCTGCCAGGCGGCGCTGGGACGCCTGGGTCTGGACTACGTCGACCTCTACCTGGTCGACTGGCCGGTCGAGGAGAACGGCAAGTACATCGACGCCTGGGGCGGGATCATGAAGTCCAAGGAAGTCGGTCACGTCCGCTCGATCGGCATCGCCAACTTCACCGCCGAGAACGTCGCGGACATCGTCGACCTGTCCTTCTTCACCCCCGCCGTGCACCAGGTCGAACTGCACCCACTGCTCAACCAGTCGGCGTTGCGCGACGTGCACGCCGGCTATGGAATCGCCACCGAGGCGTACTGCCCGCTGGGCACCGGCACGCTGCTGGCGAATCCGGCGGTCACCGCAGTCGCCGATGCGCACGGCAAGTCGGCCGCCCAGGTGCTCATCCGGTGGAGCCTGCAACTGGGCAATGTGGTTCTGCCCAGGGCCACGACGGCGGCACACCTGGCCGAGGACATCGACGTCTTCGGTTTCGAACTGGGCGACGCCGAGATGGGTTCCCTCAGCGGCCTCGACGACGGCACCCGGTTCCGGTCCAATCCGCACGCTTGATAGCGGGGTTCGTCTTCATTTGCTGACCGCCCGGCACGCCAGGTAGGGCGGTCAGCCCGCCGGGCAGCCGTGGGCTGCCCGGCGTAACCGTTGGGCCGAATCCTGTTCAACCGCAAGGTGATACCCGCGCAACACGTTGATGAACGCAATCGCGTACTGGCATCCGAATGCGGTGTTGGGCGGCATCCACTGCCCCGGCGGCAGATCGCCCTTGTCCTGGTTGGCCTGCCCGTCGACGGCCAGCAGGTTGGCCGGGTCGTTGGCGAAGCGCTTGCGCAATCCCTCAGGCCAGTCCCGCGCGCCCATGTCCCAGGCGTAGGCCAACGGGACGATGTGGTCGATCTGCACGGCGGCGCCCACCTGATTGCCGCGGGTGAACGCAATCGTGGCGTTGGTGTACGGATCGCGCAGCGATCCGCTGGCGACGGCCTGCGGGCACCGGGTGGTCGCGACGAAGGTCTTGTCGTCCAGATCACGGGTGAGGATGTCGTCGCGGGTGTCGCACCCGTTGTGCCCGCCGAGGGCGGTGGTCTCGTCGTCCCAGGCCGCGCCGAACGCCGAGCGGAGATAGTCCCCGCGGCGGATCCGTTGCGGGACCACCGTGATTCCGGCCAGCACGTCGGTGCCGGGTTTCACCACCGGCGCCCCGGCGGACTCGACGGCGCCGGCCGAACTCACCACCTGGCCGGCGACGATCACCGCGATCGCCGCGGACGCTGCGAGCCAGGGCTTCACGACTTGTCCAGGAACTCGATGCGGTCGCTGCCGGTGAACTGTTCGGCCAGTGCGGCCATACCGGGATCGTCAGGATGGACCGGGTAGAGCGAGTCGGCCAACTCCCGCGCGGCCAGGATGACCTCGAGATGCTCGGCGAGGGAGAGGAAGCGCAAGGTCCCCTGGCGTCCGGACTGGCTGTGCCCCAACACGTCTCCCTCCCGACGCTCGGCGAGATCGAGGTCGGCCAGCACGAACCCGTCCAGGGTGCCGGCCACCGCCTTCAGCCGCGCACCGGCCTTGGAGGTCTGCGGCAGCCTGGTGGCCAGCAGGCACAGGCTGGGGTGCCGGCCGCGGCCGATCCGTCCGCGTAGCTGATGCAACTGGCTGATGCCGAAGCGGTCGGCGTCGATGACCACCATCACCGTCGCGTTGGGCACGTCCACCCCGACCTCGATGACCGTGGTGCAGACCAGCACGTCGATCTCCCCGGCCCGGAAGGCCGCCATCACCGCGTCCTTCTCCTCGGCGGGCAGCCGGCCGTGCATCAGACCGAGCCGCAGACCGGCCAGCGGACCATGGCGCAGATGCTCGAACAGGGTGGTCACCGGGATCGGCGGCGGGCCTTTCTCGACCCCGGGTTCGGCCGCCTCGTCCTTGTCGGATTCGTCGATACGGGATGCCACGACATAGGCCTGCCGTCCTGCGGACACCTCCTCGGCCACCCGCTGCCAGGCCCGATCCAGCCACTGCGGCTTCTCCTTGACGAAGATGACGTTGGTGGCGATCGGCTGCCGGCCGCGGGGCAACTCGCGCATCGTCGAGGTCTCCAGATCGCCGAAGACGGTCAGCGCCACCGTGCGCGGTATCGGGGTCGCGGTCATCACCAGCAGATGGGGCGTCAGATGATCGGGGGCCTTGGCGCGCAGGCGGTCTCGCTGCTCCACGCCGAACCGGTGCTGCTCGTCGACGACGACCAGACCGAGTCGGTGGAACTCGACGGCATCCTGCAGCAGGGCGTGGGTGCCGATCACGATGCCGGCCGCGCCGGAGGCCACCTCATCGCGGACCTGTTTCTTCTGCGCGGCCGACATCGACCCGGTGAGCAGCGCGATCCGGGTCGCGTCATCGGCACCGCCGAGTTGACCGGCCATCGCCAGTGGGCCGAGAACGTCGCTGATCGACCGTGCGTGCTGGGCGGCAAGGACCTCGGTGGGGGCCAGCAGCGCGCACTGGTACCCGGCGTCGACCATCTGCAACATGGCCAGCACCGACACGATCGTCTTGCCGGAGCCGACCTCGCCCTGCAGCAGCCGGTTCATCGGCTTGGTCTCGGCCAGTTCGGCCGATATCACATCAAGTACGTCGCGCTGTCCGGCGGTCAGCTCGAACGGCAACCGGTCCAGCAGTGCGGCGGCCAGCCCGTCGGAGCGACGTGGCGCCTCCGGGCCGGATTGGGACAGTTCACCGTGGCGACGGCGGGCCAGCGCCCATTGCATGCCGACGGCCTCGTCGAAGGTCAGCCGTTGCCGCGCGCGGTCGCGGTCGGCCTCCTTCTCGGCGATGTGGATATCGCGCAGCGCGGTGTCCTCGCTCACCAGATCATGTTCGGCCACAAAGGATTCCGGCAGCGGATCGGGCACGGGGTCCAGCAGGTTGAGGACCTGGCGGACACAGGCGTAGATATCCCAGCTCTGCAGTTTGGCACTGGCCGGATAGATCGGGAAGTAGTCCCGTTCGAATGCCGACATGTCGAACTCGCCGTCACCGCCCTGTGCGGTCGCGGCGATGGCCCTCAGCGACTTGGTACCGCCGAGCCGTCCCGACGGTGCGTTGAGAACCAGGTACGCGGGATGGGTCAGCTGCATGGTGTTTCGGAAATAACCGACCTCACCGGAGAGCATCAGCCGGGTTCCGGCCACCAGTTGCTTCTTGAGGAACTTGGCGTTGAAGAAGGTGGCGGTCACCTTCGGCCGGCGGTTGCTCAGCGTGATCACGAGATACTCACGCTTGGGTGTGCGGTTGGTCCAACGCACCTCGGCCTTCTCGATCTCTCCGACGAAGGTGATGTGCTCGCCCTCCTCGGGCAGTTCGTCGCCCTCACCGCGAACCGTCATGCCTTGGCTGTACTTGCGCGGGTAGTGCCGCAGCAGATCGCCCACGGTGCCGATACAGAACACATCGGACAACGCCGACGCGGCTTTGGCCCCCAGGAGTCCGTCGAGGCGATCGGTGAGGGCGGCCATCGTCACTCGACCCCGATCAGAAGGACGTCACCGCGGTGGCCGGTGCGGTAGCTGACGAACTCGGTGCCCGGGTGCCGGCGGCGGACGTGGTCGGCCAGGTCGTCGGCGACATGGGGTTCGGCGTCCGCGCCCATCAGCAGGGTGACCAATTCCCCGCCCGATCCCAGCAGCAGATCGGTGAGCCCGCGGGCGGCCGCACCGACGTCGGGTGCCACCACCAGAACCTCGTCACCGGAGATCCCCAGACCGTTTCCCGGCTCACAGGTGCCCGCCCAGGTCAACGCCTTCTCCGTCGCGACCCGCACCGATCCGTGCCGCGCCCCGGCGGCGGCCCGGGCCATCGCGTAACCGTCGTCGACGGCCTGACGTCCCGGATCGTGGACGGCCAGTGCCGCCAGGCCCTGCGCCATCGATCCGGAGGGGACCGGGACTACGTCGATCCCCCAGCCGATCCCGGCGGTGCAACCGGCCACCAGATCTTCGGCCGAGACGTACCCGTTGGGCAGCACCATCACCTGGGAGGCACCGGTGTCGACCACCGCCCGTAGCAGTTCGGTGGCGCTGACCCCGTTGGACGGATCGACCAGATCGGCGTCCGGGCGGATCACGAAGGCGCCCTCGGATCCGAACAGTTCCTCGGCCCCGTCACCGTCGACGACGGCCAGCACGGCCCGTTCGCGGCTCCACCCGCCCGGTGACACCCGCCCGCCGCCCAGTGCCGACACCCGGATGCGGCTGACCGATCCGGCGGCCAGGCCGGCCTCGATCGCCGCTCCGGCGTCGTCGGTGTGGACGTGGACGGAGTGCCGGCCGGCGGCGGCCGCCGCGACGGCGACCGAGTCGCCGAGGTCGCGCAGGGCATGCCGAAGGGTGTCCAGGTCAGCCTGGGCACAGCCGGCGACCTGATACATCACCTCGAACTCCGGGCCGTGCTCGGCAGGGGCCGCGGCGGCCTGCGGGGCGTGGGCGCCGGGATAGTCGTTGCGGTGCGGGGCATGTCCGGTGACGGTTTCGGTGAGCGCATCGAGCAGGACGAGCAAACCGCGTCCCCCGGCGTCCACCACACCGGCCTGCGCCAGCACGTCCAGTTGTCGGGGGGTCCGGTCCAGGGCGGTGGCCGCGGCCTCACCGCCGGCCGACAGTGCCGCACCCAGGGGCTCGCCGGCTTGGCGTTCGATCTCCTCGGCGGCCGCCTGCAGCACCGACACCACGGTCCCGGGCACCAGCTGCCCGCCCATCGCCTCGACCACCAGGGCGACGGCGTGTCGCAGGGCCGCGCCCAGCAGGGTGGGGTCCAGGTCGGCGATATCGGTCTGGGCAGCGGCGGCGGCCGTCACATCGGCCAGCGCGCCGAGGATCTGGGACAGGATCACCCCGGAATTGCCCCGGGCGCCGTGGGCCGCCCCGCGGGACAGCGCGGCCGTCATCCCGGCGAGGTCCCCGGACCCGGCGGTGCGGGCCTCGGCCAGCGCCGCACGCATGGTGAACAGCATGTTCGTGCCGGTATCGGCATCGGCCACCGGGAAGACGTTGAGCCGGTTGATCTCGTCGGTGTGGGCGATCAGGGCGCTGACGGCGGCGTCTGCCCAGTCGTAGAGGGCCGCGGAGTCCAGCCGCCGATCCGGCATGGGCGTCAGCCTAGCCAGTAGGGGCGACGCATTAATGCAGGGCATTTTGGCATTCGAATCCCCACGACGGTATTCTGAGCGGGTTCCCAGGCCACCCGCGCGCGTGCGGTCGCTGGCCTCACGAGATTCGAGGAGTTCGTCATGGCTGCCGTCTGCGATGTCTGCGGTAAGGGACCCGGGTTCGGCAAGGCTGTGTCGCACTCGCATCGCCGGACCAATCGGCGCTGGAACCCGAACATCCAGAGCGTGCGCGCCGTCGACCGTCCGGGTGGCAACAAGCACCGCGTCAACGTCTGCACGTCCTGCCTGAAGGCCGGCAAGGTCACTCGCGGCTAGCCGCAGTGCTACGGCAGGCGCCAGTCGATCGGCTCGGCGCCCCTGTCCACCAGCAGCTGGTTGGCCCGGCTGAACGGGCGTGACCCGAAGAACCCCCGGCTCGCCGACAGCGGCGAGGGGTGTGCCGACTCGATACAGGCCGAACCGTCCAGCCACGGCCGCAGCGTCGAGGCGTCGCGGCCCCACAGGATCGACACCAACGGCTGATCGCGGGCCGCCAGTGCCCGGATGGCGCATTCGGTGACGACCTCCCACCCTTTTCCGCGATGCGAGGCCGGCGTGCCCGGCCGCACCGTGAGCACCCTGTTGAGCAGCATGACGCCGCGCTGCGACCACGGGCTCAGATCCCCGTTGGACGGCTGCGGATGACCGAGGTCGGCGCTGTACTCGGTGAAGATGTTGGCCAGGCTGCGCGGCAGCGGCCGGACACCGGGCGCCACCGAGAAGCTCAGCCCGACCGCGTGTCCCGGAGTCGGGTACGGATCCTGTCCGACGATCAGCACCCGGACGGCGTCGAACGGAAAGGTGAACGCGCGCAACACGTTCTCACCGGCCGGCAGATAGCGATGCCCGGCGGCGATCTCTTCGCGCAGGAACTCCCCCATCGCGGCCACCTGACCGGCGACCGGTTCCAGTGCCTTCGCCCAGCCTTCCTCGACGAGATCAGTCAGGGGCCGTGCCGTCACGGAGGAAAACCTAGTCGTAGGACTGCCATCCGGACGGACCGGACCACGACCGGCCGTCGACCAGCACCCGCGAGGGCCCTTCTCGCACCGATCCGATCACCCGCCACCCGGGCGGCGGCACGTCCGGGAAACAGGCCACCAGTGCGTGGTCCTCGCCGCCGCCCAGCACCAGTGCCCACGGATCCGCACCGCCGGCCGAGGCGGCAGGTGTGACGGCCTCGACGTCTGCGCACAACAGTTCGGAGTTCAGATCAAGTGTCACGCCCGAGGCGTCGGCGATGTGCCCGAGATCGGCCACCAGACCGTCGGACACATCAGTCATGGCGATCGCTGCGGCCTGCGCGGCGATACGGCCCTGGCCGTACGGCGGGCGCGGCACCCGATGGCGTTCCCGGAACTCCTCGAAGCCGTCAATTCCGTTGTGCTGCAGGTTGAATCCCGCCACCGACAGACCCAACTCACCTGTCACCGCGATCACCGAACCGGGCCTCGCGCCGGCGCGTGTCACCGGTGAACGGCCCTCGAGATCACCGAGTACGGTCACCGACACCACCCACTGCGGCGCGGCGACCATATCCCCGCCGACGATCCCGGCGCCGAGCACACCGGCCTCCTGCCACATCCCGTCGCTGAGTTCGGTCACCGACGAAACCGGGGTGGACGGCGGCGCGCCGAAGCCGACGACGAAGGCCGTCACACGGGCGCCCATCGCCTCGATGTCGGCGGCGTTCTGTGCGATCGCCTTACGCCCGATCTCATGCGGGGTGGACCAGTCCAGCCGGAAGTGCCGGCCCTCGACGAGCATGTCGGTGCTCACCACCACCCGGCCGTCCGGGGCTGCGACCACCGCGGCATCGTCGCCGGGACCCAGTGTGACCCCGGCAGGCTGCACGCGACGGTCGGTGATCCGGCCGATGACGGCGAACTCGCCGAGATCGCGCAGCACGGGATCACCAGCGTCGTTCACGCCTTCACCTCCGGTACCTTGGGCACCGCCAGTCTAGGGAGGTGTCGATGCGCAAGCATCCCAGCGATCCGCCGATGACACTGCTGATCGCGGGCCTGGTAGTCGGAGTGCTGGCCGTCGGCGCGATTCTCGCGGTCTCGGCCTCCCGGCGCCCCGCACCGCCGCCACCGGTGGCGATCGCAGCCGTTCCCGCACCACAGGCGGACTCGCCGGAATGCCGGGGGTTGCTGGCCACACTGCCCGATCCACTGGGCGACCTGCACCGCGCAGTCGCCGCCGATCCCGTCCCGGCCGGAACCGCGGCCTGGCGCACGAACCGCGATCCGGTGATCCTGCGCTGCGGGCTGGGCCGGCCGGCCGAGTTCGTGGTCGGATCGCCGATCCAGCAGGTCGACGATGTGCAGTGGTTCCGGCTCGACGACCGCGCCCTGTCGCGCACCACCTGGATCTGTGTGGACCGGCCGGTCTACATCGCCCTCACCCTTCCCGACGGGTCGGGTCCGGCGCCGATCCAGAATCTCTCCGAGGTCATCGGGCGTACGATGCCGGCGATGCCGATCCGCCCCGCGCGCCCCTAGCGCAATCCGGTTCCGCGGGCCAGCGCCGTCTCGACCATGGTGCCGACCAGGGTCGGGTAGTCCACCCCGCTGGCGCCCCACATCTGCGGGTACATCGAGATCGTGGTGAATCCCGGCATGGTGTTGATCTCGTTGACGACCGGACCGTTCGCGGTGAGGAAGAAATCGACCCGGGCCAGGCCCTGGCAGTCCAGCGCGGTGAAGGTACGAATGGCCAACTGCCGCAACAGATCCGCGGTCGCTTCATCGACTTTGGCCGGCACGTCCAGCTCCGCGGCATCGTCGAGGTACTTCGTCTCGAAGTCGTAGAACGCGTCATCACGTCCGCCGACGGCGACCCTGATCTCGCCGATGGCGCTGGCCTTGACCGACCCATCCGGGAACTCGAGAACCCCACACTCCACCTCGCGGCCCTCGATCGCAGCCTCGATGATGACCTTCGGATCATGCCGGCGCGCCTCGGCGATCGCCGCCGGCAGTTCGCCGGAGTCGGCCACCATGCTCACCCCGATCGAGGAGCCGCCGCGGGACGGCTTGACGAATAGCGGGAACCCCAGGCGTTCGATATCGGCGGGGTCCGGGGCCGCCTGTCGCGGGCGCAGCACGATGTAGTCGCCGATCGGCAGGCCCTCGGCGGCCATCAGCTTCTTGGAGAACTCCTTGTCCATTCCGGCGGCGCTGGCGAACACGCCCGCGCCCACATAGGGCAGACCGGCCATTTCCAGCAGACCCTGGATGGTGCCGTCCTCCCCGTACGGGCCGTGCAGGATCGGGAACACCACATCCACCCCGGCCAGGATCTCGGCGGCCAGCGCCAGCGGGGTGCCGGTGTGCCCGCGCACCTCGGGCAGGGTGCGATCGCTGATCGTCAGTTGAGCCGGGTCGACGTCCTCCCGGATCCAGGAGCCCGCCCTGGTGATGCCGACCGGGACGACCTCGAAGCGCTCCGGGTCGAGGTTGCGCAGGATGCTGCCGGCCGACACACACGAGATCGCGTGCTCGGAACTGCGCCCGCCGTAGACGACGGCGACGCGGATCCGGCCGGGGCGAGAACTCACAATCTGGAGAGGCTAGCCCAGCGCGGCCAGGACGTCGGCGACCAGATCATCGGTGTCCTCTATTCCCGTCGATATCCGCGCGAACCCCTCGGCGACCTCATCGCCCCAGCGCGCCCGGCGATCCACCGAGGTGTGCAGGCCGCCGAAACTGGTCGCCGCCACCAGCAGCTCGCTGCGCTCGACCAGATCGTGTACGGCGGCGGCATCGGCGAGTTCGATCGCCACCAGACCACCGAATCGGCGCATCTGATCGGCGGCGACGGCGTGCGACGGGTCCGACGGCAACCCCGGGTAACGCACCGAGCGCACCCGCGGGTGACCGCACAGAGCGGTCGCGAGCGCCTGGGCGTTCTGGCACTGCCGCTCGAATCTCAACCCCAGACTGCCCATACTGCGCACCAGCAGCCAGGCCTCGAAGGCCCCCAGGATGGGGCCGGCGAGCATCCGGTCGGCCTCGATCGCCGACATCATCTCGGGGTGGCTGCCGGCCACGTACCCGGCGATCAGATCGCTGTGCCCGGCCAGGCTCTTCGTCGCGCTGGCCACCACCAGGTCGGCACCCATCGACAGCGGCTGCTGACCCAGCGGGGTGGCGGCGGTGTTGTCCACCAGTAGCCGGGCGCCGCGGCCGTGGCAGATCGTCGCAAGCCGATGGAGATCGACGACGTCCAGCGCCGGGTTGGTCGGGGTCTCGGCCAGCACAACGTCGGCTCCGGTGGCGGCATCGCACATCTGCGCAGCCGGCGCCTCCAGGACCGTGATGCCCAGCGGGGCAAGACTTTCCCGTGCGTAGCGCCGGGTCTGGTAGTAGCCGTCGACGGGAACGACCAGCACCGACCCGGGCCGGACCAGCACCCGCAGCGCGGCACTGATCGCGGCCATGCCCGATCCGAATACCAATGCGGCGGAGGCGCCCTCCAGCTGTGCCAGCGCCGACTCCAGTTGCCGCCAGCCGGGATTGGAGTACCGGCCGTAGACGTCGGATTCCGCACCCTCGTCACGGGAAAGGTGGAAGGTCGACGCCGACACCATCGGCGTGACCACCGGACGGCCCGGAATCGCCTCGGCGTCAACGGCTTTGACGGTCCGGGTGGAATCGCCGTACATCACTCTCACTCCGCTTTCGTGCTGCGACCGAGCAGCAGGGCTACCGCTTCGTCGACGGACAGGCCCTTGTGACACACCCGTTGCACTGCGTCGGTGAGCGGCATTTCGATGTCATAGCTGGATGCCAGCGCCAGGATCGAGGTGCAGGACGTCACGCCTTCGGCGACGTGACCTTCGGCGGCGTGCATCGCCTCGGCCAGCGTCTGGCCCCGCCCCAGTCGCAGTCCGAAGCTGCGGTTGCGCGAATGCGGTGAGGTGCATGTCGCCACCAGATCGCCGACCCCGGCCAGACCTGCCAGCGTTGCGCCCTTGCCGCCCAGTGCGATTCCCAGCCGCATGATCTCGGCAAGACCCCGGGTGATGATCGCCGCCGCGGTGTTCTCCCCCAGTCCCACACCGGCCGCCATCCCGCAGGCCAAGGCGATGACGTTCTTGCACGCGCCGCCGATCTCGGTGCCCACCAGATCGGAGTTGGTGTACGGGCGCAGGTATCCGGTGCTCAACGCGCGCTGCAGGGTCACCGCCCTGCCGGAGTCCGTACAGGCGATCACCGTGGCCGCCGGTTGCTCCTCGGCGATCTCACTGGCCAGATTCGGACCGGAGACCACCGCGATCTGACCCGTCTCGACGCCGGTGGTCGCAGCGATCACCTGACTCATCCGCATCAGCGTCCCGAGTTCGATGCCCTTGGCGAGGCTGACCAGGGTGGCGCCGTCGGCCAGGTGGGCCCGCCAGGACTCCAGGTTCGAACGCAGGGTCTGCGACGGCACGCCCAGCAGCACGGTGGTCACCCCGTCGAGCGCCTCGGCCGCATCCGCGGTGGCCCGGACCCCGTCCGGCAGCACCACACCCGGCAGATAATCGCGGTTGGTGCGCCGGGTGTTGACCTCGTCGGCCACGGACGGCCGGCGGGCCCAGAGCCTGACCTCGCTGCCGGCGTCGGCCAGCACCTTGGCCATCGCGGTTCCCCACGCCCCGGCGCCCATCACCGCTGCCGTGCCCACCGAGTCGCTCATCCCATCAACCTAATCGGCTGGCAGGATTGCGCCCATGAGCGGCGTGCCCGATGTCGGACTGATCGTCGCGGTCAAGCATCTGCCGGCGGCCAAAACCCGTCTGACGCCGCTGTTCGACGCCGAGCAGCGTCAGCGCCTCGTGCTCGCGATGCTGGTCGACACCCTCACCGCCGCGCTGGCGGTGCCGGCGGTGAAGTCGCTGACCGTGGTCACCCCGGACCTCACCGCCGCCGAGGCGGTGCGCGAGCTCGGCGGCCAGGTACTGATGGACCCCACCGCACCCGATCATCCCGATCCGCTGAACAACGCCATCCTGGCGGCCTGCGATGCCGTCCATCCGCATATCGCCAATATCGTTGTGCTGCAGGGGGATCTGCCCGCACTGCGGAGTTCGGAGTTGCACGCCGCACTGACGTCGGCGCCCGTCCACGGCCGCAGTTTCGTCACCGACCGTCAGGCCAGCGGAACCGCGGCACTGTTCGGATTCGGAGTCCATCCCGGTCCGCTGTTCGGGGCCGGGTCGGCCGGGCGGCACCGGGATTCGGGGGCCGTCGAGCTCGTCGGCGACTGGCCCGGACTTCGCTGTGACATCGACACCCCGGAGGATCTCGCCGAGGCGCAGCGGCTCGGGGTCGGCGCGGCGACCTCCGCGGCGATCAGCGGGCGCAGGGTTTCCGGCTAACCAACTCCACCGGTGCGCAATGATGAGGTTATGACCGAGATCGAAGAGCGGGCCCCCGAGGCGCCCCCGGCCGCCACGTCGGCGACCGCCGAGGACGCGCTGCCCCAGCACCGCTATCTGAACCGGGAACTGAGCTGGCTGGACTTCAACGCCCGCGTGCTGGCCCTGGCCGCCGACACCTCGTTACCGCTGCTCGAGCGGGCCAAGTTCCTGGCCATCTTCGCCTCGAACCTGGACGAGTTCTACATGGTGCGGGTGGCCGGCCTGAAGCGTCGCGATGAGATGAACCTCTCGGTGCGCTCCGCTGACGGACTCAGTCCGCGTGAACAGCTGCGCCAGATCGCCGAACGCACCCAGCAACTGGCCACCCGGCATGCGCAGGTGTTCATGGAGTCGGTCCGGCCCGCGCTGGCCGAGCACGGTATCCAGTTCATCCGGTGGAACGATCTGCCCGAGTCCGAACGCCCGGCGCTGTCGACATATTTCAACGACCAGTTGTTCCCGGTGCTGACACCGCTGGCCGTCGATCCGGCGCACCCGTTCCCGTTCGTCAGCGGTCTGAGCCTGAACCTGGCGATCACGGTCAAATCCCCCGAGGACGGCACCGAACACTTCGCCCGCGTCAAGGTTCCCGACAACGTCGACCGGTTCGTCCGCCTCGACAGTCGCGACAGCGAGATCATCCGGTTCCTGCCGATGGAGGAACTCATCGGCGCGTTCCTTCCGGCACTGTTCCCCGGTATGGAGATCGTCGAGCGGCACGCCTTCCGGATCACCCGTAACGCCGATATGGACGTCGAGGACCGTGACGAGGATCTGCTGCAGGCCCTCGAGCGGGAACTGGCCCGTCGGCGCTTCGGACCGCCGGTTCGACTGGAGATCTCGAGCAATATGAGCGAGCACATGCTCGGTCTGCTGCTGCGCGAACTCGACGTCGACCCCGGCGACGTGGTTCAGGTGCCCGGACTGCTCGATCTCAAGTCGCTGTGGCAGGTCTACGCCGTCGACCGCCCGGCGCTCAAGGAGCGCCCGTTCGTACCGTCGACCCATCCGGCATTCGTGGACCGTGAGGGTAAGAGCATCTTCTCCACCCTTCGCGAGGGCGACGTGCTGGTGCACCATCCCTATGAATCGTTCTCCACGAGCGTGCAGCGTTTCATCGAGGCCGCCGCCGCCGATCCCAATGTGCTGGCCATCAAGCAGACGCTGTACCGCACCTCCGGCGACTCCCCGATCGTCAACGCCCTCATCGAGGCGGCCGATGCCGGCAAGCAGGTGGTAGCACTCGTGGAACTGAAAGCCCGCTTCGACGAGCAGGCCAACATCAAGTGGGCCCGAGCGCTGGAAGACGCCGGGGTGCATGTGGTCTACGGCATGGTCGGACTCAAGACGCACTGCAAGACCTGTCTGGTCGTCCGTCGCGAGGGATCCACCATCCGCCGCTACTGCCATATCGGGACCGGCAACTACAACCCGAAGACCGCACGGCTCTACGAGGACGTCGGGCTGCTCACCGCCTCGCCCGAAATCGGCGCCGACCTCACCGACCTGTTCAACTCCCTGACCGGCTACTCACGCAAGGTGTCCTATCGCAACCTGCTGGTCGCCCCGCACGGCATCCGCAAGGGAATCCTGGAGCGCATCGAATGCGAGATCCTCGCACACGGCCAGAGCGGTAACGGCCGCATCCGGGTGAAGGCCAACGCGATCGTCGACGAGCAGGTCATCGACGGCCTCTATCGCGCCTCGCAGGCCGGAGTGCGGGTCGAGGTCGTGGTGCGCGGAATCTGCGCGCTGCGCCCGGGCGTCGACGGCTTCTCGGAGAACATCGCGGTGCGCTCGATTCTCGGCGAGTTCCTCGAGCACTCCCGGATCATGCATTTCCAGGCCATCGACGAGTACTGGATCGGCAGTGCCGACATGATGCACCGCAACCTCGACCGCCGGGTCGAGGTGATGGCCCAGGTGAAGGACCGCCGATTGACCGGCTATCTCAATGAGGTCTTCGATTCCGCGATGCATCCCTCGACGCGCTGCTGGGAACTCGGCTCCGACGGCACCTGGACCGCCTCACCGCAGGCCGGTCAACAGGTCCGCGATCATCAGCTGTGGCTGATGGAAAAGCACCGGCAGGGCTAGGAGTCTGACATAGCGGAGAAGTCTCGGGCCGGTGGCATCGTCGCCGCGGCCGGTGCGGTGTTGTGGCGGCCGGACGCCAAATCGGGTGAGCCCCGGGTCGCGGTGATCCACCGTCCGAGATATGACGACTGGTCGATACCGAAGGGAAAGATCGACCCGGGTGAGACGGCGCCGGTCGCCGCGGTCCGGGAGATCTTCGAGGAGACCGGTCAGCATGCCGTTCTGGGTCGCCGGGTGGCCAAGGTGACCTACCCGATCTCGGCGGGCACCAAGGTCGTCCGGTACTGGGCGGCACGGGGCCTCGGCGGTGACTTCGTTCCCAATCGCGAGGTCGACGATCTGCTGTGGCTGCGCCCCAAGGAGGCGTTCAAACGACTGACGTATCCGCTCGACAGAAAGGTCCTCAACCGCTTCGTCAAACAGCAGTGCGTCACCCAGACGGTCCTGATCGTCCGGCACGGCACCGCCGGCCGTAAGGCCCGCTACAAGGGAGACGATCGCAAGCGGCCCCTGGACGGCACCGGCCGCAAACAGGCCAAGGCGCTGGTGCCCCAACTGCTCGCGTTCGGCGCTGAAGAGGTCTACGCGGCCGATCGGGTGCGATGCAGCCAGACGGTGGAACCACTCGCGGCCGCCCTCGGGGTGCTGATCAGCTCGGAACCCACCCTTACCGAGGAGGCCTACGCCGAGTCACCGAAGGCGGCTCACCGCAGGGTGCTGGAGATCGCAGCGCAGAGCAGCACACCGGTCATCTGCACGCAGGGCAAGGTGATCCCCCCGCTGATCGCTTGGTGGTGTGAACGCGACGGGGTCAAACCGGACAAGTCGCGCAACCGCAAGGGCAGCACATGGGTTCTTTCGCTGGTCGACGGCCGGCTCGTCGCGGCCGATCACATCCCCAGCCCGCTGGCGGTCGGTAAGTAAGGGGTCCAAACAAGAAATGCGCCGCGGACCGGATGGTCCGCGGCGCATTCCCTTCAGAGGATTTAGCGACGACCGCGCTTGGCCGGAGCCTTGCGGGCCGGAGCCTTCTTGGCGGTCTTCTTGGCAGCGGCCTTGCGGGCCGGAGCCTTCTTGGCAGCCTTGCGGGCCGGAGCCTTCTTGGCGGCCTTCTTCACAGCCTTCTTGGCAGCCGTCTTCTTGACAGCCTTCTTGACGGCCTTCTTGGCAGCTGTCTTGCGCACTGCCTTCTTCACGGCCTTCTTGGCAGCCGTCTTGCGCACTGCCTTCTTCACGACCTTCTTGGCAGCGGCCTTGCGCACTGCCTTCTTGACGACGCGCTTGGCAGCGGCCTTCCTGACGACACGCTTGGCAGCGGCCTTCTTAACAGCCTTCTTCACAGCAGCTTTCCTCACAACAGCCTTCCTAACTGCGCCACCAACGGCGCCTCGTTTTACAGCGGGACCTTCGGCCGAAAGTTTCTGCGCACCAGAGACGATCTGCTTGAACTGGGCGCCGGGACGGAACGCGGGTACAGAAGTGGGCATGACCCTGACCGTCTCGCCGGTACGCGGGTTGCGCGCAACGCGAGCGGCCCGGTTGCGACGTTCGAAAACGCCGAATCCGGTGATGGTCACACTTTCGCCCTTTTGGACAGCGCGAACGATGGCGTCGATCAAGTGCTCCACGGCATCGTTCGCAGTGCGACGATCGGTTTCCAACCTCTCCGTGAGAATCTCGATCAACTCTGCTTTGTTCATTCAAATCCTCCGAAACAGTGGTCCGCTTTGGACCGACTGCGCAATACGGTAAACCCTCAAAGCCCAGTTATCCATGAGCCACGCACATTTTCGGCAAAAAGGTCTAAGAATTTTTTGGGCGTGTTTACCGCCCGACAGACCCCGAAACCTATTCACGAACCTTCTTGCACAGCGAACGAATAGGGTCGCGCCGAAGTGTTCATCAAGCCGCGAAAAGTTACTGCGAAGAGATTGGAATCCGCGGTTTCCACTTCGGCCGGCTCGCTTCGAAGCCTTCGATCTCCGGCAATTTCCGCAGCGTAAGGCCTATATCATCAAGTCCTTCAAGCAATCGCCACGCGGTGTAATCGTCAATCGTGAACGACACCACCGCCGTTCCGCAGGTGATGGTCCGATCCTCAAGGTCCACAGTGACTTCCACGCCCGGACTCTGCTCGATCAGCTTCCACAACAGTTCGACATCGTCGGAGGCCACCTGCGCCGCCAAAAGACCCGCCTTGCCGGCGTTTCCGCGGAAGATGTCGGCGAAACGCGACGAGATGACGACCCGGAAGCCGTAGTCCATCAGCGCCCACACCGCGTGCTCGCGCGAGGAACCGGTGCCGAAATCGGGTCCGGCGACCAACACCGAGCCCCGGTCGAAGGGCGCGATGTTGAGGATGAAGGACGGATCGGTGCGCCAGGCGGCGAACAATCCGTCGTCGAAACCCGTTCGGGTGACCCGCTTGAGGAAACCCGCCGGGATGATCTGGTCGGTGTCGACATTCGAGCGGCGCATCGGCACGCCGATCCCGGTGTGGGTACGAAAGGCTTCCATATCTTCTCTCCCTAATCCAGATCCGCCGGCGACGACAATCTGCCGCGCACCGCCGTTGCCGCCGCGACATCCGGCGACACCAGGTGGGTGCGGCTCCCCTTGCCCTGCCGTCCCTCGAAATTCCGATTGGAGGTGGAGGCGCAACGCTGGCCGGGTTCGAGCTGATCGGGGTTCATCCCCAGGCACATCGAACAGCCGGCCAACCGCCAGTCGGCCCCCGCGGCGGTGAAGATCTCCCCGAGACCCTCTGCTTCGGCCTGTTCGCGGACCCGCATCGAACCGGGGACGATCAGCATGCGCACACCGTCAGCGACCTTGCGGCCGCGCAGCACCTCGGCGACCGCGCGCATGTCCTCGATCCGTCCGTTGGTGCAGGATCCGACGAAGACCGCGTCCACGGCGATATCCCGCATCGGCGTTCCCGCGCGCAGATCCATATAGGTCAGGGCCTTCTCTGCGGCCTGTCGTTCGGCGTCGCTGGTCATCAGTTGCGGGTCCGGCACCGATCCGGACAGTGGCACGCCCTGACCCGGGTTGGTGCCCCAGGTGACGAACGGGCTCAGCGACGCGGCATCGATGTGCACCTCGGCGTCGAACTCGGCGCCCTCGTCGGTGCGCAACCGGTCCCATGCGGCGACCGCGGCATCCCACTCGGCACCGGTCGGCGCGTACTCGCGGCCGCGCAGGAACTCGTAGGTGGTCGCGTCCGGCGCCACCATCCCGGCCCGGGCACCTGCTTCAATGCTCATATTGCAGATCGTCATCCGGCCCTCCATCGACAGCGACTCGATGGCGCTGCCGCGGTATTCGATGACATAACCCTGGCCGCCGCCGGTGCCGATCTCGGCGATCACCGCCAGGATGATGTCCTTGGCTGTGACGCCACGGGGCAGTTCGCCGTCGACGTTGACCGCCATGGTCTTGAACGGACGCAGCGGAAGCGTCTGAGTGGCGAAGACATGCTCGACCTCCGAGGTCCCGATGCCCATCGCCAGCGCACCGAACGCGCCGTGGGTGGAGGTGTGGCTGTCCCCGCAGACGATCGTCATACCGGGCTGGGTCAGTCCCAGTTGCGGACCGATCACGTGCACGATGCCCTGTTCGGCGTCGCCCATCGGGTGCAGCAGGATGCCGAACTCCGCACAGTTTCGGCGCAGCGTCTCCACCTGGGTCCGCGACACCTCGTCGGCGATCGGTTTGTCGATGTCCACCGTGGGGACGTTGTGGTCCTCGGTGGCGATCGTGAGATCCGGCCGGTGCACGCGACGGCCGGCCAGCCGCAGTCCGTCGAAGGCCTGCGGGCTGGTCACCTCGTGGATGAGGTGCATGTCTATATAGATGAGGTCGGGTTCGCGCGCGGCGCCCGCGCCGGCGCCTTCCACCACGACATGGTCCCGCCACACCTTCTCCGGCAGGGTTCTCGGTTTGTCGGTCATATCATCTCACATTTTGGGACGCTAGTATCTCAATATGGGACAGGATAGCGGTATCGGCGTTCTCGACAAAACCGTGGGCGTGCTGCACGCGATCGCCGAATCCCCGTGCGGGCTGGCTGAACTGTGTCAGCGGACCGGGCTGCCCCGGGCCACCGCGCACCGGCTGGCAGCCGGTCTGGAAGTCCATCGGCTACTGGCCCGTGATTCCGCCGGCCGATGGCAGCTCGGACCGGGTATCACCGAACTGTCCGCACGCGTCGACGATCCGCTGCTGGCCGCCGGCGCGGTGGTGCTGCCGGCATTGCGCGAAGCCACCGGCGAGAGCGTTCAGCTCTATCGCCGGGAGGGAACCGAACGGGTGTGCGTCGCGGCGGCCGAACCACCCGCAGGACTTCGGGACACCGTACCGATCGGCGCGCGGCTGCCGATGACGGCGGGCTCGGCTGCCAAAGTGCTGCTGGCCTACAGCGATCCGGCCACCGTGCAGGCGGTGCTGCCGTCGGCGATCTTCGACGAAAACGCACTCGACGACGTGCGCCGCCACGGTTGGGCGCAGAGCGTTGCCGAGCGCGAACCGGGGGTGGCCAGCGTCTCGGCTCCGGTGCGCGGAGCATACGGCGAGGTCATCGCGGCGGTGTCGATCTCGGGTCCGATAGACCGGATGGGCCGGGAGCCCGGAACGCGCTGGGCGGACCAACTTCTGGCGGCGAGCGAGGATCTCACCCGGCTGCTGCGGCCCGCCTGAGACACTGACAGACATGGCTAACAGCTCGGGCACCAATCAGCGCAACCAGATCGTCATGACCGACGAGGAGATCGCCGACTTCGTGGCACGAAGCCGGACCGGGACGATGGCCACCGTCGGACCCGGCGGTCAGCCCCACCTGGTCGCCATGTGGTACGGCGTCATCGACGGCGAGATCTGGATCGAGACGAAGGTCAAGTCGCAGAAGGTGGTCAACATCCGTCGCAATCCGCGGGTCAGCTTCATGATCGAGGGCGGTATGACCTACGACTCGCTGATCGGGGTCTCCTTCGAGGGCGTGGCCGAGGTCCACGACGATCCGGACACCATCTTCGCCGTCGGCGTCAGCGTATGGGAACGCTACAACGGGCCCTACACCGACGACCTCAAACCGGCCGTCGACATGATGATGAACAAGCGGGTCGCGGTGCGGATCAACGCCAATCGCGTGCGCTCCTGGGATCACAACAAACTGGGATTGCCCGCCATGCCGATCGCCGGTTCGACCGCGCCGGCCTGAAAATTTGTACCCCCGATGGGATTCGAACCCACGCTACCGCCGTGAGAGGGCGGCGTCCTAGGCCGCTAGACGACGGGGGCTAGAACGTCAGACAGCATAGCCGAACGGCAAGTGCCGACATAATCGGAGTTTGGCTGGGGTACCAGGACTCGAACCTAGAATGGCTGAACCAGAATCAGCTGTGTTGCCAATTACACCATACCCCACTGGCGACCTATAACAGCTGGTCAGAACCAGCTATTCCGGGCCGCTGAGCAGACTACCAAAGATTTCGGGCGGCTCCGTCACGGGCTTCGCGCAGCCGGTGCATGCTGCGCTCGCGGCCGAGCAGTTCCATCGACTCGTACAGCGGCGGACTGATCGTCTCGCCCGTCACCGCGACCCGCAGCGGTCCGAACGCCTTGCGCGGTTTGAGTCCGAGTCCGTCGATGAGCGCACCCTTGAGCGTCTCCCCGATCGCGACGGCTGTCCAGTCCGGTATGCCGTCGAGCGCACCCAGTGCGGAGTCCAGAACCATCACCGCGTCACCGGTGAGTTCCTTGGCGCCGGCCTTCGGGTCGATACCGAAGAGATCGTCGTTGAAAAACTTCAGCAGTGTCCACGCATCGGAGAGCACCACGATCCGGGTCTGGACGAGTTCGGCGGCAGTGGCGAAATCCTTCTCGCTCAGCCCGGTGCGGTAGCCGTGCTGGTCGAAGAACTCCGCCAGGCGCCGGGTGAACTCGGCCGGCTCGAGCAGCCGGATGTGCTCGGCGTTGATCGCGTCGGCCTTCTTCTGGTCGAAGCGGGCCGGGTTGGAGTTCACGTCGATGACGTCGAACGCTGTCACCATCTCGGCCAGCGAGAACACGTCGCGGTCCTCGGCGATCCCCCAGCCCAGCGTCGCCAGGTAGTTCAGCAGGCCCTCCGGGATGAAGCCGCGATCCCGGTGCAGGAACAGATTGGATTGTGGATCGCGCTTGGACAGCTTCTTGGTGCCCTCACCGAGAACCGTTGGCAGGTGCGCGTACTGCGGGATCACCTCCCCCACCCCGATCCGGATCAGCGCACGGTGCAACGCGAGCTGGCGCGGGGTCGACGGCATCAGGTCCTCGCCGCGCAACACATGGGTGATCTTCATCAGCGCGTCGTCGACCGGGTTGACCAAGGTGTACAGCGGCTCTCCGCTGGCGCGGGTCAGCGCGAAGTCCGGAACGCTGCCCGGGGCGAAGGTGGTCTCACCGCGCACCAGGTCGTGCCAGGTGATGTCCTCGTCGGGCATCCGCAACCGCAGCACTGGGCGCCGGCCCTCGGCTTCGTAGGCGGCACGCTGGTAGTCGGTGAGATCGCGGTCGAAGTTGTCATAGCCCAGCTTCGGGCTGCGTCCCGCGGCCAGATGACGGGCCTCGACCTCCTCGGGTGTGGAGTAGGCCGGGTACGCCTCGCCGGACTCGAGTAGCCGGTCGGCGACGTCTCGGTAGAGATCACTGCGCTGGGACTGGCGGTAGGGCTCATACGGCCCGCCGATCTCGGGACCCTCGTCCCAGTCCAGGCCCAGCCAGCGCAGCGCGTCGAGGATCGCGGCGTAACTCTCCTCCGAATCACGCGCGGCATCGGTGTCCTCGATGCGGAACACGAAGGTGCCACCGGTATGGCGGGCGTAGGCCCAGTTGAACAGCGCCGTACGCACCAGGCCGACGTGCGGGGTGCCGGTCGGCGAGGGGCAGAACCGCACGCGCACGGGGGAATTCGGTTTCGAAACGGTCATCGCACGCCTTTTCGGACGACGGGGTTGGTCAGGGTGCCGATGCCCTCGATCGTGACGCTGACGGTGTCACCGTGTTCCAGCGGACCGACGCCGGCCGGAGTTCCGGTGAGGATGAGGTCGCCGGGCAGCAGGGTCATCACCGCCGAGATCCATTCGATGATGGCGCCGATGTCGTGGATCATCAGCGAGGTGCGGCTGCGTTGGCGCACCTCGCCGTTGACCTCGGTGCGGATCTCCAGATCCGACGGGTCCAGGTCGGTGACGATCCACGGACCCACCGGGCAGAACGTGTCGTGTCCCTTACCGCGCATCCACTGCCCGTCGGCCTTCTGCTGATCGCGGGCGGAGACGTCGTTGGCGATCGTGTAGCCGAGGATCACCTCCGCAGCCCGATCGGCCACCACGTCCTTGCACGGTTTGCCGATCACCGCGGCCAGTTCGCCCTCGTGGTGCACCGGCGAGGCATTGGCGGGCAGTTGGATCGGCACACCCGGCCCGATGATCGAGGTGTTGGGCTTGAGGAAGATGATCGGATCCTCCGGCGCCGGACCGGTGAGGGCTTCCATCTCCTTGATGTGCTCGAGGTAGTTCTTCCCCATGCACACCACCTTGCTGGCCAGGATCGGCGCCAGCAGGCGGACCTCGTTCAACGGCCAGGACCGGCCGCTGAACTCGGGTGTGCCGAAGGGATGCTCGTTGATCTCGCGCGCGATCTGGGCACCCTGCTCCCCCTCGATGCTGACGAAGGCGACACCGTCGGGGCTGGCGATTCGGGCGAGGCGCATTCGTGAAAGCCTAATCGGGTGGAGACCGGCACCATCAGCGCCCCGCGCCGCTGGTCCATGCTGGCCATCGCCCTGGGCGCGACGCTGTTCGCCAACGTCTTCATCAACGGCACGGCCTTCCTGATCCCCACCCTGGACCGGGACCTTGGCGCGGGCATGGATCTGGCGCAGGCGGGCTTGATCTCGGCGATGCCGAAGTTCGGCATGGTGTTCACCCTGATCCCCTGGGGCTATCTGGTGGACCATCTCGGTGAACGCTTCGTGCTGTGGACCGGATCGGCGCTGACCGCCGCGGCATCGGCGGCCGCGGCGTTCTCGCACTCCCTGGTTCTGATGGCCGGCTTCTTCCTGCTCGGCGGCATGGCTGCGGCGAGCAGCAATTCGGCGAGCGGACGGCTGGTGGTCGGCTGGTTTCCGCCCGAGCAGCGCGGGCTGGCGATGGGCATCCGGCAGACCGCGCAACCACTGGGTGTGGGCCTGGGCGCACTGGTGATCCCCGGCCTGGCAGCCGATCACGGCGTCGGCCCGGCCATGCTGTTCCCCGCTGCGGTCTGCGCACTGGCGGCGGTGATCTGCCTCGTCGCGGTCACCGACCCGCCGCGGCCGCCGCGCGGCGAGGCACCGGCGGAGGATCTGGCCAACCCCTACCGCGGATCATCCACGCTGTGGCGCATCCACGCGGTCTCGGTGCTGCTCGTCGTTCCGCAGGCGCTGGTGTGGACGTTCACCCTGGTGTGGCTGATCGCCGCCCGCGGGTGGTCACCGCAATCGGCCGGTGTGCTGGTGATGCTGGCCCAGCTACTCGGGGCGTTGGGCCGCATCGCCGCCGGGCGGTGGTCGGATCGCGTCGGTTCACGGCTGCAGCCGATCCGGGTCATCGCCGGAGTCGCGGCGGCCACGATGGCACTGCTGGCCCTCACCGATTTCCTCGACTCGGGGTCAAGCGTGGTGGTGATGATCGTCGCGTCGATGGTGACGGTCAGTGACAACGGTCTGGCGTTCACCGCTATCGCCGAGATCGCCGGCCCGTTCTGGAGCGGCCGCGCACTGGGAGTGCAGAACACCAGTCAGCTGCTCGCCACCGGACTGACCCCGCCGCTGTTCGGTGCATTGATCACCGCGGCGGGTTACCCGGTGGCGTTCGCCGTCTGCGCGTTGTTCCCGCTAGTGGCGATCCCACTGGTGCCCCGGGATAGCCTGTCCGGGAGGTAGACGAGCGCGGGAGTCCGGGGCAACCGGTCTGAGAAGGCGGCACACCGCGCCGCTGACCGCATAACCGTCCGGGTAATGCCGGGCAGGGAGTGTGCGTGATGGCTGTTCTATTCAGCGCCTGGGGTTACGACGTCACCGCGGTCGAGTTCGCCTCGGTGATCCTGGCATTCCTCGCCATCGGTCTGAGTATCCGAGGAAGCCGTTGGACCTGGCCGTTCTATTTTCTGTCGAGTCTGCTCTACGGCTGGCTGTTCGTGGAGTTCGATCTCTTCGCCTCCTCCGCGATGCAACTGATCTTCATGGCCGCAGCCGTCTGGGGCTGGTTCTCCTGGGGCCGGGAAGGGGCGGCCTCGCCGACTCGACTCACGACGGCGGCCCGCATCGGCGGAACAGCCGGGGTCCTGGCGTTGTGGGTACTGCTGGCGCCGCTGCTGCGCAGCATCGGCGGTGCGGCCAGCTGGGGCGACGCGTTCATGTTGGTGGGGTCGCTGGCCGGTCAGCTGCTGATGGTGCGCAAGAACATCGAAGCCTGGCCGGTCTGGGTGGCGGTGAACACCGTCGGTGCGGTGCTCTACGCCAGCCAGGGCCTGTACTTCACCTCGCTTTTCTACGCGATCCTGGTTCCGATGGCCGTCACTGGCTGGCGCGCCTGGTCTGCCCGCGCCGGGGCGCACACCGCGCAGGCGCCCGCCCGTGCCTGAACTGATCTCCGTCGTGGGCGGGGAATGCACCGGCAAGTCGACCCTGGCCGCCGCCCTCGGGGTGCGGCTGCCGGCGGTCGTCATCCCGGAGTCCCTCCGGGAATGGGTCGAACAACAGGGCCGGGTGCCGTCGGCGGCCGAGCAGGCTGCGGTGATGGCCACACACCGGGACGCGGAGGTGTCGGCGCTTGCACAGGCCGGCCGCAACGGCCTGCGCTGGGCGGTGTCCGACAGCGGTCCCCTCATGACGGCCGTGTACAGCATCCAGTACTACGACGACGACTCACTGCTGCCCAGAGCCCTGGAGTGGACTGCGCTCAGCGACATGGTGGTGTGGTGCCAGGACGAGTTCCCCTGGAAGCCCGACCCTCAGCGCGACGGCCCCCAAGCTCGCCTCACGTCGCAGCAGATCCTCGCGTCGATCTTCGCCGACCATATCCGGTTACCGGTGCTGGAGGTTCGCGGCCACGTCGACGATCGCGTGGAAACCGTTCTGCGTGAGACGATTTCGGATTAGAGGCGGGCGCGGATGCGCTCGCCGACCTCTGCGGTGGTCAGCTTCGCATCCCCGCGGGTGGCCAGATGTTGGGTGACGGCCCTGTCCACCCGCGCCGCCGCGGCGTCCTCGCCGAGGTGCTTGAGCATCAGCGCCACGCTCATCACCGCGGCAGTCGGATCGGCGATGCCCCGACCGGCGATGTCGGGCGCGCTGCCGTGCACCGGTTCGAACATCGACGGGTTGGTACCGGTGGCGTCGATATTGCCGCTGGCGGCCATCCCGATGCCGCCGCTCACCGCGCCGGCGAGGTCAGTGATGATGTCGCCGAACAGGTTGTCGGTGACGATCACGTCATAGCGACCCGGGTCGGTGACCATGTAGATGGTGGCGGCATCGATGTGCTGGTAGGCCACCTCGATGTCCGGGTACTCCTTGCCGACCTCGGTGAAGATTCGTGTCCACATGCCGCCGGCGAACGTGAGCACGTTGTTCTTGTGCACCAGGGTCAGATGCTTACGCCGCGTGCGTGCCAGGTCGAAGGCGTAGCGGACCACCCGGGTGATTCCGTAGGCGGTGTTGACGCTGACCTCGGTGGCGACCTCGTGCGGGGTGCCGACGCGAAGGGCGCCGCCGTTGCCGGTGTAGGGGCCTTCGGTGCCCTCGCGCACGACGACGAAGTCGATCTCCGGGTTGCCGGCCAGCGGGCTGGACACCCCCTCGTACCGACGACTCGGCCGCAGGTTCACATGATGGTCGAGTTCGAAGCGGGTCTTCAGCAGCAGACCACGCTCGAGCACCCCGCTGGGCACCGACGGGTCACCGATCGCGCCGAGCAGGATCGCGTCGTGGGTGCGCAGTTCGTCGAGCATGCCGTCGGGCAGCACCTCGCCGGTGGCGTGGTAGCGCTTGGCGCCGACATCGAAGTGGGTCTTCTCCACACCGGGCAGGACCTCGTCGAGCACCAGCAGCGCCTCGGCGATGACCTCCGGACCGATCCCGTCGCCGGGGATGACGGCGAGCCTCACGACAGGTCCACCGACTCGACGAGCGTGGCCTCGACCGCGTCGCGGATGGACGCCTGAACCTCGGCGGGCACCTCACGGTCGACCCGCAGCATCACCGTCGCACCTCCGCCGCTGGTGTCCTGGCTCAGCTGTGCGGCCTCGATGTTGACGCCGGCCGCACCGAGGATCGTGCCGATCTTGCCCAGCGCGCCCGGCTTGTCGCCGTAATGCAGGATCAGGTTCACGCCCTCGGCGCGCAGATCGAAGCTGCGGCCGTTGATACCGACGATCTTCTGCACCTCCTGGGTGCCCGACAGCGTGCCGGCGACATTGACCACCGAACCGTCGGGTCCGACCACCCGCACATCGACGACGCTGCGGTGGTTCGGACTCTCGCTGTGCGTGCTCAGCTCGGCGTCGAGACCGCGCTCCGCGGCCAGCGCCGGCGCGTTGACGAAGGTGACCTGCTGGTCGGTCATCGTCGAGAACAGCCCGCGCAACGCCGAAAGCTTCAGCACCCCAACGTCTTCCGAGGAGATCTCACCGGCGACGGTCACGGTGAGGCTATCCGGCGGCTCGGTGGCCAGCACGCCGACCAGCACGCCGAGCTTGCGGACCAGTTCCAGCCACGGCGCGACGGTCTCGCTGACCGCACCGCCTGCGACGTTGACCGCGTCCGGCACGAACTCGCCGGCCAGGGCGAGCTTGACACTCTCCGCCACGTCGGTTCCGGCCCGGTCCTGGGCCTCCGACGTCGAAGCGCCCAGGTGCGGGGTGACGACGACCTCGGGCAGGTCGAACAGCGGACTGTCGGTGCACGGCTCGGTGGCGAACACGTCCAGACCTGCAGCCCACACATGCCCGCTCTTGATGGCGTCGGCCAGAGCCTGCTCGTCGATCAGTCCACCGCGCGCGGCGTTGACGATGATCACGCCGGGCTTGGTCTTGGCCAGTGCCTCCTTGTTGAGCAGGCCGGCGGTCTCCTTGGTCTTGGGCAGGTGCACCGAGATGAAGTCGGCCCGGGCCAGCACATCGTCCAGCGGGAGCAGTTCGATACCCAGCTGTGCGGCGCGGGCGGGAGGCACGTAGGGGTCATACGCGACGACATGGGTTCCGAAGGCGGCCAGCCGCTGGGCGACCAGCTGGCCGATGCGGCCCAGGCCCACCACGCCGGCGGTCTTGCCGAACAACTCCACACCGTTGAACTTCGAGCGCTTCCAGGTCTTCTCGCGCAGGGTGGCGTCGGCGGCCGGGATCTGCCGGGCCGCGGAGAGCATCAGCGCCAGCGCATGCTCGGCGGCGCTGTGGATGTTGGAGGTCGGGGCGTTGACCACCAGCACACCGGCGGCGGTGGCCGCCTCCACGTCGACGTTGTCCAGGCCGACGCCGGCGCGGGCGATGATCTTCAGCTTGGGGGCCGCCGCGATCACCTCGCCGTCGACGGTGGTGGCCGAGCGCACCAGCAGGGCGTCGGCGTCCTTGACGGCCTCGAGCAGCTTCGGGCGGTCCGGACCGTCGACCCAGCGGACCTCCACCTTGTCGCCGAGGGCGGCGACGGTGGATTCGGCGAGCTTATCGGCGATCAACACAACGGGCAGAGTCACGCGGACAGCGTAATCGGCCACCCTAGCGACCGACGATTCCGGCTAGGCGGCCAGCACCTCGATGCGGCACCGCGGTCCGTGCGCACGGGACAACCGAGCGTCCATCGTCAGCAGGGTTGCTTCGCATGCTTCGGCCAGGGCGACGTAGAACGCGTCCCAGCCCCGGACCGAGTCCCGAAATTCCCACGCCCGATCCAGCAGCAGTCGGTGCCCCACACGCTCACCCGGCCAGTCCCTCAAGTCGGCCACGGCTTGCCCTGCCGCGGTGTTGTCCAGTCGTCCTCTCAACAAGAGTCCGCGGATAACTCCCATCACCTCGACGTCGATGACGTGCGGGGCGGCCTGGTCGGGATCCTGGGCCAGCCGGGCGGCAATCGCAACTGCCCTCGGGGTGTCGGCGACTACTTCGAACAGGCAGGATGCGTCAACGACGAGCATCCGGCCACTCCCCACGCCATTCGTCGAGGCTCTCCAGAACTTCCGCGGTGGACACCGTTGACGGCCTGCGGCCGATGCGGGCCAGCCACGCGGAGATCGACGGCCTGGCCGCCAACCTCGCCGCCTCCCGCCTCAGCAGCTCCGGCACCGTGATGCCTTCCTCTGCTGCACGACGCACCAACGCCGCATAGATATCGTCGTCGATGTCACGAATTTGCACCGTCTTAGACATGAACGCAGTATCTCATGCGGATTCGCATGATGATGTAATGGGAAAATGGACGTCACAGTCGTCGGCAGCGGCCCCAACGGGCTTGCCGCCGCGGTGGTATGCGCCCGGGCCGGCCTGCGGGTGCAGGTCCTCGAGGCCCAGCCCACCCTGGGCGGCGGCGCCCGAACCCTTCCCGACCCGGAGTATGGCGACGTCCGCCACGACATCTGCTCGGCCATCCATCCGCTGGCTCTGGCCTCGCCGTTCTTCGCCGAGTTCGACCTGCGGGCCCGCGGGGTGGGTCTGGCGGTCCCGGAGATCTCGTATGCCAATCCCCTGCCTGGCCGGCTTTCTGCCCTGGCCTACCGGGATCTGGAACGCACCTGCGCGGGTTTGACGCACGGTGAGTCCTGGCGGCATCTGCTGGGTCCACTGGCCGCCCACGGCGAGGACGTGGTGCGGTTCCTGATCGGTGACAAGCGTTCGCTGCCCCCGGACATCCCGGCCGCCGCCCTGTTGGGTCAGCGGATGCTCGAGCAGGGCACACGGGCGTGGAATGCGTTGCGCGGCGAGGACGCCCGCGCCCTGTTCACCGGGGTGGCCGCGCACACCATCGCCAAGATGCCTTCCCTGGTGGCCGCCGGGGCGGGTCTGCTGCTGGCGACGCTGGCGCACACCTCGGGATGGCCGGTGCCGGTGGGCGGCAGCCAGTCGATCGCCGACGCGCTGATCGCCGATCTGCACGCGCACGGCGGCGAACTGCACACCGGGGTCGCCGTCACCTCTCCCCCGCCGGGCGTGGTGCTCTACGACACCTCACCGACCGCGCTGCTGGACATCTACGGGCCCGAGTTGCCTCAGCGCTACGCCAAAGCGCTGCGCCGCTACACCTACGGCCCCGGTGTGGCTAAGGTGGATTTTGTTCTGTCCCAGGAGATTCCGTGGTCTGATCCGCGCCTGGCCGATGCAGCGACGCTGCATCTGGGCGGCACCCGCGCGCAGATGGCCCACGCCGAACGAGAGATCGCCGTGGGCCGGCATGCCGACTGGCCGATGGTGCTGGCGGCGCAGTCCTTCACCGCCGACCCGAGTCGGATCGACGACCAGGGGCGTCGGCCGTTCTGGACCTACGCCCATGTGCCGGCCGGATCGACGCTCGATCAGACCGCGTCGATCACCGCGGTGATGGAACGCTTCGCCCCCGGCTTCGCCGACATCGTGCTCGCCGCACGGTCGATCCCGGCATCACGCTTGCATCTGCACGACGCCAACTACGTCGGTGGCGATATCGGCGTGGGCGGCAACAACGTCATGCGCGCCCTGCTCGGCCCCACGCCGCGAGTCAACCCGTGGAGCACACCGATCCCCCGGGCGTATCTGTGCTCGTCGGCCACCCCGCCCGGCGGCGGGGTGCACGGCATGAGCGGGCATTATGCGGCGCGCACGATGCTCAAACATGAGTTCGGACTACAGATGCCGTCACTGGCCCCCTAGGTCATTGGCCCGCTAGCCCGAATCGGCGTCCACCGACTCCTGCTCATCCTGAAGCTCACCAGGCGGGTCGGTGTTCCCGGATTCGCACTCGATGAGCACACTGCCCGCGAGATACACGATCGCAAACACCGCGATGATCGGCCCCACCCAACCTCCGATGAGTGCCGCCAGCAGGCAGCCACCACCGCACGCCGCCAGCCACCACCGGTGCTCCCGCACGTGGTGCACGACCGATCCCCTCGCTCCGCGGCCTACACCGGGGAGGGCAGACCGTTGCCGCCGGTGACGCCGGGCGTGCCGCCGGTACCGGCCGCACCGCCCCGCCCGCCGAAGCCGCCCACGCCGGACACGCCACCGTTGCCGCCGCCACCGCCGTTGCCGCCGTCACCGTCGAGCCACAGGCCGTCACCGCCGGCACCGCCGTCACCGCCGTTTCCGTTGGCGGACTGCGCATCTCCGCCGTTGCCGCCGGCACCGCCGTGGCCGCCCGGATTGCCGCCGTCGGGGGCGATCACCGAAAGCCCCTGGGAAAGGGATCCCACGTCCCCGCGGCGTCGAACCGGGAGCCGAAGGTGGCCCGGCGCTCCCACACCGACCACAGGCACACCACCAGGACTGCCGGTCCGGCGATCCGAAGCACGCCCAAAAGCGCGGAGTCCACGCACTGTCCCCCGTGCGACTACTTACGCCGTCTCGGTGATGGGCCGGTCCACCCAGCTCATCAGCTTGCGCAGCTTGGCGCCGGTGACCTCGATGGGGTGCTCGGCGTTCTGCTTGCGCAGGCCTTCGAGTTCCTTGTTGCCGCCCTCGACGTTGGCCACCAGGCGCTTGACGAAGGTGCCGTCCTGGATCTCGGCGAGGATCTGCTCCATGCGCTTCTTGGTGTCGGCGTCGATGACCCGCGGTCCGGACAGGTAGCCGCCGAACTCCGCGGTGTCGGACACCGAGTAGTTCATCCGGGCGATACCGCCCTCGTACATCAGGTCGACGATGAGCTTGAGCTCGTGCAGCACCTCGAAGTAGGCCAGTTCGGGCGCGTAGCCCGCCTCGACCATCACCTCGAAGCCGGTCTTGACCAGTTCCTCGGTGCCGCCGCACAGCACGGCCTGCTCGCCGAACAGGTCGGTCTCGGTCTCATCCTTGAAGGTGGTCTTGATGACGCCGGCCCTGGTGCCGCCGATGCCCTTGGCATACGAAAGAGCAAGCGCCAGACCGTTTCCGGTCGGGTCCTGCTCGATAGCGACCAGGCACGGAACGCCCTTGCCGTCGACGAACTGACGGCGCACCAGGTGACCCGGGCCCTTGGGGGCGACCATGCCGATGGTGACGTCGGCCGGCGGCTTGATCAGACCGAAGTGGATGTTCAGACCGTGGCCGAAGAACAGCGCGTCACCGGCCTTGAGGTTGGGCTCGATATCGTTCTTGAAGATCTCGGCCTGCGCGGTGTCGGGCGCCAGCAGCATGATGACGTCGGCCCACTTGGCGACCTCGGCCGGAGTGTCGACCTCCAGGCCCTGCTCCTGCACCTTGGCGCGGGACTTCGAACCCTCCTTGAGGCCCACCTTCACCTGCACACCGGAGTCGCGCAGGCTCAGCGAATGCGCGTGGCCCTGGCTGCCGTAGCCGATGACCCCGACCTTGCGGCCCTGGATGATCGACAGGTCGGCGTCGTCGTCGTAGAACATCTCGATTGCCACTGAACTGATTCCTTCTCTCTTACTTCGTATTGGTGATGCCGCGCGGGCCGCGCGATAGTGCTACCACACCGGACTGGACGGTCTCGCGGATGCCGTAGGGCTCTAGAACGCTCAGCAGCGCTTCGAGCTTCTCCTGGGTGCCGGTGGCCTCGATCGTCAGCGACTCGGTGGAGACGTCGATGATCTTGGCACGGAACAGGTTCACCGCCTCGATCACCTGACCGCGGGTGCCGGCGTCGGCGCGCACCTTGATCAGCGCCAGTTGGCGGGCGACCATGTTGTCGTCGTCCTGCTCGACGATCTTGATCACGTTGATCAGCTTGTTGAGCTGCTTGGTGATCTGCTCGAGCGGAGTCTCCTCCGCGGTGACGACGATCGTCATCCGGGACATGTCTTTGACGTCGGTCGGCCCGACCGCCAGGGACTGGATGTTGAACCCGCGCCGGGAGAAGAGTGCGGCCACGCGGGCCAGCACGCCGGGCTTGTCCTCGACCAGCACCGACAGGGTGTGGGTGACGGTGTTGGACATCAGGCACGTCCTTCGGAGTTGTCCTCGTCGAACAGCGGCCGGATGTTGCGGGCCGCCATGATCTCATCGTTACCGGTGCCGGCGGCCACCATCGGCCACACCTGCGCGTCGGCGCCGACGATGAAGTCGATCACCACCGGCCGGTCGTTGATGGCACGCGCCTGGTTGATGACGTCGACGACGTCTTCCTCACGCTCACAACGCAATCCGACGCAGCCCATGGCCTCGGCCAGTTTGACGAAGTCCGGGATGCGCTGGCTGTGGGTGGACAGGTCGGTGTTGGAGTAGCGCTCGCCGTAGAACAGCGTCTGCCACTGCCGCACCATACCCAGGTTGCCGTTGTTGATCAGCGCGACCTTGATCGGCACACCCTCGACCGCGCAGGTGGCCAGTTCCTGGTTGGTCATCTGGAAGCAGCCGTCGCCGTCGATCGCCCACACCTCGGCATCCGGGCGGGCCATCTTCGCGCCCATGGCCGCCGGGATGGCGTAGCCCATGGTGCCCAGGCCGCCGGAATTGAGCCAGGTGCGCGGCTTCTCGTAGGAGATGAACTGCGCGGCCCACATCTGGTGCTGTCCGACGCCGGCGACGTAGATGGCGTCGGGTCCGGCGATCTTGCCGAGTTGCTCGATCACGTACTCCGGCGACAGGCTGCCGTCCTGCGGAGCGGTCCAGCCCAGCGGGTAGGTCTCGCGGATGTTGTTCAGATACGACCACCAGGGCGCCAGGTCCGGATCCTCGACACCCTCGTTGCCGATCCGGTCGTCTCCGCCCGGCCTGCGTTTCAGGGTGTCGACGAGTTCGCGGATGACGGCCTTGACGTCGCCGACGATCGGAACATCGGCATGGCGGTTCTTGCCGATCTCCGCGGGGTCGATGTCGGCGTGGATCACCTTGGCGTCGGGAGCAAAGGTGGACAGCTTGCCGGTCACCCGGTCGTCGAAGCGCGCGCCGAGGGTGATCAGCAGATCACTCTTCTGCAGTGCGGCCACCGACGCGACGGTGCCGTGCATACCGGGCATCCGCAGGTTCTGCGGATGGCTGTCCGGGAAGGCGCCGCGGGCCATCAGGGTGGTGACCACCGGGATGCCGGTCAGTTCGGCCAGTTCCTTGAGTTCCTCGCATGCCTCGCCCCGGATGACGCCGCCGCCGACGTAGAGCACCGGCTTGCGGGCGGTGGCGATCAGCTTGGCGGCCTCCTTGATCTGGCGACCGTGCGGCTTGGTGTTCGGCTTGTAGCCCGGCAGCTCCAGCTGCGGCGGCCAGGCGAAGGTGCACTCCCCCTGCAGCACATCCTTGGGGATGTCGACCAGCACCGCACCCGGACGGCCGCTGGCCGCGATATGGAAGGCCTCAGCGATCGAGCGGGCGATGTCGTCGCCGTCGCGGACCAGGATGTTGTGCTTGGTGATCGGCATCGTGATGCCGGTGATGTCGGACTCCTGGAACGCGTCGGTGCCGATCAGACTGCGTCCGACCTGGCCGGTGATCGCGACGACCGGGATGGAGTCCATCTGGGCGTCGGCCAGCGGGGTGACCAGGTTGGTCGCGCCCGGGCCGGAGGTGGCCATCATCACGCCCACGCGTCCGGTGGCATGGGCGTACCCGCTGGCGGCATGTCCGGCGCCCTGCTCATGGCGGACCAGGACGTGACGCAGCTGCTGGGAGTCGAACAGCGGGTCATAGACCGGCAGCACCGCGCCGCCGGGGATGCCGAAGATGATGTCGACGCCGAGCTCCTCAAGCGAGCGGACGACAGCCTCGGCGCCGGTCATCCGGACCGGGGCCACCCGCTTGGCGGCGGACTTGGCGTGCGAGGTGCCGTTGACCTGCTCGGTCAACGGCTCGGAGGCTCGGGTGGCAGGTGCGCTCACGTGATGCTCCTCGGTGTCGTTTCGGGCATTAAAAAACCCCCGTCAGCTTCGGCGGCTGTACGAGGGTTGCGCGCTGGTGCGACTGACTAGACCCGAGTAGGGGCAAGCGCACCAACGCGCTGGCCTACTACAAGGATTCCGCCGGTCGACATACTCGGCAGATTAGTCCCGGCACAGGTCAAGCGTCAAATCCGGGGCTGTCAGCCGAACGGGTTGATCCCCCGCAGGAACAGCCAGGCCGCCACCCCGCCGACGGCGCCGAGGACCAGGGCGATGAACGAGCCGATGAACGGCCGCCGCGCCCAGCCGCGGGTGCCGTCGAACCCGTATCGGCCCGGGCCGGCCAGGATCACCGCCACCGCGACCGCGGTCAGGACCAGCAGATACTCCGCACCGTCGGGGCCGAACACGAACAGGCCGCCCTCGCGCCGCTGGGAGTCGAACGTCACCATGACGCTGTTGACCAGGAAGGCCAGCGCTCCGGCCGCGGCCACCGGAGTGAACAGACCCAGCACCAGCAGCACACCGGCCGCGATCTGGGCGCCGGCGGCGACGTAGGTCAGCATCCCGGCGTTCTGGTAGCCGGCCTCGGCCAGCGTCGTCTTCAAGCCGTCCAGGCCGGGACCGCCCCACCAGCCGAAAGCCTTCTGCAGGCCGTGGGCGATGAACACCACGCCCAGCGTCAGGCGCAGCACCAGCAGGCCGAAGTCCTGGGTGCCGCGCTTGCCGTCCGCAGACCGGCCGTCGTCCTCGGACGGCACGATCTGCACCGGGGCCGCCGCCGGCGGGGCCGGAGCCTCGGCCTGCGGCTGCACATACGGCAGCGGATCGGGGTTGAGCAGGTCGTATCCGGTGGGCGCCGGTCCGGGCGGGGCATTGTGAGTGATCTTGGTCGTCTCGTGGTCGCCGTAGCTCACCGACCCGAGGTCGTCCTCCGGGTCGACCAGCCGGGCAGAGGGCGGTCGCTGCCAGCCGGGGTCGGGATTCGGGCTCGTCACGAGGTGAGCGTAAGTGCAACCGGGGCCCAAACCCGGGATTTGGACGCCCCTTCGGCCGAGCAATCCTCCTGCGTTGGCGAGCATCACCGGATTGTCCGTAACCTGGCGGGCATGCAGATGGGTCGGGTCCTGGCGGTGCTGAGCGCCGCCACCATGGTCTCGGCCGGGTGCGCACACTTCGACAATGCGGTTTCCCAGCCGTTCACCACGCCGCCGCAATACGGCGCCGGGCCGTCCTCGACCCCGCCCCCGCCTCCGCCGCTGCCGGCCAAACCGTTCCCGAAGGCCTGCCCGGCCCCGGGTGTCATGCAGGGCTGCCTGGAATCCACCAGCGGCCTGATCATGGGACCCGACGGCAAGACAGCCCTGGTCGCCGAACGCACCACCGGCGCTATCAAGGAGGTGTCGGTCAGCGCCGAACCCAAGGTCCTGATGACGGTCCCGGTCGACGGCGGCGGCGACGGCGGCCTGATGGACATCGTGCGCTCACCGACCTACTCCCAGGACCGGCTGACCTATGCCTACGTCAGCACCCCGACCGACAACCGGGTGATCCGGATCGCCGACGGTGACGCGCCCAAGGATCTGCTGACCGGGATCCCGAAGGGGGCCGGCGGCAACACCGGTTCACTGCTGTTCACCAGCCCGACGACGCTGGTGGTGCAGACCGGCGATGCCGGCAACCCCGGACTGGCCGCCGATCCGAAATCCTTGGCCGGCAAGGTGATCCGTATCGAGCAGCCCACCACGGTGGACCAGGCTCCGCCGACCACCGCGCTGAGCGGGCTGGGCGCCGGCGGCGGGCTGTGCCTGGATCCGGCTGACAAGGCGCTGTACGTGACCGATCGGGCTCCCTCCGGTGACCGGTTGCAGCGCATCGGCCCGGACGGCAAGGCGACGACGGTGTGGACCTGGCCGGACCGGCCGGGGGTGGCCGGGTGCGCGGCACTGGATGGCACCGTTCTGGTGAACCTCATCAACACCAAGCAGACGGTGGCGGTGCGACTGGCCCAGGCCACCGGCGCTGTGACCGGTGACCCGGAGGTGGTGCGCCAGGACACCCACGGCCACGCCTGGTCGCTGGCGGTCTCACCGGACGGCAACATCTGGGGCGCGACGGTCAACCGCACAGCCGGTGACGCCGAGAAACTCGACGACGTGGTGTTCCCACTCTTCCCGCAGGGCGGCGGATTCCCACGGGCCAACGCCGACAAGACCTAACTCAGTGACAGCCTGAGGTATTCACGGCGCCGCGCAAGCACGCTGGGCAGCCACGGACCGACCTCGGCCGCCTCGAACCATTCGGTGCGGTCCAACAGGAGGCGCAGCACGGTGGATGCCTCCAGCCTGGCCAGTGGCGCACCGAGGCAGAAGTGCAGACCCTTGCCGAATGTCAGGTGCCCCTTGGTCACCGGCCGGTCCAGGCGCAGTTCGTCGGGAGCGTCGAACTGCGCGCAATCCCGATTCGCCGAACCCCACAGCAGCAGGATGCGGGAGTCCTTCGGGAGTGTGGCGCCGTTGAGTTCGGTGTCGTGGAGCACATGACGGTGATGGGTGCGAAACGACGGTTCCAGCCGCAGGGTCTCCTCGATGAAGGCGGCCATCAGGTGCGGTTCCGCACGCAACCGACGCTGCAACTGCGGGTCGGTGCCCAACGTGGTGACCGCGGTGCCCAGCAATGAGGCCGTCGACTCCCCGCCGGCGCTGAACAGCGAGATCAGGATCATCTGCGCGGTGAACTGATCGAGTCGGCCGTCGGCACACGCGGTGGCCAGCACGCCGATCAGGTCATCGCCGGGGCGCTCGCGGGCACGGTCCAGGTGTTCGACGATATAGGCGTTGAGTTCGCCGAGCGAGGCCATCGACGCGTTCACCATTTCCTCGGACAGCAGACCGTCCAGCAGTTGGGTGCTGGCATACCCCCACCGCGCGAGCTGGTCGGAGTCGTCGTCGGGCACCCCGATCAGCCGGGCGACGATCATCATCGGCAGCCGGTTGGCCACCGCGTCCATCCACTCGACTTCTGTCGCGGATTCCTTTCGCGTCCAGAGTCTTTCGAAGGTCGCGACGATATGTGGCTCGAATTCGCGCACATGCTTGGCGGTGAACTGGCTGAGCATCAATTTCCGGTGCATCGCGTGGGACGGGTCATCGGCGGTGGCCAGGATGTGCGTCGGGCCGCCGAGGCCGTCCATCGGCAACGGCGCCACACCGCGCTGCGGACTGTAGGTGATCGGTCCGGTCAGATTCGATGAGAAGTCCTGCGGACGGTTGGCCGCATCGGTGACCGCCGCCCAACTCGACACCAGATAGAAGCCGGAGTCCCCGACCCGGTGCAGGCCGCCTTCGTCCCGCAACCGGGCGTAGAGCGGGTAGGGATCCTGGATGACCTCGTCGGCGAAGAACTCGGCCGCCTCAACGGTCTTCATCGCCCTAGCCCCGCGCGATGGGGTTGAGCACCAGACCCGGATCGAAGGTCGCCCGCGCGGCAACCGATGCCGCCGCCGCCGACACCACCAGCGCGGCATCGGCTTCGTACCCCTTGGGAAAGACGATCTCGGCACTGTCCGGGCCGTCGCGGTGCGCCATCAGCCAGTCGTAGAGCAGCCAGTCCACCGCGGACGTGACGGCGAACGGGTCGGCCTCCGGGGATTGCGCAGCGGCGACGACGGACTTCAGCACATCACGGTGTTCCTTGCGGGCGCCCTCTTTGTTGGTGCCGGAACTGTCGAAGAACACCATCGACAGCGTGAGCGGGAAGCGTTGGCCCGTCTCGGTTCGCACCACCCAGCGACCGCCCTTCCAGGGCTTGTCCGGATCCACGAGTTGCATCTCGCCGTAACCGCCGACTATGCCCAGCGAGGGCTCGTCGAGCTGATCGTCCAGCGGGGCCGGACCGAGCAGTCCCAGCGGTTGGCGGGCCTTGATGGAGAACAGCACCGCGGTGCCGACGATCTTGCCCGCCCGCAGATCGGCACTCAGCCCGGTCTTCTCCAGCGCTGCGGCGTACTCGAAGCACAGCCGGTCCAGTGTGCGGTGCAACTCCAGCAGATCATCGCGTTCGTCCCCGCGCGGTCCGCGGCCGCCGCCCAGGATCTCGCCGAATCTCTCGGCGGCGATGATCAGCGAGTCGTCGAGCGCTTCCAGGTGGGTGGCGACCAGGCGGTCGGGTTCGTCATCCTCGGCGACAAGAGCCTGCAGCGAGGTCGGCTTGCCCTCCGGGGTGGCCCAGTAGAAACCGATCTGCCCGTCGGTCTGGACGATCCGCGGCCTCACGTGGTCCTCCTCCACAACATCACCCGGTTGTTGCCGGAGTCCGACACCGCGAGGGTGTCCCCGCGCAGCGACATCCCGTAGGGCCAGCACAGGGTGTCGGGCTGCACGGAGGTCCACCGGTTCTCGCCGTTGGAGCCGAAATCGGGCTGTGCGAGAACATGATCCGCACCGCGACAGACCGGGCCGTCGGGCATTCCGTCCCAGAGCAGGATGCGGTTGTTGGCGGTGTCGGCCACTGCGAGACGGTCACCGTCCAGGCAGATCGCGTACGGGAAGCGGAACCTGTCGTTGGTGTGCGGACCGTACGGCCACTCCTCGGAACCGGTGAAGTCCGGTTGTCCGATCACCAGATCGGCGTCGCGGTCGGCGTCGGGTTGCGGCGACCAGCCGAGCACCCGGTGATCGCCGGCGTCGGCGACCAGCAGCAGATCGTCGCGGCCGGCGATGTCGTGCGCCCACCGGAAGCTGGCCGGGCCGGCGTCGGCCCCGCGGTTCTCGGCGTTGGAGACCGCATCGGGCTGGCCCAGCACCACGTCGGCGGGCTGGTCGGGCTCGGGAATGCCGTTGCGCCAGCCCAGAACCCGGCGGTTGCCGGTGTCGGCCACCCAGAACGACGTGCCTACGATCGCGATACCGAACGGCCAGTAGAGGCTGATGGCCGAGCACGGCCCGCCCCGGTTCACCTCGACCGAACTAGCATCGGGCTGGCCGAGGATGACATCGGGGGCGGTGTCGCTGAGGGTCGGCACGCTGTTCCAGATCAGGATCCGGTGATGCCAGGCATCGGCGACGATCAGCCGGCCCTGGTGGATGAGAACACCGGTGGGCAGATGCATCCCGCGTTCGGGACCGCGGCCGCCTGCCGCCGGGCCCTCGGTCTGTCCGTCGGGCTGGCCGAGCACCACATCGGCGGGCTGCTCGTCGGTGGTCGGGATGCCGTTCCAGATCAGCACCCGGTGATTACCGGAGTCGGCGACGACGAGATGCTCCTCGCCGAGAAACACCCCGCGCGGTGAGTACATCCACGCCATCGAGGGTTGGGCCGCCGGAAGTGCAAGCCCGCCCGGGGCGGGGGCGCCCAGCCAGACCGCCGGCTTCCATCCGTCGCTGCGATCGACCTCCGGCACCACATCGGGCCGGGTGCCGACACCGGAGATGTTGTGCCGGACGGTGTACTTACTGCTCATGTTTTTTCATTGGGAGACACGCACCCAGACGTCACCGTCGTCGATGCGCAGGGGCAGTTGCTCCAGTTGAGCGCCGGGCGCGCTGAGGCACTCCCCCGAGGTGGCGTCGTAGCAGAAGCCGTGCCACGGGCAGGTCAGCGTGCCGTTGGAGACGTCGAGCACGGCGTCGGTCAGTGGCAGCGCCTCGTGCGCGCAGGCGTTGCGGTAGGCCGACAATCGCTGGCCGAGGTTGACCACGATCACGCTGACGCCGCCCAGTGTCGCGGCCGACAGGTCATCGATCGCGATATCGGCGGCGGGCCCAAGCTTCACCCAGCCCTCAGCGGCCGGGTCCCGGCCGCTGAACAGCGAGTCCACCGAGATCAGTGTGGGCGAAGCCTGATCCTTGACGACTTCGACCTTCATGATCGACGAAACACCTTGCACCAGAGAATCTTCAACGAGGTTGCGCAGTGTCACCGAGGACATCGAGCAGCCGTTGCAGGCACCCTCCAGTCGTACAAAGGCGGTGTCGTCCTCGATGCGCACCAGCGTGACGTCCCCGCCGTGGCTGTGCAGTTGCGGACGCACACCGTCGAGCACCTGATTGGCCTGTGTCATCGGATCGGGCCGCAGGATCCCGTGCAGTGAGAGCAGGGTGTGCACCACCGGGTCCTCGACGAGGCCGAACAGCACCTTCCGTGCGCCCTCGTCCTCGCGCATCCGGCGGATCATCGTCACCAGCCCGGCCTTGTGCACGGCCTCGATCGCGGCCTGAAGTTCCTCGGCGACCTTGCGGGCGGCCGGATCCAGATCCGCCATGGCGGCGACCGCGTCGTCGACCCGCTTGGCCAGTTCCTCGAAGGACTGTTCTGTCGTGGTCACTGCCCGTCCTCATCCTCGGTGCGGTTCAGCGCCGAGGACCGGGCGATCTCATCGAGCACACCGCGCACGGTGCGCATCGAATCGTGGTCGCCGAGTTCCTCGAACAGGAACCGCGCCTCGTACAGCTTGGCCTTTGCCTGGTCGAAGTCGCCGAGATGGGCCATCACATTGCCCTGGTTGGCCAGCACCCGCGCCCGCCCCAGCGGATCGGTCTCGCGATCGCGCGCCTGCAGCACCGCCTCGTAGAGCTCGACGGCCTCGACCATGTTGTCGACCTGATGGCTCGACGGGGTATACACCAGCGAGTTGGCCAGGTTCAGCTGAACGCTGGCCCACTGCTCCGGATAGTCCTCCGGGGTGTAGACCTTCAGCGCCGAACGCAGCGATTGCGCGGCCACCCCGAGGCGCAACTGGCCGGAGGCCTCGGTCATCGGCATCGTCAGATACGCGGTGGCCAGATTGGCGTGCGCCGAGGCCCACAGCAGCGGGGCCTCCTCACGCAGCACCAGTTGCAGCGCCGAGTGGTAATGCGGCACCGCCCGCGCCAGCAGATCGGGGCGATCCTGGGCCTGCTCGTGCAGCAGGCCGGCCAGCGTCAGATGCAACTCGGCCCGGGCGATCCGCAGACCCTCGGCGCCGTCGAGGGCCTTGAGCGCACGCTCGAAACGGCTGACCGCGTCCTGGCCTTCGGCGACCGCGGCCGACGCGCCCAGCAGCACACCGCGCAGCGGTTCGGACACCCCCGCGGCCTCTTCTGCGGCGCGGTCGAGTGCAGCGATGGCGGCAGCCTCGTCACCATCCTGCAATGCCGCGCTGGCCTGGGCGCTGAGCACCAGGGCGGCCAGCTCACCGGTGGCCTCACCGAGTTCCGGTGCGGTGTCGGTGCGGTCCATGGCGTAGAGCACGACATCGACCAGAACGCCGAAATCGCCCAGGGCCGAACGCAACTCGGCCGGGTCGACCGAATCGGGATCCATCACGAACCGGTTGTAGCGGCTGATCGGGTCGTCCCCGGTCAGCGCCGCCAGCGCGCCGTCGCGATCACCGGCCAGCGCCAGTTCATGGGGGCGCAGAGCCGCCGGCCACTCGGGCAGCCGGCCCGCCAGCAGTGCCAGCCGGGCGTCCTCGGTCTCCGGCGATGCCGGGATCAACAGGTAGCCCAGCGGCAGCGGGAAAGCGCCCAGCGGCTGTGGCCGGACCGCGAGAACGGCCGGATCCAGCAGGTCTGTCACAACACTCCTCGTCAACTCATTCCGTGCAGCGGTCCGGCGCCGATGTCGCGCTCGGCCGCCCGTTTGATCAGATCGGCGGCCAACTCGGCGCGAGCCCTGGTCCGGTGGGTGTTGATCCGCTTGCGGACCACCCCGTCAGCGAAGACTACGACCACGTCGACGGCCCATTGTCCGCGCTCCTCGACCACCACGGTCTGCACGTCAAGAGCGTCATCGGTGGAGACCCGCTCGGGCACTTCGGTCTTGGGCCGGGTCGTGGGGCGCTCTTCAGCCATGACAGTCACGGCTCGAGAGGTATCCGAAGAGCCTTGTGCTCATCGTCCCAGGATGCCGTACGCAGTCCGCCCGGAAAACCGTCCGGGAGAACTTCCCGGACCAGCACGGCACGATCGCCGGCCGGATTACGCTGCTTGAGCAACAGACCGCCGCTGCTCGGACCGCGCAGCGGGAAGAGCCACAGTTCACCGTCGCGGGGCACCGCGGCGAGCGCGTCAGACGGGAACCGGCTGGCGGCCAGGGCCGCGTCCATCCGCAGATAGCCGTCGGCGTTGATCTCCACGCTGACCTGATCCGGGGTCTGCGGCCGCAGCGGTGCGAGGTAGTCACGCTCGATGAGGTCGATCACCTGCTCCATGGCCTTCTCCACCGGTGCGGACAGATCGGCGCCGAGTTCCATCTCTGCGATCTCGATCAGGAACACGGTGATATCGGTCGGGCAGGCATCCCCGAGTGCCCAGCGGGCGAATGGGATGGCGTGATCCCAGCGGAACGAATGGGTGTGCAGACCCGACAGCGGGGGCAGGTCGTCGAGTTCCTCGCCCGGCACCCGGTAGACGGTTCCGGGAACGGCGCCCGTCGTTGAGGCGTCCACGATCACCACCTGCTTGGCTCCGCGCATCTGGAAGGCGACATCCATCCCGGCGGTACCGCCGTCGACAAGTCGGGCACCCTCGGGCACACCACGGTCCCAGAGGTGGCGGATCAGAACCGGACCGACGCCGTCGTCGCCGCGCAGCAGATTGCCGCAACCGACGACCAATACAGCGCACCCAGGTGGCTCGAGGTCGATGTCCTCGAAACCACCTGGGGCGCTTTGCGTTTCGGGTGTGAGTTCTTCGCTCACACCATTCCGTTGACAACGAACTTGGACAGTTCCCTGCCGGTCTTGCCGTCGTAGGCGTGCACGGTGCAGACCAGGCAGGAGTCGAAGCTGCGAGCCACATGGCCGAGTTCGACCGGATCCTCGGGGTCGACGATCGGGGCACCGATGAAAGCCTTCTCCATCGGGCCGAGAACGTCCTGGCCGTCGCGCGGACCGATGTTCCATGCGGTCGGCGTGATCACCTGGTAGTTCTTGATCTTGTTGTTCTCGAGCACGATCCAGTCCGACAGCGCACCACGTGCCGCCTCGGTCGAACCGAAGCCCTTACCCTCGGCGTACTCGGTGGGCTTGCTGTAGAAGCTCTCCTTGAGGTCCAGCTGATCCAGCCAGGACCGAACCCACTTGAAGTACTTCGGAGCCTCGTGCAGGCGGGCCAGCTGACGGGTCAGCACGCTCGGGCCGATCTTGTTGAGGATGTCCAGGAACAGCGGGTCGTTGTCCTGATGTGCTCCGGCGTTCGGTCCGGCGGCCGCCATCCGGCGGGCCAGCGGACCGGTCTCCAGCGGCAGGTTGCCCAGACCCTCGATCTCGTAGCGGGGCGACTTGGCCCAGCTGTACTTGCCCTGCTTCTTGGCCTTCTCCGGATCGATCGGGATGGTCTCCCCCTCGAACGGGTGCAACGGCCGGCTGCCCTCGTAGAACGAGTGGGTGACGTCCTCGCGGACCCGGGCCTGATCGAACTCGTGCCACTGACCGTTGGCGTAGATGCCGCCGCGGCCGATGAGCGCCTTGTTGCGACCCTCGATGGTCGGGTTGCGGTACAGCGTCGGATCGAAGTAGGTGCCGGTGGAGATGTAGTTGCCCACACCGCGGCCGTACTTGTCCAGGCCGATGTCCAGGGAGTAGCGGATGAAGAAGCCGAGATCGCTGTTGTACTGCGACTCGTTCTCGTCGACCCAGGCCAGCACGTCCTCCCAGGTCTTGTTCTCCAGCCAGCGATCGATGCTGCAGCCGAGGAAGTCCGACTCCAGCCAGTTGTCCTTGAAATTCTCCAGGATGGCGATCGAACGGGTCACGTCCGACAGCGTGGCCGCGCCCATGACACCACCGGGCACCATGAAGGACGAGTGCGGCCACTGCCCACCGAAGATGGCGTAGACCTCGACCGGCTTCTGCGAGAGCACCACACCCTTCTGGTAGCTGGTGCCCACGTAGGGGGCGAAGCGGCGCACGGCCTCGTCATACAGCTTCGACTTGGCGTAATTCTTGTTCACCAGGTCGATTGCGAACAGCGCGTAGAAGTAGCGCGGGATGGACTGAATGGTCTCGCAGGCTTGCGCGATGTTGCGGACCAGCGTCGCGTTGGCCGGCATGGTGGTCTTCCATGCGGTGTCCAGCGCGTAGGCCGACTTGTAGAGGTGACTGCCACCGCAGATGCCGCAGATACGCGGACACACGATGAGGCCGGCCTGCGGGTCCTTGCCCCGCAGGATGATCTCGAAGCCGCGGAACATGGCGGCTTCGGTCCAGGCCGAGGTGACGACCCCGTCTTCGATGGTCACCCGGACGTCGAGGTCACCCTCGACGCGTCCGAGCGGGCTGACGTGCAGATCCATAGCGGTCATTGAGAGGTTCCTCCAGAAATTCGTTGTGGTCGTTGTGTGGCGTGGTCAGACCACGAACATGTCTTCTTTGGACCAGTCCGGTGCGGCGATGCGCGCCGCGGCCGCCGCTGCCATGTAGGACAGCTTCTTGGTGCCGGTGCCGGTCTCCTTCGGGATGGTCCCGGCGATCTTCTGGGTCTTGAACAGCGTCCCGGGAGCCAGGTCGAAGTGCGGGAACTCCGGCTCGGTGCAGCCGTAGCAGGGCTGGCCGGCGCGGGTCTTCGAGGACTGGCGGTTCCACAGGATGCGGTTGCACGGCGAGTGGGTCATCGGTCCGCGGCAGCCGAACTCGTAGAACAGGCAGCCGGTGCGGGTGCCCTCACCGAAGGACATCGTGGACTGCTTGTACTCGTAGAACTGCACGCGGGTACAGCCGGTCTGGGTGAAGGTCTTGAAGAAGGTGGCCGGCCGCTGCAGGTCGTCCAGGGCGATATCGCCGGTGCGTCCGGTCGCCAGCGCGACGATGATCTGGGTGATCCAGTCCGGGTGCGCGGGGCAGCCCGGGATGTTGATGACCGGCAGGCCGGCCTTGGACTTGAAGTTCGGTCCCAGGAAGCCGCCCTTGGCGCGCTTGTGGAACTGCAGGCCGGTCGATCCGGACGGGTTGGGCTCCATCGCGGGAATGCCGCCCCAGCAGGCGCAGTCACCGATCGCGACGACGATACCGGCCTGGGAGGCCAGTTCGGTGACCCACTCCTTCATCGGGCGGTCGGCGAACATGTCCATCCGGCCCGAGCCGTCCGGGCCCTCGATGACCGAGCCCTCGAAGACGAAGACGTCCATCGGGCGGGCGCCGCTGGCGCAGTCCCGGAAGATCTTCTGCGCATGGTTGCCGAGCTCCATACCCAGCGAGGGATGCCAGATCACCTCGAGGCCGAAATCGACGATCAGGTCGACGACGTTGGGCTCGTCGGCGTTGAGGAACGACATGGTGTTACCGCTACATGCCCCTCCCTGCAACCACAGAACTGACGCCATGGGCGAACTCCTTTCAGTCGGCCCGACTTGCACGGGCCGGTGAGGCAACTGCGTTTATGCGTTGTTATGAATATTGCGGGGCGCCTTCAATACCGCTGACAACACTGCAGTCATGCGGACCTCCCAGGTCTCAGGCGCCTGAACCAAGCTTGTGAACAGTAACGCCCCCGGGGGTAATTCGCTACAGGAATCGCCCGTGTTTTTAGTGAAGTTTCGAGTCGAATTTCATGCCGTGAAATTCGATTCGTATTTGCCCTCTCGGCGCTCCCCCCAGCCTCCCACCCACCCGGGGGATGGACCGCGGCCGGCTTTCCGGACAGCATTGACCCGCCCGGAAGAGCGCGTCGCTCCCGGGCATCCGGACGTTGACGGGAGGCCGAGACCCCATGCTTGCCAACCACACCACCCTGGTGCGCTTCCTCATCGAGGAGCGCGCCCGGCATCCGGAAGCCAGCGGCGATCTCAACGCGCTCATCCTCGATGTCGCACTGGCCTGCAAGGCCATCTCCAAGCGGGTCGCGCAGGGTGAACTCGGCGGCGTACTCGGAGCGGCCGACGCGGTCAACGTCCAGGGCGAAGTCCAGCAGAAGCTCGACGTGCTGGCCAATGACTACTTCGTACGTGCCTGCGAGTGGGGCGGGCAGACCGCCGGCATGGTCTCCGAGGAACTCGACGAGCCCTACCAGATCCCTCAGCAGTACACCCGCGGCAAATATCTGTTGATCTTCGACCCGCTGGACGGCTCGTCCAATATCGACGTCAACCTGTCCGTCGGCAGCATCTTCTCGATCCTGCGGGCGCCGGACGGAGACGGCCACCCCGAACCGGAGGACTTCCTGCAGCCCGGCACCGAGCAGGTGTGCGCCGGGTACGCGATCTACGGACCGTCGACCATGCTGGTGCTCACCGTGGGCACCGGCGTGCACGCCTTCACCCTCGACCCCGGTCTCGGCGAGTTCTTCCTGAGCCGCGAATCCATCCGGATTCCGGCCGAGGCCAAGGAGTTCGCCATCAACACCTCCAACCGCCGGTTCTGGGAGCCGGCCGTGCAGCGCTACATCGACGAGTGCATGGAGGGCCAGACCGGGCCGCGTGGCAAGGATTTCAACATGCGCTGGGTGGCTTCCCTGGTCGCCGAGACGCACCGCATCCTGAGCCGCGGCGGGGTCTTCCTCTATCCGCGCGACTCCAAGGACCCGAGCAAGGCCGGCCGGTTGCGCCTGCTCTACGAGGCCAATCCGATCGCGTTGCTCATCGAGCAGGCCGGTGGGTTGGCCAGCACCGGCCGCGGCCGGCTGCTCGAGGTGCAACCGAAGGACATCCACCAGCGGGTGCCGTTCATCTTCGGCGCCGCCGACGAGGTCCGCCGGATCGAGGACTACCACAACAACGACGACAACCCGCGCACATCCCCGCTGTACGGAAGCCGTGGCCTGTTCCGTTCACCCACCCGCTAGAGGAGGATCCGATGTCCCGACTGCACCCCATCATCTCGGTCACCGGCTCCTCGGGCGCCGGCACCACCTCGGTCATGCGCACCTTCGAGCAGATCTTCCGCCGCGAGGAGATCGACGTCGCCTATATCGAGGGTGACAGCTTCCACAGCTACGACCGGGCCGAGATGAAGACCAAGATCGCCGAGGCCCATGCGGTCGGCAATCACAACTTCAGCCACTTCGGGCCGGACTCAAACCTGTTCCCGGAATTGGAGGAGCTGTTCCGCACCTACGGCGAGACCGGCACCGGCAAGGTGCGCAAGTACCTGCACGACGACAAGGAGGCCGAGCCGTACGGTCAGTCACCGGGCACCTTCACACCGTGGGAGACGCTCCCGGAGAACACCGACATGCTGTTCTACGAGGGCCTGCACGGCGCGATCGTCACCGGCGATGTCAACGTCGCGCGCTACGCCGACCTCAAGATCGGCGTGGTCCCGGTGATCAACCTCGAGTGGATCCAGAAACTGCACCGCGACAAGATCTCTCGCGGTTACACCTCCGAGGCGGTCACCGACACCATCCTGCGCCGGATGCCGGACTACGTGAACTACATCTGCTCGCAGTTCACCTATACCGACGTCAACTTCCAGCGCGTGCCGATGGTGGACACATCGAATCCGTTCATCGCGCGGTCCATTCCGACCGCCGACGAGTCGATGGTGATCATCCGGTTCCGCGACCCGCACGGCATCGACTTCCCCTACCTATTGTCGATGCTGCACGACTCGTTCATGTCACGGGCCAACACCATCGTCTGCCCGGGCGGCAAGTTCGAGCTGGCGATGCAGTTGATCTTCACGCCGATGGTGCTGCGGTTGCATGAGCGCCGGCGCGCGGCGCTGGGCGCGCACTGACCGGTCGCCAGCCCGGCTCCTTCTGCGCGATGAAATGTGCGACGAGAAGCTCCGTCGACTTTGTCGGGGTCGGCTGAGTCACCAGGTGCCAGGGTCGTTTGAGAGGTGTGCCCGGGACCGGGATCTCCACCAGCGCACCGCTTTCCAGCTGTACCCGCACGGCCTGCTGAGAGACCAAGGTGACCCCGAGTCCGGCCACCGCCGCCGCGACGACGGCGCCGTGGGAACCGAGCACCAGAAAGGTCGGGGCCACGTCGAGTTCGTCGAGCAGTGCCGACATCGCCGAACGGGTGCCCGACCCGGGTTCGCGTAACAGCCAGGTGACGCCGGCCGGCTGAAAATCCGCCGCGAGATCCGGCGCCCCTACGACGATCAGGTTGTTGGGGCTGACGGCCCTGATTCGCGCGTGCCGTTGCAGATCCTCCGGCGGGCGGCCGGCTATCACCAGATCGACTTCGTGACGGGACAGCATGGGCCACACGTCATTTCGCGACGCGACCTCCAGGTTCAGCACCACTTCGGGGTACTGCGCCCGAAACGACGCCAGCGCCGCCGGGATCAGCAACTCCCCGGCCGAGGTGACCGCGGCAAGTCGCACCGAACCCCGCCCCGGGTCGGCCTCGCCGCGTGCGGCCAGGATCGCCTCGTCGTGCAGACCGAGGATGCGCCGGGCGTACTCGACGTAGCGCACTCCGGCGGGAGTCAGCTTCACCCCCCGCCCGTTGCGGTCCACCAGCGCGATACCGATCTCTTCCGACAGTGCGCGCACCGCCGAGGACACCGACGACTCGGTAACCACCAGTCGCTCGGCGGCCCCGCGCACGGATCCCGCGTCGGCCAGTTCGACCAGCGCGCGCAACCGGGCATTCGTCGTCATAGCCAACAGATGCTGCCCGCCCGTTTCCGGCGTGTCCATCTCCGGTGGGACAGTCCCCCCGGCGTATCCACCGCATGGGTGATGGGCCCCGCACCGCCCGAGCCTTACCTTGTCGGCATGAATGACTGCAGGCAGATCGCCGCCCAGATGGTCACCTTCGGCAAGGGTGTCCTGGCCGCCGACGAGAGCATCGCCACCATGTCACAGCGCCTGGAGAAGGCGGGCGTCACACCGTCGGCCGAGAGCCGGCGCGACTACCGCGAACTGCTCTCGGCCGCACCGGGGCTGTCCGACGGCGTCTCCGGCATCATTTTCTGCGACGAGACGTTGAATCAGACCTTCGCCGACGGCACTCCGTTCCCCGAGGCCGTCCGCGCGCTGGGCATCCTGCCCGGCATCAAGGTCGACACCGGCGCCAAACCGTGCCCCGGGCTGCCCGGCGAGACCATCACCGAGGGTCTGGACGGGCTGGCCGAACGGCTGGCCCACTATGCCGAGATGGGTGCGGCGTTCGCCAAGTGGCGGGCCGTGTACTCGATCACCGATGAGACCCCCAGCCGCGGCTCGATCGTGAGCAACGCCAACGCGCTGGCGCGCTATGCGGCCGCCTGCCAGCAGGCCGGGATCGTCCCGATTGTCGAGCCCGAGGTGCTGATGGCCGGCAGCCACGGCATCGAGCGTTGCACCGAGGTGACCGCTGCGGTACACGAGGCGGTGCGCGAGCATCTGGGATTGCTCAACGTGGATCTGGCCGGAATCGTGCTCAAGCCCAACATGATCACCGAGGGCGAGAACGCCGCGCCCGGCACACCCGAGCAGGTCGCCGAGGCCACCGTCGAGGTGTTGCGCGCCTGGCCGGATGATCTGGCCGGGGTGGCGTTCCTGTCCGGCGGTCAGCCCCCGGAGCGCGCCACCGCGAACCTGGCGGCCATGCAGAAACACAAGACCCCCTGGCCGCTGACGTTCTCCTTCGGTCGCGCGCTGGTCTCCCCCGCACTGGCCGCCTGGCACGGCGATGCCTCGCTGGTGGTTGCCGGCCAGGAGGCGTTGTCGCAGCACGTCGCCGCCAACGCCGCGGCGGTCCGGTTGCGCGGCGAGCTTCAGTCGGCCTGAGCCAGCTCCACGGTCACCGTCACAGTGGTGCCGGCGCCGGGCTCTGAACGCACCGAGAGATGTCCGCCGACGAGTTCGGCCCGCTCGGTCATCGACAACATTCCGAAGCCGCCACCATGTGCCTCCGGGACGATCCGGTCGGCACCCGGGCCGAAGCCGACGCCGGTGTCGGCGACCTCGAGTGTGGCCACGCCGCCGGTGGTGCTGAACCGGATGGTCGCGGTCAGCGCGCGGGAGTGTTTGAGGATGTTCTGCAACGCCTCCTGGGCGATCCGGTAGAAAGCCACCTCGATGTGTTCGGGCAACCGGTTGTCGGCCAGTTCCAGGTCGAGGTCCACCTCGGTGATGGAGGCGGCCAGACTCGCCAGACCGCCGGCCAGGCCCAGATCGTCGAGCACCGGCGGGCGCAGGCCGCCGATCGCCGAACGGGCTTCCGCCAGCGTGAGATCCACCAGATCGCGTGCCTTCTCGATCTGCTCGACGGCATCCCCGCACTGTTCGTCGTCGACCGCGCGGGCGGCGGCGTCGAGCCGGTAGGTCAGGCTCACCAGACGCTGGGAGATCCCGTCGTGGATATCGGCCGCGAGCCGGCTGCGCTCGTTCTCCTGGGCGGCGATCACCTGTTCGGCGAAATTCTCGTGCGCACGCTCTCGTGCGCTCAGCTGCCGATGCAGTCGGGCCTGGTGGAGAGCGCCGGCGATCAGCCGGCCGATCACGAGCAGCAGCTGTATGTCGCGCGGGGTGAAATCGCGCCGGGAGATGGTGTGCACGTTGAGAACTCCGACCAGACCTCCCGGTTCGGTCTCCATCGGCACCGAGGCCATCGAGGTGAAGTCCGAGCCGCGCAGCGATTCGATCGGCATGTAGCGGGGATCGTTCTCCTTATTGCTCACGATCACCACCGGCTCGCGGTGACTGGCGACCCAGCCCGACACACCTGAACCCAGCGGCAGCCGGATCCGGCCGACCTGGGCGTCGAACGGCGGAGTGGCGCCGGCCAGCGTCAGCGACCGGTCGCTGTCATCGAGGACGTGCACGAAGCAGACGTCGGACGCCGTTGCTGAGGTGATCAATTCGGCCACCGCCGCGGCCATCGGTTCCACACCGGGACCGCTGGAGGTGGCGGCGATGATGTCCAGCAGCAGCGTCACCTCGCGGTCGGCGTCGACCAGCCCGTGTACGTCCTGGGCGCCCAATCCTCTGGTCGGGCTCACTGGTAGATACCCTCCCGCAGCGCGGTGGCCACCGCGCCGGTGCGATCGCCGACGCCGAGCTTGCGGTAGATCGAGCGCAGATGACTCTTGACGGTCTCGTCGCCAATGATGAGTTTGTTGGCGATGCCACGGTTGGACAGGCCGGCCACGACCAATGACAGGATCTCGCTCTCGCGCTGGGTGAGTCCCTGGCGCGCTCCCGGCCAGAACTCGTCGCGCTGCAGCCGGGCGGCGGTGTCGGCCGCGCGCGCGGCGAGACCGGGATCGATTGCGGTGGAACCCTTCTGCACGAGTTCCAGCTGGCGCACCAGATCGTCGCTGCTGATGCCCTTGAGCAGGTAACCCGATGCCCCGACGCGCAGCGCCTGGAACAGATACTGCTCGTCGTCGTAGACCGAGAGCAGGATCACCTTCTGTTCGGGGTTGCGTTCGCGGACCATGCGGCACAGGTCCAGCCCGCTGCCGCCCTGCATCCGGACATCGCTGAGCACGATGTCGGGGGCCAGCGCGGTGATCACGCCGAGCGCGTCGTCGACGCCGACCGCCTCACCGATCACCTCGACCTTGGTGTGAAACGGCGCCAGCATCGCCTTGAGACCCTCGATCACCATCTGGTGGTCGTCGACGAGCACCACCCGGATGGGCTCGCCGGTATGCGCCGTCGTCATGCACCCACGATAGACACGCAGGGTTGTCCTGCCGTTGGTTCGGGACGTGTTTTCACCCGCGCTATCCCCCGCTTCGGGGGAGGTGACGGACTGCCCCGTCGCCCTAGCATCGCGCAATGACCAGCACGGCAATCGAAACCGACAACGACCAGCAGGCCGTCAACACGCTGCGTTTCCTGGCCGCCGACGCGGTGAACGAAGCCAACAGCGGACATCCCGGCCTTCCGCTGGGCGCCGCCACAATCGCCTGGGCGCTGTGGTCTCGTCATCTGCGCCACGACCCCGCCGACCCGTCCTGGCCGGACCGGGACCGGTTCGTGCTGTCGGCCGGGCACGGCTCGATGCTGCTGTACGCGCTGCTGCACGTGTTCGGCTATGACCTGTCACTCGACGAACTGCGCCGCTTCCGTCAGCTCGGTTCGGCCACCCCCGGTCATCCCGAATACCGGCAGACCCCCGGGGTGGAGACCACCACCGGACCGCTGGGCCAGGGCATCGCCAACGCCGTCGGTATGGCGCTGGCCGAGCGGATGCTGGCCGCGCGGTGCAACACCGACGGGCATCCGGTGGTGAACCACCGGGTGTGGGCGCTGGCCGGTGACGGGTGCCTGATGGAGGGCATCAGCCACGAGGCCGCCTCGCTGGCCGGCCGGTTGGGTCTGGGCAACCTGACGCTGATCTTCGACGACAACGACATCACCATCGACGGCCCGGCGACCCGCAGCTGCGCAGACGACGCCGAAGCCCGGTTCGCCGCCTACGGCTGGGCGGTGCTCAGCGTCGAGGACGGCAACGATGTGGCCGCGCTGGACCGGGCCTTCACCACCGCGCGGGAGATCACCGACCGGCCGGCGTTCATCCGGGTGCGAACCGTTATCGGTTACGGCGCGCCGAGCGTGGAAGGGACGCCGAAGGCGCACGGCAGCCCGCTGGGAGCCGACGGCCTCGCCGCCATGCGCGCCCGGTTGGACTGGCCGGACACCGCGTTCCACGTTCCGGCCGAGGTCGCCGAGATGGCCGCATCCTCTGCCGCGCGCGGCGCCGCGGCGCACGCCGAATGGAACCGGCTGCACGATTCGTGGGCGAAGGCCAATCCGGGACTGGCAGAAGCCTTTCCGCTCGACCGGATCCCGGCGCCGCCTCAGCTCGACGTGCTCGAGGCACTGGCGGCCGAGTCGGCCGGGTCGAAGATGGCCACCCGCAAGGCATCCGGCAACGCGCTGACCGCACTGGCGCAGGTGTATCCGGCGCTGATCGGCGGATCGGCGGATCTGGCGGCCTCCACCAACACCGCCATCCCGGGCGGTGACGTCGGCCCCGGCGACTACACCGGCCGCACCATCCACTTCGGCATCCGTGAGCACGCGATGGCGGCGGTGATGAACGGGCTCGCGTTGCACGGCGGGCTGCGACCGTTCGGCAGCACGTTCCTGGTGTTCGCCGATTACCTGCGGCCCGCGCTGCGGCTGTCGGCGTTGATGGGCCTGCCGGTCATCTATGTGTTCACCCACGACTCGGTGCACGTCGGCGAGGACGGGCCGACACATCAGCCGATCGAGCACGTGGAATCGTTGCGGGTCATCCCGGGGCTGACCGTGCTGAGGCCGGCAGACGCCGCCGAGACCGCACTGGCCTGGCAGATCGCTGCCGAGAACATGACCGGACCGACCGCGCTGATCCTGTCCCGCCAGGATCTGCCGGCACTGGGTGCCGACGGCCTGGCCGACCACCGGACCCACGGCGCCCGGGTGGTCCGGTCGGCCGACGGCCCCGCCCATGTGGTGCTGGCCGGCAGCGGTTCGGAAGTGGCGCTGGCGCTTCAGACCGCCGATCTGCTCAAGGAGCGCGGTGTCAACGCCGAGGTGATGTCGGTGATGTGCCGGGAGACCTTGGAACGCGCCGGGGCGAGGTGGCACTCCCCGACCGTCTGGATCGAGGCCGGGGTGACGAGCGGCTGGAACACCGTGACGCGGCCCGGTGACGCAGTGGTCGGCATCAACCGGTTCGGCGAGAGCGGTCCGGGCACCCAGGTCGCCGAGCACCTCGGGCTGTCCCCCGCCGCGATCGCCGACACGGTGGCGCGGGTTCTCGGCGACGCGCGATGACGGCCCCTCCCCGTAACGGGGGATGTGAACGCCGCCCGAACGCGCCGATACTGCAGAGGTGCTCTCCCGTTCGTTCTGGTGGGATCGGGCCCGTTGCGCCCATGCGGACATGCCCGATCTAGAAGCCGTCGTCTTCGACGTCGACGGGACGCTGGCCGACACCGAACGTGACGGCCACCGGCCGGCGTTCAACGCCGCTTTCGAGGCGCACGGTCTGGACGTGCGGTGGGATCCGGATCACTACGGCCGGCTGCTCAAGATCACCGGCGGAGACCGGCGGATCGCGGCAGATCTGCGTGAGCGCGGTTTCGGCGAAGACTCCGAAACCCTTGCCGGACATATCCATAAGACCAAGACCGGATTGTTCCGCGACTCCATCCTCAACGGGGACATCTCGCCCCGACCAGGACTGGTCGACCTGATCTGGAGCCTACAGGGCTCGGGCATCCGCATCGCGGTGGCGACCACCGGCCGGCGGGCCTGGGTTGAACCGTTGGTGCGGCACCTGATCGGCGACGGGGTGGTCGAGGTGATGGTCACCGGTGACGACGTCACCAACCTCAAGCCGGATCCGGAGGCCTACGTCCTGGCCCTCGAGCAACTCGGCATCCGCCCCGAACAGGCTCTGGCCGTGGAGGATTCGGCCAACGGGCTGCAGGCGGCACTGGGCGCCGGTATGGCGACGGTGGTGGTCACCAACGACTACACCCACGATCAGGATTTCGCCGGTGCGGCCGCACTGTTCGACCGCTACGACGCATCGGAGCCGCTGAATGCCGCCGGGTGCCGGCGAATCCATGAGCAGTACTGGCGGGAGCGCAACCACCCCCCCGTTGAGTGAGGAACCACGCAGGCATTGTGCGAGTAGGAGCCTGCAAGGCTCCTCACTCAACGCGGAATCAGCCGCTCTGGCCACAGGCGGCCAGGACCAACTCCCGAACCCGCGCGGCGTCGGCCTGACCCTTCGTCGCCTTCATCACCGCACCGACGATCGCCCCCACCGCCTGGACCTTGCCGCCGCGGATCTTCTCGGCGACGTCCGGGTTGGCGGCCAGTGCCTCGTCGACGGCGGTCTGGATCAGTGAGTCGTCGCGCACCAGCGCCAGACCGCGGTCGGCCATCACCTGCTCGGGCTCACCCTCCCCGGCCAGCACACCCTCGACGACCTGACGGGCCAGCTTGTTGGACAGCTTGCCGTCCTCGACGAGGGCGACAACCGTGGCCACCTGAGCCGGGGTGATGGCCAGCGCATCGAGTTCCACGCCGGATTCATTGGCCTTCTGCACCAGGAAGTTGCCCCACCAGGCCCGCGCGGATTCGCTGGAAGCGCCCGCGGCCACCGTCGCGGTCACCAGATCCACCGCGCCGGCATTGACCAGGTCGCGCATCACCTCGTCGGAGACACCCCAGTCCTGCTGAATCCGCTTGCGCGACAACCACGGAAGCTCGGGAATCGTCGTGCGCAGCTTCTCGACAAGCTCCGCACTCGGGGCCACCGGTTCCAGATCCGGCTCCGGGAAGTAGCGGTAGTCCTCGGCGGTCTCCTTGTCCCGGCCCGGCGAGGTGTAGCCATCCTCGTGGAAATGCCGGGTCTCCTGGTGAACCTTGCCGCCGGAGTCGAGCACCGCCGCCTGCCGGCGCATCTCGTAGCGCACCGCCACCTCGACGCTCTTGAGCGAGTTGACGTTCTTGGTCTCGGTCCGGGTGCCGAACTCCTGCTGTCCCATCGGGCGCAGCGACACGTTGGCGTCACAGCGCAGTGAGCCCTGGTCCATCCGGACGTCGGAGACATCCAGTGCGCGCAGCAGATCGCGCAGTGCGGTGACATAGGCGCGGGCCACCTCTGGGGCGCGCTCCCCGGCCCCCTCGATGGGCTTGGTGACGATCTCGATCAGCGGCACCCCGGCACGGTTGACGTCGAGCAGCGAGGTGGTGGCGCCGTGGATCCGGCCGGTGTCGGAGCCCACGTGGGTGAGCTTGCCGGTGTCCTCCTCCATATGGGCGCGCTCGATGTCGATGCGGAAGACGGTGCCGTCCTCCAGAGGTACGTCGAGGTGACCGTTGAAGGCGATCGGCTCGTCGTACTGCGAGATCTGATAGTTCTTCGGCTGGTCTGGATAGAAGTAGTTCTTCCGGGCGAACCTGCACCACGAGGCGATCTCGCAATTGAGGGCCAGGCCTATCCGGATGGCCGACTCGACGGCGGTCTCGTTCAGCGTGGGCAGGGCACCGGGCAGGCCCAGGCAGACCGGGCACACCTGAGTGTTGGGCTCAGCACCGAAGGTGGTGGCGCAGCCGCAGAACATCTTGGTCGCCGTCGACAGCTCGACGTGCACCTCCAGACCCAGCACCGGGTCGAACCGGGCCACGACGTCGTCGTAGTCGATCAGGTCAGTTGCGGTGGACATAGCTGTGATCCTAGTTGGGCGGACTAACCTTGCCTGCCATGACCGACCTCGTCGCCGGAGTACCGCGCAGCCGGATCGTGCTGGCCTCGATGGTGGGCACCACCGTCGAGTTCTACGACTTCTACGTCTACGCCACCGCCGCGGTGTCGGTGTTCCCCTTTCTGTTCTTCCCGAAGGGCAACTCCACCACCGCGCTGCTGGCCTCGCTGGCCACCTTCGGCCTGGCGTTCGTGGCACGCCCGGTCGGCTCGGTGCTGTTCGGGCATTTCGGTGACCGGGCCGGGCGCAAGGCCACCCTGGTCGGCTCGCTGCTGACGATGGGCATCGCGACCTTCGCCATCGGTCTGCTGCCGACCTACAACCAGGTCGGCCTGCTGGCCCCGGCTCTGCTGGCAGTCCTGCGCTTCGCCCAGGGTCTGGCCCTGGGCGGCGAGTGGAGCGGTGCGGCCCTGCTGGCGGTGGAGACCGCCAAACCGGGCAAACGGGCCTGGGCGGCGATGTGGCCGCAACTCGGCGCACCGTTCGGCTTCCTGCTCGCCAACGGGGTGTTCCTGGCACTGCTGATGTGGCTGGGCCACTCCAATGCCAAACCGGATCTGAACGGCCCGTTCCTCACCTGGGGCTGGCGGATCCCGTTCCTGATCAGTGCGGTGATGGTGGCGATCGGCCTCTACGTGCGGCTCAAACTCACCGAGACCCCGGTGTTCGCCCGCGCGCTGGAGCGCGGCGAGAAGGTGAAAACTCCTGTGGCACAGGTGTTCCGGAACAACTGGCGCCAGCTGATCCTGGGCACCTTCGTGATGCTGTCGACGTACACGATCTTCTACATCGTCACCACCTGGGCGTTGAGCTACGGCACCGGAAAGAAGCCGCCGGCCGGGATGGGGCTGGGTTTCAACTACATCGACTTCCTCAAGATGCAACTGATCGCGGTGCTGTTCTTCGCCGCGATGATCCCGGTCGCCGGACGCCTTGCCGACCAGTGGGGCCGACGACGAACGCTGCTGGTGGTGACCGCCGCGATCATGGCCTACAGCGGTCTGTTCGCGATGCTGCTGGCACCCGACAAGGCCAGCCACGGTTCGGTGCTGGTGTTCCTCATCATCGGCATGACGCTGATGGGCTTCACCTTCGGACCGATGAGTGCCGTTCTGCCCGAACTGTTCCCGACCAACGTCCGCTACACCGGATCCGGGATCTCCTACAACTCGGCGAGCATCCTGGGCGCGGCGGTGGCCCCGTTCATCGCGACCTGGTTGTCGTCGACCTATGGAGTCGGCTGGGTGGGTGTGTACCTGTTCTGCGCGGCGAGTTTGACGTTCGTCGCTCTGCTGGTCATGCACGAGACCCGCGAGGTGTCGCTGGACACCGATCCGGTCCCGGTCAGTCCGTAGGAATCACCCGAAGAACGCCGCCGCGTCGTCGTATCGGCTCTGCGGCACCAGCTTGAGCTGGCGCACCGCATCGGCAAGCGGGACCCGGCCGATGTGCTCACCACGCAGCGAGACCATCATCCCGAACTCGCCGGCATGCGCCGCATCGGCGGCGTTGACCCCGAAGCGGGTGGCGAGCACCCGGTCATACGCCGTCGGCGAACCGCCGCGCTGGATGTGTCCGAGCACGGTGACCCGGACCTCCTTGCGGATCCGCTTCTCCACCTCGTTGGCCAGTTGCTGGGCCACGCCGGTGAAGCGTTCGTGGCCGAACTCGTCGATACCGCCGGAGCGCAACTGCATGGTGCCCTCGGCCGGCTTGGCGCCTTCGGCGACCACCAGGATGAAATGCGATGCGCCGCGCTGGAAGCGCTGCTTGACCATCCGGCACACCTCCTCGACGTCGAAGGGCTGCTCCGGGATCAGCGTCATGTGCGCACCGGAGGCCAGACCGGCGTTGAGCGCAATCCAGCCGGCGTGCCGTCCCATCACCTCGACGAGCATCACCCGCTGATGGGACTCCGCCGTGCTGTGCAGGCGGTCGATCGCCTCGGTGGCGATCATCAGCGCGGTGTCATGACCGAACGTGACATCGGTGCAGTCGATGTCGTTGTCGATGGTCTTGGGCACCCCGACGACCGGGACCCCCTCCTGGGTCAGCCAGTGCGCGGCGGTCAGCGTTCCCTCACCGCCGATCGGGATCAGCACGTCGATCCCGTTGTCCTCCAGGGTCTGCTTGATCTCGTCGATGCCGGCGCGCAACCGCTCGGGGTTTGTTCGCGCCGTACCGAGCATGGTGCCGCCCTTGGCCAGCAACCGGGCGTTGCGATCGTCGTTGACCAGTTGGATGCGGCGGTTCTCCAGCAGGCCGTTCCAGCCGTCCTGGAAACCGACCACCGTCGAGCCGTAGCGGGCGTCGCAGGTCCGCACGACCGCGCGGATGACGGCGTTGAGGCCGGGGCAGTCGCCGCCGCCGGTGAGAACTCCGATTCGCATGGGGCCTATCTAACCGTCTCGACCGGCGCAGCGGAGCGTTAACCTCGCAGGCGTGACCCCGATCCCGCGACGAGGCTTCGTCCGGCTGGCCGCCCTGGCGGTGCCGGCGGGCCTGATCTCCGGCTGCGATGCACCGGAGCAGCAGCGGGCGCCGGGGGCTGACGCACCGGCCGGACGCAGCGCCGACGTCCTCGTCATCGGCGCCGGAATCGCGGG
>JAPOKC010000138.1 GCA_029977845.1 Mycobacteriaceae bacterium | reverse complement strand
GGTGTAATCCGCGCGGTAGGCCGCGATCGCCTCGTCGGCGCGATCACCGAGCCCCAATGCCGCCAGGGTGTGGTGCATGGGCGGCCCGACCACCAACTCGGCCAGGTCGGCATCCGGGACCGCCGCACCGACCGCCGCCAGCGCGTGGGTGAAGCTGGCGACCACCCCGGGAGCCGAATCGGTCAGCGTGCCGTCGAGGTCGAAGATCACCACCTGCGGGCGGCTGTCGACGGCTGCGGAGGTCACCGGTCCATTGTCGCGCACTACTGTGCTAGTGGTGAGCGAGCAGGTAGACCGGGCAGCGCCGCGCCCCGGCTCGCGCTACCACGGCGACCAGGACGCCGAGCCGGGTCTGCTGGACTTCGCGGTCAACGTGCGCGGCGCCGGACCGCCGGCGTGGCTCGCGCAACGGCTTGCGGGGCGAATCGCCGACCTCGGGCGCTATCCCGGCGCGGTCGATCATCACGCCGCGACGGCCGCGGTGGCCGCGCGCCACGGCGTGCCGGGAGACCACGTGCTGTTGC
>JAPOKC010000137.1 GCA_029977845.1 Mycobacteriaceae bacterium | reverse complement strand
CATCGCCATCGCCGTCAACATCGCAGCCGCCGCCATCGCCGCCGCCGTCGCCGTCCCCGTCGCCGTCGACGCCGCCGTCGCGGCCGCCATCGCCGTCGCAATGCGGTCGCCGTGGATCTCGCCGTCGCCGACGCCGTCACCATCACCGTTGCTGTCGCCATCGCCGTTGCTGATGCCGTGGCCGTCGCCATCGCAGCCGCCGTCGCCATCGCCGTTGCCCCCCCCCCCTTCGCCACTTCCGTCGCCACCCCCGCCGTCGCCATCGCCACCACCACCCTCGCCGCCGCCTCCCTCGCCGCCTCCCTCACCGCTTCCCCCGCCTCTCCGCCGGCTTGAGGATCTGGAAGGAGCACATGAGCGTCTCGTCGACCGACATCATCGCGCCCGCGTTGTCGAACTCGCCGCAGTAGTTGGGCGCCGAGAAGATGGTCACGAGCTGACGCCGGGCGAAGAACTCGTAGCCGTCCTCGACGACCTGGTGGGCGCGGCAGACGAGGTCGAGGTCGTGGCGGGCGAGGAACTCGCCG
>JAPOKC010000136.1 GCA_029977845.1 Mycobacteriaceae bacterium | reverse complement strand
GGCCAACGCGGCCGTCGAGGCCGTCCGCGAGATCGTCGCCGACACCCCCGCGCCGCCCGGCGTCAAGGCCTACGTCAGTGGCCCGGCGGCGCTGTTCGCCGACGAGTTCGCGGTGAGCGAGGGCGGCCACCTCAAGGTCACCGCGCTCACCTTCGGCGTGATCGGGCTGATGCTGCTGATCGTCTACCGGTCCATCACCACCGCACTGCTCACGCTGGTGGCGGTCGCCGTCCAGGTGGCCGCCGCCCGCGGTGTGGTCGCCTTCCTCGGCCACGTCGGCATCATCCCTTTGTCGATCTACGCGACGAACCTGCTGACGCTGCTTGTCGTCGCCGCGGCAACGGACTACGCGATTTTCCTGCTGGGCCGTTATCAGGAGGCACGGCAAGCAGGTGCGGATCGGCAGGCCGCCTATTACGTCATGTACCGCGGCACCGCGCACGTGATCATCGGATCGGGCCTGACCGTTGCGGCGGCGGTGTTCTGTCTGCGCTTCACTCGGACGCCGTACTTTCAGAGCCTGGGTA
>JAPOKC010000135.1 GCA_029977845.1 Mycobacteriaceae bacterium | reverse complement strand
CACCCGCGGGGTAAACTGAGCCTGCATCGACCCGTCTCGGGAGAGTTCCACAGCAGCCGGCTGTGGACGCCGAAGGAGCAACACCTCTCCGTCAACCTCTCAGGCACCAGGACCGTGACGGGGCACGATGCCTCTGGAAAGAGGCAGTTGAGCACCGGCTGCCCGCCCATGGGGAAAGGCCGGCGTCCTACGGGACGTCCCGGCTGAATCTCTCAGGCACCGACGACAGAGGGAGGGGATGCGGTCGATCGCGACCGTGCCCGCCTGAGTCAGGAGTGCCCCGTGACCGCGACACACCCCGCGACACCCCCCGCTGCATCGCGCCAGACGGTGCCGGAGAGTGGCTTCGCCGACCGCCACATCGGCCTCGATCCCGAAGCCCTGGCCACCATGCTGGGGATCATCGGCGTGCAGTCCCTCGACGACCTCGCGGCCAAGGCCCTGCCCACCGGGATCCTCGACGTTCCCGGCGACGATGGGATCGCCCCCGGACTGCAGGTCCTGCCGGCTCCGGCGACCGAACACCAGGCTC
>JAPOKC010000134.1 GCA_029977845.1 Mycobacteriaceae bacterium | reverse complement strand
TTTCTTGCTGCGTGGTCTCGAGAGTGGACTGAATTTGTATCCAGGTCACTCCGCTGTCATCGCCGAGCACCTCACCCAGTGTGCGGTGCCAATGCAGCTCGACTTTGCCTTCCTCCGCTCTTTGCATCAGTCGATCCTGAAGAATTTTCTCGGCGCGCAAACTGTCGCGACGGTGAATCAAATGGACCTTGGAGCAGAGGTTGCTGAGATAGAGCGCCTCCTCGACAGCGGTGTTGCCGCCGCCTACGACGGCCACTTCTTGATTGCGATAGAAGAACCCGTCGCAGGTGGCGCAGGCGCTCACGCCTTTACCCATGAATGCAGATTCAGAGGGGAGGCCCAGATACTGTGCCGAGGCCCCTGTGGCAATGATCAGGGCGTCACAGGTGTATTCTCCGGTGCCCTTCAATGTAAAAGGGCGTGCAGACAGGTCGACGTTTTCTATGTGATCAAAGACCACGCTGGCCTCCAGCCGTTCAACGTGCTCCTGCATTTGCTGCATGAGCTGAGGCCCCTGCAGATCGTGGGTCCC
>JAPOKC010000133.1 GCA_029977845.1 Mycobacteriaceae bacterium | reverse complement strand
GCTCGAGGTTGCGTTGGGTGTTGAGCTCGAACATGCGGTAGATGTCCTTGACCCTCTCCAGCGCGTTGCCGTCCCAGACGGGCTGGGAGGTGAGCAGGTGGATGATCTCGAGGGTGGTCCTCAGGCCGCCCTTGACGGCGAACGCGGCGTCGAGGAAGAGGTACTCCGCCTCGGGTTCAACCTCGAACATCACCAGGTTCTGCATGGTGATCAGCTCAACCTGCTTGCGGGTCCACTGGCCGATGGATCCAACCTCCTGGAGGGTCCTGAAGCCCACCGCCGCGGCGCCGATGCCGCCGGGACCCGCACTCACCGGCTCCGCGGTCCTGCCGCCCGGGATGACCAGCCGGAGGAATCCGCTGCCGGGCTCGTTGTTCGTGACCCGGTAGTTGACGCGCACGCCGTTGGAGAGCACGCGCTGGTGCACGCCGGTGGCCTCGTCGATCGTGGCTGACACGATCGCGGGCTTCCTCTCCTCCATGAGCGTCGCCACCTCCTCGTCGGACAGGAGCTCGTCGGGCACGTACACGTC
>JAPOKC010000132.1 GCA_029977845.1 Mycobacteriaceae bacterium | reverse complement strand
TCACGTGAGCTCAACTCGACGGCGATGCGCCGGGCCTCCCCGAACAGCCGGTGGGCCGCAGTGACGTCGAAGGACGAGCCGTCGACGACCGGGGCGTAGAGCACGTTGTCAACACCCTGCGGCGAGGCTGTCTGCGCGGCGCCCAGTTCGGCGGCGAGTTCCCCATCCCCATGAACACGCCACGACCCGGCCGAGCCGATGGTCGCCTCCGGTAGCGGCCGGCTCGACCACCGCGGCTCGTAGAGCCAGTCGACCGGCACCGGGCTGTCGGCACCGTCCGGCGTCCGCCGGTGCTGCCCGCCGGAAACCGGGGGCGCCGGTGCGAAGTCGAGCCAATGCCTGGTGTGACGCCATGGCGTGGTCGGCAGCGTCGGATGTGGCTCAGCCGGATGCTCGCCGACCGGTGGGCGGGTGGTGAACGTGGTGTTCAAGGAGGTGTGGAACGCGATGGTGTCGCCGGTATCGCGCTGCAGTGTGCCGAGCACATGGTGGTGCCTGTTGCCGACAGCGGGGTCGTCGAGGGTGTCGGTGATG
>JAPOKC010000131.1 GCA_029977845.1 Mycobacteriaceae bacterium | reverse complement strand
CACAGCGGCTGATCGGCGGCCATCGGGGTTTCCAGGTGATCGAGGAATGCGATGCCGTCGAACCCGCTGTCTTCCGCGGCGGCCGCCCGGGAGACGAACTCCGCCATCTGCTGGCGGTACTGCGGCAGGAACAGGAACCACTGCATAGTTCGGGTTTCGGTCAGCGGGCCGCGAAGCCGTGCGCGCAGAACTCCCAGACCTCGTCGGCGGAGACCGGGCGCGCCGACGCGTCGTCTGGTGTGGTGCCGGAACTGGCGATGAACATGACCGTCTGCATGGTCATCGCGGCCAGCCGTCGCGGTCTGATGTCGGCGCGCACCTCGCCGGCGGCGGCGGCCGCGGTGAGCAGTTCGGCGAGCAGCGACAGCAGTGGCAGGTGGGCCACCTTCACCTCGGCGGGGTGGCTGACCAGGAGCCCGGGCGCGAAGTCGGTGAACAGCGGCGTGTAGTTGGACGGGTTGGGACTGGACACCTCGAAGAGCATGGTGACCGCGACCTTCAGCTTGTCCAGCGGATCGGACTTCTTCTCCGTCGC
>JAPOKC010000130.1 GCA_029977845.1 Mycobacteriaceae bacterium | reverse complement strand
ATCTCGCCAGCGCTCCCTTGATCGTGTCCGCGCAGTATCGCGGTGCAGTGTCTTTCGCTGCCGGGAAGATGCGGGCTGTTTCCGCGTGTATTGCTGAAAGCGGCGGGGACGCTAATGAAGCAATACACGGCTCCCAGCAGGAACCGTGTATGGGCCGATTGTAGCACCGCGGGAGGGGGCGTTTGGCCGGTTCGCGTGCGCTCAGCTCCCGGTCAGGTACCCCGGAACAGCGGTGCCGCAGCCGTAGATGTCGGCCACGGCGGGCAGCCGGTAGGACTTCACCGTGGTGGTGACCTGCACCGTCTTGCCCGCTGAAGGCCCGACGAGGATCTCCCGGCGGCCGGTCTCCGCGCCGTCGCGGGCTCGAGCGCGCACGATGCAGACCACCGGCCGGGACGGGTCCTTTCGCGTCACGCTGATCGTTATCTCGACGGTCTGCTCGTCGAGCACCTCGAAGGCGGCGGACTCGCCCTCGACGTCGACGGCCTCGAACCGCTGATAGCCCAGGGCGGCCAGTGCCACCCCGGCCGCCGCG
>JAPOKC010000129.1 GCA_029977845.1 Mycobacteriaceae bacterium | reverse complement strand
GGACTGGGAGCCCCCGGTGCCACCGGTGCCGCCGTTGCCCGCCGCGCCGCCGGCGGTGTTGGCACCGCCTACGCCGCCGTTACCGCCGGCGCCGCCGCGCCCGCCGTTGCCCTTCTCATTGGCACTGCCGCCGGCGCCGCCGTTACCGCCCGCGCCACCCGGGGTGCTGGCGTTGCCGGCCGCGCCGTTACCGCCGCGCCCACCCGCCCCAGCATTGCCGAACGCCGCACCGTTGCCGCCGTTACCGCCGTTACCGCCCGCCGCGCCGGCCACGGCGTTGGGGTCCGAGGCAGGGTCATAACCGGGACCGCCGTTGCCGCCGTTCCCGTCGGCCTCATTGCCCGCCGCCCCCGAGGCACCCGCCGCGCCCGGCGCGCCACCGCCACCACCGGAGCCCGCGGACCCGCCCACACCACCAGCACCGCCGACCCCACCGCCACCGGCCCCGTTGCCGCCGTTGCCGCCGGTCGGAAACGCCGCACTTCCCGCACCGCCATCGCCGCCACGACCACCGATACCGCCCGGACCGCCGGCGCCAC
>JAPOKC010000012.1 GCA_029977845.1 Mycobacteriaceae bacterium | reverse complement strand
GGCCAGCAGTGCGTCGGTCTTGGCGACCGACCGGTTGTGCAGCGCGACGGTGTAGCCGTGCCGGGCGAAATTGCGGGCGATGTTGGAGCCCATCACCGCCAGGCCGGTCACTCCGATCTGAGCGGTGGGAGTGGGGGACTGCGAAGGGCTCATCAAGCACCTTTCCGGGGGTGATCAGGCGGAGAACAGACGGTACAGCTCGGTCAGCCAGGGGACGGCGACGGCAATGGTCGGGATGACGAGCACGGCCGCGGCGGCGAGGTAGGCCAGCAGCGACAGCGTCAGGCTGTTGGGCGCCCCGGCCAGCCGTCGCACCCTCATGACGGTGCTCGGTCCGCCGGCCGCCATCGCCCCGGCCGGGGTCTGACCCCAGGCGCAGCTCACCAGGGCGCGGGCCAGCGGACGGGGGCCGGTGACCCGGACCGCCGCGTCATCGGCGAGCAGTTCGATGAGCAATCCGACGGCGTGCAGGGCGTTGCGGCTGCGAACGAACCGGGGAAAGGCGGTGTGCACCGCGGTGAACGCCTCCAGGACCAGGTCGTGGCGGGCCCGCAGATGCGCCCGCTCATGGCGCAGGATCGCGGCGAGTTCGTGGCCGCTCAGGCGCGACAGCGTCCCCTGGCTCAGCACCACCCGGCCGCGCATCCCGGGCAGGCAGTAGGCGAGCGGTTCGGCCACCTGCAGGACTCGCACGCCCTCCATCTGGTCGGGGCACTCGCCGAGCAGGTCGACCACCGTTCGGTGCCGGGAGCGGCGCCGGCGGGTGTCGATCGCCACCCGCAGCATGGTGAAGGCCAGGCGCGCTCCGATCAGCAGCGTCACCAGCAGGACGAGCACCGAGCCCAGCCAGAGCGGCCAGCCGAGCTTCTCGATCTCGCGGCCGACATCGGCGGTCGGGCGGCCGTCCGGCCCGGGCACGAAGAGTTTGGCGGCGACGGCCAGTCCGGCGCTGAACGCCGACAGCGCGGCGGCGACGGCGACGGACTGCCACAGCACGATTGCGGCGCGCGGCGCCCGCATCGGCCAGGCGGCCCGGGAGAGCAGTGCGGGCACCGGGCCGGCGAGCAGGATCGCCAGAAGGGTGAAAGCCGGCACGGACACGCCTGACAGTCTCCCTCAGGCAGTGCGAGGACCGCCAGCGGGTGGGCGGTTCTTGCCCTCCAGGTCGGCCAGGGCGCGGCGCAGCGCGTCGGCGTCCTCGGCGCCGACCCGCCCGACGAAATGCATCAGTGCTGCCTGCCGGTCGCCGGAGTCGGCAGCCTGCTGCAGGGCGTCGACCATCAGGCCCGCCACCAGCTCGTCACGGCCGTAGGCCGCGGCGTAGCGGTGCGCGCGGTCGTCGCGGATCTGGACGACGAGATTCTTGCGGGCCAGCCGCTGCAGGACCGTCATTACGGTGGTGTAGGCGAGTTCCCGCTCAGTGCACAGCGCCTCATGCACCTGGCGGACCGTGAGCGGCTCACCGCTGGACCACAGGTGGTCCATCACGGCGCGTTCCAGGTCGCCGAGGCGACTAAGTTTCGCCATCTCGCACCAACTCCATTCCAGCGAAGGATACCCCGCGTTTACTACGTCGCGTCGTACCCGGAAGTCCGGGAATGCCCGGTGACGGCAAAACCGCAGGTCGGTCGATTTCGACCCCCGCGCCGGTCCGGGCGGCGGAAGCGTGTAGACACAGACGCGTGCAACTAGAGGAGATGCCGCGGTCGGCGTTCGACACCGAGATCGGCCTGACCTACACCGAATTGACCACCGACGGCGTCAAGGCGCACCTCGAGGTCGAACCGCACCTGCATCAGCCGATGGGGATCGTCCACGGCGGGGTGTGGTGCGCGGTGGTCGAATCGTTGGCCAGTGTGTCCGCTCACCTGTGGTTGAGCGAGAACGGCGGCGGCAATGTCGTCGGTGTCAACAACAGCACCGACTTCCTGCGCGCGGTCAGTGAGGGGAAGGTCTTCGGGGTCTCCGAGCCGATTCACCGCGGGCGACTCCAGCAGTTGTGGCTGGTGACGATCCGGGATTCCGCGCAGCGTCTGATCGCCCGCGGGCAGGTACGGCTGCAGAACCTGGCTGAGCGCTAGGTGCAGCTAGGGCCGCCCGGCCAGCTGCAGGACGAGTTGGGCGCCGCCGAGCGGGCTTGTCGTCAAAGTCGCTGTGCCACCGTGTAATTCAGCCTGCTGCGCCACCAGGGCGAGGCCGAGACCGGAACCCGAATGTGATGCGGTGGACCCCCGGGTGAAGCGGTCGAATACGGCCGCGCGTTCAGACTCCGGAACGCCGGTACCGTTGTCGTCGACTGTCACCCGCACCCCGTCCGCCGAACTGGAGACTGCCAGCCGGATGGTGGTCGCCCCGCCGTGTTTGACCGCGTTGGCGATCGCGTTGTCGATCACCAGCCGCAAGCCGACCGGCAGTCCGACCATCAGGACCGCCGGGGAGGGCACCAGTGACACGGTCAGTTCGGGATAGGTGCGCTCGGCGTCATGGGCGGCGCGGTCGAGCAGTTCGGTGATGTCGAAGGGCACGAAGTCGGCGGCGGTGGTCAGCTCGCCCTGGGCCAGCCGCTCCAGCGCGGTCAGGGTGGCTTCGATCCGGCTCTGGGTGCGGACCGTGTCGCTGATGACCTCGTTGCGCTGATCGGGCTCCAGTTCCAGAGTCGAGAGCACCTCGAGATTGGTGCGCATCGCCGTCAGCGGGGTCCGCAACTCATGCGAAGCCACCGCGGCGAAGTCCCGCGCGGACTCCAGGGCCGCCTTGGTGCGAGCCTGCTCGTCGCCGATCCGGGCCAGCATCCCCTCGACCGCCTCGGCGATCTCGACGGCCTCGCTGACCCCGCGAACCTGGACCTCCTCGGGTTTGGACTGGGCGTTGATGGCACGGGCCTGCTGGGCCAGCAGCCGGAACGGATCGATCATGATCAGTGAGAAGAACCAGCCCACCACCACCGTCCCGATGATGACGCCGCCACAGATGAGCAGCACCCGCCAGTGCAATTCGGCGATGCGCCTTTGGGTTTCGGCCAGCGGCGCGCCGAGGGCGATCGTGGCGCCGCCCACCGAGAAGGTGCGGACCCGGTACTCGACGCCGTCGATGGAGGTGTTGGCGTATCCGTCCGGCAGTTTGGGCAGTGTGATACCGCTGGGCACCGACATCTCCATGGCGCCGACCCGGACGGTTCGCACGAGGTTGCCGTCCGGCATCGGGGTGCCCGGCGCCGGCGGCGCGGACAGCAGGGTGGAGAAGTCGCCGAGGCTGCTCACCGAGTCAAGCCGCCGGTCGAGTTGGCTGTACTGGTCGTTGGTGACGCCGATCCAGACCCACACGCCCAGGGTCAGCACCAGTGCGACGACCGACAGGGCGGCGACGATGACGATCGTCCTGAGCGAGAGCATCCGGATCGGCAGTCGCCGCAGCATCCGGTAGACGAGTTCGTCGGGCTTCACCACGACGGTCTAGATGTCAGCCAGGATCAGCGCGCGCTGAGGAAGGTTGCAGCGGGTGCGGAAGTCGACCGAGGGCCACCGGATCGCCTGGAGGTCGGCACGCACATCGGGGTTGACATTGAGGTAGTCCTCGGTGCGGGTCTTGACCTCCGCTTTGGGAAGGCCCTGCAGTCCGGTGAAGAAATCGTTGACGTCCGGATGGACGAGCAGGTAGGCCGCCAGCGCCGCCGAGACCCCGGACATCACGGCGGTCATATCGGCGGTGGTGCAACCGGGCGGAGGGACAGGAAGGGGATCGGCTGTCGCCGCGCCGGTCGGGCCGACCAACATCGCGGCACCCAGGAGGGCGGCTCCCAGTCGAGCGGACTTGCGTGCGGCTGACATGGCTTCCATGCTAGGCCAGCAGGTTTCAGGAAGCCGCGATCTGGGATTCCTCGACGCTTTCGACGATCTCCTCGAGTTCCTCGATCCGGGTGCGCGCATAGGCCTGCTGTTCGGTGATCGTCAGCTGTCCGCGATGGCTTCCGACGAGAGTGCCCATCCAGGACAGCGCGGTGGTCAGCCGGGCCTTGAAGCCGACCAGATAGATCAGGTGCAGGAAGAGCCATGACAGCCAGGCCAGGAACCCGCTGTACTCAAGTGGGCCGGCCTTGACCACCGCGGAGTAGCGCGACACCGTCGCCATCGAGCCCTTGTCGAAATACGCGAAGGGTTCCCGGAACTCCGGGTTGGCGCCCTTGAGTTCGGCTTTGATCAGCTTGGCCGCGTAGCGGGCGCCCTGGATGGCGCCCTGGGCCATTCCCGGCACACCCTCGACGAGCGCCATGTCGCCGACGACGAAGACGTTCGGATTCCCCGGCACGGTCAGATCCGGCAGGACCTTGATCCGGCCGGCCCGGTCGATCTCGGCTCCGCATTGATCGGCGATGACCTTCGCCAGTGGGCTGGCGGCCACCCCGGCCGACCACACCTTGGTGGCGCACTCGATCCGTCCGATCCCACCGTCGCTGTATTTCACGTCGATCCCATTGCGATCCACATTGGTGACCATGGCCCCCAGCTGGATCTCGACGCCCAGTTTCTCCAGCCGGGCGGCGGCCTTGCGGCCGAGTTTCGGGCCCATCGGCGCCAGCACGGACGGCGCCGCGTCGAGCAGGATCACCCGGGCCCTGGTCGAATCGATGCGGCGGAAGGCGCCCCGGAGCGTGTGATCGGCGAGTTCGGCGATCTGGCCGGCCATCTCCACCCCGGTGGGTCCCGCCCCGACCACGACGAAGGTGAGCAGTTTGGCACGCCGTTCCGGATCACTGGAACGTTCCGCCTGTTCGAAGGCGCCCAGGATCCGCCCGCGCAGTTCGAGCGCGTCGTCGATGGTCTTCATCCCCGGCGCCCACTCGGCGAAATGGTCGTTGCCGAAGTAGGACTGGCCCGCCCCCGCGGCGACGATCAGCGAGTCATACGGAGTCCGGTAGGTGTGACCGAGCAGCACCGAGTCGACGGTCTTGCGCTTCAGGTCGATATGGGTGACCTCGCCGAGCAGAACCTGGCAGTTCTTGTTGCCGCGAAGGATCACCCGGGTCAGCGGCGCGATCTCGCCCTCCGAGATGATCCCGGTCGCGACCTGATAGAGCAGCGGCTGGAACAGGTGGTGGGTGGTCTTGGCGATCATCTTGATGTCGACGTCGGCCCGCTTGAGCTTCTTGGCGGCCTGCAAACCGCCGAAGCCGGATCCGATGATGACGACCTTGTGCTTGTCCGTCGGAGTAGCACCGGGGTGGGTCATCTTCGTGGCTCCTGTTGAGTGCGTCGGACTGGTCGGCGACGGCTTCCACGGTAGTCGCCCGCGTCAGCGCCGTCGCGTCGGGTCAGGCGCCGACGACACCCCGCAAGGCCTCTCCGACCGCGGCGATCGAGCCCGGCCGGTAGGCGGGCATGTTGATGATCACACCGTCGACGCCGTTGTCGATCACCCCGGCCTGCACCGCTTCGGCGATCCGGTCCGGGCTGCCCACCACCGTCCGGCCGCGCATCGCCTCGGGGATCATGTCCTCGGTGAACTTGGGGTCGGGGATCGTGGTGAGCAGGACGCTGGTCTCCAGCGTCGAACGGTCCCGGCCGACCTCCTCGCAGCGCCGGGCCAGGGCGGCCATCTTGCCCGGCAGGTCGTCCATCGCGGCGATCACGTTGAGGTGGTCGAAATAACGTGCCGCCAATCCGAACGTCTTCTTCTCGCCCCGGCCGCCGATCATCAGTGGAATGTGGTCGCGGTAACGGGGCACCGCGATCGCCTGTTCGGTCCGGTAGTACTCACCGGAGAAGCTCACCCGGTCGCCGGCGATCATCGGCAGGATGATCTTCAGCGCCTCGTCCAATTTGGCGAACCGCTGCGTGAATGTGCCGAATTCATAACCCAATTGGTCATGTTCCAGCTCGAACCAGCCGGTGCCGACGCCGAGTACGGCGCGGCCCTGGCTGATCACGTCGAGGGTGGTGATGATCTTCGCCAGCAGGGTGGGGTTGCGATAGGTGTTGCCGGTCACCAGGGTTCCAAGCAGAACCCGCTCGGTGGCGCTCGCCAGCGCGCCCAGCGCGGTGTAGGCCTCCAGCATCGGCTCCTCGGGAGCGCCGAGCATCGGCAGTTGGTAGAAGTGGTCCATCACGAAGACCGCGTCGAAACCGGCGGCCTCTGCCTCCCGGGCCTGGGCGAGCACGGTGGGGAACAGATCGGCGACGCCGGTGCCGTAGCTGAAGTTGGGGATCTGCAGAGCGAGTCGGATCGTCACGCGACCGACTTTAATTCCCTAGTTGAAAACGACTGAAGCGCCACGGCCGACGTGCAGAGTCTGTCCGGTGATGTGCCGGGCGGCCGGTGTGGTCAGGAACAGCGCCAGCCGGGCGATCTCTTCGGGGGCCTGTGGTTCGCGGCCGGCCAATCCGTCGTAACCCGGGTGGGAGGCCCGGCCGCAGGCCACCGAGTTGATGGTGATACCCCGGGTGCCGAAGTGGTCCGAGACTCCTGAGGTCCAGTTGGTCAGTGCCGCCTTGACCGCCCCGTCCGGCCCGGTCTCGGCCGTCGTCGGGATGACGCTGACGATGGATCCGCCCGAGCGGAGGTTGTCTCCGACGACCTGCACGGTCAGCACCGTGGCGAGCACGGTCCGGTCGAACGCCGACTGCCATGCGGCAGCGGTGTCCCCGAGCGAGTGCGCCCGCGGACCGTCGCCGAGCAGATCCGGCGCGGGCACATTGACGATGGTGTCCAGGTGGTTGGGGAACCGCGATCGCGCCTCGGCCAGGCTGGCCGGGTCGGAGTGGTCGCAGACGACGGCGTCGACATCGAGTTCCTTGGCGACGAGTTCCAGCTCGTCGCGCCGGGCGCCGCTCACCACCACCCGGTGGCCGGCGGATTTGAACGCCTCGGCGACCACGCGTCCGAGCTCGCCGTCAGCGCCGGTGACCAGCACGTCCATCGAATGCCTCCTGAAGGGTCCTGCTCAAGGGTCCGGGAGAAGGTTACTCGACAGTAGCGACCTAGGGTAATGCGGCATGAGGCCGAGGCGGGCGCAGGTGCCCCTGCCGTGGTGGGTGTATCTGCCCGCGGCGGTGGGGGCCGTGTTCGTGGTGCTGCCCCTGCTGGCGATGGCTTTGAAGGTCGACTGGCCGCGTCTGGGCACGTTGATCGGCAGTCCCGCGGCGCGGGCCGCGCTGATGCTCAGCCTGCGGACCGCCGCCGCCAGCACCGCCCTGTGCCTGGTGCTGGGGGTGCCACTGGCGATGGTGCTGGCCCGGTACCCGGGACCGCTGACCAGGGTTCTGCGACCGGTCGTGTTGTTGCCACTGGTGCTTCCTCCGGTGGTGGGGGGTCTGGCACTGCTCTACGCGTTCGGCCGGCTGGGGTTGCTCGGCCACTATCTCGAGGCCGCAGGGATCCGGATCGCCTTCACCACCACCGCGGTTGTGCTCGCACAGGCGTTCGTGTCGCTTCCGTTCCTGGTCATCGCCCTGGAGGGGGCCGCGCGGACCGCGGGATCGGACTACGACGTGGTGGCGGCCACCCTCGGTGCGCGCCCCGGAACCGTGTGGTGGCGGGTGACACTGCCACTGCTGGGGCCCGGACTGCTGTCCGGGGCGGTGCTGGCCTTCGCCAGGGCGCTGGGTGAATTCGGGGCCACCCTCACCTTCGCCGGATCCCGGCAGGGTGTCACCCGAACTCTCCCGCTGGAGATCTACCTGGTCCGGGAAAGCGACCCCGATGCCGCGGTCGCGCTCTCGGTGCTGCTGATCGGGGTCGCTGCGGTGATCGTCGTGGGTCTGGGGGCGCGGCGTCTGGCCGGCTGGAATGCCGATGGCTGACCTGTTCGTTCAGGCGGCGGTCGCCGACCGCGGCCTGGACGTGGAATTCGAGGTGGGATCCGGAGAGGTACTGGCGGTTCTCGGACCCAACGGGGCCGGTAAGTCGACGACCGCCGCGGTCATCGCGGGACTGCTGGGCGCCGATCGAGCCGTGGTGCGGGTCGGCTCGCGAACCCTCACCGATACCGCGCACGGGATCGCGGTACCGACCCATGACCGTCGGATCGGCCTGCTGCAGCAGGACCCACTGCTGTTTCCCCACTTCAGCGTGCTGGCCAATGTCGAGTTCGCCGCCCGCCGGCACGCCAGGCACGCCCGGACCGGCGACGGGGTCCGATCCGAGGCACTGGGTTGGCTGGAGACGGTCGGCGTCGCCGAACTCGCCCGCCGCCGGCCGAACGAGATCTCAGGGGGACAGGCCCAACGCGTCGCACTGGCCCGCGCACTGGCCGCGGCCCCGGAGGTACTGCTGCTGGACGAACCGCTGGCCGGGCTCGACGTGGCAGGGGCGGCCACGGCCCGGGCGGTGCTGCGGCGGGTCCTCACAGACGGTTCGCGTCCGGTCCTGCTCATCACCCACGACCTGCTCGATGTGCTCGCACTCGCCGACCGGGTGCTCGTGATCGAGGGGGGCCGGATCGCCGAGGCCGGCCCGACCGGCCGGGTGCTGGCCTCCCCGCGCAGCGGGTTCGGAGCCCGGATCGCCGGTCTGAACCTGGTGCGGGGGGTACTGGCCGGGCCCGGGTTGCTCCGTACGCCGGAAGGCCAGATGTGGCACGGAACCAGCGCCGGGGACGTCGAGGACCTGCCGGCCGGACAGGACGCGGTGGCGGTCTTCGCGCCGGCGGCCGTCGCGGTGTACCGCGAACAGCCCCAAGGCAGTCCGCGCAACAGCGTGCTCGCGACCATCGGCGAGGTGGAGGTCAGTGGTGCGGTGGTTCGCGTTCGCACGGCCGGCCAGTCGGACGGCACCCCGGGCCTGGCCGCCGACGTCACCGCGGAGTCGGTGGCCGCGCTGGGGCTGAGCGTCGGCGCGCGGGTCTGGTTCACCGTCAAGACCCAGGGCGTGTCGTTGCACGCCGCAGCGCCGCTATCAGCGCATCAATGTTGAATCCGCAGGCCGACACTGAAGACCAGCGAACTTGCGTCACGGCTGTAACACGGTAGGTTTTTCGCCATGAATCAGCCGGATCAGACTTCACGACGCCCGGGCCTGTGGACCGCGCTGGCCGCCAGCGCGGTGGCGGGTGCCACTGTCATCACGATCGCGTTGCCGTCGACCGAGGCGACCGCCGATCCGGTCGCGCCGTCGCCGGCCCCGTCGACGGCCGCCCCCGCGTCACCCGCCCCCGCGTCACCGGCCCCGGCTCCAGCCCCCGTGGACCCCAACGCCCCGCTCGCTCCGGCTCCCGCCCCGGCCGATCCGAATGCGCCTGCTCCGGTGCCGGCCGATCCGAATGCGCCTGCTCCGGTGCCGGCCGATCCGAATGCGCCTGCTCCGGTACCGGCCGATCCGAATGCTCCGGTCGTCCCGGCCCCCGCGCCGGAAATCGGCCGGGTCACCAACGCGGTCGGCGGCTTCAGCTACGTGCTCCCGGCCGGCTGGGAGGTCGCGGACGCTTCGCGGCTGAGCTATGGCCAGGCCCTGCTGCTCAAGCAAACCGGTCCGGCCCTGCCCGGTCAGCCCGCCACCACGGCCAACGACACCAGCATTCTGCTGGGCCGGCTGGACCTGAAGCTCTTCGCGGGCGCAGAACCGGACAACGCCAAGGCCGCGGTCCGGCTGGCCTCCGACATGGGCGAGTTCTTCATGCCGTTCCCCGGCAACCGGATCAACCAGCAGTCCATGCCGTTGCAGGCAGCGGACCTGCCGGGTGCGGCGGCCTCCTATGACGTGAAGTTCACTGACGCCGCCAAGCCCAACGGGCAGATCTGGGCCGGCGTGGTGGGTGTCGCGGGCAACCCGCAGGCGCACGCCGCGGCCAGTCGCTGGTTCGTGGTCTGGCTGGGCACCTCCAAGGATCCGATCGACACCGTCGCCGCCAAGGCGCTGGCCCAGTCCATCCGGCCGTACGCCGCGCCGCCGCCGCCGGCGGCGCCGCCGGTCGATCCCAACGCGCCGGCGATCCCGCCCGCGCCGGGCAACCGGATCGGCGTGCCGATCCCGGTCGAGACGCCCGTCCCGGAGATGATGCCGGGCGGGTAGCCGTTGTGCTTTTGACGGCCGATTCGTAGCCGTAGCTGCAGTCGAGTCGTGATGCGCGCGCGTTCTACTTGTCTCACGCTGGTCGGCACGGCGTCGGCCTACCGAAGTCAAGGAGTTCGATCATGCATGTGATCTGGATGATCATCCTCGGTCTGATCGTCGGGTTCGTCGCGAAGGCGTTGGTGCCCGGCAGCGCTCACCTCGGCTGGATCGGAACCGGCCTGCTCGGCATTGCCGGCGGCTATGTCGGCGGCACGCTGGGAAGCCTGGTATTCCCGCCGCACGAGTTCACCTTCACGCCGCCCATCAATCATTCGTTCCTCGGCGCACTGGTCGGGGCGGTGATTCTGCTGCTGGTCTACCGGTCGGTGGGAGGTCGCAGTCGGGTGTGAGCCCGCCGGCCACCATGCGGGCGTGGCGGGTGCGGCACCCGGGACCGGTGCGCGCCCGCCCACTGCAGCTGGATCCCGACTCGCCGGTCCCGCAGCCGGGCGCCGGTGAACTGCTGGTCGCCGTCCGGGCCTGCGGGGTGTGCCGCACGGATCTGCACGTCACCGAGGGTGATCTCGCGGTTCGCCGCCCTGATGTGACCCCCGGCCATGAAGTCGTCGGCGAAGTGGTCGCACTCGGTGACGGAGCAGCGGGCTTCGCACCCGGTGACCGGGTGGGAATCGCGTGGCTGCGTCACACCTGCGGCCAATGCGCATACTGCCGGCGCGGGAATGAGAACCTCTGTCCGCAATCCCGCTACACGGGATGGGATGCCGATGGCGGCTATGCCGAATTCGCCACCGTCCCTGCTGATTTCGCGCATCGACTGCCCGACGGCTACACCGACAGCGAGTTGGCGCCACTGTTGTGCGCGGGCATCATCGGATACCGGTCACTGCTGCGGGCCGATCTGCCCGAGGGGGGACGGCTAGGTCTCTATGGGTTCGGCGGCAGCGCCCACATCACCGCCCAGGTCGCGCTGGCCCAGGGTGCGGAAGTGCATGTGATGACCCGTGGCGACGAGGCAGGCAGACTCGCCCTGGAACTCGGCGTCGCCTCGGTGCAGGGTGCCGCGGACCCGCCGCCGGTCAAACTCGACGCCGCCATCCTCTTCGCCCCGGTGGGGGATTTGGTGCTGCCGGCGTGCGAGGCTCTGGATCGCGGCGGAACACTGGCCGTGGCCGGCATCCACCTCAGTGACATCCCGCCGTTGAATTACCAGCGCCATCTGTTCCAGGAGCGCCAGATCCGTTCGGTCACGTCCAACACCAGGGCGGACGCCCGGGCCTTCCTGGAGTTCGCCGGACGGAACCGGATCGAGGTCACCACACCGCAATACCCTCTGGCACAGGCCGATCGGGCGTTGACCGACCTCGCCGAGGGAAGGATCGCCGGCGCCGCGGTACTGATCGTGTGAATCAGGCGGACAGGTGCCACACCAGCGCGGCCGCCAGTGCTCCCATGCCGTTCAGTGACCAGTGCAATGCGATGGGTGCGATCAGGCTGCCGCTGCGACGGCGCAACCAGGTGAAGACGAAACCGGCGGCGCCGGTTGCCAACACGGCCATCAGCACACCGGCCACCATTCCGGCCACACCACCGCCGAGGACCCGGGTGAATCCGACATTGCCGCTCGTGAGTCCCAGCGAGGATGCGATATGCCACAGCCCGAACAGCAGCGATCCGCCGGCCGCTACTCCGCGGAACCCCCATGCCCGGTTCAGCGCGCCGTGCAGGACACCGCGGAACGCGAGCTCTTCGGGGATCACGGTCTGCAGCGGGATGACGATCATCGATGCCACCACCGCTCCGGACAGCGTCGCGTAACGATCGTTGAGGAACATAGGCCGGGTCCATGGCAGGGCGGCCCCGATGACGATGACCGTGAGGACGAGCCCGGCGGCGGCCAGCGCGTAAACCGCCCCGGAGCGCCAGTGTTCGCGGCCCAGTCCCAGCTCCGCCCAGCCCAGGCCCCGTGCCCGCACCAGGAACACCAGGCCGACGGCGACGGCCGGGACCGTCGCGACACTCGCCCACGGCGTGGTGAAGTGCGCGATCAGATTGGAGATCGCCAGCACCACGACGACCACCCCGATATCGAGATAGGTCCTGAAGTGGTGCAGGGCGGCCAGTTGCGCGACGGCCGGGTGGGTCCCCGGCTCCGGCCCAGCGGGGGTTGCCGCGCTGACCATGCTTTTTGCATACATTTGTTCCTATTCTACCCGCGGGAGATCACGGGTCAGCCGACGTGGTTAGGCTCGGCAACGGCTTAGGAAGGGCGTGCATGGAAGAAACCGAGCCACTGCTCGACCGGCTCAGGGTGCTCGACCTGGCCCATGGTGACGCCGATGCCGTCACACGGTTGCTCGCCGACCTCGGTGCCGACGTGCTGAAGGTGGAACCGCCGGCGGGCAGTTCCGGGCGCGCGGAACGTCCGGCACTGGACGGTGCGAGCATCCCGTTCGCATTGCACAACGCCAACAAGCGCAGCATCGTGCTCGACCCCGCAGTGCCCGCCGATCGAAAAACGCTGATGGATCTCGCCGCCGCTGCCGACATCGTCGTCGACAGCGGGCTTCCCGGCCTCGCGACGTCCTACGGTACGTCCTGCGCGGATCTGTCCGACCGGTTCGGGCACCTCGTCACGATGCTGGTGACCGACTTCGGCAGCACCGGACCGTACGCGTCCTGGCGTGCCGGCGATCCGGTGCTCTACGCGATGGGTGCCGCACTGTCCCGGTCCGGACCCGCCACCGGAACTCCGGTGCTGCCACCAGAGGGCATCGCCTCGGCGACCGCGGCCGTTCAGGCGGCCTGGGCGGTGCTGGCCGCGTATTTCAACCGGTTGCGTTGCGGTGCCGGCGATTACATCGATTTCTCCCGGTTCGACGCGGTGGTGCTGGCACTGGACCCGCCGTTCGGGACGCAGGGTCAGGCCGCCACGGCGCGTAAGGCCGGCGAACGGTGGCGGGGGAGGCCGCGCAACCAGGACCTCTATCCGATCATCAGGTGTAAGGACGGATTCGTCCGGATCTGCGTGCTGGCGCCCCGGCAGTGGCACGGACTGCGGGCCTGGCTGGGGGAGCCCGAACAGTTCCGGGATCCACGGTTCGACGCCCTGCCGGCCCGGGTCCAGGCCTTTGCCGATCTCTCCGCACTCATCGGTGCGATGTTCGCGGGTCGGACTCGGGAGGAACTGGTGGCCGAAGGTCAGCGCCACGGCGTGCCGATCGCGGCGGTGCTGACCGCATCGGAGGCGCTGCACTCCGATCACCTCGACGCGGTCGGCGCCCTGATTGACGCGGAGATCGCCCCGGGCGTACGCGCCCGTGTCCCGGTCGGGTACTGGTCCGTCGATGGTGAGCGGGCCGGTTTCCGGACGGCCGCACCTGCTGCGGGCAGCAGCGAACCGGCTTGGCGGGCAGCACGATTCGATCCGGCTCCGGTCGGCGACGTCGGTGCATTACCGCTTGACGGGGTCAGGGTGATTGATCTCGGCGTGATCGTCGCGGGCGGAGAGCTCAGCAGATTGTTCGGTGATCTCGGCGCAGAGGTGATCAAGGTCGAGAGTGCGGCCTATCCGGACGGTCTGCGCCAGAAGCGGGAGAACCAGGCGCTCAGCGAGTCGTTCGCCCGCGCGCACCGCAACCATCTCGGATTCGGTGTCGATCTGCGCAGACCGCATGGGGCGGAGATCTTCGCGAAGCTGGTCGCCTCCGCCGATGCGCTGTTCGCAAACTTCAAACCGGGAACCCTCGACGCGCTCGGTTTCGGCTATGACCGGCTGCGCGCGATCAGCCCGCGGATCGTGCTCGCCGAGAGCAGCGCCTACGGCGATCACGGACCGTGGAGCGTCCGGATGGGATACGGCCCACTGGTCCGGGCCGCGACCGGTGTCACCGGCTTGTGGGCCGCGGTACTGGGTGATTCGGGTGACCGTCACCCGTTCTACGACGCCACGACGATCTTCCCGGACCATGTGGTCGGTCGGATCACGGCGATCGGGGCGCTGGCCGCACTCATCCGCCGCCGGCGCTGCGGAACGGGCGCCCGCATTCACGTCTCGCAGGCGGAGGCCGGTATCAATCAACTGGACACCCGCTTCGTCACGCTGGCTGCCGACCCGGATCGTGCGCAGGTGGTCGACGACGGCGCAATCCACCTCGTGCTGGCGTGCGCGGGAGACGACGAGTGGTGTGTGGTGTCGATCGGTTCGGATGCCGACCGCGTGGCCGCCGCGAAGGTCACCGGAGGCGTGGATCTCGCCGCGTGGGCCGCGCAACGCACGCCCGAACAGGCGGCTGAGCAGTTGCAGGCCGCCGGAGTCGCGGCGGGTCCGATGTGCCGCGGTGACGATGTGTACGAGCATCCTCAGTTGCGGTTCCGAAACGTGCTGACCGAGATGGCGCATCCGTTGTTCGAGCTGCCGCTGCCCGCCGAAACCGGCCCCGCTCCGTTCCGCAACATCCCGCCCTCGCCGTTGCGCCCGGCACCGCTTCCCGGCGCCGACACCCGCGGGATCTGCAGGGGCATCCTTGGTATGACAGCGGATGAGACAGAGAATCTGATCAGCGAGGGCGTGCTGTTCGCCTCGCAGGACGCAGAAGGAGTTCGGCTGTGACTGCTGTCAGAGGCCCGCAACTGTTCATCGACGGCGAGTTTCGCCTCGCGGACAAATGCGAACCCGTACTCGAGGCCGCGACAGGTGAGGTGCTCGGCGACGGAGCCAGTGCCACCGAGTCCGATATCGACGCGGCGGTCGCCGCGGCGCGGGCCGCACTGCCGGAATGGCGGGGGGCTTCCCCGGACCATCGCGCCGGTGTGCTGACCGCGTTCGCCGCGGCACTGCACCGCCGGGCCCAGAGCACCAGCGAATTGGTCAGCCGCGAGAACGGTATGCCGATGGCGTTGTCCGGTGGCGCCAACGGTCTGTTTCCGGCGGCCCTGCTGGGCTACTACGCAAAGCTGATCACCTCAACACCGCTCGAGGAGGTGCGGCCCAGTGCGATCGGGCACACCATCGTGCGTCACGAGGCGGTGGGCGTCGTCGCGGCCATCGTGCCGTGGAACTATCCCCAGGCGCTGGCCGCGTTCAAGCTCGCTCCTGCCCTTGCCGCCGGGTGCACGGTGGTGCTCAAGGCATCACCCGAAACAGCATTGGACGCATTGGTATTCGCTGAGGCCGCCGAGGACGCCGGGTTACCGGCCGGAGTTTTGAACGTGGTGCCGGGCGGGGCGCAGGCCGGCGCCCACCTGGTATCGCATCCGGGCGTGGACAAGGTGAGTTTCACCGGTTCGACCGCCGTGGGCCGCATCATCGGCGAGGCATGCGGCAGGCTGCTACGCCCGGTCACGCTCGAACTCGGCGGCAAGTCGGCTGCGATCATCCTCGACGACGCCGATCTCGACGCGACGATGAAGGGGCTGAAGTCGGTTTCGTTCATCAACAACGGCCAGACCTGTTTCCTGGGCTCTCGCATCCTGGCGCCGCGGTCGCGCTATCCCGAGGTCGTCGACGCGCTGGTCGGTCTGGTCGACGGACTCATTGTGGGTGATCCGCTGAACACCGCCACCGATATCGGACCGGTGGTCAGCTCAAGACAGCGCGAGCGGGTTCTCGACTATATCGAGACCGGCAAGATCAGCGGCGCGAAACTCGTTGCAGGGGGAGGTGTTCCACGCGACCAGCCGCGGGGGTGGTTCGTCTCGCCGACTGTGTTCACCGATGTGCACAATTCCGATCGCATCGCGCAGGAGGAGATCTTCGGGCCGGTGTTGGCGGTCATCCCCTACGACGGGGACGATCAGGCGATCGCACTGGCCAATGACAGCGAGTTCGGGCTGGCCGGCACGGTCTGGTCGACTGACTCCGACCGGGCCACCGAGGTGGCCCGGGAGATGAGGACCGGCACGGTCGGGATCAACGACTACCAACTCGACATCGGTGCACCCTTCGGCGGAGTCAAGGCCAGTGGCCTCGGGCGCGAACTCGGGCCCGAGGGATTGCATGAGTTCTTCGATCTGAAGTCGATCTACAAGGTGGGACCCGGGTGACCCTCGACCCCCGCACCCCGGTGCTCGTCGGCGTAGGCCAGGTGAATCAGCGTGACGAATCCCCTGACACCGAACCGGTCGACCTGATGGCGTCGGCGGCCCGGGAGGCCGCCGATCCGCGGATTCTGCAGGCGGTCGACTCGATCAGGATCGTCAATCTGCTGTCCTGGCGCTACCGCGACCCGGGTCTGCTGCTGGCCGGGAAGATCGGAGCGCCGCAGGCCCGCACCCGCTACAGCAGTATCGGCGGCAACACCCCGCAGTCATTGGTCAACCAGGCCTGTGTCGACATCCAGGCGGGGCGGACCGATGTTGTGCTGATCGCCGGTGCGGAGACCTGGCGGACCCGGATGCGATTGCGGGCCAGGGGGATCCGGCCGGACTGGACGCGGCAGGACGAGGCGGTCCCGGTTCCGCCCGGCGGCGAGAATCCGGTTCCGATGTCGGGCCCGGGTGAGGACCGGATCGGACTGGACCGGCCGTCATTCGTCTACCCGCTCTTCGAAGAGGCCTTGCGAGTCGCGGCAGGGGAGTCATCGGAAGTCCACCGCCGGCGGATCGGCGAATTGTGGGCGCAGTTCAGTACGGTGGCCCAGTCCAATCCGCACGCCTGGAGCCGTGAAGCGCACAGCGCCGAGCAGATCTGGCAGCCGGGACCGGACAACCGGATGATCAGCTGGCCGTACCCCAAGCTGATGAACTCCAACAACATGGTGGACCAGGGCGCAGCGCTGGTGCTGTGTTCGGCGCAGAAGGCTGAGTATCTCCAGATCCCCTCCGATACGTGGGTCTTCCCGCACGCGGGCACCGACTCCCACGACACCTCCGTGATCGGAGAGCGCGATGAGTTGCACCGCTCACCGGCGATCCGGATCGGCGGACGTCGCGTCCTGGAATTGGCCGGTGTTGGCATCGACGATCTCGATTTCATCGACCTCTATTCCTGTTTCCCCTCCGCTGTTCAGGTCGCGGCCGCTGAACTGGGCCTGCCGACCGGCGATCCGAACCGGCCGCTGACCGTCACCGGCGGACTGACCTTCGCCGGCGGACCATGGAACAACTACGTGACGCACTCGATCGCGACGATGGCTGAACTGCTCCGGGCCAACCCGGGTTCGAGCGGGCTGATCACCGCCAACGGCGGCTACCTCACCAAACACAGCTTCGGGGTCTACAGCGCCACGCCACCGCCGGTCGCCTTCCGGTGGGAGGACGTTCAGACCGAGGTGGACGCCGCGCCCACCCGCACCGCTCTCGTCGAGTGGCAGGGAGTCGGCGCGGTGGAGTCGTGGACGACGGCCTTCGGCCGGGACGGCAAGCCGGAGAAGACCTTCGTGGCCGTCCGCACACCGGACGGCGCCCGCGCGATGGCGCTGATCGCCGATGCCGACGCCGCGGCCGAAACCCTGGACCGAGAGGTCACCGGCACGCCGGTCCGGGTGTATACCGACGGCCGGGCCGAACTGGTCGGCTAGTGGCGGACAAAGCAGCAGGCCTGCCGCCCTGTGGCGACAGGCCTGCTGTTCTACGGATGCTCAGGCGCCGGATGGGGTAGCGCCGAGAACCCGTTGCATATCGGGGATCATCTGCTGCAGCTGGGCACCCCAGTAACCCCAGCTGTGTGTGCCGTTGGCCGGGAAGTTGAACACTCCGTTCTTACCGCCCGCGGCCAGATAGTTGTCCATGAAGGTCTTGTTGGTGCGCAACGTGAAACCCTCAAGGAACTGTGCGGCCATCAGATTGCCGCCGCCACCGGAGGTGTCGAGCTCCGACGGTGTGCCGGTGCCGCAGTAGATCCACAGACGGGTGTTGTTGGCGACCAGCTGATTGATGTTGACCATCGGGTCATTGCGCCGCCATGCCGGATCCGAGGACGGGCCCCACATGCTCTGGGCGTTGAAGCCGCCGGCATCGCTCATCGCCAGACCGATCAACATCGGCCACCAGCCCTCGGACGGGTTCAGGAAGCCCGACAGCGAGGAGGCGTAGATGTATTTCTGCGGGTAGTAGATCGCATAGGTCAGCGCCGCGCTGCCCGCCATCGAGAGGCCGACGACGGCGTTGCCGTTCGGGTTGACCCCCTGATTCGCCTGCAGGTAGGCCGGCAGCTCCTGGGTCATGAACGTTTCCCATTTGTAGGTGTAGTTCTGACCGTTGCCCTGCGACGGCTGGTACCAGTCGGTGTAGAAGCTGGACTGACCGCCGACCGGCATGACGGCGGAAAGTCCGGAGTTCAGGAACCACTCGAAGGCGGGCGTGTTGATATCCCAGCCGTTGTAGTCCTCCTGGGCGCGCAGGCCGTCCATCAGGTACACGGCGTGCTCGCCGCCCTTCTGGAACTGGATGCGGATGTTGCGGTTCATCGAGGCCGACGGAACATCCAGGTAGAGCACCGGAAGGCCGGGCCGTGAGAACGCCGACGCGGTTGCAGAACCGCCGGCAGCACCGATCAGGCCGGGCAGAGTGAGCGCGGTTGCGGCGGCCGCGGCGACGCGCCGAGCCCACCTGCCTCGCAGCTTCTCGACCAATTTCATGACGACTCCCATCACATTTCGTACTTACGTCAGCAGTCACTGCTGTGTGCATGGGAAGTCAAACATCGGATGACACACTCACCCCGAACCCGGCGCGGTGCGCCAAGTCGCAGTTGGGCAACGATCAGATCACGCGGCGAGACACTCGATCAGAGTGCTTCCTGCTCGCTGTCTTCGATTTCCGCATGGGGCTTTTCGGCTTCCTTGACCGCTTCGCGGGCGCGGGTCCGCCGTTCCTCGATCGCCTGGCTGAGGTCGGCAAGCAATTCGGGTTTGCGGAACACCAAGTGCTCCACGGCATCACGCGGTATCTGCAGTACGGTGACCTCACCGATCGCGTAAGCGTTACCGATCACGGGCTCGCGGGTCAGAGCGGTCTGGCCGAGGAAGTCTCCCTCGTGCAGTGTGGTCAACGGGATCAGGCTGCCGTCCCTGCCCAGCACGACCATCCTGACCCGGCCCTTGACGATGAACGACATTCCGGACGGCACGTCACCGCCGCTTTGCACCACCTCGTCGGAGCCGAACCGGGTCACCGTCACCGATGGCAGCAGTCCTTCCAGATCGGAGCTGTTCGCCCGCAGGATCGGGGCGATCTTCCTCAGTGCCTCCGCCCGGCGCTTGAGTGTGGAGAAGTCGTCCTCAAGACCGTCGAGCCGCAACTCGGCGCGGCGCGAGGCGTACCAGAGCCAGCGCTGGAACGTCGATCGCGCTGCGATGTCATCGGCTGGTGAGCGCACCGGAATGGTTACCGCGTAGTCGGTGCTGCTGGTCGCCGTGGCAGCCGGGTGACCGTCGGGGTGCAGCTGCGGAAGTTTGGCGGCGACATCGGTCAGCAGAGCGCAGACGGTATCGGGGGCGTCTGCGCCGGAGAACTTCGCCGTCACGGTGATGGCGTGCCCCCCCGGTGGCCGGCTGAGGTTGACGAACGACTGTCCGGCCAGGACCGAGTTCGGGATGATCTCAAGTCCTGTGCCGGTGTTGATGTGGGTGGCCCGCCAGTTGACCTCGGTCACCCGGCCCTTCGCCGAACTGGTCTCCACCCAGTCGCCCATCTGGAACGGCTGCTCGAAGAGCAGCAGCAAGCCGGAGATGATCTGGCCGACCGAGTTCTGCAATGTCAGGCCCAGCACGATGGAGCTCACCCCGAGCGCGGTGAACAGACCGCCGACGTTGGCCCCCCACACGTAGGCGAAGATCATCGCGACACCGATCGCGATGATCGCGAAGCGGGCGACGTCGATGAAGATCGACGGCATCCGCCGACGCCAGCTGCCGGCCGGGGCGCTCTGGAACACCGTGGCGCTGACGCCGGACAGCACCATGACCAAGACAAAGATGCCGAATACCGTTGCGAGGATGCGCACACCGCTGGAGTCCCATGCGACCCCGGTGGTTTGGGTGAGCAACACCAGCAGGGCTCCGAGCGGGACGATGAAGGTGCGTAGCAACCCGATCGGACGCGCCACGAAGCTGCCACGGCGGTCCAGTGCGTGCTGTAACTCGGTCAGCACTACCAGGATCGTCGGCAGCCCGATCGCCAGAATCACCGACCAGTAGAACCACGGCGTGCTCAGGATGCTCATCAGAGCGTCACCCGAGGTCCTCGTCGAGCCGCCAGGCAGGTTGTTCGGTGTCGTCGACGGTGATGTTGCCGGCCGCTTCGTAGTGCCGGGTGTCCCGGGTGGCGTCGTAGACGGCCTGGCTGACGTAGATGCCGGGCTGGGCGAAACCGCGGCGCATCTTCGAGGGCAGGTGGACCGCCCCGCCCCACAGGTCGAAGACCAATCCGGCGCGGCCGACGAGTCCACTGGTCACCGAGCCGGTGTCGATACCGGCTCGCAGCGCGATGTGGTGTCCGGTCTCGGCGTTGAACCGGTCGACGATCCGTTGCATGTCGATCGCGAAATCAACCGTCCGGGAGATGTTGTCCAGACGCGGAACGGTGAGCCCGCAACTGGCCAGATAGCCGTTATGGGTGTTGCGCACGCGTTCCACGCCGTGGGTCTCGGCGGCGGCGTCGAACTGGCGCACCAGCTTGTTGATGATCTCCAGCGAGTCTGAGGCGGACATGTCACTGGAGAGCCTGTCGACGCCCACGACGTCGGCGAAGATCACCGTGACGTCCTGATGTTCCTCGGCGATCGCGTCCTCACCCTCGCGGTAGCGTTCCACGACCGATTCGGGCATCAGGGACATCAGCAGCTTGTCGTTCTCCTCGCGCTGCTTGGCCAGCAACTGGTCCTTGATCGAGAGATTCCGGCTCATATCGTTGAAAGCGACTGTGAGGTCACCGAATTCGTCACCGGTCGTCACCGGTATCTCGGAGTCGTAGTTGCCGGTGCTGATCCGCTCAGCGCCTTCCTCGAGCCGTCTGATCGGACGGACGAACAGCCGTGACCACAGCATCGCGGCAATACAGGCGATGAAGATGAGCAGCACCGTGGACCGGACCAGCCGATGGGCGAAGTTACGCTCCGGTGCGAATGCCTCATCGGAGTCGACCGAGGCGACGACCACCCAGTTCAATCCCTTGATGTTGACCGGAGCGTAGGCCTGCAGGGCGCGGTGACCCAGATAGTCGGTGGCGATCGTCGTCCCGGTCTCGCCACGCTGAGCTGCTTCGGTGGCTATGGTCCCCACCGGCTGGACCAGCACCGTGGTGCCCTGTTTGATCGCGCGTTTGGCGACGTCGGGAGCGGTGCCGGCGGCCACGACATCGCGCTGGTAGGCCTCGGGATCCTCGAGGAACAACCGTGAGTCCGACCGCATCAGGTTGTCCTTGCCGACGATGTAGGTTTCCCCGGTCGTACCCATCCCCGATTCCCGCCACTGACGGTCCGCGGTCATCAGCCGGTTGACGATCGAGGCGGGGTACTCCACCACCATGACGCCGCCCGCCCGGCCCGGTGGACCGATCGGCACCAGCATCCACGCCGTCGGCTGGCCGGCGGGCAGGTATTCGGAGAAGTCGGTGCTCACCGAGAAGTCGATTTCATTCGACGACATCGCCTTCTGGAAGGCCTCTGGAAGCAGGCCCTGTCCCCGGTATGGACCGGTGAGGATGTTGGTTCCGAGTTCCACGCCCTTTTCGGCGCTGTAGACCACGTCGCCGCGGGCGTTGACGAGGAAGACGTCCTGGAACCCCATCCGGGTGACGATCTCCCGGAAGTAGGGGTGGTAGCGGGCGTTCACCACCGACCAGGCGCTGTTGTCCTTGGCGTCGTCGACGCGCACCGCGGTATCACGGTTCTTGACCGCGACGGTGTAGCGCGACTGCAGATAACGGGCCGCATTCGAGGTGGGGATCAAGGCGTTGATATCCAGGCGGCCGTTGTCGGCGTCGCGGAATTTCGCGGTGTAGAAATCGACCAGGGCCGCACTGTCCTGCGGGCTGATGGTGGCGTCGTGGAGCTGGTCGAAGGCGGCGTTGAAGGCGCCCACTGCCCCGGCCACGGTCTCGCCGCGGGAGAAGATCAGCAGCGATCCGGTGATATCCGACAGTCCCATCTCCAGCACGCGGGACTGCGCCTCCCGGATGCCGGTGAGCTGATCGAAGCCCGCCGCCCGCAGCGAACTGCGTCCGGACTGGAAGCCGATACCGCCGGCGACCGCAGTTGCCAGCACGCTCATGGTGAGCAGCATCAGCATCAGCTTGGACTGGATGCTGACCCGCTGCAGCAGGCTGCGCTTGGCCCGGCGGCGCCGTAAACGTTCGGCGAGCGCGGATCCGGGCTTGGGCGGTGCCGACATCGCGTTCCTCTCCATAGATCAGCCCGAGGGTAACTTGTCGGGGGTGGCCGACCCTTATAACCTGCAGCGTTTCGTAGACGCCCAGGAACCGGTCTATGACGCCGTCCGGGCCGAACTGCGGGCCGGGCACAAGACCGGTCACTGGATCTGGTTCATCTTCCCGCAGCTGACGGGTCTGGGTACCAGCCCGACGGCCGATTTCTACGGGATCGACTCGCTCTCGCAGGCCAGGGCGTATCTGGATCACCCGGTCCTGGGGCCCAGACTGCGGGAATGCTGCCGGCTGCTCGGGGCGGTCGCAGATCGCACCATCGAGGCGGTCGTCGGCTGGCCGGACTGTTTGAAGGTGCGGTCCTGCGCCACCTTGTTCAGCGCGGTCGCCGATTCGGCGGCCGATGAGGCGGAGTTCCGCGCCGTTCTGGACAGGTACTACGGCGGTGAACCCGACGAGCGGACCCTCGAGCTGCTCACTCGGGGATGAGCACCATCCAGCCGTTCGCGGAAACCCCCGCCTGGCCGACCACCTCGGACGGCGGCGCCGAGGTGCCCGCGATGATGCGGGCGGACCGGCCCACCAACTCGGCCACCGGTACCGCCATCGACTCCTCGCTCAGGTTGAGCGCGACGATCATGGAGTCTTTCCCGGACTCGCTGCGATACACGTAGCGGGTGTTGTCGAGCAGCAGTGCTGTGGTGCGGGCCTCACACAGCCAGGGGTGCCGCCGGCGCAGTCCGATCAGGAACCGGTGCAGGTTGAGGACCTCCTGGTCGCCGTGTACCGGTCCACCGTTGTCGGGAGGCGGCGCGAATTCGGGGCGTACGGCGTCGTCGCCGCCGGCCCGATCCTCCTTGACCCCGGTGTAGCCGAACTCGTCGCCGGCATAGACGCTCGGCACCCCGCCGATGGTGAACAACACCACCAGGGCGTGCGGCAGGTGTTCGGTGCGGGTGAGCCGGCTGGCGATACGGGTGACGTCATGGTTGCCGACGAACGTGAGCGGGGCGAAGGTGTCCTGAAATCCGTTGTGGCGCTGCAGCGCCCAATCCAGTTCGTGGAAGTTACCGTCGTTGAGGCTGCTCCAGATCGCCTTCCACAGTTCGTACTGGGTGACCGAGTCGACTCCGGTTTCCTCGACGAAGGCGGGGTAGTCGCCGTGGATCACCTCGGCGACGAACCAGGCCTCGGGGTGCGCGGCCCGCACCCGGGGCAACACACTCGTCCAGAAGCCGCCGGGCACCGCATAGGCGGCGTCCAGTCGCCACCCGTCGGCGCCGCGTGACAGCCAGTGCGACATCACCTCGGTTGTGTAGTCGCAGACGGCGGGGTTGCGGTGATTCAAGGTGATCAGGTCGGGATGGCCCTCGAAGGTGTGGAAGCGGTCCGGACGTCCGCGGAACCAGAGCGCTGCGTCGGTGTCCCCGCCGATCGCCTCCCGGTAGCGCGGGAACTCGGTGCCCACGTGGTTGAAGACGCCGTCGAGCAGGATTCGCAGCCCCCGCCGGTGCGCTTCGCCCACCAGGTGATCGAAATCGGCGTCGTCGCCCAGTCGCGGGTCGATCCGAAAGTGATCGGTGGTGTCGTAGCCGTGGGTGCGGGAGGCGAACACCGGGCCCAGCGCGATACCCGATGTGCCCAGCATAACGGCGTGGTCGAGCCAGTCGACGATCCGGGTCAGCCGGTGCTGACCGGGCGCCGGCCCGTTCCGGGCAGGAAAAGCGCCGACGAAACCCAACGGGTAGACGTGCCACCAGATCGCGTGGCGCACCCACTCCGGGCCGTTCATGTCTGCGCACTCTACGGTGCAAGGGTGCTGGAGTTCACCGTTGAGGATTGGTCGGCCGAGGAAGTGGCCCGGCGGCGCGCGATCTATGAACCGCTGGCGGCCTCGGTGCGCGAACTCGTCGACGCCGCGATCCGCACCGAGGCCGACGCGCAGACCGTCGCCGAGGTGAAACGCGATATCGACGCCGCACTGGCGCGACTGCGGAGCCGGCAGATCGACGGCGCCTTCGGCGTCCGGCACACCACGTCGGGGGAGAGTGTCGGCTGGGGCAACGCCGTCATCGGAATCCGCAATGCCCTGGCGCCGCCGGTCATCACGCGGCGCGACGAGTCCGGGCGGATATCGGCGGACTTCCAGCTCGGGGCCGCCTATGAGGGCCCGCCCGCACATGTTCACGGCGGGGTCTCGGCGATGATCCTCGATCACGTTCTCGGCGAGGCGGCCAGCCCTGATCGCAAGCCGCGCTTCACCGGCAGCATCACTGTGCGCTACTTGCGGGCCACGCCGTTGGGCCCGTTGCACACCGAGGCTTTCATCACCCGCTCCGACGGGGTGAAGACCTTCTGCTCGGGCTTCATCTCCGATGCCGAGGGGATCACGGTGGAAGCCGAAGGGGTGTTCATCACTCCGCGTTGGCTGCGCGACTGAGGAGGCGCAATGGAGAAGGTGATCGTCACGCTGCGGGCGCAAGCTTCCGACGACGACTGGGTGGCGCGGATGTGTGGTCCGGTCGCCGAGGCGCTGCTGGATCTGGGCCTGCCCGGGGTCACCGTTAACGTCCGCGACGCCCTGGTCCGTGATTCGCTGATGACACTGACCACACTCGATCCACCGGTACAGGGACTGTTGAGTCTGTGGACGCAGCAGCATTACGGAGAACAGCTCGGTCGGGCACTGGAAATCCTTGCACCGCTTGCCGACTCGCTGGCGGCCTATCTGGTGACCGAGTCCGTTCCGCTGCCGCCGCCGGACACGCCTGCCGGTGAGCGCACGGCCGGACTGGCCAACGTGGCACTGCTTCGCCGTCCTGCCGAACTCGATGAGCCGACCTGGCTCACCCGCTGGCAGCACGATCACACGTCGGTGGCCATCGAGACACAGTCCACCTTCGGCTACGTCCAGAATTACGTGGTGCGGGCGGTGACCCCCGGTGCGCCGCCGCTGTCGGCGATCGTCGAGGAACTCTTCCCGATCGAGTCGGTGCGCAGCCTGCACGCCTTCTTCGGGGCCGCCGATGACGCCGACCTCGCCGACCGGATGGGCCGGATGGTGGCGAGCACCTCGGCCTTCGGCGCCAACGAGAACATCGACACGGTCCCCACCGGACGCTATGTGTTCCGAAACCCGTTTTGGACCCTAGGCTGACACCGTGACGCTGCTGACCACCGACGAGAACCGGGTCCGGACACTGACGCTGAACCGTCCCGAGGCCCTCAACGCCTTCGACGAGGCGCTCTACGACGCCACCGCCGACGCACTGGCGGCGGCGGCCGATGACCCGGATGTCGCCGTTGTGGTGATCACCGGCGCCGGTCGGGCGTTCAGCGCCGGCCAGGATCTCACCGACATGCAGGCCCGGATCACCGATCCGGGCGGCTTCGTCCCGGGCCGGCATGGTTTTCCGGGGCTGATCGACGCGCTGAGCGCCTTCCCGAAACCCCTCATCTGCGCCGTCAACGGCCTAGGTCTGGGTATCGGCACCACGATCCTCGGGTTCGCCGATCTGGCGTTCATGTCCACCGCGGCCAAGCTGAAGTGCCCGTTCACAAGTCTGGGGGTCGCACCGGAGGCCGCTTCCTCGTACCTGCTGCCCCGGTTGATGGGACGACAGAATGCCGCGTGGCTGTTGATGTCATCGGAATGGGTACAGGCCGATGAGGCGCTGCGGATGGGGCTGGTGTGGAAGGTCTGCGAGCCCGATGAGCTGCTCGCTGAAACCAGGAGGCACGCGGAAGTGCTTGCCGCCCGGCCGATTTCAAGTCTCATGGCGGTGCGCCAGACCATGATGGAACCGATCCGCGCCGGGATCGTTGCCGCCCGCGCCCGGGAGGACGCCTACTTCGCCGAACTCATGGGCGCCCAGGCCAACGCCGATGCGCTGGCCGAGTTCCATCGCGGCCGCTAGAGGGCGTAGACGGGATCCGGGGTCGTGGTCGTGCCCAGCGGGGTGCGGCTGATCTCGGAGAGATCGGTCAGGCTGTATGCGGTGACGCCGTCGTCCGACACCGCGTAGAGCACGTCTCCGATCCGAACCGTGCGAAGTACGGGCCGGTCGGTTTGGATCTGGCCGATCACCTCGATTCCGCCGGCGCCCACCCGCATCACCGAGAGCAGGTTCTCGTAGTGGTACTCGCCGGTGCCCGCGTCGTATCCGCCGCCGCTGACGGGCACCACCAGGAGGCCGTCCTCAGCGGAGTACAGCAGGGCATGCGAATCGAATTGCGCGTCGGAGCCTGACCACTGGGCGGTCTCGTCGAGCACCTGCCGGTCGATCTGCACCGGATTGCTGCCGTTGCTCACATCGAACAGCGAGACGTGCAGGCGGGTGTTCCAGGTGCCGGGTTCACGCTCCTGGCCGATACCGAGCAACAATCCGTCGCCGACCGGCTGAAGGTAGTTGGAGAACCCGGGGATGACGAGTTCGCCTTCGACCACGGGCGCCGCCGGATCGGTGAGATCGACCACGAACAGCGGATCGGTGCGCAGGAAGGTCACCAGGTAGGCCTTGTCGCCGGCGAAGCGGACCGCGTACAACTGTTCGCCGGGAGCCAGTCCGGTCACGCTGCCCACGAGGTCGAGGGTGTCGCCGCTGGTGTCCAGTACGTACACCCCGCTGTCGTTGACGGTTGCCCAGGTTCCGCCGGCGAACTGCGAACTCCAGTCGTGGGTGGCGACCCGGAGGTAGCCCCCGCTCTCATCCATCGCGAACTGGTTGATCAGCGTGCCGGTGACCGTTCCGCTCGCCTGCCAGCCGACGTCGGTCCCATTCACCGTGAAGCGATCGATACGAGTGTCGGTGGAGGATCCGAAAACGGTGTAATTCTCCTGTGCCGTAGCCAGATACAGGGCATCGGTCGTCATGTAGACAGTGCTGCCGTTGGTGGTCGTCAGGGTGGCCACGCTGTCGGCGACGGCGGCGGCGGAACCGGCGGCACCGTGGGAGTCGATCGAGACGACGGTGACCATCGACTGCTGGCCGGCGGCGCCCGGCCGCACGACATCGCCACCACCTGCGATCGCGCCCAGGTCGGTCATGGTTCCGTCGGCGCCGACCGAGTACGCGTGCGGCAACGACAGTTCGGTGATCTGATCTCCGACCCGGGCCGCGTAGTGATCCCAGGTCTCGTAGGTCCGATAGGCGATCACAGCCGAGTCGTCACGCAGGCCGGCATCCTTGACAGGTGTGTCGGTGTACTCCGGTGCGGGCAGATTCAGGTTGCGGTCGAGGACGAGGTAGACGTTGCCGTCCACAGCGCGCGAATCGCGGTAGGCGCCGTCGAACACCGTCTGGCCGGCCACCGCGGGTGCCGTGCGATCGGTGAGGTCGAAAACCGTGACCGTGGTCTGCGGGTTCCAGTTCCAGAAGTAACCCGGCGCCATCTTGACCATCGGTCCGTACCAGCCGTCGCCGGTCTGGGTGATGACGGTCAGCCGATCGCCGTCGAGGTATTGACCGACCACGTTTCCCGACAGCGACGTCTGCGAGCTGATGGTCGACCCGTCCAGGATCGTCAGCGCATCGTTGTGCGCCACATACACGTAATGCCCGTCGGTCTCGACGAAGTCGGCCTCGTCGACACCGTCCACCTGGGTGTTGGTGTCCGACCCCGTGGTGGCGGGCCCGGTTGCGCCGTCGAGCTTGTAGACCGGATACGGGTAGTAGTTGTAGACCGGCACCGTCTGCCCGAACTGGCCCGCGTATTGCTGACCGGCCAACGTCAGCAGGTAGTCGCGCAACTCCTGGTCGGTCATGTACCCGGTGGCATAGGTCGCTCCGGTGGACTGGCCGGCGCCCGCTGCGGGAAGCATGCTCAGCACGGTCCGGCGCACCAGCACCAGAGCGCCCTGCAGGAAATCGGTGATCGGACCCGACGGCAGCCCGGACAGCCAGTGTGCGGCCGAGTCGAAGAAGGTGCTGACCAGCGTATTGAGCGGGGCGGTCATCATCGCGGACTGGCCGGCCGCCACCGGGGAGGACTGCGCTGTCGCGATCTGGTGGCTCACCGGGACGGCCGCCCGGGAGCGGCGGGATCTCGGGGTGACCGGCGCCGGGCCCGTGCCGAGATCCGGTGCGACGGTCGCGGCGGCGGGAGCCGGGCGATCAGGCACGGAATCGGGGGCAGCCTTGATCCTGTTCGCTGCGTGCCGTGCGGGTGTCGCCGACGCGGCGTGGGCGCCCGGCCGGCGGGCCCGACCGGGTCGGGTGGTGGCATGACCGGACTCGGAGGCGGGGCCCGCGGTCAGGGTGGGGGAATCGGCATCCGTGGCGTCCGCCGCGGCGACTCCGGTGGCCTGCGGGCCGGCCAAGGAGAACCCGAGCACGACTGCTGCGGCGCCCACCCGGGCGCCCCGGCCGCGCCTGGCCCTTTCAGCGGCCCTTTTTGCCACGACATCCCGCCTTCGCTAATCCCCCCGACCGTCGCTGTCCGTTACTGGAAATCGCGGCCCGGATTCCAATGCTGAGAATTTAACACACAATCGACGCAGTGCAACAACTTTTTCTCAGGAAAGGGCCGATATGGGGAAGGGGTGTTACGGATGTGATTTGCTTTGCTGGATTGCGCTGCCGGTAAACCGCATCCCGGCCGATATCCCCGGCACTACCATCTGGGCATGAGCCGAATCGGAGACTTCGCCGACGATGACGTGGCCGGATGGATCGCCCTGTCGCCGGAGATCGGCACCGCGATGGCGACCTTCTCGCACGCCGTCTACAACCGCAACCGGCTGCCGATGCGGGTGCGCGAGATCGCGCGCATCGTCGTCGCCCACGACAACGAATGCGTGGTTTGCCTCAACACCCGCGACGCGGACGGTCCGGCAGCGGGCGTGGATGAGGACCTCTACGAACATGCGTTGCAATGGCGGACCTGGCCGGGATTCTCCGAGCAGGAACGACTGGCCGCCGAATTCGCCCACCGTTTCGGCACCGAGCACACCAGACTCCGCGACGATGACGAGTTCTGGCAGCGCTGCCGGGAACACTTCTCCGACGAACTGCTCGCAGACCTGACGCTGTCCTGCGCGATGTGGGTCGGCATGGGTCGCACCCTGCGCACCCTGGACATCGGGCAGGCCTGCCGGATCACCATTCCCGGCAGAGATTGAGGGTGGCGGCGTTGCAGGACGGCACCGTCATCGGCACGATCGTCAACCCCGCCGGACTCACCCTGGCCAAGGCCGTTCCGGCGGCTCGCGCGGCGGCCTTCGCCGATCCGGGCCTGGGGGCGAGTCCGACCTGGCACGGATTCGCCATCGACCGCACGGGGATCGCGTTCACCGACTCCATCAGTGTGGTCGGCGACCAACGGCTGCGGATCGATCCCGATTCCCTGCGTGTGATCGATGAAGGCCTCGGCTGGGCGCCGGCGTCCTTCTTCGATCAGGACGGCGATCCGGTTCCGGCGTGTGCGCGTGGAACTCTCGCGCGCCTGGAAACCCGCCTGGCTGCAGCGGGTTTGACCGCGAAGGTCGGCCATGAGATCGAGTTCCTCCTGGTCGACCGGACCGGTCATCGGCTGCCCGGCGACTTCTGGGCTCAATACGGACTGGCCGGGGTTCTCGAGCACGAGGACTTCGTTCGCGACGTCATCACCGCCATGACCGACGCCGGGGTGGCACTGGAGCAGTTCCACCCCGAATACGGAGTCAGTCAGTTCGAGATGTCCCTGGCCCCGAAGTCACCGGTGGCCGCCGCCGACCAGTTGATCCTGGCCCGGGTCCTGGTGAGCCGGGTGGCGCGCAGACACGGGATGCGGATATCGCTGTCGCCGGTTCCCTTCGCCGGCAGTGTGGGCAACGGTGCGCATCAGCACTTCTCGCTGTGGCGCGAAGGCGGGCCGATCTTCTCCGGCGGCGACGGTCCGCGCGGATTGACCGACGAGGGCGCGGCGGCGGTCGGCGGTGTCGTCGGTGGTCTGCGTGAGGCCGAACTCGTCATGTGCGGGTCGATCGTGTCGGGTCTTCGGATGAAGCCGGGTAACTGGGCGGGCGCGTACGCCTGCTGGGGCACCGAGAACCGGGAGGCCGCGGTCCGATTCCTCCCGGCCACCTACGGCAATCCCCGGGGAGCCAACGTCGAGGTCAAGATCGTCGATCCGTCCGCCAATCCGTACCTGGCGACCGCTGCCATCCTCGGCCTGGCTCTGGACGGTATCGAGAATCACACGCCGTTGCCGCCGGAGGTCACCGTCGACCCGCAGGCGCTCTCCGAGGAACAGCGCAGCGCGGCCGGCGTGGCGCGGCTGTCCGACAGTCAATCCGAAGCCATTGCCGCGCTTGATGATTCGTCCCGGATGCGCTCGATCCTCGGCGAGGATGCGGTCGATGCGCTGGTCGCCGTGCGGCGCTATGAACGGGACAACTACGCCGAACTCGATCCGCAACAGCTCACCGACAGGTTCCGCCTGGCATGGAGTCTGTGATCGCCGAACTGGGCGAGCGATTGGCCGCGCTGCGTCTGGTCGACAACCACGTCCATGGATTCTGGCTCTCCGCCGTGGACCGGCGCGGATTCGAGAATGGACTCAATGAGGCCAACACCGCGGCGCTGGCGGATTTCGACTCCGGCTTCGACACCCAACTCGGCTTCGCCGTGCGGGCGCACTGCGCACCGCTGTTGGGGTTGGGGTCACATGCCGATCCCGACGACTACTGGAGCAGACGCAGTGAGAGGAACCCGGTTGAGTTGGCCGCGCTGTTCCTGCCGCCGGCCGGTGTCAGCGACTGGCTCGTCGACACCGGACTTCCCGGTGCGGTCGCGGGGTCGGCCGAGATCCACGCGGTGACCGGCGCCGATGTCCATGAGGTCGTCCGGGTGGAACAGGTGGCCGAGCAGGCCATCGCACGGTCCGGCGACTACGTGGCCGAATTCCGCGAGATCCTCGCCACCCGGATGCGCTCGGCCGTCGCCGCCAAGACCGTGCTGGCCTACCGGGGCGGATTCGAGGGGGATCTTTGCGCACCGGATCTCGATGAGGTAACACTCGCGGCCGAACGCTGGCGCAACGGCGGCGCCGGCCGGCTGACCGACCGGGTGCTGCTGCGCTTCGGCGTCCATGAGGCTCTGCGACTGGGTAAACCGGTGCAGTTCCACGTCGGACTGGGTGACCGGGACTGCGATCTGCACAGGACGAATCCGATGCACCTGCTCGATCTTCTGCGTGAGTGGCCCGGCACCCCGATCGTGCTGCTGCACTGTTATCCGTACGAGCGGGAAGCGGGCTATCTGGCGAGTGCCTTCAACAACGTCTACCTCGACACCGGGCTGAGCATCAACCACCTCGGTGCGCGTGCGCAGGCCTTCCTGGCGCGGACCCTGGAACTGGCCCCGTTCCGCAAGATCCTGTATTCCTCAGACGCCTTCGGACCACCTGAACTGCACTACCTAGGTGCGCGGTTGTGGCGCAACGGAATCGGCGGCGTGCTCAGTGGTTTCGTCGATCGGGGGGAATGGAGCCTCACCGAGGCGATGCGGGTGGCCGGTCTCATCGGCCGCGACAATGCGCGGCGCTTATACGGATTGGGCTAGCCGGCGGATTCAGGCCGGCGGGTTGAAGTGAACCCACTGCGATGCGCCATGTGGACCGGCGCACAGCAACGGGATACCGGGCACGGCGGCCTGCCAGGAGTTCCCGTTGGTCCGCATCTGCGCGGTGCTGCCCGGTACGGCGCAGTTCATCGCCACCACCGCTTCGCCGACGAGCGGCCCGGCGGGCACCCACCGGGCCTGCGCGGAGCAGATCAGGGTGTTCTTATCGGCATCCAGGCCGAAGACGTACGACACGCTGGGTGTGCAGGGCGCGCCCGCAACGACGTTCTGCGCGACGTTGGCAAGGCAGTCGACCGAGTTGCACGTCGGGGTCGCTGCAGCGACGGGAACGGGCGAGGCCAGCACTCCGGCGGCCAGAACGGCCGTGATCATGGTCTTGCGCATTTCAGCCCCTTTGCGGTTCAGATCAGACCGGTCGCGTCGAAGATCCATGACGTGTCGGTTGCAGCGAGTTGCTCCATCCAGTCCGACGGAGCGTGGTTCACCAGCCCGCCGAAGTCCCAGTAATCCTTCCACAGGATGATCTTGCCGTCGCGCACTTTATGAACCGTGACGAACTGCAGGACGGTGCTCTCCCCGGTCGCCCAGTTCCACGTCTCGGAATGCTCGTACATGATGTCTTCGCCGTTGCTCACCAGCACGCCGTCGTGGTTCTCATACCCGGCCAGCGGCTCCAGGCCGACCTTGAGGCGTTTGACGATGTCCTCGGGGCCGCGTGCCGCAGCCGTCGGACCCACCGGCATGTCGACATAGATGCAGTCCTCGGAGATGAACGTCTTGAGTGCCTCCCAGTCGCGCTCGGAGAGCGCCTGCCACATCCCCAGGACCACCTCAGCCGACATCGGCCAACTCCGTTTCGTCGTGAACCGGCGCCGCGGTTCGGGTTCCGGCTCGCAGGAAGCTCCCGGTCCGGATAGCACCGAGCACGGCGGTGGGGACCCCGTCTTCCACGACTGTGCGCCCGCCGATCAGCACCAGGTTCACCGCGGCGTCGTTGCGATTGACCATTCTGGGCAGATCGGCGTACTGGGGAACCGGCTCCTCGGCGTAGTCGTCCAGGCGGGCATCGAGGTGCTCGGGGTCCACCACGACGAGGTCGGCCCGATCACCGATGCGCAGGTGCCCGGCGTCGATGTCGTACCAGTCGGCGAGTTCGCCGGTCAGCCGGTGTACGACCTGTTCGACGGTCATGAACGGCCGGCCCGCGCGCTCGGCATCGCGGACGTGACGTAGCAGTCGCAACCCGAAGTTGTAGAAGGCCATGTTCCGCAGATGGGCGCCGGCATCGGAGAAACCGATCTGGATGCCCTCGTCGCGGGCGAGCTTTTTAAGCACCTCGGGCCGGTGGTTGGAGATCGTGGTGCGCCAGCGCAGCCGGGTGCCGTGTTCGACGACGAGGTCCAGGAATGCGTCGACGGGATGCAGTCCGCCGCGGTCGATACCCACCTGTCCGAAAGACTTGCCGATCACCGACTCGTCGGGACATCCGACGATCTCGGCGTCGAAGAAGTCGCGGTGCCAGACTCGCATTCCGAAGCGCCGGTCGTAGTCCTTGCGGAACGCGCGCCGGTAGTCCGCATTCTGCAGCAGGGCGTTGCGCTCGATCTCGTCGCGCAGGTGTAAAGCGGCTGCTCCAGAACCGAATTCCTCGAACACCACCAGGTCGATACCGTCGGCGTACACCTCGAACGGCACCGGCAGATGCTGCCAGCGGAAGTCTGCGCCGAACCTGTTCACCCACCGCGCCAACGGACCCAGCATCGCTATCGCGAAGGGGTTGCTCTTGACGTCGGCTGCCGAAAGCAGGCTGGTCTTGAGCTTGCGGCGCAGCACCGGAAGAGATTGCACGACTTGGGAAACGATGCTAAGTGGATTCTGGATGTCCGGGCCGGACTGCAGGACCCGGTCGCGACGACGCAGCAGCGACTTCAGCCGGCGTAACTCCCGGGGTTTGGCGTAGGTCGACGGAAGGGTGCGCGAGCGGCAGGTCTCTCCGTCGATCTTGTCGAAGAGCAGTTGTTGCGAGGACATCCCGAGGAATCCGGCATCGAGTGCCTCGGTGAGCATCCGCTCCATCTGTGCCTGCTCGTCCGGGGTGGGCCGGACGTCCTTGCGGGTGGCCCGGTCCAGACCCATGGTGGCGGTGCGCATATCGGAGTGGCCGATGAAGGAGGCGACGTTGGGACCCAGCGGCCGGGACTCCATTGCGTCGATGTATTGCGCGGCACTGCTCCATGTCTTGGCTTCGTCGACGGCGGAGATGACATGTTCACGGGGAATGGCTTCCACGCGCCCGAACAGGTCACCGGCGTCCCGACCGCCGACGTGGACGGTCGACAGCGAGCAGGAGCCCACCAGCACGGTGGTCACCCCGTGCCGGACCGACTCAGGCAGGGCAGGCCCGCCGAGCACCTCCACGTCGTAGTGGGTGTGGATGTCGAGCATTCCGGGCAGCACCCATCTGCCGGTGGCGTCGATCACCTGCGCACAGCCGGTCTCGTCGAGATCGTGAGGCGTCACTGCGGCAACCCGGCCGTCGGCGATGCCGATATTGCGCACGGCCGACGGCGCCCCGGTTCCGTCGAACCACCGGCCGCCCCGGATGATCGTGTCGTAGGTCACGGCTGCAATGGAATCACGCCCGGTGGCCAGGTTCCAGCGCCTTCGCGGCGGACGAGCCGAGCCGGACCGGCAGTTGCGACCAGCCGCGCAGGACCCGGGTCTCGCGGCGGCGGCCCTCACCGGCCAGCGCCGCGTCGGGGAAGCGATCGAAGAAGCTGCGCAGCCCGACCTCTCCCTCTTTTCGGGCCAGCGCCGCTCCCAGGCAGAAATGCCGCCCTCCGGAGAAGGCCAGGTGCCGGGCGGCATTGGGCCGTCGCACGTCGAATCGGTCGGGATCGTCGAACACGGCGGGATCCCGGTTGGCTCCGGCCAGGTGGATGACCACGGTCTCGCCCTGCCTCACGTGGGTGCCGGCCAACTCGGCGTCAACCCGGGCCCGCCTGGCTGTGAGCTGAACCGGTGAGTCGAAGCGGAGGATCTCGTCGACCGCCCCAGCCCACAGATCGGGATCCGCCCTCAGGATGTCCAGCTGGTCGGGATGGCTCAGCAGCAGGCGGATGCCGTTGCCCAGCAGGTTGACCGTGGTCTCGAATCCGGCGGCGAGCACCAGTCCGGCGATTCCGCGCAACTCTGTCTGGTCCAGCCGAACACCGTCGGCCGAGGCCTCGATCAGTTGGCTCATCAGGTTGTCGCCGGGATTGGCCCGCAGCGTTGCGAGGTGGGTGACGAGCCAGTCGCCGAATCCCTCGAGACCTTCCTGCACGCGTCGGTACTGCTCCCAGCTGAGTCCGAAATCCAAACTGGGAGCTGCTAATTCGCCGAACTCGAGTATCTTGCCGCGGTCGGCTTCGGGCACCCCGAGCATCTCACTGATGATCGTGACGGGTAGTCGCGAACAGTACAGTTCGACCACGTCGGCGACACCGGTCTGCGCAGCCAGCTGATCAAGTAGTGCGCAGGCGGTCTCATCGACTCCGCCTTCCAGTGCGGCCACCGCACGTGAGGTGAAGACCGAGGACACCGTCTTGCGATACCTCGTGTGATCGGGAGGTTCGACGACGAGGAGGGACGGCGGAATCAACGGATGCAGTGTGTCGGGCCGGGTGCGCTGTTCCAGCCACCGCAGTGGGGCCGGCAGGCTGCTGCCGTAGGTGATCGTCTCGAAGTCGTCGGAACGAAGCAGTTCGTATGCCACCGAGTGATCGACGGTCAGGTAGGTCATCCTGGCGCGCACGACCGGCCCGATCGCCCGCAACTCGCGGTAGAACGGCACCGGGTCGGCGCTGACGGTCGGATCGGCGAGCAGTCTGGCCTGCGGATCACCGCGCCGGGCGGCCCGGGTGGCTGTCGCTCGGACGATGCCGTGGGTGGCTGCCCAGTGCAGTCGCTGCTTCAACGCGCGGTCCAACTGACCGGGAGTCTCTTGATGCCGTGGATGAACGAGGACAGCAGCATCGCCGGTTCCTCGGTGGCCGCGATGTCCGGGATCTGGTTGCGCATCTCCTCGAAGACCACCGAGATCTCGCGGCGTGCGAGGTTGGCGCCCAGGCAGAAGTGGACACCCCCGCCGCCGAAGCCGACGTGCTGGTTGTGTTCGCGGGTCACGTCGAACAACCATGGGTTGTCGAACTTGTCCTCGTCCCGATTGGCCGAGGCATACCACATGGTGACCTTGTCGCCCTGGGCGATCCGCACGCCACTCACCTCGACATCGCGGGTGGCGGTCCGTCGCATGTAGACCACGGGCGAGGCCCAGCGAACGATTTCCTCGACGGCGGTCGGCCGGTGTCTGTCGAAGTCGTTCCACCAGATGTCGCGCTGTTCGGGATACCGGCTCAGCGCGAGCACGCCGTGGCTGATGGCGTTGCGGGTGGTCTCGTTTCCGGCCACGGCCAACAGGATGAAGAACGAGGCGATCTCCGCCGAACTCAGCCTCTCGCCGTCGACCTCGGCGGCCACCAGGGCAGTGGTCAGGTCATCGAGCGGATTGTCCCGGCGATCCTCGGCCAGTGCGGTGGCATAGGCGCCGATGTCGATGGCCACCTTCATGAAATCCTCGAAGTCGGTGGCCAGGTCCGGGTCGCCGAAGCCGAGAATGACGTTGGTCCAGTGGAAGATCTTCTGGTGGTCTGCCTGCGGTATGCCCATCATGTCGCAGATGATCTGCAGCGGCAGTGGCCCGGACAACGCGGACACGAGTTCGGCCTTGCCATCGGGATGGTTGGCTACCAGGTCCGAGACCAGGCTCCGGGCCCGGTCCCGGATCGACTCCTCGATACGCTCCACCACTTTCGGGGTGAACGCGCGGTTGACGATATTGCGCAGTCTGGCATGACGCGGATCGTCGAGGGCGATCATCGATCCGAAGTACTCCGCAACCTCAGGGGCCTGATCGCCGATCGTGATGTTGGGGTAGGAACTGAAGATCTCCGGATGGCGGCTGGCGAAGTGCACATCATCGAACTTCATCAGCGTCCAGTGCCCGGGTCCGGCGGCGAATCCGTCGTAATCGATCTCGTGGAAGAACGTGACCGGGGATTGGCGCCGCAGGGTCGCGAAGGCGCCGTCGCGGTAGGTGTCATCCTGGGCCCAGAACCGGATCGTCCCGAGGTCGATCTCGGACAGTGGAACGTGAGGTGGAGCCTGGCCGTTGACGCGAGGTGCGATGCCCATGGGCTCCAGAGTAGGCATCCCGGCTGTTCCCCGACCTATTCCTCGACGACTTTCCTGATCCGCTCGAGGGTGGTGCGCATATCGCGGACGTTGCGCCGCCCGCGCAGATAGCCGGCGAACGCCCAGAACAGCCGGATCGGGGCGGAGTTGTTGAGCCGGAATGACTCCGTCACGTCGGTGCCGTCGCCACTGGGCGTCAGCCGGTAGTGCCAGTTGTTGATGGCCTTGTCACCCGGGCCGAGAACCGCGAAACCGAACTCCCGGCCGGGCTCACACGCGGTGACCCGGCAGACGGTCCAGTACACCGGACCGATCTCATTGCGCCGGACGTGGCCGCGGAACTTGGCGCCCAGTTCCGGTCCGGTCGCGCCGTCCAGCCACTCGGCTTCGAACACCTCCGGTGAGAACTTCCCGGTGTTGCGGACATCGGCGATCAGATTCCAGATCTTCTCGGCCGGGGCCGCCATGTGGACCGTCACGGAACCTTCCATGTTCCGATCGTATCGCCACCGGCGGACCGGTCTAGACGTCGTACACGTGATCCGGCGTCAGTACCGTCGTGATCGCCCTACCCAGGGCGGTGCTGGGCTGCACACCACTCTCTGTGGTGACATCGGTGTTGAGCATGATCACCACCGCAGTTGTGCGCTGGGGTAGGTAGATCGCAACCGTTTGGTAGCCGGGCACGCTGCCGTTATGACCGATCCACCCGTTTGCGATGAAGATTCCGAGGCCATAACCCAGGCCGGCAGGCAGTCCGGCGGAGGGTGGACTTTGCCCGCGCTGCTGCTGCAGCTCCGGGCTTAGCAGCCTTCCGTGTGCCAACGCGGTCAACCAGGCGTGCATATCATCGAGCGTGGAGATGATCGCGCCGGCAGCCCAGGTGAAGCTTGCGTTCCAATCGGTCGCGTCCACCGGTGCGCCGCCGTCCTCGCTCGGATCGGTGTAGCCCCGGGCGTGTGGATCGGGAAACCGATGTCCGGTCGGAAAGCTGGTGTGCGCCAGGCCCAGTGGGCGGAAGATGTGCTCGGTGAGATAGTCCGGGAGTGCCTTGCCGCTGATCTTCTCCACCAGCAGACCGAGCAGAATGTAGTTGGTATTGGAGTACTGGTACTGCTGGCCGGGTCTGAAAAGGGGCGACTGCGCGAATGCCCAGCCGAGAAGTTCCCCGGGGGTGAAATCGCGTCCGGGATTCTTCAAGACGGTGTTTCGGAACTCCTCGTTCTCCTGGTAGTCGGGCAGGCCGCTGCGCATGTTGGCGAGCTGGCGCACGGTGATGGCCCGACCACCGGGAATCCCGTCGATATAGTTGGCGATGGGATCGTCCAGCGCCACCGCACCCCGGTCGGCCAACTGCAGCACGGCAGTGGCCGTAAAGGTCTTCGTGACACTGCCGATCCGGCTGTAAAAGTCAATCCTCATGGGGGCGCCGGTTGTGGTGTCGGCCGCCCCGAATGCTTTGACGTAGTCGCCGTCCGCTGACCAGACGCCCACCGTCGCGCCGGGGATCTTCGCCTCTCTCATGGCGTCGGCGATAGCGGCATCGAGTTTGGCCGCGGTCGCGGGCGCGAGGCCCAACTGCCGGGTCCCCGTCGTGCGTCCGCTCGTGCATCCGGTTGCGACGGACAGTATGAGGATCACCGTCAGGAACATGGACAGCGCAGCAGGTCGCGTCGGCACCGTCGATCCTCTCGGTCTCGCCCCGCTGCGCCGGGGCCGGCGTAGCGTCGCAGACCATGGGTATCACACGGCATCCCCGGGTGGCGGGCATAGATCGCGCCATCGCCGCTCCAGCGGACGTGGTGTGGCAACTGTTGGCCGACGTACGCGAATGGCCGTCATGGGGTCCTTCCGTGCGCAAAGCGGTCCTGCACGGCGGCGAGCCGATTCTGAGTTCGGGTGCCCGCGGGACGGTGTGGACGGTGGCGGGTGTGACGGTGCCGTTCGAGATCACTGAGTTCGTCCCGGCGCGGCGGTGGTGCTGGAAGGTGGCCGGGGTGACTGCCACCGGGCACGAGGTCACACCAGTCGGGGAAGGGTGCCGGGTCCGGTTCGAGGTGCCGTGGTGGGCTACGCCCTATCTGCCGGTCTGCGCGCTCGGACTGGATCGGCTGGCGAAGTTGGCTGCGGCCTCGCAGTAGGAGTGCGTCGCCACGTCGAGGGCCTGCCGGTAGAGCGGATCCAGCGCGCGATCGCCGGCCACCGCGGACTTGGCGTCCGCCAATCGCGCCGGACAGTCCGGTGCGGACAGCGCCGGCCATTGCCGAGCGATCTCGGTGACCATCCGATGGTTCAGTTCGTCGATGACAACCCGGGACGACGACAGATCGGGGGCCGAGGACGGCGCCGCCGCCGGATCGAATTTCCACCAGGAGAACCGGTTGTACTGAACGGCCTCGGTGGCGTTGATCTGGTCGGTGAAAACCATGGTGACGAAGTCGGTGGGCACTCCCGCAGCCTCTGCGTCGCCGGCGACGGTGGCGAGCACCTGCCGCACTCTGGCCGGGTCGGTGATCGATCCGCCGTTGAGCCACTTGCTGGCTGCAACCGGGTCGGCGGTCTGCAGTCTTTGCGCAGCGGCATCAACGAGTGGGTACAGCGGGTCGGTCGAATCTGCAAGGGCGGGAGGAACGTTCGCCAAGGCAACGATCAGTGCGGCCCCGACGAGGGGGCGTAGCGGCCCGCTCAGCCGACCGGGCCCTTGGCCAGCACCAGCGGAGCGCTGCGCGGATTGCCCGCCCGGTCGATCCAGGTGAGCACGATGGTGTCGCCCGGCCGGCGGGTGTCCATGACGTTGGACAGGTCGGCCGCGGAGTTGATCGGGGTGTTGTCGACCGCGGTGATCAGATCGCCGCCGAGGATGCCGATCTGCCGGGCCGGGGTGTCGGGAATGACCTGCCGGACCATCGCGCCGCCCCGCCCCATGGGGGTGTCGGCGATACCGACCCCGATGAACGCGGTGTCGCCGAGGTGGATCGACGGCGAGGGGGTGCCGGTGCGGATCTGGTTGGCGATACCCATGGCGCGGTCGATCGGGATCGCGAAGCCCTCGCCCCCGGTGACCCCGCCCATCCGATAGGTGAGGGTTGCCGCGACGGTGACGCCGACCACCTGACCGGCACTGTTGACCAGCGGCCCGCCCGAATCGCCGGGCCGGATTTCCGCGGCCACCCGGATCAGGTCGTAGAGCTGACGTGCGCCGCCGCCGGACTCGTCGGTGGCGCGGACGGATGCCCCCAACTGGGTCACATGGCCCGGAGCGTAACTCGGCACGCTGTTGGCCCCGTTGGCGTTGCCGATCGCAGCGATCGGATCGCCCACCGCCACCGACGACGATGTGCCGATCACGGCAGTGGGAAGGCCCGCCGCCCCGCGCATCCGAACCAGGGCGATGTCGTTGTCGCGGTCGAAGCCGATCACGTCGATGGGGTAGGTCTGGCTGTTGGCCAGGCTGGTGGCCGTCATGGCGGTGGCGCCCTCGATGACGTGGTTGTTGGTCAGGACCAGCCCGTCGGGGTCGAGGATGATGCCGGTCCCGGCGCCGATCGCGCTCTGGTAGCTCAGGGTGGTGTTGATGTCCACCAGTCCGGGGACGACCTGGCTCAGCAGTGCGGATTGATCCAGTGGCGCGTGTGGGAAGGCCGGGGTGGCGGTCGCCGGCACGGCGAACAGACCCGCCAGCAGCAGCAATGCGGTCAGAACGCCCGGAATCCGGGCCAACAGCCCGCGCGCCGGGCGGTCACCGACGAGCGGATGCGATGCGTGCATGCCATCAACTTTGCCTGAAAACCGATCAAATCCCCATAACGACGCATCGTCGGAATGTTGCTGAGTCTGAACGGGTGGGTGCCAAAGGCCCTGAGTGGACCCCGAATCAGCATCGTCGCAGGCGTGCTCGGCGTACTCCGTCACGGATTGCCAACGATTTCGCCAAGGCGGCTGTTCCTGCCGACGTCGGCGGATCGGTGTAGGAAGGCCGCATGGACAGTGCGGTCCTGCGCTCCCGTCCGGTGCTGCTGCTGATCGCGGGAGCCCTGTCGGTGAACCTGCTGCTCGGCACCACGTTCGTCGTCTTGCATCGGATCAAGGACCTGCGCGGCACGGCGGTCGAGGCGCCCGCTCATCCGCTCACCGACGATCAGAGCCGGGAACAGGTGATGACCACGGCCCGGCAGTTCATCGCGGCGGGTCGGATCCGCGGTGCGACCGGCAGCTACATCCTGATGCCCTGCCGAGAGGATGACGATCCGCTCTACCAGGGTTCGGTGTACCTGAATTTCGATCTCCCGCCGATCCGGGAGATCCCGGCCCTCTTCCGGGAGATCGCTCGCAAACTGTCCGCCGGTGGCTGGCGGGAGGGGGTGCCGCCGGGTCGTCATCCTGGCGGAAAGATCCTGGCCAGAGATGGTGTGGCCGCTGTGTACTACCGGCACCCCGACCTCGCGGGCCGCGGTGTGCTGCAGGTCTACGGTCAGTGCGGCAACACCGCTGACCATCGCCTGGACTCGACGGGTTTCGTCGACATCAGCCGTGATCTGTACCGGAGATGACGGCTGAAATTGAGGACTTTAGTCCCCATCGCGGCTGTGTCTGATACGTGCCGTAACAGATAAGATGGTCACATGACATACGTGATCACCAGCGCCTGCGTCGACGTCAAGCACAAGGCCTGCGCGGCCGAGTGCCCGATGGACTGCATCTACGAGGGCGACCGGACCATGTACATCAACCCGGAGGAGTGCGTCGACTGCGGCGCGTGCCGGCTGCTCTGCGAGGTGGGCGCGATCTTCTACGAGAGTGATCTGCCCGACTCAGAGCGCAAGTTCCTCAGCGACAACGCCGCGTTCTTCAACGAGGTGCTGCCGGGTCGCGACACGCCGCTGGGAGCGCCGGGCGGTTCGGCCGGCCTCGGGCCGGTCGGGGTCGACACCCCGATGGTGTCGGGTCTGCCGCACAACCAGGGCTGACGTCAGGGTCCCGCTGGGGAATCGGTATCGGCGAACTCGCAGAACGCTTCGTAGGCCCGCGCCCCGTACACCGTTGCCGGGCCACCGTTCATGAAGATCGCCACGCCGATCGCCTCGGCCGCCTGCTGCTTGGACGCGCCGGCTCTGGCCGCGGCGCGCGCATGCGAGGCGATGCATCCGTCGCAGCCGTGCACGACACCGATCGCCACCGCCATCAGTTCCTTGACGGCGGTGCTCAGCTCGCCCTCGGCCAATGCGGCGGCGCCCATCTCGTTGAACGCCTTGTAGACCCCGGGAATCGCCTGGCGCAGTGCCCGGTGCTGGGGTCGCAGCGTGTCGAGGATGGCGTGGTTGTGTCCCTGGTCGCTCACATCAATGACTCTAGAGCGGGCCTCGTTTCGCTGGACGCGCCGGTGGCCCCGGACTGGACGGCGGGATCGGGTCAACCTCTAGACTTGCGATTTGCTGCCCGATCCACCGAGGACAGGAACCAGATGGCCAGAGCTTTTCGACGAGCATTAGCTGCCGCGGGGCTGGCGGTACTCGCCATGACTGTCTCGGCGCCGAACGCTCCGGCTGCGTCATCGTCGGCGTCGGGAACGCCGGTTGTCCTGGCTGTCGCGCCGGTCAACGGGCAGACGGTCGGCGTCGCCCACCCGATCATCGTGACGTTCGCGGGCGCGGTCAGGGATCGCGCGGCCGCTGAGGGTTCCATCGTGGTGACCTCGCCGGGAGCTCCGACCGGCCGGTTCGAATGGCTCAGCAATGACGTCGTGCAGTGGGTGCCGGACCACTTCTGGCCGGCGCACTCCGGGATCAGTCTGCTCGCCGGGGGAGTCCGGCGCAGTTTCGGAACCGGCTCGGCGGTCCTCGGCGTCGCGAGCATCTCCGCGCACACCTTCACCGTCAGCATCGACGGACAGATCATCCGTCAGATGCCCGCGTCGATGGGTAAGCCGAAGTTCCCTACGCCGATCGGTCAGTTCAGCGTGCTGGGCAAGGAGAAGACCGTCGTGATGGATTCGCGAACCATCGGGATTCCGCTCAACGACCCCGAGGGGTACAAGCTGACCGTCAACGACGCAGTGCGGATCACCTGGGGTGGCGTCTACGTGCATTCCGCGCCCTGGTCGGTGGGATCGCAGGGCTACTCCAATGTCAGCCACGGCTGCATCAACCTCAGCCCGGACAACGCGGCCTGGTATTTCAACCAGGTCGGAATCGGCGATCCGGTGATCGTCAACGGATGACTCTACTTGGCGTGCGTCGCGGTGAAGTCAATCGTGACCTGGTCGGCCACCCTGACCGCGCCCAGCAGCAGTGAGTAGGGCTTCACGCCGAAATCGGTCTGAGTGAGCACGGCTTGGGCGGACACCGCCCAGGCGTCGCCGCGGTCTTCAAGTCTCACCTCGACGGACTGAGGTCGGGACTTTCCGTGGATCTCGACCGTTCCCGACAGCCGGTACCCGTCGGGGGTCTCGGTGACCTGGGTGGCGGTATAGCGGATGCGCGGAAACTTCTTGGCGTCAAGGGATTTCAGCGCGTTCGAGCGGACAATCCCTTTCTCCGGCCCGGTCAGGGGCGTCACGCCCCCCTCGCCTCTGAGAACCTCGAGCGAATCGGCGTCGACGGTCAGAGCGATCCCGGCGGGTACTTTGCCCTTCCAGTCGACAGTGGCCTGCCAGGACTGCATCACGATGATGAGCCGGTGGCCGGTCTTCGCGGCCGGCCCGGCGACTCCGGTTCGGATCAAAAGCCGACCGGAGGACGGGTCGAGCGACCAGGAGTTGCTCACGTTCCGATGGTATCTCCCTGCGGGAGTGAGGATTTGCCGGTGCCGGTGTAGTCGACGTCCCAGTGCTTGATGCCGTTGAGCCAGCCGGAGCGCAGCCGTTGTGGTTCGTTCAGGGGAGCGAGGTCCGGCATTTGATCGGCGATGGCGTTGAAGATCAGATCGATCGTCATGCGCGCCAGATTGGCGCCGATGCAGTAATGAGCCCCGGTTCCGCCGAAGCCGACATGTGGGTTGGGGTCGCGGAGGATGTTGAAGGTGAATGGATCGTCGAACACCTCCTCGTCGAAATTGGCGGACCGGTAAACCATCACCACCCGCTGACCCTTCTTGATCGTCACCCCGCTGAGTTCGTAGTCGCAGAGCGCGGTGCGCTGGAAAGAGGTGACGGGTGTCGCCCAGCGCACGATCTCGTCGACGGCGGTGACGGGCCGGAGCTTCTTGTAGAGCTCCCACTGGTCGGGGAATTCGGAGAACGCCACCATGCCGTGGGTGATCGAGTTGCGGGTGGTCTCGTTGCCGGCGACCGCCAGCAGGATGACGAAGAATCCGAACTCGTCATCGGAGAGTCGCTGGCCGTCGATGTCGGCCTGCACCAGTTTCGTGACCAGATCGTCGCGGGGGTTGGCTGTCCGGTCGGCGGCCATCTGCATGCCGTACATGATGAGTTCCATCGAGGCGCCGATCGCATCATTGTCGGCGAACTCCGGGTCCAGGTCGCCGACCAGTTGATTGGACCAGTCGAAGAGTTTCTTCCGCTCATCCTGGGGAACACCCATCAATCCGGCGATGGCCTGCAGCGGCAGTTCGGCGGAGACCTGCTCGACGAAGTCGCCCGCACCATGCTGCGCTGCGGTGCGAACTATCGCCTCGGCGCGCACGCGCAGGTCCTCGCGGAGTTGCTCGACGGCTCGCGGGGTGAAACCGCGCGAGATGATCCGGCGCAACCGGTCGTGATGTTCGCCGTCCATGTTCAGCAGCACGAACTTGCCGCGCTCCAGCTGCTCGGCGACCGTGCCCTCCTTATAGCGCGGGAGCGCGGTCTTCTCCAGGCTGGAGAACACATCACTGCGTCGCGAAATCTCCTTGACGTCTTTGTGTTTGGTGATGACCCAGAATCCGCCGTCGTCGAATCCACCGACGCCCGTCGGTTGTTCGTTCCACCAGATCGGCGCCGAGCGTCTCAGCTCGGCCAGTTCCTCGACCGGCAGTCGCTCGGCATTGAGGTCGGGATCGGTGAAGTCGAACCCTGGGGGCAGATTCGGTGAGGCCATCGGCGGCACCTCCTGTTTGGCGCGGTTCATCCTCGATTGATCTGTGATTGATCCATGCCTACACCGAAGAAGTGCCCTCTGCTGCGGGTTGAAAAAACTTCAGCCCGCCGGCTTGGCGCTGGACGCGGTGGGTGTCGGGGTCACCGTGGTGGTACTCACGGTGGGCCTCGTGGTAAGCCCTGCGGTGGACGGCGCCGTGGTCGCCGGTCCGGAGAAGCGCGGGGTCTGGAAATCGGTCCACGAATCGCGGTACAGGACGGTGTCGCCCTGGGCGACGAGCAGCGCGACGGGGGACACCGAGTACGTCACGCCGTCGTTGGTCGCGACGATCGAACCATCCGATCCACGACCAGCCGCCATCTGCAAGCCGGCGCCGTCGCTGAGGCGGATCCCGCGGTATTGCAGGCCGCCGTCCGGGTCGACACAGATGACGATCAGGGCCCGGGGCGTACGCCCGTAGGCCATCAGCGTCTGGCTGGACGTGCAGCGGGCCGGTGAATCGACGAAACCGTGCTCGTCGGTCACGGGTGCCGAGGGCGCGGCGTGCGACCGCGGGAGCGCGGCGGTGCCGACGAGTGCAGCCAGCGCGGCCGCCGCGATCCCCACGCCGATGGTGCGAGGCTGAGCAGGCATGGATGAAGCGAACCACCATCGCACCGGATTGCCGCGGTGCCGCGCCGTGGCAGGCGGTGACCACTGAATCAATCAGGAATCAGTTAGGCGCCGACTCGGCGGCGTGGGTCAGTACCGCCCACAGCATCTGCGCGGCCTTGCGTGCGCTGTCATCCGGAACGATCGCCGCGCCCACAGCCGGTTGCTCGGCCGGGGCTCCGCTGATGTGCTCCACCAACGCCACCGCCAGCACCCGCAGTTTCACGTTGGACTCGTGGCTGGCCCGCCTCAGCGTCGCCCAGGCGGTGTCCGCGTCACAGCGCAGCAGGCCCATGATCGCCCCCTTGGCCTGTTCGATGGCGCCGCGGGATTGCAGAACGGCCATCATGTCCTCGACGGGGGTGCCGTCCTGAGGCTGGGTGGTGACCATCGACGTGACCATCGCGGCGGTGACGAGCTGTTCGTACCCGATCAAGGTGATGATGGTGGCGGCGCCGGCCGCTGCACTGAGCACACAGGAGAGCACCACCGTCGAGTCGGACTGCCAGATGCCGGGAACGGCGACCGCCCCGCGGATCTGCGGCCAGTCGGCGCCGTAGCGCGCGGTGAGCGCCGGCCAGCGGTCGTCCTCCCACAGTCGCGGGCTGAGCACCGGAACCTGGTGTTCGAACGCGTCCGGCACCGGGCCTCCGGGGCCGCAAGCCTGTTCGCAGAGTTGGGCTTCGACGAATTCACGGCCGACACCCGCAGAAGCCAGTACCGCATAGCCGCCGTGCTTCTCATGCACGCTGACGGCCAGCCCGACGGCATCGGGAAGATCGTGGTGGATGCGCTCGAGGATCCGCTCGAAGAGCTCGGACGCAGTGGTGTCTTTGCGTGGCTGGAAGGTCGGCACCGGCATGACGATCCGCCTCAATCCCTGGTGACCACGGTCGCGACCCTGTCGAGTCCGGATATCCCGAGCAGTGTGTTGATATGCCCGTCGGGCTTGACGACCATGGTGAGTCTAGTCGTGGCGGCAAGGGAGAACAGCGCACGAACGGCGGAGCTGTCGCAGTAGCTGATTCCGGTGAGGTCGACGGTGAGTTCCGGCGACCCGTCCAGCGCGGCGGCCATGGCATCCTCGAACTCGACGATATTGGCCAGGTCGAGGTCACCGGTCACCACGACGATCGGTGGGTGTTGCGCAGAGGCGACCGACACCGCGAACCGGGCCTGGCTCATCTCGTCAGTTCCTTGAGCATCTCGACCGTGGTTCCGTCGCGGGACGAGGTCACTGCCACGCGGTCGGCCAGAGCCTTCATCAGACGGATCCCGTGACCGCGGTGTCCGCTCGAGTCCGGCGTCTTCCACGACCCGTCGTCGGACACCGTGAATCGCAGCGCTCCGCCGGCGACGGCGGCACGCACGACGATCTGCACCGGGTGACCGGAGCCGTCAGGGGCGTGCTCTGCGGCATTAGTCGTGGCCTCACCGATGGCCAGCAGGATGTCGGCACAGATCTCGGGGTCCGCCCCGGTCTCGGCGAGCCAGCAGCGCAGTTCGCGTCGTACCACCGCCAGACTTGCCGCCTCGGCGGGGACGGTGAGCAGAAGGGGCTCCGGGGCTGCGGAATGGTGGCCCGTGGCGCGCAGGCCGGCCGCGCTGTTCACGCTCTCGTCCATCGGAACTCCAGAGCAGTCAACGGGCCCCCAAACCTCGATAACGCAGCGTACCAACCCGGGATAGCGGCAGTTTTTTTGCCGAGGGTGAGCGGTTTGGCCGAGTAAGGCCCGGTCAAGGGTTAGGCTGGCCCGGCACGGCGATCAGGCGGCCGGGCACGTATCAGCAAAGGTGGGACATGCTCCGCGAACTTGTCATCGCAGCTGCCGTCGCCGGCGGCGCACTCGCGGTCGCGCCGGCGGCCCTGGCGGACGGAAACCAACCGACCTACAACGGCGATGTGCCCGGCATCATCTACGGGGCGGCGCTGAGCGCCCCGTGCTTCCAGTGGGAGCGATTCATCTTCGGCCGGGGACCCGGCGGTGAGGCGCTTGCCTGCCACTGGATCCCGAACCAGGGCTACTTGGGCTGGGATTCGCCGTCGCCGCCCTACACAGGATTCTGGGTGATCTCGCCCAAGCTGTACGGCGTCCAGAACGTAGGCGCGCCGTGCCCGGGTTCGCAGGCCGCCGCTCAGTCGCCGGACGGTCTGCCGATGGTCTGCATGGGTGCCCAGGGCTGGCAGACCGGTGTGTTCCGCTCCGGCGACGGCGCCAACGGGCGCTACGTCACGCCGCCGCAGACTCCGTAGAGCGCACTCACGCCGGCCTTCTCACGCTGAGGTGGCAGCCTCGTTGAACTCCTCGATCCGGGTGGTGGATTCCAGGTACTCCTTGACCCACCGCTCGATCACGGCCGCACTCTTCTCGACCCTGGTGAACTGGCCGACCACCTGACCGACCGGGTTGAACGCCACGTCGACCGTCTCGTTCGGGTACTTGTTCGTGGCGGCGACGGCCATCCCGGAGACCATGTACTGCAACGGCATTCCCAACGGCTCGGGGTTGCCGGGAGTCTCCCAGGCCTCGGTCCATTCGTTGCGCAGCATGCGGCACGGCTTGCCGGTGAACGAGCGACTGCGCACGGTGTCGCGGCTGGTGGCCTTGATGTAGGCGGCCTGCTGCACCGGGGTGTTGTGCGCTTCCTCGACCATCAGCCACTGCGAACCGGACCAGGCGCCCTGGCAGCCCAGCGCCAGCGCGGCGGCAATCTGCTCACCGCTGCCGATACCTCCCGCGGCCAGCACCGGTCGCGGCGCCACCGCCCTGGCGGCCTGCGGCCACAGCACGATCGAACCGACATCGCCGCAGTGCCCACCGCCCTCGCCGCCCTGGGCGATGATGATGTCGACATCGGCCTCGGCATGTTTGATCGCCTGGGCCACCGACCCGCACAGCGCCGCCACCTTGCGGCCGGATGCATGGATGTGCTTGATCATCTCGACCGGCGGGGTGCCCAACGCGTTGGCGATCAGGGTCACCTTCGGATGCCGCAGCGCCACCTCGACCTGGGGAGTCGCGGTCGCCTCGGTCCAGCCCAGCAGCTGAAGCGCATGCGAGTCGGCGTCGGCGGTGGGGACTCCGTGGTCGGACAGGATCTTCTTGGCGAAGTCGAGGTGTTGCTGAGGGACCATGTCGCGCAACATCTTGGCGAGCTCATCGCCGCCCAGGGCGGTGTCCATCCCCTCGTACTTGTTCGGGATGACGATGTCCACGCCGTATGGGTGGTCACCGATGTGCTCGTCGATCCAGGCGCACTCGATCTCGAGCTGCTCGGGAGTGAATCCGACGGCTCCGAGGACGCCGAACCCGCCGGCCTTGCTGACCGCGACGACGACGTCGCGGCAGTGGGTGAAGGCGAAGATCGGGAACTCGATGCCGAGTTCGTCGCAGAGGGGAGTGTGCATGGAGACTCCTAGGGGCCAGCCGGGTCAACTGGAACGTGTTCTAGTTCAGTTCTACCCTAATCCCGGCGTGAGCCACAGCACCAGCAACGTGAGGATGCCGATCAGGCAGATCACGTGGTCGCGCAGTACCCGCTGGGCCAGGCGGTGCCGCTGTTCCGGGAGGCCGGTCGGCTGACCCAGCCGGACGGCGTTGGGCACGGTCCTGGCCAGCGCGAGAAGGATCGGGCCGCCGGCCAGCGCTGCGGACAGCGCCATCAGCCAGCCGGGCCGATTTCCGCACACCGCCTCGACCGTCAAGGTCACCAGGAGGATTGCCATCACCAGCGCGATCAGGGCGCTCATCGGACGCGAGGTGGTGGTGGCCCTGCGGTAGTAGGCCGAGATCGACTCCAGCGCAGCCTCATCCGGTCCCGCTCCGCGATCGCGAACCTGGGTGTCGAAGATCAGGTCCATCCAGAGCACCGCCAGCAGGAAACCCGCGCACGCCGTCACGATCAGGGCCGTCATCACACCTCACTGACCGGAGTACCGTTGGAAGTCAAGGTAGAGCTTGGGGACGGGAGGTCGTGGCGAATGACGACCCTTCGCGCAGCGACGCTGGTTTCCCTGGCGGTTCTTGCCGCACTCGCGACGGCGCCCGCCGCGACAGCCGGCCCGGATCAGGTCCCGTCGGCCCCGTGCTACAACGGCATCGCGCCGTTCAACCCGTACGTCGACAACTGCGCCATCCCCAATCGTCCGCCCCGGGTGCTGGGTTCGGCGCCGGACCAGACGGCGATCCTCAACTGCAGTGTCGGCGGTTCGGCCTGGCGGGCGGTGTGCCTGTCGCAGTTCGTCAATGGCGGGCCCTACGCCGGGATCGCGGTAGGTGGCCGGTAACGGAACCCCGGAGCCCTGGCTCTGGGTGCGTCGCGCCGCGACCACAGCCCTCGTCCTGATCGTGATCGGCTGGGTGGTCGGGCTCACCGGCGCCGTGATCACACCCCGGTTCGGCTTGCTCGTCGGCGCGATCGGCCTGTTTCTGCTCGGCGGCGGCTGGGCGGCGTCCCGAGTCGGGCTTGCCGGGGTGGCGGCGGGCCTGATGGGTTGTATCGCCGCCGCCGCGATGGCCGTCGAGAGTCACCATTTCATCGTCGCCGGCACGGCGTCGGTGGTGGAGCTGCCGTCGCTCGCCGCCTGGGATCCGGACAGCGACGTGATCGCCGCGCACGTGCCCGAAGTGCAGGCACTGCGAGCCCAGCAGGCGACGGCGCGGGTGCGCAGCGGTTCGGGCAAGACCGCCACCACGAACATCCAGGTCGTCACGCCTTTGCTGGACACCACATCGGGCGGGGTCGCGGGATTCCACTGCACCGGTGACAAGGGGCCGCAGCGCGGGGACGGCAGCTATGTGCTGTCGACCGCGGCATGGTCGGGTGACGGTCCACCGAATTGCGTTGTGGCAGTTGATCTTGCGATCAGAGCGTGCGAGCAGGCGGGGATTCGGGTGGACCCGGGAGCGCGGACCCGGTTCGTCGAGGTTTTTGCGAGCCGGACGGATCTGCGGAGCGCCTATGACCTGCGGGTCGCCGTCGCCGTTCCGTTGGTCCTGTTCGTCGTCTACCTTGCCGTGGTGGTCGTGATGCGCGATAAGGGCGCTAGCCGAAAAGGTTGACCGAACTCACCAACGGAAGATCCAGTGTGGTGCGGATGCCCGGTGGTGCGGCGACGACGGCGGGGATCGCGTTGACGATCCGGCCGGCCGCGCCCGAGATGGCGGCGTGGTTGTGGTCGCCGAGGCGGCTGGTGGGACAGATGTCTACGGCATAGGACGGCTCACCGCTGATCTCGACCCGGTAGGAACCACCGGGCTGGGCCGGCTGAGCCCAGTCCGGACGCAGATCGCCGCGCAGCCGGGTGACATGCTCGACGACGATCACCGGGCGCTCGCCGATCATCCCCTTGATCTCGAACCGGACGGCCGCGACCCCACCCTTGCGAATGTGTCCGGCGGCGATGTCGAAGTCCTCCGGCGCGGGTTCCTGCTCGTAGCTCTCGGTGATCGACTCGAGTTCGATATTGAGTCCGGCGGCGAGTTGCCGGATCGCGCATCCCCACGCGATCGAGAGCACTCCCGGCTGGAACAGCAGCGGAATCTCGCCGACCGGCTTACCGAATCCCATCACGTCGAACATCACGATGGCACCGTCGTAGGTGGCGTAGTCGGCGATCTCCATACAGCGGACCTGTTCGATGCTGCGACAGGTGCTGGCGAAGGCGAGCGGGATCAGGTCGGTGACGAAACCGGGATCCACCCCGTTGATGTAGATACTTGAATTGCCCTCCTGCCCAGCCAGTTCCAGCGGCTCGATGAATTTGTCCGGCATGACATTCCAGGGAAACTGCAGCACGCCGGGGGCGGAACCGACGACGTTGACGCCGGCGGCCATGATCCGGCGCACGTCGTCGAAGGCCTGGGGGAGTCGGGTGTCACCCATGGCGCAGTAGACGGCGCACTCGGGTTCGGTCGCAAGCAGTGCGTCGAGGTCTCCGACGGCGGCGATTCCGGTGCTGACCCCCAGTCCCGCCAGTTGACCGGCGTCCCTGCCGATCTTCTCCTCGGTGGACACGCAGACCGCGGTGAGTTCGAAAGCCGGATTCTCGATGAGTTCCGCCAGGGCGAGCCTGCCGACATTGCCGGTTCCGACGTGTGCGACGCGAATAGCCATGGGATCCAGTATGCGCAGCGGAGGGCGAAACTGGAACACGTTCTAGTAATGTGACGCCGTATGGGACGGGTAGACGACAAGGTCGCATTGATCACCGGCGGGGCCGGGGCCGAGGGTATGGGTGCGGCCAGTGCCCGCATGCTGGTCGCCGAGGGCGCCAAGGTGGTGATCGGCGACATCCTCGACTCCGACGGCGCAAAGATCGCCGAGGAACTCGGTGATGCGGTGCGCTACGTGCATCTCGACGTCACCAGCGCGCAGGACTGGGAGGCCGCGGTGGGCACCGCGGTGGGGACCTTCGGCAAGCTCAACGTCCTGGTCAACAACGCCGGCGTCGTCCAGGTGGCGCCGCTGAAGAAGGTCGACATCACCCGCTTCCAGGAGGTGCTCGACGTCAACCTGACCGGCGCGATGCGCGGCATCCAGGCGGTGCTGGACCCCATGGTCGCCGCGGGTGGCGGATCGATCATCAACATCTCCTCGATCGAGGGCCTGCGCGGCGCCGCCTGGGTGCACAGTTATGTGGCGTCCAAATGGGGACTGCGCGGTCTGACCAAGTCGGCGGCGCTGGAATTGGGCCGGGAGAAGATCCGGGTGAACTCGATCCACCCGGGCTTCATCCGGACCGGGATGACCAAGCACATGCCAGATGACATGGTCACCTCACCGCTGGGGCGTCCCGGCCTGCCGGAGGAGGTGGCGACCTTCGTGGTGTTCCTGGCCAGCGACGAGTCCTCGTTCGCGACCGGATCCGAATTCGTCGTCGACGGGGGATTGGTCAACGATGTGCCGCATCGCTCTCCGTGAGACGGGTGCGCAACACCGGCCAGCCGTGTGCGGCTGCCAGGGCCGCCAATCGGGAGCGCGGATTGACGGGTCGCGGGTGCCCGACCAACGCCATCAGCGGGGCCTCCTCGTTGCCGTCGGCGTAGAAATAGCTCTGCTCGATCTCGACGCCGCGGTCGGTGCAGAAGTTCTGCATGGTGGCGGCCTTCTGCCGGCCCCAGATGATCGGCTCGGCGACCCGGCCGGTGAGCCGGCCGTCTGCGTCGAGTTGGAAGGTGTTGCAGACGATTTCGGTAATCCCGAGTTCGCGGGCGACGGGTTCGGCGTGAATGTTCATCGCCGACGAGCTCAGCACCACGGTGTGACCGCGGGCGCGGTGCGCTTCGACGATCCGCCGCATCAGGGGATAGACCAGGTGTGCCGAGTGCTCGCGGAACAGCCGTTCGCCGATCGCGCTGAGTTCGGCGAACGATTCGCCATGCAGGTAGCCCGCGCCCCGGACCATGAGCCGTTCGAACGGCATCCGGCCCAGCTTGTAGCGCAGCGTGGCCTCGATGACGCCGAGAATCTCGCCAACCCGGGCCTGGCCCCGGCGAATCCGGTCACTGGCGTGTGCGGCCGCGGTGAATCCGGCGATCAGGGTGCCGTCCAGATCGAAGAACGCGCCGATCGACGGTCCGGCCGGACCCAGGGCGATCTGGGTCAGGGGATCTGCGGCAGACACCCCACCATCATGCGTCAGGAGGCCGGACGGCGGGCGGCGGCCTCCAGTTCGTCCTCGTAGGCACCCTCGTCGCGGCCCAGTGCGATCGTCGCCGCCGCCATCGCCAACACCGCGGCTCCCAGTGCGGCGGCCGCGGGACGGCTGACCATCAGATGCTCCTCGAGCACGATCTGGCCCAGCAGCACCGCGACGATCGGTTCCAGGACCAGCATGGCCGGCACCGATGTCTGCAGCGAACCGGCGTGAAACGCGGACTGCTGCAACAGCGTCGCCACGACGGCGGCCGCGATCAGGATGTAGGGCAGCGGCGAGGTCACCAGTTCGGCGGTCTGCCCTTCGGTGACCGAGTGCATGACGATCTTGGTGAGCACCGCGACGACCCCGAACAGCACGCCCACGCCGATCGCGAGCAGCAGTGCGCCACGCCAGTCCGACCGCCGGGTGGCCGCGATCACAAGGGCGATGACGACCACCCCGCTGCCGGCCGCCACCTGCATCGCCGAGTTCTCCGCACCCTCGTAATCCCCGGGCCGGGTGCGGGCGAGTGCGACGAATACGGCCAGGGACACCGTCAGCACCAGCGCCCAGCCCCAATCGCTGCGCTTGACTCTCCGTCCGGCCATCCGTGCGCTCAAGGGCAGGGCGAACAGCAACGCAGACACCAGCAGTGGAGCGACCACGATGATGGAACCGTAGGCCAGTGCGAGCGCCTGGAACGCGTAGCCTACGACCGCCGATCCGGTTCCGATCCACCACAGCGGCCGCCGGACGAGGGTGGAGAGCATGATGGCGCTGAGCGCTTCGCCCTCGGGCACGTCCATGGTGGCCCGCTGGCGCACCACGATCCCGACGGCGGTGAACACCGCGCCTGCCAGAGCGGCGGACACCGCGATGGCGTGCTCGAGCAAGTCGGTCCCTTTCTTCCTCCGGTCGAATGTAGGCGAGAACGTCCTCAGCGCACGGCTGCGAGGACCGGCGAGCCGTTGTAGCCGGTCACCCGAACCCAGCCGGGAACCGGAGCACCGGCCGGCACCCGGCCGTGGACCTCCACCGTCTCGCCGGGGAACACCGTGACGTAGTTGTCGTCGTACTCGATGGGCAGTATCTCCGTGGCGGTCTCGGGCGGGCCGTCGGCGGTGTTCAGCAGTTCTATCCGTTCGAAGAAGGCGATCCGCGGCGAGGTGTTGTGCAGTCTGACGACGACTTCGCGACCGTCGTCGCCGGCCGGCCGGGCGTCGATGTCCAGTGCGACCTTCGGCATCCGATTCAGGGCGGTCATATCCGCCCAGCTGATCTGTTTGGTATCGAAGGCGGCGTCGTTGACCGGTGGTCCCACGTCATCGATCGACTGGGACTGCCAGTAGACGTTCTCGGCGATCGCCGCGCCGTGGGCGTTGAGCAGCTCGGCGCGGACGAAGAAGACCGGCGAGTCGGCCGGTCCGGGCCCAACGGTCAGCACACCCACGGCGCCGCCGGAGGAGACCTCTACACCGTCCGCACTGCGGACGTCGCGCAGATTGCCGGACAGGTCGTAGGTCCGGACCCGCACCCGCAGATCGGACCTGTCCACCGGGCTCTGGTTGACCACGGTGATCCTGCCCTGCTTGTGATTGCCGGTGGCGTAGGAGTCGAAAACCACCGACACCGGGCGCAGGCCCTTCTTTGCGCCGTAGTAGGCGCCGCCGGGCCGTAGGTAGTAGTCGAAGATGTTGCCGAAGAACGACGGCCAGTGGCTGTTGAGCATCCAGTAGATAGTCATCTTGTGACCGTCCCAACCGTTGGCGGCGAAGGATTCGAACTGGGCGCGGGTGGCCTCGTAGTGCGCCAGTTGCGCCTTGTCGGCGAACATCTGCGCTCCGGTCGACTGACCGTAACGGCGGTCGATCACCCGCCGGACGTTGGCCAGAGTGGAGTTCTGCGGGGCCGAACCGGCGTGGAAGTACCAGGTGTCGTTGATCGGCCAGAGCTTGTCCGGCGGGATGAACTCACGCAGGCTCGCATAAGGCGGGATGTGCTCGTTGTCGCCCTGCTCGGCCGAGGATCCGCGCGCCGCGACATAGCGTCCGCTGAACCAGTACGACGGCGGCCGCCAGCTGTACGGTCCGGCCATCTGGATGCCGTCCCACAACGGTTTTCCGCCGGCATCGCGCGCGAAGGACGAGACTGTGTCGACGACGGCGTTCTGCCAGTGCAGATCGGTCAGGGTCTGACGGTAGGCATTGCGGACATCGTCCGGCGGGCGTCCGTCACTGCCGTTTGCCCAGATGAAAGATGATGCGTGCGAGCGAAATACGGCGATCTGGGCCTGCATGCTCTCGCCGGCGACGCGGTGGTCTTCGGCATCCCACTGCGGCCATTTCTCCCATTGGTTGCAACACATCCAGCCGTACATCAGCGGTATGCCCAGCTCGTCGGCCATCGACGCGAATTCGGCCGACGGGAGTTTGGATTCCAGCCGCAGCATGTTCAGGCCGAGATCCTTGGCGTAGCGCAGGATCGCCGCATCGCGCTCAGGGTCGTAGCGATAGAGCAGGTCTGGCGTGTAGGTGGCCCCGCGCACCAGGAAGTCCCGACCGTTGACCTGAAGATAGAAATTGCCACCGCCGTCGGGTGGGTTTGCGCTGTCGTCGTTGTCGCGATTCTGCGTGACGGTGCGGACACCGAATCTCAGTGCTGAAGTGCTGGTCGCGGTGCGGTTCTCAACGAAGTCCAGCCGCAGATCGTAGAGATCGGGATCTCCCATCGTGTGGGGCCACCAGAGGGCTGGATCACGCAGGGTCAGTTTGGCGAAATCATCCGGGCTGAAGGTGATGTCGCGATTCTCCCGCGGCTGCAGCGCGACCGGCTGTGCGATCTGGATGGTTTCGGTGCCGGGCCGGCTGATCGTGGCGCGCAGCACACCGCCGACCGGCTCGTCGGTGTAGTTGTGCACGCTGGAATAGATGGTCAAGCGTGCGCTGTCGGTGTCCGGCAGCGGTAGTTCGGTATTGACCGCCGAGGGGCCGATGTCGACCGGACCGAACGCACGGAGTCGCACCGGTTTGAAGATCCCGGCGTTACGGTCCGGCACGAACGAGTTGCCGTTGGCCGGGTTCTTACCGGGACCCCGATAACCGAGATAGCGCCAGTTGATCCAGTCGAACCAGCTGTCGGCGAGTTCGACGCCGTCGACGTCCTGGATCGCGCGTTCAGGGGTGACCTTCACCGCCAGAGTGTTGGCGCCGCCCCTGGCGATCCACGGTGTGACGTCGATTTCGTGGCCGTTGTACATGCCGACGACCTGGCGGTTGTCGGCGACCCGGTGACCGTTGAGCCAGATGTCGGCGCGGTAGTTGATCCCGGGGAAGTCCAGCCGATAGCTGCGGAAATCCTGCGGGGCGGTGAAGGTGGTGCGATACCACCAGTCCTGTTTGTACAGATCCTGCGGAACCTCGGTGAGCAGGTTCTTGCCGTAATAGAGGTTCGGGTACACCCCGGCGTCCTGCAGGGTTTGCAAAACGGTGGCCGGCATCCGGCGCACCGGCACCCACGCCGCATCGTCGAACCCGCGGCCGGAGATCGCGGCGCCGTCGGCAGCCAACCCGGTGGCCGAACGCAGTCTCCAGCCCTGGGCGAGTTCGATGTCCTGGGCACCGGGCAGATTCGGCCGGGCATACACCCGGTAGTCACCGGCGCAGATCAGACCGATCACGGCGAGGATCGCCAGGATGGTCCTGGGGAAGGTCCTAGCCACTAGGTCCTGAACTCCTCGTGCCGAAGGGGGTCGCCCCATCTTGGCAGACAGGGATCTAGGCTTGACGCATGACTGATCAGGACCGCACCGTCGCCCGGCGTGCCATCGCCGATGCCCTCATGACCGCGCTGGACCGGCGCCACGAAGTTCTCGACGCGATCGTCGCGTCCAGCGACAGGGCTGCGGCGGTCGACGCGATCACCGAACTGCTCGGCAAGTCCCGGATGGGGGCCGAGGCCGTGATGAACATGTCCTTCCACCAGTTGACCAAGGACTCGCGGCGTCAGATCGCGGCGGAACTCGACGATCTGAACAGCCGGCTCAGCTTCGCCGCCGGGGAACGGCCTGCCAGTGCCGACGAGAGTCTGCGGCTGCGCCCGTTCTCGCCCAATGACGACCGTGACATCTTCGCCACCCGCACCGATGAGATCGGTTCGGCGGGTGATGGATCAGCGGCCCCGGCAGGCGCTCTCGATGACGAGATCGCCTCGGCGAACAACCGTCTCAAGGCCGAGGAAGCTGCCTGGTTCGTGGCCATCGACGGCGAGGACAAGGTCGGTATGGTGTTCGGCGAACTGGCCGGCGGCGAGGTCAACGTCCGCATCTGGATTCATCCCGAGCATCGCAAGAAGGGGTACGGCACCGCGGCGCTGCGCCGGTCGCGCGCGGAACTGGCGGCCGCCTTCCCGGCGGTGCCGCTGGTGGTCCGGGCTCCCGGCGGCGGCCGCTGAGCACACCGGATCACGGGATCCCGTCGGCCTTCCGGTATCCGGAGGCCAAGACGGGGTCGGGTCACGCCCGTCTGCGTGGGCAGGTGCTGCGCCGCACCGGCGTCGACCTGTTGCCCTCCGATGAGGTCGCGACGGCGTTCAAAGCCGGACTGTCACTCGGCGATCCGGTGGCCGAGCGTTTCGTGGCCGAGACCTATCACGGCGATCTCGGCGCCCGTCGGGCCCGGGAGATGGTCGAACAGGCGCTGAGGTCCGGGGTGGACAGCGTGCCGGATGCCCCGGAATCGTTGCGCGCGCTGATCGAGGACTTCGAGTCCGTGCCGGCCTGGTTGGATCCGGACCTCGTAGAGGCGGGCGCCGCGGTCTGGCGGCGATGGGCCTACGCACTCGGAGCCGTCGGCAATGCCGGAACGATGGACACCTACACCGAGGCGTGGCTGGCGCTTCCGCTCTCGCTGTCCGGCGGATACGCCGGAGACCGCGCCCTGCACCGCTATCTGGAGACCTCGCGGTGGTGGATCGAGGTCAGTCGTCCCGGCGCAGTGCTGAGTCCGGGATCGCCGGCCAGAGCGATCTCGTTGCATGTCCGGATCATGCATGTGAGCGTGCGGGCGCGGGTCCGGCAGCACCCGGAGTGGGACTCGGATCGGTGGGGCCTGCCGATCAGCCAGTCGGCCATGCTGCTCACCCTGCTCGGTGGCAGCGTCGCTCCGGCGCTGGGCCTGACCGCACTGGGGTTCATCACCTCGCGCGCGGAGATGCGCGCGGTACTGCACTTCAACCGCTACTGCGGACACCTGGTCGGCGTCCGGTGCGACGGCTATTTCCCCGAGACCGTGCTGGACGGCTGGCGGATTCTGTTCATGGCGGATGCCGCACGCAGTTACGACTCCGGCGCGACCGGGACCGAGCTCGTGGAGTCGTTCGCGCCGTCGTTCGCGCCGCGGCCCGGCCAGCGAGGTCTGGACCGGCTGCGCGCGGCCTACCATTTCCGGGTGCAGGCCGGTTACGCCGGGCTGTTCATGCTGCCGTGGAACCGGCGTCGCAACCGGCTGCCGTCGCCGACCGCAGGTGTCGCCGTGCTGCTCCTTCGCGCGCCGCTGATCGCCGGCGTCGACCTCGCGCGGCGGGTGATACCCGGGGTCGACCGGTGGTGGCAACGGTTCTCGGTGGCGGGCTGGGAGCGCTGGTACCGATGGCAGTCCGGCGGTCGGGCCGCGGAGTTCGAAGCCGCGACACCCCTTCGTCGGTGAGGCGCCGATAGGCTGCATCAGATGAGCGCGCGCGCAGGCATTCTGGTCACCGGCACCGAGGTGCTGACCGGACGGGTCAGGGATCAGAACGGTCCGTGGGTGGCCGACCGGTTGCTCGAACTCGGAGTCGAGTTGGCGCACATCACCATCTGCGGTGACCGGGCCGCCGACATCGAGGCGCAATTGCGGTTCCTGCGCGCCGAGGGAGTCGACCTCATCGTCACCACCGGCGGACTGGGTCCGACGGCCGACGACATGACGGTGGCGACCGTCGCCCGGTTCTGCGGCCGGGAATTGCTGCTCGACGAGGCGATGGAAGCCAAGATCGCGGCGATCATCGAGAAATGGATGTCCCGTTTCACCGATGTGGACGTCGCTGCGGTGCGTGAGGCCAACCGCAAGCAGGCGATGGTGCCGCAGGGAGCCACTGTGCTCGACCCGGTCGGTACCGCCCCAGGTGTGGTGGTGGGCGGCCGGGAAGAGGGCGCGCCGACGATCGTCGTGCTCCCCGGCCCGCCGAAGGAGTTGCAGGGCATGTGGTCGGCCGCGATGGCGACCGAGTTTGCGCAGCAGGCGATTTCGGGACGAACCATTTATCGCCAGGAGACCGTGCGGATGTTCGGTCTGGCCGAGTCCGGTCTGGCCGAGACGCTGCGCGAGGCCGAGCGCATTCCCGGTTTCGCCGGACTGGAGATCACCACCTGCCTGCGTCGCGGCGAACTCGAGATCGTCACCCGGTACGAACCCGATCATGCGCAGGCCTATCGGCAGTTGATGGACCTGCTGCGGCAACGGCACGGCGCGGCGATCTTCTCCGAGGACGGATCGACCGTCGACGAGCAGGTCGCCGAGCTACTCGCCGGGCGGCGCATCGCCACCGCGGAGTCCTGTACCGCGGGGATGCTCGCGGCCAGACTGACCGATCGGCCGGGGTCGTCGGCCTATGTGATGGGCGGGGTGGTCTCCTACGCCAACGAGGCGAAGATCGAGGTGCTCGGCGTCGACCCCGCGCTCATCGAGGAGCACGGTGCGGTCTCCGAGCAGGTCGCCTCCGCGATGGCCGCCGGGGCGTTGCGCCGTCTGGACGCCGACACCGCGGTGGCGATCACCGGCGTGGCCGGTCCGGGTGGGGGCACACCGGACAAGCCGGTCGGCACGGTCTGGTTCTGCGTCAAACTCGCCGGCGGGCCGACCGTCACGAGATGCGTGCGGGTGCCGGGGGAGCGCACCGACATCCGCGAGCGGTCTACGACGATCGCCATGCACTTACTGCGCGGGATCCTGACCGGCGGGTAACGGCGCCACCGGGAAGTCGAAGAAGGTGTCCGGGTAGGGCTCGCCCTCGCCGGGCGGCTTGAAGGTGAAGTGCCACCACTCCTTGTCGTAGTTGACGAACCCTCGGCGTTGGAGTTCCTCGAGGAGAAGTGTGCGGTTCTTCATCTGGTCGCCGCCCACGCGGGGGTCGAAGGTGTTCGCGACCATGTCGAAGCAGTCGTACCCGGTGCCCATGTCGATCGAGTTGTCCGGGAACCGGAGTTGTTGGGGTGCAACACAATCCACCAGCGCCTGGCCTGGGACGTACGGAGCGGCACTGGCCGCAGGCAGTTTCACGAGCGTGAGATCGACGGTACTGCCGCGACTGTGGCCGGAACGTTCGGCGATGTAGCCGTCGGCGAACAACGTGGACTTGTCGACCCGGGGGTAGAACTCCGGCTTCATGCGCTGGTCTTCGAGATTCTCGGCCCAGCTCACGAAGTCGTCCACCGCCCGTTGCGGCCGGTAGCAGTCGTAGACCTTGAGGGAGTAGCCGCGTTCGAGGAAGTCCTGCTGGGCCCGGCCCAGGGCCTCGGCGGCCGGACGGGTCAGGATGCACATCGGGGCCTCGTACCCCTCGACCGGATCGCCGGTGAAGTTGTGCGGGGTGAAGTAGCGCATATCGGTCAGGATGCTCGGGGCGACCTCATGTAGGTCGACGAAAGGGGCGGGCGCGTCGGCGACTGCGGTGGATTGGGAAAGCCCCAGCGCAACGGCGATCAGAAGTGCTGTGCGTGCCGTGAGGTGTTTCATGAAGCCCGCAGATCGGTGTCGAAGACGTAACGCACCTGATTTCCGCCGCCGCGACGTGCCTGCGCCATCACCTGCCCCGCCTGGGCGATCACCTCGTCGAGCACCTCGTACGGCGGACGGTCGATCAGCGGACCCAGTGCGGTGCTGACGACGCCGATACTGGCAGTGATCCCGGACGGTGTGGATGCGATGGCCCCGCGGACACGTTCTCCGAGCGGAGACGGGTCCGAGGTGGTGAAGGTGTCGGCGATCACGAATTGGCCCTCATCGAGGTGGCCCAGTACGGCCCCGCGCCGGACCGTCTCGCGCAGCGCCTGACCCGCCGACACCCGTGCCCGGGTGGAGCCCTTCATCCCCTGTACGCCGGTGATCGCGTTCAGGGTGTCGATGGTGATCGCGACGATGACCAGGTATCGGTCATCACCTCGGTGGCGTGCGCCGAGCAATGTCGCGGCCCGCTCGTAGAACGAATCCCGGGTCAGCAGTCCGGTCACCGGATCCAACTCGCCCTGGTCCATTTCCGAGACGCCGACGGTGGCGATGGTGCGACAGGCGAAGCTGACCACCACGCACAGCAGCACGATGGGGATGGTGACGGCGATGGCGGTGGCCACGTCGTGCCGGGCGATGCGGCCGGTGAGCGCCACGATGGTGGTCACCGCGAGGGTGGCGGTCAGTGCGAGCAGTCGTGAACTGTGGAACAGGGCGGTGAAGCCGAGTACGAACGGAAAGGCGGCGGCGGTGAGCATGCCGGCCATCGGATCGATGGTGGCCAGACAACCCGCCGCGAGCGCGAAGGCGCCGACCACGACGACCGCGGTGGACTCCCGGCGGGTGGGCCAGCGATACCGGAACCATGGCGCCGCCAGCGCGACACATGCTGCTGCGATTCCGATGTAGGCGAGCCGGAATCCCGGCCAGGGCGCGGCATTGGGCACGAGTCCGGCCAGCAGTGCGGAGAGTCCGAGACCCAGAATGCAACCACCGACCACCCGCATCGTGGTGGTCTGATATCCGGCGGCGGCCAGGCGCGTGGTGAACGCGTGGTACTGGTCGTCAGTGTGGCCGCCGGACAGTCTCATCGGCGGTGCACCGACACTGCGTAGTCACCGCCGGCGTAGGGTACGCGGTCCCAGGTCGCCCACCGGTGCACCGCTCCCAGGCCCGCGGCGGCGGCGAGTTCGTCGTAGCGCTGCAAGGACAGCCGATCGGGGCGCAGGCTGAAACCGGCCACCAGCAGCCCGCCCGGCGCCAACCGGCCGGCCAGTCCGCTCACCACCCGGTCCTCGGTCCCGGCTTCGAGGAAGATCATCACATTGCCGGCCAGCAGGATCAGGTCGAACGAACTCGGTACGGCGTCGGGCAGATCCGCGAGATCAGCTTGGACCCACAGTAATTCGGGACCCTTGGCGCGCGCCGTCGTCAGCATGGCCGGGTCGGAGTCCACACCGGTCACCCGGTAGCCGCGCGCCGCGAGTTCGATCCCCACCCGGCCGGTACCGCAACCGGCATCCAGGACTGCGCATGCCGGATTCCTTAGCAACGACTCCACCAGGTCGGCCTCGCCGTGGATGTTCTTCCCGGACGCGGCCAGCTTGCGCCAGCGCTCGTCGTAGTCGTCGCCTCGGGAGACGTCGGACTGCTGCCAGCGGGAACTCACCGTCACATCATGCATCAGGCGGGCACAACGATGGTCAGCTCGTCGCCATCGCGCTCCACCCGCATACCCGCCTTCTTGGCGATGGAGGCCACCGACGTGGCGTCGTCGGGTTCGGACTTCGAACTCGCCAGGGCTCGGGCGAGCAGGCCCTTGTGCGCCTTGTTGAAGTGGCTCACCACCGTGCGGTGTCCGTCGGCGCGCTCGGCCATCACATCCACGCGTACGGCGCCGTCGAGCCTTCCGAGTCCGACGTAGGCCCCGGAGCGCAGGTCGACCACCAGTTCGCGGCCGGCCATTTCGGCCAGCACCGGTTCGAGCACCGGGCGCCACCGGGAAGGCAGACCGGGGCGGCCCGGCAGCTTGGAACCGGCTGACAGGCGATAGGCGGGGATCATGTCGTCGGCTCGCAACAGACCGAACAGCGCCGAACCGACGAACAGCCGGTTCTTCGCCCGAGCGGCGGCCGCCGCGGTGAGTGAACCGATGTCGAGCGCGTCATAGAGCACCCCGGTGTAGCGCTGGATCGCCGGCATCGTCGGTGACCGGCGCAGCGCGGCGTTACGGGCGATCTCATCGTCCTGGCTTGCCGAGATACCCAGCGCCGTGCGGCAGGTCTTCGGATCGGCGGCCAGTGCGACGAGATCCCCGACGAGTTCGGTGCGAAGAGCGCGCAGCGCCGGCGTGCGCAGATCGCGGAGCCGCAGGGGCGGGCCGTCGCCGCCGGAGCGTTTGGTCTCCGACGGAGGCAGCAGCACGATCACGCCCTCGATCGTAGGGTGGGGCGATGCGAGCAGGTGGACGCTGGGCGCCACTGGTGGTCGTGGCGCTCCTGGGTGGCACCGGCACGGCGCACGCAGACTCCGATGTCCTGTGGCATCTGGTGAACGATCGGTGCGTCGCAGGCGAAGTGGCCGATCGGGATCCGGCGCCCTGCTCCGCGGTGGACCTCGACGGCGGTTGGGTGGTGCTCAAGGACCTCGAGGGAGAGCGACAGTTCCTGCTGATCCCGACCGCGAAGGTCAGTGGTGTCGAAAGCCCGGAGCTGATCGCGCCCGGGACGCCGAACTACTTCGCCGCGGCGTGGCGGTCCCGTTCGTTCACTGAGGCGGCGGCCGGCGGGACGTTGCCGCGTGACTGGGTGAGTCTGGCGGTCAACTCCTCGGTGGCGAGGTCACAGAATCAGCTGCACATCCACATCGACTGCCTCCGGGCCGACGTGTATGACGCGCTGGCCCGCCACGCCGCCGAGATCGGACCTGACTGGGCGCCCTTCGGGCCGCTGCTGAACGGGCACAGCTATGACGCGATGGCTGTCGACGGAGATGACCTGGCAGTCAATCCCTTTCGGCTGCGGGCCGAGGCCCTGGCTGATCCGGGTAACGAGATGGGTATCCAGACGCTGGTGGTGGTCGGCGCGATACGCGACGGCCGGCCCGGATTCGTGATCCTGGCCGACCGGGCCAACGGGGAGACCGGCGACTTCGCCGGTGGTGAGCAGTTGCAGGACCATCAGGCGTGCCCGGCGCCGGTATCGATCGGGAAGTGAATCAGTACGGCGGAAGTTGCCCGTTGCCGGACTGACCTGCCAGGCCGTTCAGAATGTCGAGGTTATGCCGCAACTGCAACTGGGAGAGCCACGGCGGATTCTGAGCGGGCAGTGGCGCGTCCGTCGGCTGCCAGGGCTGACAACCCGTGGTCTTGAACGTGGCGTCGGTGGCCTCGATCTCGACGATCTGCGGCTGTTTGGACATCGCATTGTTCAGCGTGGCGTTGTCGGCGCCGGACCGCCGCCAGTAACAGACCCCCCCGGAAACCGGTCCGGCCGAGGCGTACACCCCGGGGGCGATGTCCTGGCCCACCGTGTAGGTGCCGTCAGCGGTGATCGTGCCCGCCGGGTCGGCTCCAGCCGTCCCTGCGCCGAGTACCAGACCGGCGGCGCACAGAGCCACCGATGTCAGTCCGGGAGTCAGGCGCACCTGACCAGCGTACGCGGAGTCTGGGTTCGGGCAGGGCTCAGGCCGAGCGGCGCATCAGCGGCAGCAGCATGCTGCGCCGGCGCAGGATCGCATCGTCGAATCGCTGCTCGGCCTCGGCGACCGTGTTGAGCATGGTGAACTCGACACGCCGGGGCATCCGGCGGATGACCGCATCGCTGGTGACCAGGGCCCATTGAACGCCGAGGGCGGCGCAGTGCTCGTCGACGGCCGACAGCAGTCGCAGCGCTGCCGGGGTGAAGGTGGTGACACCGCTCAGATCGAGTACGAACGGGGCGTCATCGCGAACCACCCGGACGCTGCGGGCGATCACATGGTCCACATTGCGGGCGTCGACGCGTCCGGCGACGGCCACCTTGGTGGCGGTGTGCCGGCACTGGGCCCAGATGTGGGCGCCCTTGTAGTCGTCGGCCGGATTGCCGTAGCGCGAGGTGAAGCTGGTCATGACGCCCCCTTGTAGGTTCTGTCACCGACGCTACTCAGCAAACCCCGGCGGGTCACTCGCGATCCTCTAAAACTCCTGTGAGAAATGCTCTTAACCAAGCGTGAGCTGCTAGACACAATCCGATCCACCGTCGAGGACGAAAACCGCACCGGTGGTATAGCTACTCTGTTCGGTGCACAGGAAAGCAATGGTCGGGGCGATCTCGGCGGTGGTCCCGAACCGGTCCAGGGGGATATGGGCGCGTTCGGCGGCGACGATGTCGGGGACCGCGCTCATCGGCGCCGTCATCGGGGTCTCGATCGCTCCAGGCGCCACCGCATTGACCCGGATGCCGTGCGGAGCCCATTTCACCGCGAGGTTGCGGGTGATGTTGACGATGCCCGACTTGGCGGCGGCATAGCCGGGCACCAGGGTCACCGCCCGCAGTGCGGACATCGACGCCAGATTCACCACACTGGCGCCGCCGGAGGCGGTTGAGGAGCGCAGCGCGCGGTGCAATGCCATGGTCAGCCGATAGGGACCTAGCAGGTTCAGCTGCACCGAGGCCTCGAATCCGTCCGGTTTGGATTCGTCGAGGCCGCCGGGAAAGTTGGCCCCGGCATTGTTGATCAGAACGTCCAGCGTGGTGAAGCCGTCGGCCAGTGCGGTGATCGAATCCGGGTCGGTCAGTACGAGTTGGCGATAGGCCATCCCCGTCAGATCGGTGTCGTAGTCGCCGACGGCCCCCTTGGTGCCGGTGGCGGTGACCTCGGCTCCGGAGTCGCGGAACAATCGCGCAACCTCGTGACCGATCCCGCTGGTGGCCCCGGTGACGAGCACCCGGGTGCCGGTGAAGTCGAAGCTGACGCGGGCGTTCATGAGTACCTCTCGATCTGAGTGTTCAGCCATGCGGTCTCCCAGAAGTTACGGCTGTCCGCCAGCAGGTTGCGGTGCGCGGTGACCAGCACCTCGCGCGCGGCGCGATGTTCCGGATCGGCCTGCGTCACCATCTCGGCCAGGTGGATCGCATGCAACGGGCGGCCCTCATCCAGATGCTGCCGGGCACGAGCCGTGACGGCGTCGGCGCCGGCGAGTTCGATCAGGTCGGCGCTGACCGCTTCCGCGCCGACGGGATAGAGCTCGGTGGTGGAACGGTGATGGAACCATCCGGAGTAGTTCTCCCAGATCGCCCGCACATCCCAGGACAGCTTCCCGTAGCCCTGGCCGACCTGGAGGTGTTCGGGCAGTGTCATCTCCGCCATCAGGGTGCGCACGTCCTTGCCGGCGTTCATCCCGGCGACGGTCTGGTCGTGCACGTATTGCACGGCCTCGCGCAGCCGGGTCAGCTCGATCTCGATGAGGTCCTCGCCGACGATGGGATCGAAGTGCCCGGTGATCAGCACGGCGGGTTTGAGCGCACGAACCCGATCGATCGTGCTGATTACGGTCAAGGCATCGCGGTAGCGGTCTCCGCGCATGGTGACGAGGTTCGGGATGTGACCGAAGGCCGGGCCGAAGGTATTGCTGCACAGGCAGATCCGTTCCTCCGGCAGCCATACCACCAGTGAATCAGTCGTCTCTCCGCCGGGCGTGGCGATCAGTTCCAGATTCCGGTCGCCGACGGTCAGCGACATCCGGTCCGCGACCTCGATGTCGGCGCGCAGCGTGCTCTGCGCCGGCAGTTTCCCGAATCGGCGGCGGATGGCGGAGATGCCGTCGGAGAGTCGGTCACTGAACGCGAAGGCGCTGCGGGCCGCCCGGTAGCTCAGCAGACGTTCGTTGTCGTCGCGCCAGCTTCGCCAGTTGGCCTGTGCCACCACCGCAGTGTCCGCGTCGCGCAGCGTGTCGATCCCGCCGACGTGGTCGTAATGTCCCTGGGTGACGATGATGTAGCGCACCGGCGATTCGTCCACGGCGTCGAAGTTCGCGCGGTGGACCGCGGATTCGAAACCCATCCCGGTGTTGACGACGATCCGTCCGTCGGAGGTGGTGATCAGATAGGCGTTGGTCAGACCGGGGGAGCACCAGATGCCGGGCGCCACCTCCTCGGCGCGCTCCGCCGACGCCGGGGCCATCGCGTCGGCTCCCGGCCGGGTGCGCCAGATGGGTTCGCTCACAGGTGTCCTCAGACTTCCGGTCGGACGTCGAAACGGTCGAAGTAGAAGGCGAACGGAGTCCGCAGTTCCTCCGCGGTCACCCCGAAATGCCGTTCCAGGTCGTAGGGGACCGAACCCTTGGCGCCGCGGCGATTGGAGTCGATGTAGTTGCGGAACCGGGCGGCCAC
>JAPOKC010000128.1 GCA_029977845.1 Mycobacteriaceae bacterium | reverse complement strand
CGGGGTTGAGCTCGGGGGTTTGCGCGGGCGACGGCACGTCGGTCGGCGCAGCGCCAATCTGCGGGACCGCCCCGGGGACCACCCCGGGCACCGGGACGGCGCTCGGCCTCAGCGTGGCTGGGATCCCGCTGAAGAAGACGGGGTAGGGCGAGCCCGCGATCGGCGCGCCGTTCAGCTCGACGGAGACGCTGTAGTCGCCTCGGCCGTCCACCGTGTACCCGCACGTGTACGTGCCGTCGCCGTTGTCGACGACGCGCGTCGGGATCGCGTCGCCGCCGGTGGCGTGCAGGCCGACGCGGAGCACCGAGATCTGCACGTTCGCTCCCCCGGCCCTGATCCGCGCGCCGTCTCCGTCCGCGGAGGTGATGGTGAACTGCGCCTCGACGCCGGCCGCGCCGCCGCCGAGGCCCGGGCCCGTGGCGCTGCACTTCATCGCGAACGGCGCCGGCTGTTCCGACATGGCGATACACCCGCGTCGAGCCGCGAACGCGCGCGCGCTAGCTAGGGTATGAATCGGGCAAAATGAAGCGACGGTCCAC
>JAPOKC010000127.1 GCA_029977845.1 Mycobacteriaceae bacterium | reverse complement strand
TTCACGACGAGCACCATGCAGCAAGAGGCGTCTTCGAAACTCGGATTCGGCGCGGGGCGGACCATGTCCGCGGCGCAGTCCCTGTACGAGGGCCGGGGCTGGGGCGAGGGTCTGATCACGTACATGCGCACGGACGGGCTGCACGTCTCGCCCGAGGCGGTGGCGGAAATCAGACACACCGCCGCCGCCGAGTTTGGCCAAACGCACGTCCCGGCGTCGCCCAACGTCTACAAGAAGAAACAGAAAAACGCGCAGGAGGCGCACGAGGCGATCCGGCCCACCTCGGCGGGGACGTTACCGAGCGCGGTCGCGAACCGGCTCGGCGCCGGATCGGACGAGGCAAAGCTGTACAGGCTCATATGGGCGCGCACGATGGCCAGCCAGATGGCGCCGGCGGTCACTAAGCGCGTCGTCGCGGACGTGCGCCGACGGGGAGACGACGCCGCCGACCCCGCGGGTCTGCGACTCCGCGCCAACGGGTCGCGGCTGGTGTTCGCGGGACACCTCGCCGCGTACGGCCACGGGGGGGACGGCGGCGGA
>JAPOKC010000126.1 GCA_029977845.1 Mycobacteriaceae bacterium | reverse complement strand
CGCCATTCCCGGAATCACCGCCGAGTCCGCCGTTTCCGCCGACGGCGCCCGGCAGGTTCGCCGCGCCGCCGTTGCCGCCCGCACCGCCGATACCGCCTGCGCCGCCGGCCATTCCGGCGCCGGTGGTGCTGGTGCCGCCGTTACCGCCGGAGCCGCCCTTGCCGCCCGCACCGCCGACACCGCCGGTCGGGGTCACCGGGGTGGGGGCCTGAACGCCGGCGTTGGTCACCCCGCCAGCTCCGCCCGCGCCGCCGGCGCCGCCGTCGGTTCCGGCCTGGGCGGCCGCGCCGCTGTTGCCGGTGTAGCCGTTGCCCGCGTCACCGCCCTTGCCGCCATTGCCGGCGACGCCGCGGTTGGCCGCACCTCCGGTGCCGCCGGTGCCGCCGTTGCCGCCCGGGGTACCGGCCGTCGCCGAGCTGAAACCGTTCCCGCCGTCACCGCCGTTGCCGCCTGTTCCCGGGTTGCCCTTGGTTCCGGCGGTGCCGCCGCTGCCGCCGGTTCCGGCACTGCCGGACGCCCCGGCCGCCCCCCAGTTGCCGCCG
>JAPOKC010000125.1 GCA_029977845.1 Mycobacteriaceae bacterium | reverse complement strand
CGCACCACCGCGACCGCCTCCGCCGAAGACCGAGAACAGGCCCGTGTTTCCGCCGTTACCGCCGTTGCCGCCGACGCCGGAGAGGCTGGTCGCGGTGCCGCCATTGCCGCCGTAACCGCCACTGCCGAGCCAGAAGCCGCCCAGGCCGCCGTTACCGCCGTTACCGCCGTCGACACCATTGCCGCCGACGCCGCCGCGGCCGCCCTGGCTATACAGCGACAGGCCGCCGCCGTTGCCGCCGTTACCGCCGTTGCCGCCGGAACCGCCACTCACACCGCCGGTCCCGCCCGCGCCGCCGACGCCGCCGCGGCCGTAGAGGGAGAACACACCGGTGATGCCACCGTTGCCGCCGTTACCGCCGTTGCCGGTCGCTGAGGTCGTCGCGCCGCCGGCGCCGCCGTTACCGCCCGAACCCAGCCAGACACCGCCCCAGCCGCCGTTGCCGCCGTTGCCCGCGGTCACGCCCGCACCGCCGGCGCCGCCGTCACCGCCACGGCTGTAGAGCAGCAGGCCGAAGCCGGTGCCGCCGTTACCGCCTTTAC
>JAPOKC010000124.1 GCA_029977845.1 Mycobacteriaceae bacterium | reverse complement strand
GGCGGCGGCAAAGACGACAGCGGGTCTGGCCAGCGAGAAGGCGCACAGCCCACGGGCGCTGCTTCACGGCGTGTGGAGCCGGAACCCGAGCCTGATCCTGAGCCTGCCGCGGCTGGAGACAATGCCCGTGCCCACAAGGCAGGGAAGCAACGGGCGACGACGACGGCGACGCGCCGGATCTGTCGTTCCTGCCCGTCGCCCCTCCGACGGTTTCCGCGCGTCGCGGGATGGGGGGCATGGCGGCGATGTTCGCGCGCTCGGCGGCGGCGCCGGCGCCGCTCGGGCGCCTGTTCAAGCCCTCCCGAGGGGGCAACGGCGACGCGGGCGAAGACGCGGAAGAAGGCAAGAACGACGAGGACGACGAGGACGAGGACGAGGAGGACGGCGGCGGCGGCGAGGGCGTGGGCGAGGCGCTGGAGGAGGCCATCGCGGCGCTGGGCTGGGGGCGCGACGCGGCGGGCCGGCGCGGGCTAGAGAGGCTGCTCGCCGCCGCGCTCGAGGGCGCGCCGCTGCCCGAGGGGCTGAGGGAGCTGGTGGGCGGGC
>JAPOKC010000123.1 GCA_029977845.1 Mycobacteriaceae bacterium | reverse complement strand
CCACCCGGACAGGAGCTCCTCGCGCCTGTCCTGCGCCTCATCCGCAGCGGAGTCCACCTCCGCGGGGTCCGCGTCGCGGCGAAAAGCGACGCCGCCGCCGGCGGCGGCGGCGCGCCGGAGCGCCAGCGCCAAGCCCATGGTGTCGGCGACGAGCGCGCTTGTTTGGCCCTCCGTCATGACGAACTTCTTCTCGTGCGTTCGTGTCAAACCCGGTCGGTTCGCCGCCTTACGAAACCTTCCCTCCTCCACGACGCGTCGCGCGTCGTTCGAGGTTTCCGTCCAGAATTCAAGAACCAAACGCTCGTGCGCGAGCATGGCGGCGACGCCGCCGACGGCGGCGTCGTCGTCCAGCGCCGCGTCGGCGTCGTCGGCGCTTCCGCTCTTGAAAGCCTCCCACTTCTCGAACGCGCTCGCGGCGCGGCCGGGCGCGAGCGCGCGCGCGGCGTCGAAGGAGCGACGCGGATGATCGAAGGACGACGCGCCGGAGGATGACGCGCGCGATCCCCCCCTAAATAACCCCCCGCTCCGCGAGAGCTCCGCGCCC
>JAPOKC010000122.1 GCA_029977845.1 Mycobacteriaceae bacterium | reverse complement strand
TGGCACCGGAGGCAACGGTATGGCCGGGGGCGGCGGCGGAAACGCAGGAGCGGTCGGGAACGGCGGTGACGGCGGCGCAGGCGGGACTGGCACGAACGGCTACGGGGGCACCGGAGGCATCGGGGGACGGGGCGGCGTCGTCTCCGGCAACGGCGGCAACGGCGGCAACGGCGGGACCGGTTGGACGGTAGGCGGCATGGGCGGCACCGGCGGCGACGCCGTCGGGATCGGGGACGGCGGCAACGGCGGCAACGGCGGGGCCGCTCTCTACGGCGGCGCCCTGTACGCGTACTACTACTACGTAACCGGGCGCGACCCCGCGGGTATCGGCGGCAACGGCGGCCAAGGCGGTAACGCGGGTGCCGTCGGCAACGGGGGCAACGGCGGCAACGGCGGTACCGGCGGCAATGCCCTCACCATCGTCAACGGCGGCACCGGCGGCAACGGCGGCAACGGCGGCAACGGCGGTTGGATCTCCGGTGACGGCGGACTAGGCGGCACTGGTGGCGACGGCGGAATCGGAGGCGCGGCCGGCTATATCTACTGCTTC
>JAPOKC010000121.1 GCA_029977845.1 Mycobacteriaceae bacterium | reverse complement strand
CAGCCAAACCTGTGCTCAGGCAGCCGAAAAAATCAGCTGTTTCGGTGATTCTCTCAGGCATTCCGCAGTCGCTCGGCTAGTGTTTGCCTCGCCCTCTGCACCCAGGGTGGGCACCAGGATGGGACCTAGCTCGGAAGGACCGCGCGATCTTTTTTCGGGTTTTTCACCGAAACCCCTAGACACTCAGGTTTCACTCAGGTAACTTTCAGAAATCACTCAGCGCGGACCGCGCCGGGTTCAACCTCGGAAGGACGAGACCATGCAGATCTCACTTCGCTCGCAGATGATCGCGGGCGCTGTCGCCGTGGTCGGCGCCAGTGCCGTCGCGATGACCCCCGTTATGGCCACCGGGACCGGTTTGCCGGCTCTGTCGGCCCCGAACGTCTCCCTCTCGGCGTTCGCCAACCCGATCACGGCCCTGCTCGGCGTCGTCGGGGTGACCGGCCAGTACCTGCTGTCCACCGCCTACGGCACCGGCCCGGCCGGCGCCCCGGCGAACTGGCCCTTCTCCAACATCGGCGAGGTCCTCAACGACGACATCCTGCCGCTGAC
>JAPOKC010000120.1 GCA_029977845.1 Mycobacteriaceae bacterium | reverse complement strand
GGGCCGCGGCGGGGCCGGCGGCGATGGCGGCGTCGGCTTCGACGGCGGCGGCCCGGGCGGGTTCGGCGGAAATGCCGGGCTGCTGATCGGCAGCGGCGGCGCCGGCGGTTCCGGCGGCAACGCGATATTCGGCGGCGCGGGCAACGGCGGCAACGGCGGCGAGGTCGGGGTGCTGTCGCTGCTGGGTTCGGGCGGCCGCGGCGGCGACGGCGGTGCGAGTGCGGTGGGCGGCAACGGCGGCAACGGCGGCAACGGTGCCGCCGGCAGCTGGATCCTCGGCTTCGGCGGACAGGGCGGCACGGGCGGCGACGGCGGCGGCGGCAGTAACGCCTCCGTCGGCGGCAACGGCGGCAACGGCGGCGCCGGCGGCGACGGCACCCTGCTGTTCGGTCTGGCCGGTGACGCCGGGCGGGGCGGCAACGGCGGCACCGGTTCCGGAGTGGCCGGCACCGACGGGGCCAACGGCATCGCACCCGGCGGGGCGGGCCAGAACGGCGGCGACGGCGGGGCCGGCGGCCCCGGCGGCAACGGCGGCAACGGCGGTAACGGCGG
>JAPOKC010000119.1 GCA_029977845.1 Mycobacteriaceae bacterium | reverse complement strand
AGGCCGACGATGAGCGAGGCGATGACCACGGAGACGACGTTGCGCGGCCGCAGGAACGACCCGATCGTCACCGGCTGACCGTTGGCGATGTCGAGCAGACCCCCGTAGTAGGCCGCGGCGATCACGCCGCTGACGAGTATCTGCACCACGGTGGACAGCACGAGCACGGCGATACCGGCGCCGGTGATCGTGGTCGTGGTGGACTCGATCAGGCCGTCACCGGTGTCGATGGTGGTGAACGCCTCCGGCGAGACCGACTGCAGCAGCTGACCCGACAGCGTGTTGAGCACCGCGAGCAGCAGGCCGAACAGCAGCGTGGCCACCACGAGGGGGAGCGCGTTGCGGGTGAATTTGTTCCAGGCCCACGACAGAGCGTCGCCGACGCTGTAGATCGGGCCGGGCATCCCGTAACCGGGCGGTGGCGGGAGGTAGCCGCCGCCGGGCGCGGGCGGTGGCGGATATCCGTAGCCGGGAGGCGGCGGTGGATACCCTCCGGGCGCCGGCGGCGGGTAGCCCCATCCCGGGGGCGGCGGAGGGGGGTAGCCGCCCGGT
>JAPOKC010000011.1 GCA_029977845.1 Mycobacteriaceae bacterium | reverse complement strand
CCGCCTCGCCGATCGGGGCGATGGACGGCGCCGGTATCAAGGATGTGTTTCTCGAGTCGGCGATCACCACGATCATGGACTTCGAGGATTCCGTTGCGGCCGTGGATGCCGAAGACAAGATACTGGGCTACCGAAACTGGCTGGGGCTCAACAAGGGTGACCTGGCCGAGGAGGTCAGTAAGGGCGCCAAGACCTTCACCCGGGTGCTCAGCGAGGACCGCGTCTACAACGCGCCGAACGGCACGTCGTTCACCCTGCCCGGACGCAGCCTGCTGTTCGTCCGCAACGTCGGTCATCTGATGACCAATGACGCGATCGTCCTCGATGATGACGGGGCGGACGGCGCCGAGGTTTTCGAAGGCATTCAGGACGCGCTGTTCACCTCGCTGATCGCGATGCACGGCATCAACGGCCAGAACAGCCGCACCGGTTCGATCTACATCGTCAAGCCCAAGATGCACGGACCCGATGAGGTCGCCTTCACCTGTGAGATGTTCAGCCGTGTCGAAGACGTGCTGGGGTTGCCCGCCAACACCATCAAGGTCGGCATCATGGACGAGGAGCGTCGTACGTCGGCGAACCTCAAGGCCTGCGTGAAGGCTGCCGCCGAACGCGTCGTGTTCATCAACACCGGCTTCCTCGATCGCACCGGCGACGAGATCCACACCTCGATGGAAGCCGGCCCGATGATCCGCAAGGGCGCCATGAAGACCCAGCCGTGGATCCTGGCGTATGAGGATCAGAACGTCGACATCGGCCTGGCGTGCGGCTTCTCCGGCCGTGCGCAGATCGGCAAGGGTATGTGGGCGATGACCGATCTGATGGCCGACATGGTCGAGCAGAAGATCGCCCAACCGAGGGCCGGCGCAACCACCGCGTGGGTCCCCTCACCCACCGCGGCCACCCTGCACGCGATGCACTATCACTACGTCGACGTCGACGCCGTCCAGCGTGAACTCACCGGCAAGCGCCGCACCACGATCGAGCAGTTGCTGACCGTCCCGCTGGCCCAGCACGAGATGGCCTGGTCCCCCGACGAGATCCACGAGGAACTGGACAACAACTGCCAGTCGATCCTGGGCTATGTGGTGCGCTGGGTCGACGCCGGTGTCGGTTGTTCCAAGGTTCCCGATATCCATGACGTCGCGCTGATGGAGGACCGGGCGACGCTGCGCATCTCCAGTCAGTTGTTGGCAAACTGGCTGCGGCACGGCGTGATCACCGCCGACCAGGTCACCGAGAGTCTGCGGCGGATGGCCGCGGTCGTCGACGAGCAGAACGCCGGGGATCCGACCTACCGGCCGATGGCGCCGGATCCGGATGGCAGCATCGCTTTCCAGGCAGCCCGGGAGCTGATCCTTTCCGGCACCGCCCAGCCCAGTGGCTACACCGAACCGATCCTGCATCGCCGCCGGCGTGACCTTAAGGCCAGTCTCGGCCTGTGACGCGGAAGGGATAGGCGATGGGCAGGCACACCATGCCCGATGACTTCTCCGGCGAACCGACCGAGGGCACCGGAGACGATGCCGGCGTGACCGGACGGCGCCGCCGCGTCGGGGCGGGCCGCCGAGGCGTGAGTTCCGGCGTGATCGCAGCACTGGCCGCCGTGGTACTGCTGGTCGGCGGCATCATCCTGTGGCGGTTCTTCGGCAACGCGCTGTCGCACCGAGCCGCCGATGCAGCCAGGGAGTGCCTGCAGGGCACCGCGACGGTGTCGGTCGTAGCCGATCCGGCGATCGCCGATCACGTCAAGACGTTCGCCGAGAGCTACAACGCCGATGCATCCCCGATTGGTGACAAGTGCGTGAAAGTCGCTGTTGCCGTGGGCGACTCCGGCGCAGTGCTCGCCGGCCTGACCGGCAACTGGCCGATTTCGCTGGGCGAACGCCCGGCGCTGTGGATTCCGGCATCCGCCGGTCCGGCCGCCCGGCTGCAGGCCGTTGCCGGAAAACAGATCGTCAGCGACGCCCGGTCACTGGTCACCTCACCGCTGGTGCTGGCCGTGCGGCCACAGTTGAAGAACGCCCTGGGCCAGCAGGGCTGGGCCGCTTTGCCGGGTCTGCAGACCAACCCGGCCGGCTTGGACACCCTCGGCCTCCCCGGGTGGGGCGGCCTGCGACTGGCCGTTCCCGCCGTCGGCGCCGGTGACGCCGGCTACCTGCTCGCCGAGGCCGTCGCCGTCGGCGCCGCACCGCCGGGAGCCCCGGCCACCGCCGGTCTGGCGGCGGTCACCGCACTGCTGGGCGCCCAGCCGCGGCTGGCCGGCAACTCCGCCGACGAGGCGTGGAACGCGCTGACCACCCCGGGCGATCCGGCGCTGGCCGGAGTGCACGCGGTCGCGATCACCGAACAGCAACTGTTTCAAAGGACGTCACCGCTGCCCGAGGACAGGGGAGCTGTCGCGGCGTGGATCGCCGACGGCCCCGCCGTCGTCGCCGACTATCCGACCGTGCTGCTGTCCGGTGAGTGGTTGTCCGAGGAGCAGCAGACCGCGGCCAGCGAGTTCGCCCGATTCATGCGCAAACCCGACCAGCTCGACACCCTGCTGAAGTCCGGCTTCCGCGTCGACGGCAAGACCCGTGACGGTAACGACTCGGTCGGGTTCGCGCCGCTGTCGGCGCCACTGCCTGCCGTCGACGAGGCCCAGCGGGCGATCATCGCCGCGGCCGTCATGCCGGGCACGGCCGCCACCACCACAGTGGTCCTGGCCGAGGGCCTCACCGGCGACGAGGGCGGAAGGCCCCGATTGCTCAACGTCACCACTGCCCTGCGGGATCGAATCGGCGCCCTGCCGTCCGATTCCGCAGTCGGCCTGTGGACTTTCAACAAGGTCGACAGTGGCGCCGCGGTGCCGACCGGACCGCTGGGCGATCCGATAGGACCCCAGCGCCGCACCGAGGTGATCGCCGGGGTGCTGAACGCGACCACACCCACCAGCGGTGGCGGGGTGTCCTTCACCACCCTGCGATCGGCCTATGCCGACGCCCTGGCGAATTTCCGACCGGGCCAGCCGAATTCGGTGCTGATGATCACCCAGGGCCCGCACACCGATGCGGCCATCGACCCGCAGTCTCTGCAGAACGCCGTCAAATCGATGCTGGATCCCAACCGGCCGGTTGCGGTCAATGTCATCGACTTCGCCGGCGATCCGGACCGGGCCACCTGGGAGACGATCGCGAAACTCACCGGGGGCAGTTATCAGGAGATCGCGAGATCGGACTCCCCAGACCTGGCCGCGGCTATCTTGCGGGGCTTCTAGTTCGTTTCCGGTAACCGGAGTAGGTGCACTGCCGCGGCGGTGAATTCGTGCGGCACCTCGATCTGCGGGTAGTGCCCGATCCCGGGAAGCTCGACCACCTCGGCAGCCGGGCGCAGTTCCCGCAACCCGGACAACACCGCCGTGGTGGCAACCGGATCGTCAGTGGCCCACAGGAAGCTCAGCGGTTTGGCCCAATCCCGAACGGCGCCGTGCCAGCGTTGCGCGTAGGTCACCCGCTCGTTGAGGTAGGCGCACAGCATGTGCAGGATCCGATTTCCCCCTTCGCGTTCCAGTAACGCCCACTGCGCCTGCGCCTCAGCGTCCGACAACGGGTGCGCGGCGCTGAAAAGCCTGGCGAACCCGCGAAGAAAGCTGCGCCGGTTGGTGATTCGGGACAGCAAGGGGCCGAGTGGACCGCGCAGGATCTTCTGGCTGGGCCTCAGGCTGGCCCGCTCGATGATCACGCTGCCGTTGGTCAGCACCGCGCGTTGGATCTCAAAGGGCAACGTTCCGGCCAGATCCCGAGCAAGCAGTTCGGTGGCCACCGATGTGCCCATATCGTGGGCGATCAGCACCACCGGGCCGGCACCGGTCGCCGTGATGACGTCCGTCACGATGTCGGCCTGTTCGAACAGGCTGTACCGGTGCGGCCGGGGTTTGTCGGACAGCCCGAATCCCAGGAAGTCCAGCGCGAGCCAACTGCGATCACCCAGTCGTTCGGTGACCCCGCGGAAGTCATACGAGCTGGACGGAAAACCATGCAGCAGCAGCACCGTAGGCCCGGGCCCGGGGTTCGCGCGGACGAACACCGACCCCGCACGGGTCGCCACCATCCCCCCGCCGAGCTGCCACTGGCGGACATCCGGGGGCAAACCTGTCGTACCCATCCGATGCACCATAGGCCTACTTCGCCGCAGGCGGGTTGTCGGCATCACTCATCGTGTCGAAAGCCGTCCGTATCTGCAGATGTGGACCGAGCGTCACCAGCATCAGGGTGAGCACACCGAGGATCGCCAGTGCGACACTCACCGACCACCGGTCGGCGACCACACCGATCACCGCCTGACTGGCGGGTTCGACGACCAGTGGGATCAGCGCGTAGTAGGTGAAGAAAACCGCCTGAGACTCTTTGGGCGTCGACAACTGCACCGCCGAGTTCAGAATCGTCTGATCGAGGTTGAACGCGAAACCTATCGCCAGGACCGCCACGGTCGACAGCGCCAGTGTCAGTGCCGGTTCGTCGCGTATCCGACTGGCCCACGCCACCACCAGCACGCCGATACCCATCGCCGCCAGACACCCGCGCTGAACGGTTCCCCACTGCACGCGTCCATGCAGCAATCGAATCGCCCGCACGGTGAGAAGCCCGCCGAACGCCGCGGCTATCTGCAGCAGCGCCAAGAGGTTCGGACTGGTCCCGACCGAGCGTGCGATCGCCGGCAGCGTCACCGTGTAACCGCCGATCAAGATGCCGACGGAGGTGAATATGCACGCCGCGTGAAGGTCACGGCGGGCACTGGGTCCCAACAGCAGCCCGATGATGCTGCGAAAGCGTTCCCGGGTCAATGCGTGGGGAACTGCCGTACGAAGTAGCGGCACGACGGAGAGGGCCGGCGCGAGATAGGAAATCGAATTGAAGACGAAGATCCACAGGGGCCCGAAAGCCGTGAGAACCACACCGCCCAGGAGAGTTCCCAGCACCGAAGCGAGCGCTGCGGCACGCGCAACATCGGCATTGAAATCCGACGACATTGATCGCGGGGCGAGCATCGTCTTCACGATCGTCGCCGATGGCGAGAACAACCCCGCACTGGTGCTCATCAGAAGGGACCACAGCAGCAGCGATGTGGTTCCGAGATGGCCGGTGAGGACCAGAATCACTGGTATCACCGCGAGCACCGCCGAGGCCAGATATCTGGCCATGAAGGTCCTCGGTCCGCCGAAGCGGTTGACGAGTGCGGTGGCCACCCCGGGCAGCAGAAGGGGCGGCAAGCTCCAGGATGCCGAAATCAGCGCGGTCACCGCGACCGATCGACTCTGGTCGAAGATGATGTAGCTGCTCGCCAGCCACACCATCGCAGATCCGAGGCTGCTGATGACCTGCGACCAGAGCCACACCCGCCGCACCTTGGCATACGGGTCGGCAGAGGAGTCCGAATCCGGCGGGGGCGCGGCTGTCATCCGGGTCAGCCGCTCATCCGGCTGGTATCTCCATCACGCGAACGCCTCCACGGGCGGGCACGAGCACACCAGGTTGCGGTCACCGTAGGCGCCGTCGATCCGCCGGACCGGCGGCCACACCTTGGGCCGGAAGCCCTTACCCAACGGGTAGGCGGCCTGCTCCCGGGTGTAGGGGTGGGTCCACTGTTCGACCAAGAGGCATTCAGCGGTGTGCGGGGAGTTGCACAGCGGATTGTCATCGGCCGGCCATGCGCCCGATCCGACCTTGTCGATCTCGGACCGGATGGCGATCATCGCCTCGCAAAAGGCGTCCACCTCGGCCAGACTCTCACTCTCGGTCGGTTCGACCATCAGGGTTCCGGCCACCGGAAAGCTCATCGTCGGGGCATGGAATCCGTAATCCGCCAACCTTTTCGCGACATCGTCGACGGTCACGCCGGTTGCCTTGGTCATTGGACGCAGATCCAGGATGCACTCGTGGGCCACCATGCCGTTCTCGCCGGTGTAGAGCACCGGGTAGTACTCGTCGAGGCGGCGCGCGATGTAGTTCGCCGAGGCGATCGCCGCCAGCGAGGCCTTGCGCAGTCCGGCTGCGCCCATCATCCGGATGTAGGCCCAGGTGATCGGAAGGATGGACGCCGACCCGTAGGGCGCCGCGGAGACCACGTGACCGTCGGGCAGTTCCGCCGCGAGCGGATGACCCGGCAGATACGGCGCCAGGTGCGCCCGGACCGCCACCGGCCCGACACCCGGCCCGCCCCCACCGTGCGGAATACAGAACGTCTTGTGCAGGTTCAGATGGCTCACGTCGCCACCGAACCTGCCCGGCCGGGCCAGGCCGACCAGGGCGTTGAGATTGGCGCCGTCGACATAGACCTGACCGCCGGCGTCATGGACCGCGGCGCAGATCTCGGCGATGTCGTGCTCGTAGACGCCGTGGGTGGACGGGTAGGTGATCATCAGCGCCGCCAGGTTCGCGGCGTTCTCGGCCACCTTGGCCCGCAGGTCGTCGAGGTCGACGTCACCGTTGTCCCGGCAGCCGACCACCACCACGCGCATCCCGGCCAGGGCCGCCGAGGCGGCGTTGGTGCCGTGTGCGCTCGACGGGATGAGGCAGATGTCGCGGTGCGACTCCCCCCGTCCGGCGTGATAGTCGCGGATCGCCAGCAGTCCGGCGTACTCCCCCTGCGATCCGGCGTTGGGCTGCAGCGAGATCGAGTCGTAGCCGGTGATCCCGCTCAGCCACTCCTGAAGGTCGGCAATGAGCCGGCGCAGGCCCGGCGCGTCATCGGCCGGGGCGAACGGATGCTGGCGGGCGAACTCCGGCCAGGTGATCGCCTCCATCTCGGCTGCGGCGTTGAGTTTCATGGTGCACGACCCCAGCGGGATCATCGTCCGGTCCAGGGCCAGGTCCTTGTCGGACAGTGTGCGCAGATAGCGCATCATCGCCGTCTCGGTGCGGTAGGAGGTGAACGCCGGATGGGTCAGGAAATCAGTTGTGCGGGTTGCGATGTCGCCGACACCGACCTCACCCGCCGGGGTTGCGCCGAAGGCCGCCAGAACCCGGATTACATCCTCGTCAGTGGTGGCCTCATCACAGGACACCGACACATGTTCGTCGTCGACCCGCCAGATGTTGATATCGCGTTCCTTGGCCGCGTCCCCGATCGCGGTGGCCCGACCCGGAACACGTGCGAGCACGGTGTCGAAGAAACTGTCGTACACCACCTCCACCCCGGCGGACTTCAGTCCGGCGGCGAGGGTGCGCGCATGAGCGTGCACCCGCCTGGCGATCTCGGTGAGCCCCTCGGCGCCGTGATAGCTGGCGTACATGGCGGCCATCACCGCGAGCAGCACCTGGGCGGTGCAGATGTTCGAGGTGGCCTTGTCGCGCCGGATGTGCTGTTCGCGGGTCTGCAGTGACAGCCGGTAGGCCGGCGCCCCGTCGGCATCCTGCGAGACACCCACCAGGCGGCCGGGCAACTGGCGCGCATGACTGGTGTGCGCCGCCAGATATCCGGCGTGCGGTCCGCCGAATCCCATTGGCACACCGAAGCGTTGGGCGCTGCCGAAGGCGACATCGGCGCCGAACTCCCCCGGGGGTGCGATCAGGGTGAGGGCGAGCAGATCGGCGCCCACCGCCACCAGCGCCCCGCGCTCATGGGCCTGGGCGACCAGCGCCGTCCAGTCGGTCACCCGGCCACTGGCGCCGGGAAGTTGCACGATCACGCCGAAGAACTCGCCCTCGGGTAATCCGTTGCGAAGGTCGGCGGTGACGATCTCGATGCCCAACGGCTCGGCCCGGGTGGTGAGCACCGCGGCGGTCTGGGCGAAGACATCGGCGTCCACCGCCAGCCTGTTGGCCGAACCGCGCACCGCCCGGTGCATGAGTGTCATCGCCTCGGCGGCGGCGGTGGCCTCGTCGAGCATCGAGGCGTTGGCGATCTCCAGACCGGTCAGGTCGGCGATCATCGTCTGGAAGTTCAGCAGCGCCTCCAGCCGGCCCTGGCTGATCTCCGGCTGATACGGCGTGTAGGCGGTGTACCAGGCCGGGTTCTCCAAGATGTTGCGCAGCAACACCGGCGGGGTCAGCGTGTCGTAGTAGCCCTGGCCGATCATCGACACCGCGATGGTGTTGGCGTCGGCCAGTGCGCGGAGTTCGGCCAGGGTCTGGTGCTCGGTGGCCGGCGCGGGCAGGGTCTCCAGGCCGGGAGCCACGCCCTGGGCGTTGAGCGCATCGAGGATGCCGGCCGGTAGTGCCTTGGCGGCCATCTCGTCGAGGGAGGCGACGCCGATGACACCCAGCATGTGGGTCAGCGCGGCGGAATCCAGTCCGATGTGGCGGGCGGCGAAAACGGGATCGTGAGGGGACACGGGCACTCCTGGATCGGTGCGGCGCCCTCTCCCTCTGTCGTCGGTGCCTGAGAGATTCAGCCGGCCACAACTGTGACGAGCCTTTCCCCATGGGCGGGTGGCTCCGGCTCTCGGGCCGGGTCACCGCTTTCCAGAGGCATCGGATCCCGGCGCGGTCCGGGTGCCTGAGAGGTTGACGGAGAGGTGTTGCTCCTTCGGCGCCCGCGGCTGGCGGCCGCAGGACTCTCCCGCACAGGGACGATGCGGATCCGAGTCTAACCGCCGGGAGGCCGATCCGCCGCGCGACTAGCCGATCTTGCGGTCGCGGCTCTTTCGCCGGGAGGCCAACTCGTCCTCAGGGGCGGCGATCGACTCGCCGCCGTCGGCGCGTTCCCCGGGGAAGTCGGCGATCGCGCCGGTCAGCTCACGCATCGCGCCACTGACCGCGATGCCGAACACCCCCTGTCCGCCCTGTAACAGGTCGACGACCTCTTCGGCCGAGGTGCACTCGTAGACGGTGGTGCCATCGGAGAACAGCGTGATATTGGCCAGGTCCTGCACACCACGCTGACGCAGATGATCGACGGCGACGCGGATGTTGTGCAGCGAGATGCCGGTGTCGAGCAGCCGCTTGACGATCTTGAGGACGAGAATGTCCTTGAACGAGTACAGGCGCTGGCTGCCGGAGCCGGCGGCGCCACGGATCGAGGGCACCACCAGCGAGGTGCGCGCCCAATAGTCCAACTGGCGATAGGTGATCCCGGCGATCTGGCAGGCGCTGGGGCCGCGATAGCCGACCAGTTCGTCGGGAACAGAGTCATCGGGGAACAATCCGGCCTGCACGGGCACACTGGCCGCCGACACGGCGGGGCGCTCATCTTCGAAGCGGGCGGGCGACACAGCAAAGTCCAGTTGCTCCTGACGCGGCTCGTCGCCCACGATGCTTCCTCTCGCCGTTCCACCGCTGACCGCTCCGCCGTTGGCGTGCTCTCAAGCGATCTGAGCATACGCCTTATCGGTCGGCCCGGTCGTGCTCGGTGTCAACCCAGGTCGTATCGGAAGTATGGCCGCCGGTCATCGCCCGGCGCGTCATCACACGGCGTGTCGGATCACCGCTGACCGATATGAGACGTATCCGTGATCTGGCTCAGGTCGCCTTGAAATCATCCGGGGAGATGCTGTCGAGGAATTCCTTGAACTTCTCCACCTCGTCCTCGCGGACCGCGCCGCCGGACTCCTCGTCGCTCTCGTCGGGGATCAGCAGGCCGGCCTCGTCGAGCACCGCCTCTTCCACGAAGATCGGCACACCCATCCGCAGGGCGATGGCCACCGAGTCCGACGGCCGGGCCGAGACCCGAACGCCGGAGTCGAACACCAGGTCCGCGTAGAAGGTGCCCTCCTGGAGGTCGACGATGCGAACCTCCTTGAGCGAATGTCCGAGAGCACCGATCACGTCGCGGAAAAGGTCATGGGTCAGCGGCCGGACCGGCTCCACCCCCTGCTGCTCGAGGATGATGGCGTTGGCCTCGGTCTGACCGATCCAGATCGGCAGGTAGCGATCGCCCTCGGACTCGCGCAGGAGCAGGACGGGCTGATTGGCGGGCTGCTCCACGCGAATGCCCACCACACGAACCTCACCCATCTGCCACCTCACCTCCGCCCGGGTCCACCCGAAAGTCTAGTCGGTCCCTCAGCGGTCCAGTACGTCTCGCACCGCGGACTTGATCAATGAGGTGTGCAGCGTGATCGCCAGGGCGGCCACCTCGCGCGCCAGGTCGTCGGCACGGTGTCGCGCACCGGCCGTGCCGGCCTTGCCGACCGGTCCGGCGATCTGGGCGATCAGATCCGACTGCCGGTCGGCGGCCGACCGGAAGGCCCGCAGATGGCGGGGCTCGATGCCGTATTCGCCGAGTGCACCGGCGCACTGCGCGATCACCACCGCATGCTCATCGAAGAACCCGCCCGGCCCGACGGTGATGATGCCTTCCTTGCGCAGCGCGGTGAGCAGTTGGGAACTCACCCCGGAGCGCTCCAGAAGGTCCTCACGGGTCAGCCGGACCGGAGTGGCCGCCGATGCTGTTCCCGGCGCGGAGCCAACCGCATCGTTGACCGGGACCAGGCGCGGGGCCGGATAGGCGGAATCCCGTTGCGCTGAATTCTGCTGGGGCAGTTCGCCGTCCGGCTGAGCATCGAGTTGGGCCTTGATCACCTTCAGCGGGAGGTACTGATCACGCTGGGCGGTCAGGATGAAACGCAGCCGCGCGCAGTCGTAGGCGGTGAACCGCCGGTATCCCGACGGGCTGCGTTGCGGTGTGACGAGGCCTTCGGCTTCAAGGAAGCGGATCTTGGAGATGGTGACGTCCGGAAAATCCGGCCGCAACAGATCCAGGACGGCTCCGATGGAAATCCCGGGCGGGCTCGCGCTATCGGGAGCCGTCATCGGCCGGCTTCGGTCCGGTCAGGAACACCAGTCGGAACTTGCCGATCTGCACCTCGTCGCCGTTGGCCAGCGTCGCGGAGTCCACGGGTTCGCGGTTGACATAGGTGCCGTTGAGGCTGCCCACGTCGACAACCTGGAACTCGTGGCCGTCGAGGCGGAATTCCGCGTGACGGCGGCTGACGGTCACATCGTCGAGGAAGATGTCGGAGTCCGGATGCCGCCCGGCCGAGGTGACGGACTGGTCCAGCAGGAAGCGGGATCCGGCATTGGGTCCGCGCTTGACGACCAGCAGCGCCGACCCGGTCGGCAGCCCCTCGACCCCCGACACCGCGGTTTCCCCGGAATGGCCGGCCGGGGCGTCGAGATCGTTGAGGAAGTCGGCGCGGAAGACCGAGGTCGTCTCGACCGTGACCTCGTCAGAGGTGTCATCGGCCCCGAACCGCCGATCGTTCTCCGTCACCCGCTACTCCTCACTGGTCTGATTCGACCGTACCGCTCCGCGGCCGTTTTGTGCCCCGCACCCATCTGATTCGCAGGCACCCTAACAACCGGCTAGGCGAGGGTGTCCCGATAGGCGTCCGGGTCGAGAAGCGCTGCCAACCCTTCATCGAGGGTATCGCTGCCCGCACGGAGCTCCAAGAGCCAGCCCTGACCGTACGGGTCGGAATTGACAAGCTGCGGATTGCCCTCCAGATCGGCGTTCACCGCGACCACGGTCGCCGAGACCGGGGCGTACAGATCGGAGACCGACTTGGTGGACTCCACCTCACCGAAGGTGTCGCCCGCGGCGAGCTCGGCGCCGATCGCCGGCAACTGGACGTACACCACGTCGCCGAGCGAGGACTGCGCGAAATCGGTGATACCGACCCGAACCGTATCGTCGCCGGTGCGGCGAACCCACTCGTGCTCGGCGGTGTAACGCAGATCAGCGGGGATGTCGCTCACGGGGCTCCTTCGGTCGCAGGTTCGCGTCTGAGCGTATTGGCGTGCCGCCGGTCCGCGCTACCCGACCCTCGGCAGCCGCCTGACCATGCGCACCTGGATCAGGTAGAGAACCGCCGACCACAGGTACATTCCGATGCCCCAGATGACGAATCCCCATCCGATCGACCCGATAACCCTGCTCCACAACGCATCCCACTGCCCCAGCAGCACCAGCGGGAAGCCCGACATCAACGCGAACGTAGCGGCCTTGCCGATGTAGGTGACCGGCAGCGCGTCCAGCCCCCGACTACGCACGACGGGCAGGGTGGCGGCCAGCAGGATGTCGCGGGCCAGCAGAATGCCCACCACCCACCACGGCACCACGCCGGCCAGGGCCAGGCCGACCGGAACGGTCACCATATAGATCCGGTCGACGAGCGGATCGAGCAACTCCCCCAGCCTCGATGACTGGTCGGGCACCAGCCGGGCGATCTTGCCGTCCGCCCAGTCCGAGGTGCCGCTGAACATCAGGATGCCGGTGGCCGCGCCCCAGGCATGCCGGGCCAGTAGCAGATACAGGAAAACCGGAACCAGGGCCAGCCGGATGAAGCTGAGGACGTTCGGGATGGTCCACACCCGCCGCTCCATGGTGTGAACCTAGCGGAACACCCCCGGCAGACTCAGCGCCGACAGGGTGTCGTCGCGCAGCGGGTTGTCGTGGACCATGTAGGTCCACGTCGAGGTCGGCCGGGCCAGCTTGGACAGATCCAGCCCGGGCTCGTCGGTGAGCACATTGGCCGTCTCGAAGGTCTGCTGCGAGGCCTCGATGGCGTCTGCGGCCAGGTTCGTGAACGCGTCCACGGCCATCCGGTGGAACTCATCCAGCGGGTTCTGCCGGCCCAGCGCGCGCAGATGGATGCTCTCCCGGATGTCGGAGAGGTAGGCCAGGTGATCGGCCCAGCCGCGGTCGAGGTGGAAGAGCATGATCTTGCGGCAGATCCGTTCGAGGTCCTCCTCGGCGCCGTCACCGAGAGCGGCGGCGAGTTCGTCATAGCGCTCCGGTGAGAGCTCACGGAGTTCCTCGCGTGCCGTCGGGGTGCTCAGCAGGTCGTTGCGCCGCTCGACGATGATCGACCGCTGCTGGGCGATCAGCTGGTTGTAACGCCAGGTGTTGGCGTGCACGTCAAGCAGCCGTCCCTCGGCGACCCGCTGGGCGTGATCGAGCAGTTCGGCGGCTTTGGGACTGGTGATCCGGCCGGTCTCGTCGCATTCCATCGGCAGTTTGTTGGACTCCAGGTGGGCCACCACCACGTCGTCCTCCCAGCTGGAGAAGAAGATCGACGAGCCGGGGTCGCCCTGCCGACCGGCGCGGCCGCGCAGCTGGTTGTCCAGCCGTTCGGTGCGGTGCCGTCCGGTTCCCACCACGTGCAGGCCGCCGAGGTCGGCGACTTCTTCTTTTTCGGCGGACTGGTCGGAGACATCAGAGCCGCCCAGCCGGATGTCGGTGCCGCGGCCGGCCATCTGGGTCGAGACGGTGACCACGCCGAGCTTGCCCGCCTCGGCGATGACCCGGGCCTCCTCCTCGTCGTTCTTGGCGTTGAGGACGACGGCCGGGACCCCGCGACGGACCAGGCGGGAGTGCAGATCCTCGGATTCGGCGACATCGTGGGTGCCGACCAGGATCGGCTGTCCGGTGGCGTGCACCTCGATGATGTGGTCGAGGATCCCGTCGTTCTTGGCCCCGGTGTTGATGTAGACCCGGTCGGCCTGGTCGACCCGGATGTTGGGTGCGTTCGACGGGATCGGTGAGACCCCGAGTTTGTAGAACTGCCGCAACTGCTCACCGGCGGCCAGCGCGGTGCCGGTCATCCCGCACACCGTCGGGTAGCGGTTGATCAGGGCCTGCACCGTGATGGTGTCGAGCACCTCACCGGTCTCGGTGGTCTCGATGCCCTCCTTGGCCTCCACCGCCGCCTGCAGTCCGTCCGGCCAGCGCTGCAGGGTCGCGATACGCCCGCGGGAGGCGTTGATCAGTTGCACCCTGCCGTCGCGGACGATGTAGTGCACATCGCGTTGCAGCAGTACGTGGGCGTGCAGCGCCACGTTGACCTCGGTCAGCGTGGTGGTGACGTTCTCCTCGGAGTACAGGTCGATACCGCCGAGCGCTTTCTCCAGTCGCTGCGCGCCGGCTTCGGTGAGGTGCACATTGCGGCTGTCGGCGTCGGTGGCGAAGTACTGCTCGCTTTCCGGCAGGCTCGCGCTGTCGGCGACCAATTCACCGACCAGCCTGACGATTCCGAGCTTCGGTGTCTCCTTGTGCGTGGTGCCCGCCAGCACCAGCGGCACCAGCGCCTCGTCGACGAGCACCGAATCGGCCTCGTCGATGAGGGCCACATCGGGATTGGGCGACACCAGGTCCGCGATATCGGTCACCAACTGGTCGCGCAGGACGTCGAATCCGATCTCGTTGACCGAGGCGTAGGTGACGTTGCACTGATACGCCGCGCGGCGTTGTTCCGGTGTCGACTCGGCGGTGATCCACCCGACCGTCAGGCCCATCGCCTCGATCACCGGGCCCATCCACTCGGCGTCGCGCCGGGCGAGGTAGTCGTTGATGGTCACCACATGAACATTGCGTCCGGCCAGGGCGTACCCGGCGGCGGCGATCGCACCGGAGAGGGTCTTGCCCTCGCCGGTGGCCATCTCGACGACGTCGCCCGCCATCATTCGCAGCGCTCCGAGCAGCTGGACGTCGAAAGGCCGCAGACCGATGGACCGTTCCGAGGCCTCCCGGGCGATGGCCAGGAACTGCGCGGCATCAGGTGCGTCGGCCAGGCGTTCCAGGTTCAGCAGCCTGGCGGCCTTGGCGAGTTGCTCGTCGTCGAGACCCTTGGCCTTCTCATCGAACTCGGCCGAGTTGTTCACCTCGGTCATCGACTGCGCCTTGACCTTCTCGGTGCTCGCGCCCAGCAGCCGCCAGAAACCCCGGCTCAGCCGGTTGGACCCGGACGCGGTCTTCTTCGAACTCTTCGCCACGCGCACAACGGTACCGGCGGGGATCCCGATCCCATTTCAGGCCAGGTCCGCAGCGGCTCACCAACATGCTGAGGTAGCTTCGCCGGAAAGGTCCCGCCGGGAGGAGAGCGCGTTGGAGCCTTACACACCGTCCATGGACTGGGGCGCCGAGTTCGTGCCGTCGATGATCTGGATCCTGAAGGCCTGGGCGATCGCCGCGGTCCTCACGCTGGTGGTGCTGTTGCTGCTGGGGCGCTTCACCGTCTGGGGCCGCCAGTACTGGCGGGTCACCGGCGACTACTTCAGGGGCCGCTCATCGATGCGGATCTGGGCCTGGCTGGGTGTGCTGTTGCTCTCGGTGATGATCTCGGTGCGGATCAACGTCCTGCTGAGTTATTTCAGCAATGATCTCTACACCGCACTGCAGAAGGCGTTCGAGGCCTACGCCGCCAATGAGACCGAGATCCAGAACGAGGCGATTGACGGTTTCTGGTTCGCGCTGATCATCTTCGGGATCCTGGCCACCATCTACATCAGCCAGGTGATGCTCGACATCTACCTGACCCAACGTTTCATCATCCGCTGGCGCACCTGGCTGACCGACCGGCTCACCGGCGACTGGCTCAGCGACCACGCCTACTACCGGGCCCGCTTCACCGATGCCGACACCGACAACCCCGACCAGCGCATCCAGCAGGACGTCGACGTCTTCACCACCGGGGTGGGCTCCTCGCCCAACTCGCCCACCGTCGGGACCGGCTCGGTGCTGCTGTTCGGGGCCATCTCGTCGGTGTGCACCGTGGTTGCCTTCGTCCCGATCCTGTGGAGCCTGTCGGGGCCGGTGACGGTGTTCGGCTTCACCCTGCAGCGCGCGCTGTTCTGGGTCGCGTTCGTCTACGTGTTCCTCGCGACGGTGGTGGCGTTCTGGATCGGCCGGCCGCTGATCCGGCTCAGTTTCCGCAACGAGCTGACCAACGCGGCTTTCCGCTACGCGCTGGTGCGGCTGCGCGACGCGGCCGAGGCCGTCGGCTTCTACCGCGGCGAGAGCACCGAACGCGGACTGCTGAAGACCCGCTACGACAACATCATCACCAACTACCGTCGCTTCGTTCGCCGCACCCTGGGCTTCACCGGGTGGAACCTCGCGATGAGCCAGATCATCACACCGCTGCCGCTGATCGTGCAGGCGCCACGATTGTTCAAGGGGGAGATGGACTTCGGCGACGTGACCCAGTCCTCGAGCGCCTTCTCAAACATCAGCGACTCGCTGTCGTTCTTCCGCAACGCCTACGACCAGTTCGCCGCCTACCGGGCCGTCATCATCCGCCTGCACGGTCTGGTCGAGGCCAATGACAACGCCCGCGAGATGCCGAGCCTGGAGACCCTTGCCAGCCCCGACGGTTCGGTGCAACTCGAGCGGGTCGAGGTGCGCACCCCCAGTGGCAGCCAACTGGTGGATCCCCTGGATCTGCGCCTGAAACCCGGCGACGCTCTGGTGGTGACCGGCGCTTCCGGTAGCGGAAAGACCACACTGCTGCGCAGCATCGCCCAGATGTGGCCGTACACCACTGGCACCGTGCGCCGGCCGGTCGAAGAGAACCAGACGATGTTCCTGTCCCAGATGCCCTACGTTCCACTGGGTGACCTGCGCACCGTGGTGTCCTATCCCTCCAAGTCCGGAGAAATCCCCGACGAGGAGATCCAGAGCGCGTTGACCAAAGTCGCTCTGTCACATCTGACTTCGCGCCTCAATGAGGACGAGGACTGGGCCAAAGTGCTGTCCCCCGGCGAGCAGCAACGGATCGCCTTCGCCCGCATCCTGCTGACCAAACCGAAGGCCGCCTTCCTCGACGAGGCCACCTCGGCCCTCGATGAGGGACTGGAGTACGCCGTCTACGAGCTTGTCCGAACCGAACTGCCGGACACCATCCTGGTCAGCGTCAGCCACCGGCCCTCGATCGAGCAGCATCACGACCAACACCTGGAACTGCGCGGTGAAGGCGAGTGGCGTCTAGGTGCGGTCGAACCGGCGGTCACCGGCTGACCCGGTCGGCGCGTCATCGGGTGACTCCAGCGCGATCTCCGGTTCGTCAAAATCGGCGATGGCCACCTGCGCGGGCCGACGGATCACCCAGGTGAACAAGGCGATGATCGCCACCGAGGCACCGATCACCTGGGCCATGTTGACCATGCCGCCACTGGCGTAATCGACGATGGTGTCACCGATCTGTTGGCTGAGGATGAACACCGCCATGAGCAGGACGAAGTAGCCGAATCCCTTGCGCAACTTGTCCGGATGAATCTTGCCGACCAACCGTGAGCCGCTCAGCGCGCCGATTATCGCGCCGCCGGTGACGACAAGGGTCACCGGCCAGTTCACCGTGGTGTGCGGATTGAGGTGCACGAAGCCTTCCGGCCCTCCGAACTGCAACAGGTAACCGAAGAACCCGGAGAAGGATTTCATCGCGACCACCAGAAGCGAGGTGGCGACCGCGTTCGGCATCGGCAGTCCGCCGAGCAGGGCCAGGGCGGGCACCACCAGGAACCCGCCGCCGGCGCCGACGAGGCCGGTCACCAGACCGACGATGAACCCGTCGCCGAGGATGCGAAACAGTGGCAGGCCTTTACCCGGCCCGTGCCCCTTGACCGTCTGCCGGCCACGGATCATCGCCACGGCGGTGACGCCCATCATGATGGAGAAGGCGCCGAGCAGCACCGGGCCGGGAAGATGCTGGCCCACCTGACCGCCGAGGAAGGCGCCGATCATGCCGGCGAAGCCGAACAGCAGACCGGTGCGCCAGATCACCCGGCCGTCCCGGGCGTGGCCGAGGAGGCCGAAGATCGAGGTCACGCCGACGACGAAGAGGCTGGCGGCGATGGCCTGCTTGGCGCCGAAGCCCAACAGGTAGACCAGCAGCGGCGTGGTGAGGATGGAGCCGCCACCGCCGAGGGTGCCGACCGCCATGCCGATCACGATGGACAGGACGGCAGCCACTGCGACGAGGGGGCTCATGCGGTCTCCTTCCGGCGCGATTCCGCCGATCAATCTAATTGCACAAGTATGCATATAGTGGGTCGGGTATGCCATCCCCCATTTGTGTGGTGTCGTGGGCAGCCATGGAGACCTACAAGCCGTCCCTGGACTGGGCAGGAGAGATCCCGCACTCGCTGCTGTGGGCGGCCAAGGCATGGGTGATCACCGCGATCGCCGCCGTACTGGTCCTGGGACTGCTGGCCCGATACACCGGCTGGGGCCGGCAGTTCTGGCGGGTCACCGGCGACTATTTCCGCGGCCGCGACAGTCTCGCGGTGTGGGCCTGGCTGGGCGCGCTGTTGTTCTCGGTCCTGATCGCGGTCCGCCTCGACGTGCTGCTGAGCTATTTCAGCAATGACCTCTACTCATCCCTGCAGACCGCGTTCGAGGGCGCCGGGGCCGGTAACGAGGCGGTGCGCAATTCCGGGGTGCGCGGTTTCTGGACGGCGATCCTGACCTTCGCCCTGATCGCCACCCTTTACGTCGGCCGCCAGATCGTCGACATCTATCTCACGCAGCGCTTCATCATCCGCTGGCGGGTATGGCTCACCCATCGGCTCACCGGCGACTGGCTGGACGAAGAGGCGTTCTACCGGGGCCGCTTTCTGGACCAGCCGATCGACAATCCGGACCAGCGCATCCAGATCGACATCGACTCCTTCACCACCTGCACCGGACAGGGCCCCAACACCCCGACCGTCGGCACCATCGCGACGCTGCCGTTCGGTGCGATCAACGCGATGGTCTCGGTGGCGGCTTTCACCCCGATCCTGTGGAACCTGTCCGGTCCGCTGACCGTCTTCGGCGTCACCCTGGGGCACGCATTGTTCTGGATCGCGTTGCTGTACGTGTTCGCCACCACGGCGATCGCATTCTGGATCGGCCGTCCACTGATCCTGTTCAGCTTCCGCAACGAACTGACCAATGCCGCCTTCCGCTACGCACTGGTGCGGATGCGTGACGCAGCGGAGTCGATCAGCTTCTACCGCGGGCAGCATGCCGAGGATTCCGTTCTGCGACATCGCTTTTCAGCGATCATCACCAACTACCGCAGCTTCGTGCTGCGCAATCTCGCACTGCTCGGCTGGAACAACTCGATCAGTCAGGTGATCAATCCGCTGCCGCTGGTCATCCAGGCACAGCGATTGTTCAAGGGTCAGATCACCTTCGGTGACGTCACCCAGTCCGCGAGCGCGTTCAGCAGCGTGCACGACTCGCTGTCATTCTTCCGGGCCGTGTACGACTCGTTCGCCGCCTACCGGGCCGTGGTCATCCGGTTGTACGGTCTGGTCGAGGCCAATGAGGACGCTCGCGAACTGCCGCGGGTTGCGGTGCAGGAAAGCCCGGACGGCTCATTGGAGCTGATCAATCTGGAGGTGCGCGACCCGTCGGGGCGCCAGCTCCTCCAGACCCTCAGCCTGCGGCTGCTGCCCGGTGAGTCACTCGTCATCACCGGGCCGTCGGGCTGCGGGCGCACCACGCTGTTGCGCAGCATCGCCCAGCTCTGGCCTTACAGCACCGGCACACTGCGCCGCCCCGGCGGGGACGACGATGCGATGTTCCTGTCCCAGGTGCCCTATCTGCCGCTGGGTGACCTGCGCGCCGTACTCACCTACCCGCACACCGAGCGGGAGATACCGGACGACCGACTGATCACCGCCCTCGACGAGGTCTCATTGGGTCATCTGGCCGGCCGCCTCGACGAGAGCGAGGACTGGTCGAAGGTGCTCTCCCCCGGCGAGCAGCAACGGGTGGCGTTCGCCCGCGTCCTGCTGTACCGGCCGAAGGTGATCTTCTTCGACGAGTCCACCTCCGCACTCGACGAGGGCAACGAGTTCGCGCTCTACCAGCTGGTCCGCAACCGCCTTCCGCACAGCATCATGGTGTCGGTCACCCACCGCGGAACCGTCATCCAGCACCATGACCAGCATCTGCGGTTGCACGGGGACGGCACCTGGGAGCTGTCGCCTAACGGGTCTTAGCGCGCCTTGGCGCCTACTGCCGCGTGCGCCCCGGCGCGCCTGCCGAAGAACGAGCCCTCGCCCAACTGCGTACCACTGGAATAGCTCTTGCCGTCCTCAGCGATATTCGATGCGCACGCTCCGGCCGCGTACAGCCCCGGGATCGGTGTGCCGTTCTCACCGAGCACCTCACCGTCGAGGGAGACAGACAGTCCGCCCATCGTGAAGCCCGAATACATCGCTCGGCCCAGAGACAGATCGAATGCCGCCCACGGGCCATGATCCTGTGCCGCAAGGTATTCCGGCTGTTTATGGAAATCCGGGTCCTCACCCTTGGCGGCGTGTTCGTTGTACCGGTTGAGCGTGGCGACGAGATTCCCGCTCGGGATTCCGAGTGCGGACTCCATCTCCTCGACGGTCTCCCAACCGTCGATGAACTTGATCAGCGGCAGCGGCGGCATGTCGGTGTGCTCCTCATCGACGATGAGGTAGGCCTCCTGATCCGGCTGCTCGAGGACGAATGCCCCGACCCGGGAATGGTAGGAGTCCTCGGCGACGAAACGCTTTCCCTCGTTGTTCACGATGATTCCGGTCACCAGACATTCGGGGGGATAGTGCGCGGCCGTCATGAACAGCTGATCGAGGTTGCAGACCCGGCCGCCCGCCGACATCCCCAGCCGGATGCCCAGACCGTCATCGTGCGGATTGCCCAGGATGTAGGGCTCGACCTCACCGCTGTGCTTGGTTCGCCGCTTCTGCCCGAGTGCGGGGGTGTACTGCGCGACCATCTCCGGGTTCATCGCGAACCCGCCCGCCGCGATGATGACCGATTTGGCCCGCACCGCTGCGCGATCGCCGAAGTGCTTCCACATAACCCCGACCACGGCGCCGTCATCGACCACGAGGTTCGTCGCCCCGGTCTCGTAGCGGAACCGGACCCCGAGTTCGTCGGCTCGCTTGACCAACAGGTCGATGACCATCTTCGCGCCACCGAGCTCCCCGGGCACCGGTACCGAGTGACCGCGCGGCGCGGGCTCGGCCATCTCGATGAACGGCCAGACCTTCTCATTGCCGGTGTAGGACAGGCCCTCGGTGCCCGGCGGCACGACGACCTTGCCGGGATAGAACGTTCGCTCGAACTGAAATCCCAGCGCTTCGAGCCAGTTGAAGTGTTCGACGCTGCCCTCGCAGTAGGCCCGGATCTTCTCCCGGTCCGGTTCCCGGGATACCGCGACGAGGTAGGAGTACATTTCCTCGGCGCTGTCCGCGTGGCCGGTCGCCTGCTGAACGGCGGTGCCGCCACCGAGATAGAAGTGACCGCCGGCCATGGCACTGGTCCCGCCTGCGGCGGCGGCACGTTCGAGCACAAGCACAGTGGCGCCCTCGGCCGCCGCCGACACCGCCGCGCATCCGCCGGCTATGCCGAACCCGATGACGACGACATCCACCTCATCGGACCACTCGGTCACATCGGAGGCGTTTATCGCGGCGGGGACGTCGAGTCCGCTCATAGCCTGAAGACACTATCGCCGGGTGGGGCGAAACACTAGAACGTGTTCTAGTTCTTGGCTGCGACACTCACGACGGCCAGCCCGGTGTCTTCGCGCAGCTGCTGGCCGGTGGCCTGCCAGGAGACCGCCGCCGGCAGCCGGCCCCAGGTGCTGTTGAACAGGCCGATGATCAACGCCTTGCCGTCGTCGGTCAGCGCGTAGACCGGGCCGCCGGAATCGCCCTTCTGGCTGACCACGCCGTTGTCCATGGTGAACCAGCCGTTGTTGACCCGCTCGATGCTGCCGCAGCTCTCGCCGGTGACGATGCCGAAATGGCAGACCGGCTGGCCTGCCGCCAGGGGCGCGGTCGTTTCGGCGACGAGCGCCCGGCCGCTCGGAAGGATGTTGTTGATCCTGACGTCGGAGGCCAGGCTGATCGTCTCGTAGTCGGAGATGACCTGGTCGGTGCGGACGACGGTGCCGTCAGGGGTGTTGTCCCGGGCGCTCGTCACTACGCCGATGAACCTGCCGTTGCGGTCGGTGACCGCGCCGCTTGCATTGCAGTGGCCGGCCGAGAAGGCGACGCGCGAAACCGGGTCGACGAAACCCAGGGTGCACATGGTCAGCCCCTGGCGGATCTCCATACCCGGTGACACCACCGGTCCTGCGGTGTCGGCCGCGGCGATCGGCGCAAGAGATGACATCGTCGCGGCCCCGGCCATCGCTGCGAGAACGACGGAACGCAGGAAACCGGCCACCACTCACCTCGATCGGTCGGCGGCCATACGACGACGCGGCCGCAATAACGTGTCGAGGTGTGTATCGGTGTCGCTGCACAAGCGTTACACACCCGTTATTGCGGCCGCGCCGTCCGGGATTCCGCCCAGGTCAGGGGATATTGATGACCTGGCCGACCTCGATGTGGTCCGGGTTGGCGATGCCGTTGTGGGCGGCCAGCTCCGGGTAGCGGTTGCCGTCGCCCAGGTACTGCTTGGCGATGTTGAACAATGTGTCACCAGCGACGACGGTGTGGGTCCGGGACTCGACGGCGACCGGGGCCACCTCGATGATCTCCACCTTCTCCTCCGGCGGCGGCGCGTCGGTGTCGGTGCGCGAATTCCAGGCGGCACCGTCGGCCGCGTAGAGCACCACGTTGCGGTCGTCCTGAATGACCAGCTTGACGTCCTTCTTGCCCTTGGTGTCGGTGTGCCAGATCGGCTTGTCACCGGCATAGAGCACGAAGTTGCCGTCGCCCTGGACCTCGGCGCGATCGCCGCCCTGTCCGTTGGTGCCGGTCGCCCACACGGCCTCGCCGCGCGCTGCCAGAACCAGATTGCCGTCCTCCTGCAGGGTCAGGGTGTATGCCCCGTTCTTCGAGGTGAGCGAATCGCCCCTACCCAGCTTCTGTCCTGCGGTGAGTGTGTCTCCCACGACTTGTGTTACCTCCTCTAGCGCCGCCGTCCGATCGGCGGGCGACCGCGAGCCTACTTGAAAAACGTGCACAGAATCGGTGCGGGGGCAAACTCCGATTCAGGAATCGAAGCCCAGCCCCAGCCGGTCCAGCGTGCGCAGCAGGATGTTGCGCTTTCCGGCATTGTGATCAGCGCGATCCAATGACCACCGGGTCACCTGGATACCCGCGCTGGCGATCGGTTCAGGCGGGAAGGGCAGCGGCTTCGAGCGAACCATCGACGGTTCGGTGCGCTCGGTCGGGCGGCCGTCGAGCAGATCGAGGCAGACGTCGGCGGCGAACCGGGTGGCGCCGACGCCGAGTCCGGTGAATCCGTTGACGTAGGCGACCCGTCCCTTGGCGGCGGTCCCCCAGTGCGCGCAGAACCGGGTGTTGGTGTCGATCGGGCCGGCCCATCGGTGGCCGAACCGGACGTCTTCGAGTTGCGGGAAGGTGATGAAGAAGTGCCGGGCCAGCTTGCGGAAGGAGTCCGGCCGGTCCTCGTGACGGGGATCGACCCGCCGCCCGAAGTGATACATCGCGTCGTAGCCGCCCCACAGGATCCGGTTGTCCCTGGACAGCCGGTAGTAGTGGAACTGGTTGCCGGGATCGGTCATGCCCTGCCGGTCTCGCCAGCCGATCCGGGCGAGTTGTTCGGTCGTGAGTGGTTCGGTGGCCAGGACGTGGTCGTACACCGGGATGGTGCGCAACCGGTTGCGGCGCAACAGGCTGGGGAACACGTTGGTGGCCAGCACCGCGCGCCGGGCGCTGACGGTTCCGGCACCGGTGCGGACCTTGACCCCGCCGGAATCCCAGTCGATCGCCTCCGCCGGGGTGTTCTCGTGGATCTGCACGCCGCTCTCCGCGCAGGCGCGGCCCAGTTCGACCACCAGGCGGGCCGGATCGACGATGGCACAGCCGTCCTCGTTGAACAGCCCGGCCAGGTACGTCGGCGAATCGACCTGCGCCCGCACCTCGTTCTGTTCCAGGTACCGCCCCTCGCCGGCCTGGGCCGCCTCCCGCAACCACGGCACCTGATGAGGTTCGACGGCGACGGTCAGCTGGCCGGTGCGTTCCCAGTCGGCCTGCATGCCGTACCTCGCGATATCGGACTCGATGCCGGCGAAATTGATCGCACCCAACCGTTCGAGTTCGTCGAATTCCTCCGGCCAGCGGGATCTTCCGTTCTCCGCGCCGTGAGTGAGACTGGCATCGACGAACCCGCCGTTGCGCCCCGAAGCCGCCCAGCCGAGCCGCTCGGCCTCCACCAGGACGATGCGTGAGCCCGGGTTGCGTTCGGCGGCGTGCAGCGCCGTCCACAATCCGGTGTATCCCCCGCCCACCACGACCAGATCGCAGTCAAGGGCTCCGGGCAGCCGCGGATACTCCGGCCGGTCACCCAGAATGGCGGGGTCCAGCCACATCGACCCGAAAACCGCGGGAGCCAGTGAACGTTCGATCAGGCGGGGATCGACATCGCGATCGAAGACGGTGCGCATCCGGTCATCGTGTCACCTCACTTGGCGAAGCGGGTCAGCACCGGACCGACGATGGCCAGAGCGAACACGTACGGGGTGGCCACAGCCGCCAGTGGACCCGCCCCCGCCCCCGCCAGTCCGATGATCACCAGGGAGAACTCGCCACGGGCGATCAACGCGGTTCCGGCGCGCAGCTGACCGCGTCGCGCCGCACCCTCACGCCGGGCGGCGTAGGCGCCGGTGATCACCTTGGTCACCGCGGTCACCGCTGCCAGCAGCAGCGCCACCGGCAGCTTGGGCAGCAGATCGGCCGGTGCCACCGCGAAGCCGATCGCCAGGAAGAAGGCCGCCGCGAACAGATCCCGCAGCGGCCCAAGCACCGCCCTGGCCCGGTCGGCGGTCTTGCCGGTCAGGGTGAGGCCGACCAGGAATGCGCCGACCGCTGCCGAGGCATGCAGTTCCTCGGCGACCGCGGCGACGATCAGGGTGAGTCCCAGGACACGCAGCAGAAGTTGTTCGTCCTCGGGATGGGCGAGCACCCGCCCGACCTGATCACCCCAGCGGTAGGACACCAGGAACGCCAAGCCGAGCGCGCCGAGTGCCACCGCCATCCACAGCAGCGCCTCGCCCGCGGTGCCGCCCGCGGCCAGCACGGTCAACAACGGCAGATAGATCGCCATCGAGAAGTCTTCGAGCACCAGCACCGACAACACCGCCGGCGTCTCGCGGTTGCCCAGCCGGCCCAGGTCGCCGAGAAGCCGGGCGATGATCCCCGATGAGGAGATGTAGGTGACTCCGGCCATCGCCAGGATGCCCGGACCGCTGAATCCCAGCAGCCAGCCGGCCACCGCCCCGGGAACCGCGTTGAGCAACAGATCAACGGCCGCCGAGGGCAGGTGCCGGCGCAGGCTGGCGGAGAACTCACCGATCGAGAACTCCAACCCCAGGGTGAGCAGCAACAGCACCACACCGATCGAGGCTCCGGTGGAGACGAAGTTCGAGGCGTCGGGAACCGCTGCGATACCGCCGTTCCCTAGGAACAAGCCCGCCAGCAGGTACAGCGGGATGGGCGAGAGTCCGAAGCGCCGCGCCATCGAACCGAGGACGGTGAGCGCCAGCAGAATGAGTCCGAGCTCCAGCAGAAGCGAAGCCGAAACCGCCACCGGCTCAGCCCCGGTCGATGAGTTGGCGCACCGCGGCTATACCGTCGTCGGTGCCGATCACCACCAGCACATCGCGCGGGTGAAGCACCTCCTCGGGCCCCGGCGAGGCCAGCACCTGATCGCCACGAACCACCGCGACGATCGACGCCCCAGTTCGGGTGCGGGCGCGGGTCTCGCCCAACTTCCCTCCCGCATACGGGGATTGGGCCGGAACCGGGATCTGACCCGAATGCAGGCCGGGTATCTCCCGGGTCAGGTCGGCATAGCTCTCCACCATTCGGGGAGCGCCGAGGATCTGGGCCATGGCCTCGGCCTCATCACCGGTCAACCGGAAAACCCTTCGCCCGGTGTCGGGGTCCGCCCCGCTGTACACCAGGACTTCACATTCGCCTCCGCGCTGGGCGATCACACCGATCCGGTCGCCGTCGGCGTTGTCGAATTCATAGCGCAGTCCCACCCCCGGCAGCCGGGTCTCGCGGATCTCCATATCGCTATCCTCCCGTGCGGACCCCGGCCGCACCGACACCGGTGGGCTCCCAGCCGGGCGGGCCGAAGATGTAACCGAGTTTGTCCATCCACCGCGGCGCCCCCCGGACGTCGCGGGCGATCGCGACGTATTCGTGGGTCTCCAGTTTCCAGATGTTGAAGGTGTCGACCGGTTTGGTGAGGCCGTAGTGCGGCCGGAACGTCTCGGGCTGGAAACTACCGAACATCCGGTCCCAGATGATCAGGATGCCGCCGTAGTTCTTGTCGAGATAGACGACGTCCATGCCGTGGTGGACCCGATGATGCGACGGGGTGTTGAACACGAACTCGATCGGCCGCGGGAGCCGGTCGATGCGTTCGGTGTGGATCCAGAACTGGTAGATCAGGCTGACCGAGAAACTGGTGAACACCATCCACGGCGGAACCCCGAGCATCGGCAGCGGCGCCCAGAACAACAGTTCACCGCTGTTGTTCCACTTCTGCCGCAGTGCGGTGGCGAAATTGAAGTAGCGGCTCGAGTGGTGCGCCTGATGGGTGGCCCACACGATGCGGACCCGGTGGGCCAGTCGGTGATAGAAGTAGAAAAGCATGTCCACGCCCACCAGTGCGATCACCCAGGTGTACCACTGCCGTGGCGAGAGATGCCAGGGCGCCACGTAGGCGTACAGGGCCGCATATCCGATGAGGCCCAGGAACTTCCAGAATCCCATCGTGGCGACCGACACCAGACCCATCGACACCGAGGCCCGGGCGTCCCGGGCGAAGTAGGAACCGCGGACCGGACTGCCGTCATCGGGGTCGACGTCCTTTTGCAGCTTGCGGGCCGCCGTCCATTCGATCGTCAGCAGCAGCAGGAAGAACGGGACGGCGAAGATCACCGGATCCCGCATCGGCTCCGGCAGCCCCGAGAACGCCGAGATCATCGTCACCTCCCATCCGGAGTCTAGTGTGCTGGTGGTGACGGAGGTCAGCGCGATACGGCGGTGGGCCCTGCTGCTCGGCGCGATCGGCACAGAGGTCACCGGCACCTTGTCATTGCGCGCATCGCAGGACGACCTGCTGTGGCTGCTGCTGGTGGTGGCCGGCTACACGGCGTCCTTCGCTCTGCTCACCGGCGTGCTGCGGGCCGGGATGCCGGTCGGCGTGGCCTACGGGATCTGGGGCGCGCTGGGCACTGCCATCACGGCCGTCGCGGCCGCCGTGATCTTCGGCGATCCCTTCACCACGCCGATCGTCGCGGGAATCGGCCTGATCATCGCCGGGGTGCTTCTGGTGGAATTCGGTTCGCACCGGGCGGTGGACAGATGAGCAGTTGGCTCGCACTGTTAGCCGGAATCGTCGTCGAGGTGTTCTCGACCCTCGGACTGCGAGCCTCCGACGGTTTCCGCAACAAGCGCTGGATCGCGCCGGTACTGGTCGGATACGTCGGGTCGTTCAGCCTCATCTGGCTGTCCCTGCACCTGGGCATGCCGGTCGGAGTCGCCTACGGCGTGTGGTCGGCATGCGGGGTGGCCCTGGTGGCGTTGCTGGCACGGGTCATCTTCGGCGAGCGGCTCACCGCGATGATGATGGCCGGTATCGGGCTGATCATCGCCGGCGTGCTGGTCATCGAACTCTCCGGCGTAGCCTGAGCCCGTTCACCGGCGCCGCTGCCGCGGGTCGAGCAAGATGGCTCCCATGACAGCACCGTCGTTGCGCAGCCTGGCCGAACGGATGGGTGTGGCAGCCGCCTACCACGACTGGGTCGGCAACTTCGTGACGGTCGACGATGCCACCATCACCACGGTGCTGGGCGCGCTCGGTGTGCGGGCCGAGACCGAAAAAGACTGTGCCGCAGCACATCTGGAGCAGGACCGTCGCTATTGGGCCCGGCCGCTGCCGCCGACCGTGGTGACCCGGACCGGTCGTGAATCCGCGTTCTGGGTTCACGTACCGCACGGGGACCCGGCTCACGTCTGGATCCGCTTCGAGGACGGCACCGAACGCACCGGCATCCGCCAGATAGACAATTTCACCCCACCGTTCGATCTGGACGGCCGACTGGTCGGCGAGGCGACCTTCGTGCTGCCGGGCGACCTGCCTCTGGGCTATCACCGGTTGCACCTGCGCTCGGGGGAGTCAAAGCACGACGTGCCGCTGATCGTCACCCCGTCCTGGCTCGGGATACCGGCGCGGATGGGCAACCGGCGGGGCTGGGGTCTGGCCGCCCAGCTCTACAGCGTGCAGTCGCACGAGTCCTGGGGCATCGGCGATCTGGTCGACCTGACCGACCTGGCGGTGTGGGCGGGCTCGCGGCATCAGGCCGACTTCGTGCTGGTGAACCCCTTGCACGCGGCGGCGCCAACCGCGCCGATGGAACCCTCCCCGTACCTTCCGACCTCCCGGCGGTTCGTCAGCCCGCTCTATCTGCGGGTCGAGGCGATCCCCGAGTTCGCCTTCCTGCCCAAGCGCGGCAAGGTGCGCAAGCTGCGTAAGGCGGTGCGGGCGATGGAGCGCAACTCGGAGATCATCGACCGGGACCGCGCCTGGGCCGCCAAGCGGTCCGCACTCAAACTCGTCCACCGGGTTGCGCGCTCGGAGGGCCGGGAGTTGGCGTATCAGGCCTATCGGGACCGGGAGGGGCGCGCTCTCGACGACTTCGCCATCTGGTGCGCGCTGGCCGAGAAGCACGGCAGTGACTGGCGGCGCTGGCCGGCCGGACTGCAGCACCCCTCAGGCGCCGATGTCGCGGAGTTCGTCAGCGAACATTCCGACGCCGTGGACTTCCACCGTTGGCTGCAGTGGCAACTCGACGAACAACTCGCCGGCGCGCAGTCCGCCGCGGTCCGCAACGGGATGGCTCTCGGGATCATGCACGACCTCGCGGTCGGCGTGCATCCGAGCGGGGCCGACTCGTGGGCGCTGCAGGAAGTGCTGGCCCTCGGCGTGACGGTCGGCGCTCCTCCGGATGAGTTCAATCAGCTCGGCCAGGACTGGTCGCAGCCGCCGTGGCGACCCGATCAGCTCGAAGAGCTTGGCTACCAACCCTTCCGGGCGCTGATCGAGGCGATCCTGCGGCACGCCGGCGGTGTCCGCATCGACCACATTATCGGGCTGTTCCGGTTGTGGTGGATCCCCAACGGCGCCCCGCCCACCAAGGGCACCTACGTGCGGTACAACTTCGACGCGCTGATCGGGATTATCGCACTGGAGGCGCACCGGGCGGGTGCGGTCGTGGTGGGCGAGGATCTGGGCACCGTGGAACCGTGGGTCCGGGATTACCTGCGCGAGCGCGGCCTGCTGGGCACATCCATCCTGTGGTTCGAGGTCGACCCGTTCAATCGCGGGCCGTTGCAGGCCGAGCACTGGCGGGAACTGTGCCTGTCCTCGGTCACCACCCACGATCTGCCCCCCACCGCCGGCTACCTCGCCGGCGATCATGTTCGCCTCCGCCACGCCCTGGGACTGCTCACCCGCTCCGCCGAGGAGGAACTCGCCGACGACCGCGCCGCACAGGACGCCTGGATGGCCGAGTTGCGCCGAGTGGGCCTGCTCGGTTCCGACAGCGGTGAGAACCCCGATGAGGAGCAGGTCGTCACCGCGCTGTACCGCTATCTGGCCCGCACCCCGTCACGGCTGCTGGCGATGGCGCTGACCGACGCGGTCGGTGAGAAGCGGACCCAGAACCAGCCGGGGACCACCGACGAGTACCCGAACTGGCGGGTGCCGTTGGCCGGGCCGGACGGTACGCCGATGGCACTGGAGGATGTCTTCACCAATCCCCGGGCGCAACGGCTGGCCGAGGCACTGCGCTCAGCGATCAGACCGGACTGAGCATGCCGGTGTTGAGCGCCGGGGTATTGCTCTATCGAAACCGCGGCGATGCGATCGAGGTTCTCATCGGCCATCCTGGCGGCCCGTTTTGGGCTCGCAGGGACGATGGTGCATGGTCAATCCCCAAGGGCGAGTACGTATCCGGTGAGGATCCCTGGCTGGCCGCCGCGCGCGAGTTCGCCGAGGAACTGGGTTCGCCGGTGCCGGAGGGACCGGTCCTCGACCTTTCGGCGGCCAGACAACCCAGCGGCAAGATGCTCACCGTCTTCGGGGTGCACGGGGATCTCGACCTGAACGGATTCCGAAGCAACACCTTCACCCTCGAGTGGCCGAAAGGTTCGGGGCGGCTGCGTGAGTTCCCGGAACTGGACCGGGTCGACTGGTTTCCGGTGCGGCAGGCGCGGATCAAACTCCTGAAAGGTCAGCTGATCTTTCTGGACCGCCTGCTCGAGCAGACGACCTCACACACGCCACCGGCGGCCTCGGCGGACCAGTAGCATCAGCCCGGTGACGGCTTCCCCGGCGGATGACGACACTCCGCTGTGGCTTTTCGCCGACCAACTCGGCACACATTTCCACGGTGGAGAGCATTCTCATCGTCCGGTCCTGCTCGTCGAGGCCGCCTCGGCTCTGCGGCGCCGGCGGTTCCACCGCCAGAAACTGCACCTCGTTCTCTCCGCGCTGCGACATGCCGCCCGGGATCTCGGCGACCGGGCCACCGTGCTGCGCACCGATACCTACATCGACGCGCTGCGCGCCTATGGCCGTCCCGTGCTCGTGCACGAGCCGACGTCGATGGCCGCCGAGCAGTTCGTGCACCGGTTGCGCGACGAGGGTCTGGTGGCCGAGGTGCTGCCCACCCCGGCCTTCGCGTTGTCGCGTGCGGAGTTTCGGGCCTGGGCCGGTAACCGCAGCCGGTTTCGCATGGAGGACTTCTACCGCGAGCAGCGGCGGCGCTTCGAGGTGTTGATGGATGGCGATCAGCCGGTGGGCGGTAAGTGGAACTACGACGCTGACAACCGGGAATCACCGCCGAAGGGTCAGCCGGCGCTGACGGTCGCACCGCCGCACCTGCCGGCCGAGGACGACATCGATGCCGACGTGCGCCGTGATCTCGACGCACTCGCCCTCGACACCGTCGGCGCCGACGGCCCGCGCACCTTCGCGGTCACGCCCGCCGAGGCCGATACCGTGCTGCGGCAGTTCATCGCCGAGCGGCTGGGGTTGTTCGGCCGCTACGAGGACGCCATGATGAGCGCCGACTGGGCGATGGCGCATTCGCTGCTGTCGGTTCCGCTGAATCTCGGTGTGCTGCATCCGCTGGACGCCGTACAGGCCGCCGAGCAGGCCTATCGGGACGGTTCGGCGCCGCTGGCCGCCGCCGAGGGGTTCATCCGGCAGATCCTGGGATGGCGGGAGTACATCTGGCAGCTCTACTGGCACTTCGGCCCCGGATACCTCGACAGCAACGCCCTGGCGGCCCGCACCCCGCTGCCGGACTGGTGGACCGGGCTGGATGCCGGGGCGGTGCGGGCCGAATGCCTGCGCGTGGCGCTGGAGGGGGTGCGAGACCGGGGTTGGGCGCATCACATCCAGCGGCTGATGGTGCTGGGCAGCCACGCGCTGCAGCGCGGCTATCACCCCCGGGACCTCAACGACTGGTTCGCCAGCGCCTTCGTCGACGGATTCGCCTGGGTGATGCCGGCCAACGTCATCGGGATGAGCCAGCACGCCGACGGTGGACGGATGGCCACCAAGCCGTACACCTCGGGCGGCGCCTACATCAGCAAGATGAGCGACCATTGCCGCTGCTGTCCGTTCGACCCGAAGAAGCGCCTCGGCGCCGACGCCTGCCCGTTCACCGCCGGGTACTGGGCCTTCGTCGCGCGCCACCAGGACCTGCTGAGCGCCAACATGCGCACCGCCCGGGCGGTGTCATCGATGAAACGCCTGGCAGACCTCGACGCCGTCCTCGAACAGGAGCGGCATCGGGACGCCTTCTGAAACGTCACGGCCTGCGCCGGCGATATCCCACGGAAGGTGCCGTGCGGCCGCGCTGCGCTATCTTCGAAGTGACAGAAGGGTTCCACCTTGAGAAAACTCGTCCTCGCGACCGCCGTGGTGTCGGGATCGGCCTTCGCCGCCCTGACCATGGGCTCCGGTCACGCCGATCCGGGCGACGGCAGTCTTCTCAATGTGGTGGGCGAGCCCTATGCCAAAGCGGTGGCCATCCTGCGTGCCCAGGGCGTGCCGACCTCGTTCGGCGGTTCGGTCGGCAGCGATGTCCCGCAGGCCCAGTGCGTCGTCGCCAGCCAGAAGGTCACCAGCTCTCGCAAGATGCAGCTGATGCTGGACTGCACTGCCGCGGCCCAACCGCAGGCCCCCTCCGGTCCGTCGGTGTCATCGGGTACCCAGTCGGGCGCCTCGAGCACCCAGGCCACCGAAGGCGGCCGCCCGACCCCGGGCGCACCCGGCGTCGTCACGGTCATCCCGACCCGCGTGGGCTGATGAGTTCGCACCGCCGGCAGGAACTCGATCCCGGACCGGTCCAACTGCAGGCCCGCAAGGTGAGCTTCGACCCGTCCGGCGCCCCGCTGCACTGGATTCCGGGGCATCCGGTCGCCTCGCATATGTCCAATCTGCTCAATGTCGTACTTCCCGCCGCCGAACGCTGGTTCGTCGCCACCTACAACGAGGCCCTCCCACTGGTGAAGGATGCCCGGCTGGCCGAGGACATGCGCGGGTTCATCGGCCAGGAGGCCGTCCATGCCGGCACGCACGACGCGATGCTGAACGAGTTCATGATCGCCCGGGGCGTGGACCCGCAACCGGTCCTTGATCAGGTTGACTACATGTTCGGCAAGATGCTCGCCCCGAGCACCTCGGCGGACCCGCGACGACGGTTCAACCACCTCTGCGAGCGACTCTGGCTGATCGCGGCGATCGAGCACTACACCGCAGTCCTGGGCGACTTCGCGCTGAACTCCGCGTGGGACGACTACGGCGCCGATCCGACCATGGTCGATCTGTTCCGCTGGCACGGCAGCGAAGAGGTCGAACACCGTTGCGTCGCACACGATGTCGCGACGTATTTCAACGACAGTTACCTCGCCAGGATCCGCGCGATGGCGCTGGCCGCGACCGCACTCTTCGCCTTCTTCCAGCGCGGCCTGCGGTATCTGTGTCGCACCGACCCCGACCTCGACCTGAGCTGGTCGCAGATGCAACGTCTGCGTGTCAGGGATTCCCGGCTCCGGCTGCTGCCGAGGTTCAGCACGCTGTTCGGCCGCAACACACTGGCCTATTTCCGCCCCGGTTACTCCCCCGCCGAATTCGGCTCGACCGCTCAGGCCGTCGCCTATCTGGCCAGTTCGCCCGCCGCCCGGACCGCGCAACTCTAAATGCTGCTGCACCGCCTCCGTCACGACCTGCCCGGTAAGGGGTTCAAACGCCTGCGCTACTCCGCAGTCCTCGGGATCGCCGATGCGACGATCACCGGGCTGTGGGCGACCACGGGACGACTGCGCGCCCCGGCTGATCCGCCGGCACGTGACCGGACCCTGACCCTGACCGTCACCGACCGTCGCATCGTCGCCCACGATCAGAACGTGGTCGCGCTCACCCTGGCCGCGGCCGACGGATCGGACCTTCCGCCGTGGCATCCTGGTGCGCACCTCGACATCGGACTGCCCAGCGGCCGGGTGCGCCAGTACTCACTGTGCGGCGAAACGGGTCTTCGTAATTCGTATCGGATCGCGGTGCGTCGCATCCCCGGCGGAGGCGGCGGTTCGGTCGAGGTGCACGACGCCCTGCCGGTTGGTTCGACGGTGAGGACCAGCGGACCACGAAACGCATTCCCGCTGAGTGTGCCCGGCTACGGATCACCCGCCAGCCGGATCCGGTTCGTCGCCGGCGGTATCGGCATCACGCCGATCCTGCCGATGCTCGCGCTGGTCGACCGACTGGGTGTGGACTGGTCGATGATCTACGTCGGCCGCAGCGCCGAGAGTATGCCCTTCCTCGATGAGCTGCGCTCCTTCGGCGACCGGGTCCGCGTCCGCACCGACGACATCGCAGGCGTGCCGTCCGCCGATGACCTCCTCGGCGAATGCCTCGATGGCACAACGGTTTACGCGTGCGGTCCGGCACTGATGCTGACCCTCGTCCGGGATCGGCTGATCGGCCGGGCGAACGTCGAGTTGCACTTCGAGCGGTTCGCTGCGGCTCCGGTGCTCGACGGCGAGGAGTTCACCGCCACCATCGCCTCATCGGGTCAGATCGTCACCGTCGGGGCAGACGAGACCCTACTGGCCGCATTACGCCGGTCCGGTGTCGCTACGGCTTACTCATGCCAGCAGGGTTTCTGCGGCACCTGCCGGACCCGGGTCCTCGACGGCGCCGTTCAGCATCGAGATGCCCTGCTGACCGCTGCCGAGCGTGACAGCGCGATGATGCTGCCCTGTGTCTCCCGCGCAGCCGGTGGCGCGAATCTGAAACTCGACCTCTAGGCCTTCACTCGTTCTCGTCCCAGGCCGAGGACACCTGCGCGGCGACGTCGATGGTCTTGGCCCGCTGGGAATCCGGGCTGTCGATCTCCTCGGCCACGTGGGCGGCGACGAATCGGCGGATCTCGCCGTCGACGTTGCCGATGATCCGCACGATCTCCCCACGCAGCGACTTCGACGTCACATGCACGGCGATATCCGAGGGCCGCGGCTTGGCGACATCGATGATGATCATCAGCGGCTCGGCTGCCCGCGCGGTGGCACGCAGCGCGATCTCGCCGTCGACGACGAAGCGGGGTCTGTCCAGCCACAGATCGACGGTCAGCTCGATGACCAACGGGATACGGATCGCGAAGGTCATCGTCTCCCCCAGCGTCCGCCGCGCGCTGGGTTGCCCGATCGCGACTCGCGCGCTCACCTTCGCCAGACCTCCGGGCCCTTGGGACATCGGACCCATCTCGAAGGAGTCGCCGGCGATATCGGCGAACGCCGCCGCCACACGGTCCTCGGTCACCGCCAGCTCGAAGAACCGGCGACCGAATTCCTCGTAGGTGACGAAGTTATGCTCATGCATCAGGTTCTACAGTCTGACGCCCGGATGTGGATACCCGGGCGCGGACCGGTAACGAATCGGGAGATCGGCTGTTTGAACGCCGGCACAGCGCCGCCGCCGGTGCGCTCGGACTGGCCGTGTTGCCGTCTCCCGATCCGATTCATTAGCGACCCGCGTCAGGATTCCAGCATTACGGTCACCGGACCGTCGTTGACCAGAGCCACCTGCATGTCGGCGCCGAACACGCCGGCGGCGACATCGGCGCCCAGGGCCCTCAACGCGTCGGCGAACACCTCGACCAACGGCTCGGCGATCGCTGCCGGCGCCGCGGCGTTCCACGACGGGCGGCGACCTTTGACGGTGTTCGCATACAGGGTGAACTGACTGACCACCAGGATCGGCGCTCCGGTGTCCGATGCCGACTTCTCGTCATCCAGAATCCTGAGCTGCCAGAGCTTCTCGGCGAGCCGCCGGGCCACCACGGCGTCATCGGTGTGCGTGACGCCGACCAGAGCGAGCAACCCCTGTCCGCTCGGTTCGATGGCGCCCACCACTACACCGTCCACCGACACCGATGCCGCGGTGACGCGCTGCACCAGCACCCGCATACCGGCAGATCAGCCTCAGCTGGACTTGTCGGCGTAACCCAGAATCGCCTTGGTCTCGAGGAATTCGTCCAGACCCTCCTGGCCCCACTCCCGGCCGTTACCGCTCTGCTTGTATCCGCCGAAGGGCGTGCTGATGTCGAACGCGTGGTTGATCGTCACGGCGCCGGCGCGGATTCGCCGCGCGAGTGCGCGGGCCTGGTCGAGATCCTTACCCGAGACGTAACCGTAGAGCCCGTACTCGGTGTCGTTGCCGATCTCGATCGCCTGATCAAGATCCTCGTAGGGCAGGATGCAGAGCACCGGTCCGAAGATCTCCTCCCGGGCGATCGTCATCTCGTTGTTGACATTGGCGAACACGGTCGGCCGCACGTAGTAACCGGTCTCGAGGCCGTCCGGACGGCCGGTCCCGCCGGCCACCAGCGTCGCCCCTTCCTCGATACCCTTCTGGATCAATCCCTGGACCTTCTTGAACTGCACCTCGGAGGCGACCGGTCCGATCGCCGCGGGATCGGACAGATCGCCGACCTTCACCCCTTCGGCCGTCGAACGCGCCACCGCGATGGCCTCGTCCATCCGGTCCTTGGGCACCAGCATCCGGGATGGCGCATTGCAGCTCTGCCCGGAGTTCAGCATCATCGCCGTCACGCCGGCCGCCACGCTCTGGGCGAAGACGTCATCGTCGAGGACGATGTTGGGACTCTTGCCGCCGAGTTCCTGGGCGACCCGCTTGACCGTCGGGGCGGCGTTTCGGGCCACCTCGATACCGGCCCGGGTGGAACCGGTGAACGACACCATGTCGATACCGGGATGGCTGGACAGCGCGGCGCCGACTCCGGGACCGTCGCCGAAGACCATGTTGTAGACGCCCTTGGGGATCCCGGCGGCGTCGATGACCTCGGTGAAAATCTGGCCCGAATACGGGGCCACCTCGGAGGGTTTGAGCACCATGGTGCAACCCGCGGCCAGCGCCGGGAACACCTTGCAGGCGATCTGGTTGATCGGCCAGTTCCACGGCGTGATCAGCCCGCAGACGCCGATCGGCTCCTTGACGATCAGCGCGGCGCCACGCTCCTCCTCGAAGCTGTAGTTCTTCAGGACGTCGATCGCGGTGATCAGGTGGGCGAAGCCCATCTGGAACTGTGCCCCGGCCGCCAGCGACGGCGGCGCCCCCATCTCCTCGCTGACCGCATCGGCGAAATCGGCGGCCCGCTTCTGGTACTCGGCCAGCACGGCCTCGAGCACGCCGAGCCGCTCCTGACGGCTGACCTGCGACCAGCTGTCGAAGGCCTTGCGGGCGGCCTTGACCGCCTTGTCGACATCGGCACTGGAACCGATGGCGATCTTCCCGTTGACCCGCTCGGTGGCCGGGTTGTCGACGTCGAGGGTACGCATCTCGACCGGGTCGACCCACTGGCCGTCGATGTAGAACTTCAGATATTCGCGCATGTCCTCATTCTCTCCTACTGGGTTCCCTCTGCATACCAGGTTCGGAAACGGTCGTATTTGGGCATCTCCTCGGAGTTGGCCTTCGGGTCGATTCGCACGTGCACGACGCCGACCTTCCCGCTGGCGTAGGCCCGCGCGATCGCCGGGCCGATCTCCTCCTCGGACTCGACGTACTCGCCGTGACAGCCGAACCCCTCGGCGATCTTGTCCATCCGCACATCCTTGCTCCAATGCACCCCGGGTTGCGGCGAGGGCTGAGAGAACGTGCGCTTGTACACGCCGACCTCCAGACCCCACTGATGGTCGACGCCGACGACGCACACCAGCGGCAGCTTGCACCGTGCCGCAGTCTCCAGCTCGGCGATGTGGAACAGGAAGGCCGAGTCGCTGGTCAGCAACATCACCGGACGCTTCCCGCCCTCGGCGACCGAGGCGCCGACGGCATAGGGCAACCCGGTGCCGAGGTGACCGAAGTTCTGGTTCCAGATGACGTCACGCGGCTTGGTCTGCGAGTAGGTCCACTGAAAGATCACCGTGGCCCCGCCGTCGCGCACCAGGATGCCGTCATCGAGCTTGTCGAACGCCTTGGTGGCCTCGACCACGTAGCGCGCCGGGTGGATCAGCGGACGCCCGCTCGGCGCCTCCTCGGCGACCCGGGCCAGTTCGGCGGCATCGGCCTTGATCAACGAATCCAGGTTGGCCGACGGCGTGCGCGGGGCGTCGCGCAGCGCCTCGACCAGTTGCGGCACCACACCGCGCAGATCCCCGACCAACGCCACATCGACGGGCCGGTTCACCCCGATGGCGGTCGGGTCCTGCTCGACGTACACCCACTTGCGGTTGGCGTTGTTGGCCGCCCAGTGCTGGGTTCGGCCGTAGTGCATAGGCTCACCGAGCTCGGTGCCCAGTGCGACGCACAGGTCGGATTCCTCGACCGCCTCGTTGGCGGCCGGGGAGAACAGGTACGGGAAGGTCCGGTCCTGCAGTCCCGGGATGAAGGAGGTGCCGCCGGAGGTCTGGATCACCGGACAGGCCATCAGCTCCGCGAGCTCCTTGACCTGCTGCTGGGTCCGCGAGGTGTGCACGCCGTGGCCGACGAGCAGAACCGGACTCTTGGCTCCCCGGATCAGGGCCGCGGCCTCGGCGACCTCACGCTCGCCCGCGCCCTGGTTCACCAACCGATAGCCGGCGGGCGGCAACGGTTCTGGCACATCAAGCTCCTCGAGAATGACGTGCGACGGGTACTCGACGTAGGACGGACCGGGAGTCCCCGACATCGCCTGGCGGATCGCCTCCCGGATGATCTCGTCGGTCTGGTCGGCGTACTCGATGGAACTGTGGAACTTCACCGATGCCGCGAAAAGCGGTTCCTGCTGGACGAATTGGATACGACCGCGCCGGACCCGTCGCTCGGTGATGCGGGCCCGCTGTCCGCCCAGGAAGATCACCGGAGAGTTCTCGACGAGCGCGCACTGGATCGCCCCGGCCATATTGGCCATACCGGGGCCCAGGGTGCCGATGCACAGACCCGGCTTACCGGTCATCCGCGATGCCGCCTCGGCCATGAAGCCGGCGCTCAGTTCGTGATGGGGCGCCACCACCGACCACCCGCGGGCCTCGGCCTCGGTGAACATGTGCACGAAGTTGGGGTCCGGGATCCCGAACAGCGTGTTGACGCCCTCGGCCTCGAAGAGGTCGAGGATGCGCTTGTAGACCGGTGTGCCCATGTTTCTCCCTATAGATATCGTTGAGCGAGTTGACGTCTGTGCGCCGCGGGTGTGCCGAACAGCGCGCGATTGAGAGTGGCGCGTTTGAGGTAGACGTGAACGCCGCTCTCCCAGGTGTATCCGATTCCGCCGTGCAGTTGCATGGCCTTGCCGACGATGTCGACGGCCGAATCACAGATCGCCGCCTTGGCCATCAGCACCGCAGTGCGGGTGTCGGCGGAGTCCGCGCAGAGCGCATCGACCGCCGCCGCCACCAGACGGCGGCCCACGATGATGCCCACCAGCATGTCCGCGCATGCGTGCTTGACCGCCTGAAAGGAGCCGATCGGGCGCCCGAACTGTTCCCGCACCTGGGCATAGGAGACGGTCGCCGCCAGCATCGCCTCTGCCAGACCGAGACTGTCGCAGGCCACCGCCAGACGGGCCCGGTCGAGAATCAATGCTGCGGCGGCGTCCGGATCGCCGGCGAAGCTCAGCAGCGAACCGCCGCGCAGTCCGGAGGCCGACACCTCCGACAGATCGCGGGTCTCGTCGAGGACCGGCTGTGCAGTCACCTCGAACGCATCCGCAGGGGCGTGGACGACCACCGGTTTGCCGTCCGGACCTGTTGCCAGCGCGAGGATTTCGTCGGCGCCGGCGGCGTCCGGTACGAATCGCGCTCGCCCGGAGAGCTGTTGCCCGTCGTAGTCGAATACCGGTACGTCATCGGCGCCGGTCGGCAGTGCGACGGCCAGTCGTCTGGCGCCGCCGGCCGAGGCGGCCAGCAGCTCATCACGAAGCGCGGAGGGTTGCACCGCGTTGAGAACCCCGACGCTCAGCACGGCGCCACCCAGATAGGCGGTGCCCGCAGCGGCCCGCCCGATCTCGTCGAGGATCACCGCGGTCTCGGCCAGTGACGCGCCGGCGCCGCCGTACTCCTCCGGCACCTCGAGGCCGATCCACCCCGCCTGCTCCATGACCGACCAGTCCAGCGCTCCTTTGTGGGAGTCCTCACCCAGGATGTCGCGGGCCACCGCACGCAGTTCGTCATGCAGTTCCTGAAAGTCGCTCATCAGGCCGCCCCCGGTTCCCTGGGCAGACCGAGGCCGCGTTCGGCGATGATGGTGCGCTGAATCTCGCTGGTGCCGCCGGGAATCGTCCATTCCCAGGATCCGATGAAGTCGAGCATCCAGGAACCGGACTCCCACCCGCTCGATGCCGGCTTGGCCAGAACCGTGTGCGCGTCGAGTCCGCCGATCTCGGCGCCGAAGTCGGTCATCCGTTGCAGAAGTTCGCTGTAGTAGAGCTTGACCACCGAGGCATCAGCGGGCCCGGCTGTGCCCGCCTCGGTGCGTTCCACCACATCGCGACACATCCCGCGCAGGGCGGCAAGCTCGATCTCCAGTTGCGCCAGGCGGTCTCGCACCACCGCGTCCCCGACTTCGCGGCAAGCCGCCAGCAGCCACGTGAACCCCGCATTGCCCAGCCGCTCGGCGAGTTCGAGCATCGTCATCCCGCGCTCGGCGCCCAGTGTCGCCTGAGCGACCTGCCAACCCTGATTCTCCGCTCCGATGAGATTGGCGGCCGGGATCTCGACGTCGTTGAGGAAGATCTCGCAGAAGTGCGAGTCGCCGACTGCATTGCGAATCGGTCGAACGTCGATCCCGGGTGAACGCATGTCGAGCAGGAAGTAGGAGATCCCGCGCCGTTTCGGCGCATCCGGGTCGGTGCGAGCCAGCAGCAGGCACCAGTCCGCATGCATACCACCGCTGGCCCAGAGCTTCTGGCCGTTGACCACGTAGGTGTCGCCGGTTCGGTATGCGCTCGTGCGAAGGCCGGCCAGATCGGATCCGGCCTCCGGCTCGGAGAAACCCTGAACCCAGATCTCCCCGTTCAGGATCGCCGGCAGATGGCGGCGGCGCTGCTCGTCGGTGCCCGCGACCAGCAATGTGGACGCGGCGTGATGGATGCCGACGAATGCCAGCACCAGGCGTGGTGCGTCGTGAGCGGCGAGTTCGGAATAGAGAACGATCTGCTCGCCGACCGACATCCCGCCACCCCACTCGGCCGGCCAGTGTGGCACCGCATAACCCGCGCTGTGCAGTTCGGCGAACCAGGCCTTCTGGAAGGCGACGAACTCCTGCTCGCTGACACCGGTCTGCCGGCGGCGCCAGTCGGTCGGCACATGGGCCGCACACCACCGGCGCACCTCGTCGCGAAAGTCGTTCAGGCTCATCGGCTTGCGGTCCTCACGAGAACAAGCCCTGCAGCCCGGCACTGCCCAGTCTGCGGGTGAGTTCGGCTCGGGTTGCCGACAGCCCGAACGGAAGCCGGCGCAGCGGCTGGCTGTAGCGCGACAGCCAGGACAGGGTCGTCTCGTCGCAGAAGCCGATCGCCCCGTGCAGCTGATGACACACCTTGAAGACCACCTCGGCGGCCTCGCACGCTGCCATCCGTGCGGCCAGCGCGTCGTCGATGGCGGTGTCCGCGTCACCGGCTGCGCCGGCCACCCACAGCGCGTGTTTGGCGAGCATCTCCAGGCCGCTGCGCTCCACTTCCGCGTCGGTGAGCTGGAACTGCACACCCTGGAAAGCCGAGAGTGTCTGGCCGAACTGCTTGCGCAGGCGGATGTGCGCGATGGTGAGTTCCATGGCTCGGTCGAGCATGCCCAGCAGCGTCCAGATCGGCAGCACCAGGCCGAGCGCGATATCGGCGGATCCGCCCTTGTCGCCATCGGACAACTGCAGGGCCACGGTGAACGCCGGACCGGTGGCCGTACCGATCGGTACGGCGGCGCTGCGCCGCCCGTCGAGTGCGACTGCGGTCCAACGCGCATCCATGCCCAGGACCGCACCCTGCGGCGCACGATCGTCGACGACGATCAGACCGTCGGATTCCAGGTCGGCCGGCCTTGCCAGCCGTTCGGCAAGCGGATACGGCAATCCCCAGTAGCCGGCGCTGCGGCACAGCGCGGCCGCAGCCTCGAGGTCATCGGGATCCGTGCGAGGGCTCAGTTCCCAAGCGCCCAGTTCGGCGAGCATCGGCGCCACCAGCGCGTCCCGCTTCCGCGGGTCGGCTTCCGCCCGAATCAGCAGCTCGTCTCCACCGGCGGCCTCGAACGCCCGTAGCGCCTGGCGTCCGAATTCGCTTGCGTCCTCGCTCAATTCCAGGTTCATCGCGTCACCCACCCCCGTTCGACGAAGGGGCCAGCAGGGCGCGCGACATCAGGATCCGCTGCATCTCGATACTGCCCGAGGCCACGGTTGCCGACACCGAGTAACGCCAGTGGTCCTCGATCTCAGCCCGGAAGAACGCGGTATCCGCGTCGTCGCGGGGAACCGTGGTCATGATCTCCATCAGCACCTCGGCGCTGTCCTGGTCGAGCTTGGTGACAGCGATGCGGTAGCCGGACGCGTCGGCCGGTTGGATGCGTCCGCTGCTCTGCAGCGACACCACCCGGTAGGCCATCAGCCGGGCGCGCCGGCAGTGGGTGAGCATCCTGGCCCAACGTCCGCGCAACTCCTCCGGCACCTGCTCCCAGCGCTCGCCCAGCACCGCGGGCGCCATCATCAGAAACCGTTCGCACCGTGCGTACCGGGCGATACCCACCCGTTCGAAGGACAGCACGTCCTGCACGATCGACCAGCCTCCGTCGAGTGGGCCCAGGACGTCGGCGTCGGTGACGCGCAGATTGTCGAAGAAGACCTCATTGAGATGGTGCGGTCCCATCATCGAACGGATCGGGCGGACCTCGATCGCCGGATCGCTCATCGGCACCAGGAAGATGCTCAGTCCCTGCTGCTTCTTCTCCGCCTTGGTGGTGCGCGCCAGCAGGAAACACCACTGGGCCATCGTCGCGTAGGAGGTCCAGATCTTCTGACCGCTGATCAGCCAGCCGTCGCCGTCCCGGCGCGCGGCGGTGCGCAGCGAGGCAAGATCGGATCCCGCCTCCGGTTCGGAGAAACCCTGACACCAGATGACCTCGCCGCGCGCGATGGGCGGGAGGTGTTTGCGCTGCTGCTCCTCGGTTCCGTACCGCATCAAGGTCGGGCCCACCCAGTTCACACCCATGTACTGCGCACCGCGTGGCTCGTGGTTGGCCCACATCTCCTCGCGCACCACGGTTTGTTCCCAGATGGATGCCCCGCGCCCACCGAACTCCTCGGGCCACGCCATGCACAGCAGCCCCTGATCGGCCAGTGTGCGGCAGAAGCCCTGCGCCGCTTCGAGATCGGCCGGATCGTCGGTGAACGCACCCATGAATCCCTCGGGCACATGATCGTCCATCAGGTCACGCAACCGCCGCCGCAGCGCATCGGCGGCATCACCCATGTTGAAGTCCATCCCCAACCGTCCTATCCCAGGCCCTCGGCCGGTCCGGTGTCGGCCATTCCCAACTCGGCCAGCACCTCGGCGGTGTTCTCCCCGAGTTCGGGCGCCCCGCTGTCGATCCCGCCGGGTGTGCGGGAAAACCAGGTCGGGATACCCGGAAAACGCACCGGCCCGTATGCGGTGTCCACGGTCTTGAACAGGCCGACCGCATTGAGATGCTCATTGGCGAAAAGATCCTCGGGAGTGTTCAGCGCCGACGCCGGGATCTCCAGTTCGCGGAACAATGCCAGCCACTCGGCAGTGGTCCGCTCCTTCATCGTCTCGGCCAGTAGCGAGTACACCGTGTCGATCTGCCGCGCGCGCCGTTCCAACGTCGAGTACAGGTCACTGTTCCACTCCGGTTCAACGGCTTTGGTGAACGCCGACCAATGTTTGTCGTTGTAGATCAAGGCAGCGATGTAACCGTCCTTGGTGCGGTAGGGACGGCGGTTCGGAGCCACGGCCCGGTGGTAATACGCCGGTCCCAGCGGTGGATCGAACATCGCGCCGTTGGCATGCTCGACGAGCATGAAGGCGGCCATCGTCTCGAACATGGCGACTTCGACCTCTTGTCCCTCACCGGTTCTCTCACGGTGGAACAAGGCCATCATGGTGGCATACAGCGCGGTCAGTCCGGCGACCTTGTCGGCCATGATGGTGGCGACGAAGTTCGCCTCACCGGTCAGTTGTCGTTGCACGGCGGGCAGCCCGCACTCGGCTTGGATGGTGTCGTCATAAGCCGGCCGGTCCCGATCCGGGCCCCGTCTGCCGTAGCCGTAACAGTTCGTGTAGACGATCGAGGGATTGATGGCCGCGACATCGTCGTACCCGAAGCCGAGTTTCGCGATCGCCTTGGCCCGCATCGAGTGAATGAAGACATCACCGTCGGCAATCAGTCGGCGCAGTGCGGTCTTGCCGTCATCGCAGCGCAGATCGAGGACAACGCTGCGCTTTCCGCGGTTGACGTTGACGAAGACGCCGCTCATTCCCTCGATCGGCCCCGCCGAGACGAACCGAGTGTCATCCCCTGCAGGTGGTTCGATCTTGATCACGTCGGCGCCCATATCAGCCATGATCTGGGTGCAGTACGGACCCATCACCATCGCGGTGAGGTCAACCACCCGAACTCCGGTCAACGGTCCGCTCATGTGGCACGCCCGTTCCGGGCCATGCCGAAACTGAAGCCGATGTGATCGCTGTGGCCGCCCGGAACGACCGGGAAGATCACCGTGTCGCCGCAGTCGCGAATCTCGTCGATACGTTCGGCGACGTCCTCGATGCTCCACTCCTGGCGGTACACCCCGGGCGTTTCGACGACCACGACCCGCGCCACCCGGCCGGCGATCGCGGCCAGCATCTCTCCGCTGATCGAGCACGACTCATGGGCGAGCCAGCCGACCACGGGAGCCACCAGTTCCGGCCCCATCGGCGGATAGGCCGAGGTGTCCAGGCCTTCGGCCATCCTGGTCACCGCGGCGGGAACGATCACATTGCACTTGATCCCGTGTGGTTCGCCCTCGAGTGCCGCGACATTGGCCAGTCCGATCGTTCCCGCCTTGGCAGCCGCGTAATTGGCGACATCATGGTTTCCGTACAGGCCGCCGATCGAGGAGGTCAGCACGATCCGGCCGTAGCGGGCCGCAACCATCGCCGGAAACGCAGCCCGAACGACATGAAACGCACCGAACAGATGGACGTCCAGAACGGCCCGGAAGTCATCGTCACTCATCTCTGCCAGCGCGGCGCGTCGGACATTGCCGGCGTTGTGCACCAGGACGTCGAGCCGGCCGAAACAATCGAGTGCGCAGTCGATGATTGCCCGTCCGCCGGCGGCCGTGGCCACCGATTCGGCACATGCGACCGCCTGTCCCCCGGCGCCGAGGATCTCGTCGACGACCTCCTGCGCCGGAGCGGTGTCGCAACCCGCACCGCTCAACGGCCCACCGGAGTCGTTGACGACGACCTTGGCCCCACGCGAGGCGAGCAGCATCGCGTATTCGCGCCCCAGTCCACGCCCGGCGCCGGTGATGACGGCGACCCGGTCGTCGAACCTCAACACGTTCTGAGTTCGAGTCCGGCGAGATCAGCCTTGTCGCGCCACTGTTCGAGCATCTCCACGAAATGGTAGAAGCCGCCACTGTAGGGCTCACCGAGGTGCGACTTGATGCCCTGGCCGCCGCCGCCACCCTCGTTGTTGTAGTAGCTGGGCGTGCATTCGGTGTCGAATGCGCTGTTGTCGATGGAGGTGTCCTTGATGAACTGCCGCCAGTCGTCCTGGGCCTGCTGGCTGGGTTCGACGATGACCGCTCCCCTTTTCAGCGCCTCGGCGATGATGTAGGCGATGTGCTTGCCCTGCTCGTCGAGCATCGCGGTGGTGTTCGCCGCAACGCCGCCCTGGACGAACCCGGTGAAGAACTGGTTCGGAAAACCGCGGCTGGTCATACCGTGCAACGTCTTGTAGCCATCGGCCCAGTGCTCGAACAGCGACAGTCCGTCACGGCCGGTGATCGTGTCCATCGCGTAGCGGCGGTGCAGTTCCGTGGTGATCTCGAACCCGCTGGCGAAGATGATGCAGTCGACCTCGTACTCCACCCCGTTGGCAACCAGACCCTTCTCGGTGGCCCGCTCGACACCCTTGCACGAGGAGACATCGACCAGTGTCACGTTCGGCAGGTTGAACGACTCCAGATATTCGTCGTTGGAGCACGGGCGCTTGCACAGGAACCGGTAGTAGGGCTTGAGGGCCTCGGCGGTCTCGGGATCGTGGACCACCTCCGCGGTGCGCCGCCGCACCCGTTCCATGATCTTGTAGTCCTCTTCCTCGCGCATCGCCATGATCTGCTCGAGGGTCACCGAGGCCGGATCCGGCAAGGCGCCGATCCGCGCCGTCATGTTGCGGCCCAGCTCGGTCCAGAAATCGCACACCTCATCGGGTTCGTCGAACACGATTCCCTCAAACGGCGACCAGCGCTGGAAGTTGCGCTGCCGGCGGTCCTGCCAACCCGGTGTCAGCGTCTTGACCCACTCCGGGTCGGTGGGCCGGTTTCCACGCGGGTCGACCGAGGACGGCGTGCGCTGGAAGACGTACGCGTGCTCGGCGTAGCGCCCGAGGAACGGGACGATCTGCACTCCGGTCGCGCCGGTGCCGACCAATGCGACCCTTTTGTCGCGGAGTTTTTCCAGACCGCCGAATGAGTCACCGCCGCTGTACTCGTAATCCCAACGGGCGGAATGGAAACTGTGCCCCTTGAAGTCCTTGAGCCCCGGAATGCCCGGCAGCTTCGGCCGGTTGAACGAACCGTTGGTCATCACGACGAACCGGGCCCGGATGTCGTCTCCGCGGTTGGTGCTGATCCGCCAGCGCTGGATGCCGTCATCCCAGCGCAGATCCTCGACCTGGGTGGAGAAGACAGCCCCGTCGTAAAGGCCGAAATGCTTGCCGATCCGCTGGCAGTGCTCGAGGATCTCCGCACCGTCCGCGTACTTCTTGGACGGCATGTAGTTGAGTTCCTCCAGCATCGGCAGATAGCAGTAGGCGTCGTTGTCGCACTGGATACCGGGAAAGCGGTTCCAGTACCAGACACCGCCGAAGTCACCGCCCATCTCGATGACGTGAACGTCCTGCACTCCGGCCTTCTTCAGGTGTGCGCCCGCCAGCAGACCGGCGAACCCTCCGCCCAGCACCGCCACGTCGATGTCCTCCGATATCGGCGGACGCTCCACATACGGCGTATGCGGGTCGATCTCGGAGTAGTCGGCGAAATCATCGTCCGCCTCGATGTACTGCGTCGAGCCCTCGGGACGCAGGCGCTTGCTCCGTTCAGTCGCGTACTTACGGCGCAACGCATCGATGTCGATGTCCTGCGGGACGTCGGTGGGACCGCAGTCGGATGCCATCTGGAATCAGTCCTTTCCGAGCCGGCGCGGCTCCCCGGCGCTCATGTACTTCGACAGCTGATGGTGCAGGTTCACCGTGCTGCGCTCCCGGTACGGATTGGGCATGGTGCCCGGGAAGCCGAGCGACTTCATACCGGCCTGAACCGCGGCCATGTTCGAGAAGTCCTGCGGGAAGACCGTGCGCCAGCGTGGGTCCCCCTCCGGTAGGTAGTCCCATTCGGTCTGCGGCTCTTCGCCTTTCGGGAAGAGTTCCAGGCAGGAGGCTTCGAAGATGCACTTGTCGGGGTCGTAGCCGTTCGGCCGCGCGCTGTAGCACAACGCGGTCGTCAGCCCCTGTCCCACCTGGAAGTTCGGGAAGATCTGCCATGCGGTGCCGCTCTGTCCCAGGATGTCGGCCGGGATCTCGGGCCAGATCACTCCGCGCGCTTCGTCATCGCGACGCGCCGATGCCAACCAGTGCGCGAGTACCTGGTCGGGCGGAGTCCCCTCCGGAAGTTCGTCGACCAGACGCAGGGCCGCATTGACCAGTGTCTGGGTCGTGGTGGCGTTGGTCTCCTGCAGTGTGTAGACCTGCATCTCCGCCGTCGAGATCCGGGGATCGCCGGTGCCAAGGCGGATCTTCGACTTGGTCTCGGCCATATCGTCGGGTGCGTCGTAACCGATGTTGCTGTGTCTACCCTGCGCCTTCGACCAACCCTTGAATTCGCCGAACTTGTTGAACTCGGGGTGGGTGGTGAAGACGTGATAGGTCTCGTTGAACGCCTCCAGTGCCACCTTCCAGTTGCAACCGAATTCGATCCACCGGCGCCACTTGTAGCGCATGTTCTCCAGACCGAACGGATCGAGCATCTTGGCGGCCGGGTGCAGGTAGTCCAGCAGCGACTCGCAATCCGGATCCATGTTGATCCACAACCAGCCGCCCCAGGTGTCGACGTTGACCGGGGTCAGCCGGGTGCTCTCCGGTGTGAGTTCACCCTTCCAGTCGTCCTGCTCGCGGATGTGGCTGCAGGCGCCGTCCAGACCGAAGGACCAACCGTGGAATCCGCAGACGAACGACTTCCGCGCCCGTCCTATCGCGTTCTTGGCGCCGGCGGGCTTGTCGATCAGCCTGCGCCCGCGATGCATGCACACGTTGTGGTGCGCCTTGAACTCGTTGGGCCCTGTGCGCACCACGATCACCGAGTCGTCGAGGATGTCGTAAGTGATATAGCTGCCGATCTCGGGCAATTCCTCGACGCGACCGACCTGCTGCCAGACCTTGCGCCACAGCTTGTCCCGTTCGGCGCGCGCGTATTCCGGTGAGATGTAGGCCTCGACCGGGACCCTCATCGGTTCGGACAGTTCTTCGTACTCGCTCATCACCGTCTTCTTTCAGGGTTTCGTGATGTTCTTGCGGAAGTCCTCGTCCTTGAGGAACAGCGACGTGTTGTCCGGTCCCAGGTGGCTCCACTTGAGATCGAGTCCGCCGTCGACGAGCAATGTCTGGCCGGTGATGTAACTGGACATGTCCGACAACAGGAACATCACGGCACTCGCCTGCTCCTCGGGACGTCCGCGCCGGCCCATCGCGATCGCCGCGCGATCCCGATCCGGATCCGCGTCGACGAAGGTGCGTGATGCGGCAGTCTCGGTGACACCCGGCGCGATGGCGTTGACCCTGATGTCGTCCGATGCCAACTCGACGGCCATCGTCCGGGTCGCGGCGACGATCGCGGCCTTGGCGGTGCCGTAGGCGATGTGGAACGGTGCGGTGTTCATCCCGCTGATCGACGACAGTGACACGATGGAGCCCGGCAGGCCAAGGGATTTCAGCTCCGCGGCCACCGCCTGGCTCATGAAGAACATGGTCTCCAGATTCGCGGTGAACAACGCGCGCCAGTCGTCGCGGCTCACCCTGGTCGCCGGCATCCAGGTCTGCGGTGCGGCGCCGCCGGCGATGTTGACCAGTCCGTAGAGCCGGCCATCGGCCCGGCGCGCCGCGGCCATGACGGTCGCGATCCCCTCATCGGTCGAGGCGTCCGCGGCCACCGGCACGACGGACAGTCCACCATCGCGAAGCGGACCGACATGCTGATCAAGGTTGTCCTGCGATCTGCTCACCGCGATCACCGTCGCACCGGCTCGGGCGGCCATCGTCGTGACGGTGGTTCCGATCCCGCCGCCGCCTGCGCCCGACACCACAACGATCCGGCCGGCAAGGCTCGCCAGATCCGCCATATCCCGCCTTCGTTGAGAATTCTGTCCAGACAATTACACCGAGCACTCTATCTGGGTAACAGCATTCCGCAGGTTATATATGAGCGTCAAGGGGCCTCTGCGGGAGTTGAGATTCTATTGTCTGGACCAGATTTCCTTGGTAGCGTCCAGCCGATGTCTTCGAACAGTGGTCACTCGGCCGGTCGCTTCACCGCGGCCACACCACCGGTGGTCGCGGCAGGCTGGTCCCTCGAGCGCCTCACCCCGCCCAGCCGTCTGTTCGGCGCCAACGGATTGCGCAACGGACCCGACGGACGTCTCTACATCGCCCAGGTCAGCGGCAGCCAGATCAGCGCCGTGGACATCACCACCGGCGAGGTGGAGAGCATCAGCGCCAAGGGCAGCGACATCGTGGCACCCGACGACCTGGCCTTCGACAACGACGGCAACGCATACATCACCGAGGTGCTCAACGCCCGGGTCAGCGTGCTCGACACCCGGGGCCGAAGCCGGGTCATCCGCGGTGACATGCCGATCGCCAACGGCATCACCATGCACCGGGGCCGGCTGTTCATCGGTGAGTGCCGCGAGGGCGGACGGCTGATGGAACTGGACGTGGGCGGTGGCGAGCCGCGGGTGATCCTCGACAACATCCCGATGACCAATGCCATGGAGGTGGGCCCTGACGGCCTGCTGTACTTCCCGGTGATGGGCGCCAACGAGATCTGGCGGATCAATCCCGACGGCGGAGTCCCGGAGACGGTCGCCACCGAGCTGGGCGTACCGGATTCGGTGAAGTTCGACGCCGACGGTTACATCGTGTCGACCCAGACGCACAGCGGCCAGGTGCTGCGCATCGATCCTCGTACCGGCGACAAGACCGTGCTGGCCGATCTCAGTCCCGGGCTGGACAACCTCGCCTTCGTCGACGGGCGGTTGTTCGTGTCGAACTTCTCCGGGGAGATCACCGAGATCCTGGGCGGCGGGCAGACCCGTTCGCTGCTACCCGGCGGGTTCAACTGGCCGCTGGATCTCACCGCGGGCGCGGACGGCAACCTCTACATCGCCGACGGACCGTTCATCTACGCCCTGGGACCCGACGGCACCCTGAGCTCACTCGGCATGCTGTTCACGCCCGGATATCCCGGCTACTCCCGGGGGATCGCCGCCGTCGGCCCGGGCGAACTCATCGTCACCACCTCGAGCGGTCAGGTGTCCCGCTACCGGCCCGCGATGGCCGAATGCGAGGTCCTCGCAGACGGATTGGACGAGCTCTACGGAGTGGCCCGCGGCCCCGGCGGTGTGGTCGCGGTCGCCGAACGCGGCACCGGACGGCTGTTGTCCGTCCACGACGGCAAGGCCGACGCACTCGCCTCCGGACTCGAGGCGCCGGCCGGGGTGGCCTTCGCACCCGACGGTTCGGTGCTGGTCGCCGAATCCGGCGCCGGCAGAGTCGTGGCCGTCTCCGGCGCCACCACCCGGACCATCGCCGACGGATTGCTAAGCCCGCACGGTGTCGACGTATCGGACGACACGCTCTACGTCGTCGATGCCGAAGCCAAGACCGTCGTCGCGGTGGATCTCGCCTCAGGCGCCCAGAACATCCTCGCCCGCGGTCTTCCGGTGGGCGCGCCTCCTGGTGTGGTCGCAAAACCCCTGTCGGCCATGCCACCGTTCTCCGGGCCGCAGGGTCCGTTCACCGGCCTGTCCGTCGGTCCGGACGGCACGGTCTTCGTCTCGGCCGATGCCGATGGCAGCGTGATCGCCCTTCGCAGACAGCGCTGACGCGATGGCAAGCCAGTCGCCCAATCCCGTCGCCGCTGAGCACCGCTACATCCAGGTGGCGCGCGCTCTGCGCAAGGAGATCGTCGACGGCGTCTATCCGGTCGGATCCCAACTCCCCACCGAACACGAACTCTGCCAGCGCTTCTCGGTGAGCCGGTACACGGTTCGCGAAGCACTGCGCAGACTGCGCGAGGACAATCTGGTGTCGTCTCGGCCCCGGGCCGGCACCACGGTGGTCCCCCGCCCGACGGCACACGCCTATGCCCAGGACGTCGTGTCGATCAACGATCTGCTGGACTTCGCCACCGGGGCGCAGTTCAGTATCGAGTTCGTCGCGATGGTCACCATCGACGAACAGATCGCGGCTCGAACAGGTCTGAGCATCGGCGAACAGTGGCTGGCCGTCAGGGGTCTGCGCGGCGTCGAGGGTGCCGAGGCGCCGGTCTGCCACACCGAGTACTACATCAACCGCACCTTCGCCGGGGTCGGACGAATGCTCGGCAATCACACCGGACCGATCTTCCCGCTGATCGAGGATCTCTTCGGGACCAGTGTGGTGGAGGTGCGCCAGGAGATCGCGGCGGTGCAGATCTCAGGCGAGCTCGCCGGCGAACTCAAGGTCGACGAGGGAACGCCCGCACTGCAGATGCAACGCACCTACACCACTTCCGACGGGGAGGTCGCCCAGGTCACCGTCAACACCCATCCAGCCGGACGATTCCGCCATTCGACGACCATGCGCCGGGTGAGGGGCTGAGCGGCGATGCGATCGGTCACGGTGGCCGGGGACCGGTCGGCTGACGCCTACGACCGGGGACTGTGGGTGTCCGGCACGCTGGCCGACACCCTGCGTGCCGCCGCCCGCAGCACCCCGCGTCGCGAGGTGCTCATCGACGGCGCGGTGCGGTTGAACTGCGAGGAACTGCACCGGCAGGCGACCGCCCTGGCCGCTGCCATTAGTGCGCGCGTCCCGGTGGGCAGTGTGGTGTCGTTCATACTGCCCAACTGGCATGAGGCCGCGGTGGTGTACCACGCAGCGACACTGGCCGGCATGGTCGTCAACCCGATCCTGCCCTCGCTACGCGATCACGAACTGGGCTTCATCCTCACCGATGCCGACACCCGGATGATCTTCGTGCCCGCCGATTTCGGCGGGCACGACTACCCGGAGATGCTCACCCGGGTGACCGCCGGGATGTCCACTCCGCCCGATGTCGTCGTGGTGCGGGGCATGGCCGCTTCGGGCCAGCTCCGGTACGAGGATCTGACCGGCGCCGGCGGGCCGGCGATCGAACCAGTGGCACTCGATCCGGACGCCGTCCGGATGATGCTCTACACATCGGGCACCACCGGTCGGCCCAAAGGGGTTCTGCACAGCCACAATTCGATTCACGCCCTGATCGCCCAGATCGGCCGGCACTGGCACATCGATGCCGGCGACAAGTTCCTGGTTGCGTCCCCGATCGCCCACATCGGCGGCTCCATCTACGCGTTCGAGTGTCCACTGCTGCTGGGGACCACCGCCGTGCTGCAACAGCGGTGGAATGCCGACGAGGCGATCGCGCTGATGGTCGACGAACGCTGTACGCACATGGCCGGCGCCACACCCTTTCTCGAACAGCTGCTCGCCGCGGCGGGGACAGCCGGCACCACCCTGCCGGACCTCAAGGTGTTCATCTGCGGAGGGGCATCCGTGCCGCCTCAGCTGATCCGAAGGGCTGCAGGGTATTTCGAGCGCGCCGTCGTCACCCGGGTCTACGGATCCACCGAGGTTCCGGTGACCACCGTCGGCGCACCGGAACCGGGCGACATCGCACACGCCGCCGACACCGACGGGCATCCCGGCATCGCCGACATCCGGATCGCCGACCATCCGGCGGCGCCGCCCGGTTCCGGTGAGATCAGGGCGCGCGGGCCGCAGATGCTGCTCGGATATCTGCACCCCGAGGACGATGAACAGGCCTTCGATTCAGACGGCTACTTCCGGACCGGGGACATCGGCCATCTCGTCGATGGCCGCTATCTTGTGGTGACCGGCCGCGCCAAGGACATCATCATCCGCAACGGAGAGAACATCTCGCCCAAGGAGATCGAGGACGTCCTGATCGGACTCGACGGCGTCAACGAGGTTGCGATCGTCGGTCTGCCGGACGGCCGCACCGGCGAGCGCGCCTGCGCGGTCGTGGTCAGCGACGCGCACCCCGGGCCGGACGTGGCAACGGTGCGGGATTTCCTGCTGTCCCGGGGGCTGGCCAAATTCAAGGCTCCCGAACAAGTGGTCATCTGGGACGCTCTGCCCAAGAATGACGCCGGCAAGGTTCTCAAACACCAGATCAGAGCGAGATTGGCCAGCGAGGGTGGTTGAAGCAGATGAGTGATACACAGGTCGCGATCGTCACCGGCGCGAGCAGCGGTATCGGTTTCGGTTGTGCGACGAAGCTGGCCGAGATGGGAATGGCGGTGCTGGGCACCGGCCGCGATCCGGAACGCCTGGCCGGACTCGCCGAGGCGATCGGCGACCCGGACCGGGTGGCCACGCTGGCGGTCGACCTGACCGACGACGACGCTCCGCAGCGGATCACAGACCTCGCGGTGTCCCGGTGGGGCCATATCGACTTCCTGATCAACAATGCCGGAGTGGGCAGCCCCAAACCCCTGCACGAGACCGATGACGAGACGCTGGACTACTTCCTCAACATCATGTTGCGGGCGCCGTTCCGGTTGGCCCGCGACGTCCTGCCGCATATGCGGCCCGGTTCGGCCATCATCAACATCACCTCGACCTTCGCCGTGGTCGGTGGACTGCGTGGCGGGGCGTATTCGGCGGCCAAGGGCGGACTGACCGCCCTGACGACCCACATCGCCTGCCAGTACGGCGCTCAGGGCATCCGGTGCAACGCGGTCGCTCCCGGTGTGACGGTGACGCCGATGGTCGAACACCGACTCCAGGACGAGGGCTTCCGCAAGATGCAGACCGAGATGACGCCCTATCCCCGGTTGGGGCGCGTCGAGGACATCGCCGGCACGGTGGCGTTCCTGTGTTCTCCCGCAGGCAGTTTCATCAATGGTCAGACGATCGTGGTGGACGGAGGCTGGAGTTCCACCAAGTATTTGTCCGAATTCGGTTTTTCGTCCGAATGGAAGGCGCGCTGAATAATTAAGGGGCCGGTATCGGGATCGTCACAGGGTGGTGAGGATTCAGTTTCCGACACGGTGCTGGAAACCGCAGCGGAAGAGGCCTCGCCGTGCAGAGGTAATCCGGGTCACACTTGTCGATTGCACCCCAAAATCGTTGTTCAACAGGTGTTTTCCAACGATCCGGCAGGCGATGTACGACATCGGTGCCGCATGTTTTTCTGTTACCTACGTCATAGTGCTTCCGGAAATGTGAAGCACACCATCGGTTTTGGCTACTTACAAACGTGTTGTTAGCGTCGAATTCATGTATGCACTCGCGTCGCTGATGGCGCTGATCGGACAGGTGGCTGGAACGCCGTACATTTCCGGTGGCGATACGCCGGCCGGAACCGATTGCTCGGGTCTGGCGTCCTGGGTCGCCAATGTCGCTTCGGGCAGACCGGCCTTCGGTAGCCGTTTCAACACCGGCAATATCGAAGGAGCGCTGCTCTCCCGCGGCTTCAATTACGGCTCCGCCCCCAACTCGGTGGTGATCGGCTGGAACAGCGGCCACGCCGCCGTCACTCTCCCCGACGGCACCCCGGTGTCCAGCGGTGAGAGCGGCGCCGGCGTGCGGATCGGTGGCGGCGGCGCCTACCAGCCGCAGTTCAACCATCACATGTACCTGCCGATGCAGGCCGAGACGATGCAGGCCGAGACGATGCGCACCGAATCCGATCCGCAGGCGACTCCCGACGAACCGAGCGCGCCCGGCCCGGACGAGCCCGCCACTGAGACTGACTGGCCGATTGACGGGCCGACCGCCAGCTAACCGCGTTCCAGCAACCTGGCACCGGCCGAACGAGCCGCCGCCGGACGGGCCAGCGCGGCGGTCACGACCGCGCCGAGCACCGCGATGGCCACACCGGCTCCCAACCGGGACATCCCGGCCGGCCAGGGCACCACATTGCGGAAGACGGTGTAGCTCAGCAGTGCCAGACCCAGTACCGGGATCGCCACCTCCCACCGCGATCCGGCGGAGTCGCCGGCGAGCACTAGGCGTATCGCGCCCAGGCACGCCATGGCGTAGGCGACCAGCAGGATCAGGGTGCCGGCCGCCCCGGCGATGGTGAAAACGTCGAACGGCCTGGCATGCAGCGCCGCCCAACCGAACAGTTGGACCGCTGCGACCGTCATCGCGCACGCGGTTGCCGCCGCATCCGGCACGGCACGCTGCGGGTGCAGCCCGGCCAGCGCGGCGGGACCCATACCGTCACGGCTGAGCGCGAAGATCAGCCGGCTCGCACCCACCAGGCTCGCCAGACAGCAGGCCGCCGCACTGAACGCCGCCCCGATCACGATCGGGATCGCCACCCACGGGGCGACGTACCGCGCGGCGAGGTCACCGATCAAAGCCTGCGAGTCGGTGAACGCGGACACCCCGGCCGTATCGGCGCCGAAGGCCATCATCGCGACGGCGGTCACCGCCACGAAGAAGGCGCCGCCCAGAATCGCGGTGGCCACAATCGCCCGGGGAATGTCGCGGTGCGGATGTGCGGTCTCCTCACCGAGCGTCGCCGAGGCCTCGAACCCGGCGAAGGACAGGAACCCGAATACGACGCCGAGGAAGAGATTCGAGGCGCTGGTTCCCGGGGCGACACTGAATACCGCAAGGTCGATCCGATGGCCACCGGTTCCGGTCGCGAGTTTGACCAGCGTCACGATCGTCACCACGACGATGAGCAGGACGGTGAGACCTTCGGTGACCAGCAGGACGGTAGTGCCGCCACGAACTTCACGGGTGGCCAGCACCCAGGCGACGATCAGCACCAGCCATGACAGCGGGAAGGCCACCCAGTCGGGTATCAACTTGGGCGCCAACATCTTCCGTGCCAGATCGGTGAGGAACATGCCGCCTGCCGTCGAGGTGACGACTCCGAACAACACATAGGTGCAGGCATTGAGCCAGCCGGCCACCGCACCGCTTCGCGGTCCGAGCGTCAACCCGACGAAGGCGTACACGCTCCCGGAGTGGCTGAATCGCTGGGCCAGCCGGACGAAGGTGTGGGCGATGAGCAGGACCCCGACCGTGGCGAGCAGGAACGCGATCGGCACGGCGCGACCGGTCACCTGTGCGGTTGCCTGTGGGTTGATGTTGATCGCCATCGACGGCGCCATCAGCGCGATGGACACCCCGGCCGCTGACCACACCGTGAGACGTCGGGACAGTTGGGGCTCGGGCACACCCATCCGCCAGAGGGTACCCGCAGGGTCAGGGATTGATCGTGTTCTCGCCCACCTGCCGGCCCCAGACGTATTCGGTGAGCAGCGGCTGGCCGAGCTCGAAGTGATTGTAGGGCGCGATCGAGGCCCCATCGTCGACCACCAGGGTCGGCGCCGGCCAGAAGTCGCGGGTCACCTTCTGCCAACATCCGGGCGCTCCTCCGGGGCCGCCGCGCCCATTGATCCGCGGCAGGTTGTCCGGATAGACGTACGGGTTGGGGGCACCGACCGCCTGCGCATGATCGCGCAATGAGTAGCCGTTGCCGCCGAACGCCTCCAACGCATCCGGTAAGACCTGCGCGGTGTTACGGATCGTGCAGAGGATCGCCGGACTGTACCGGTCCAGCAGCCGTGTGGTGGGCACAAGATCCGCGGCGGCGCGCACGAGGTAGGGCGCACCTCGCGTGAACACCTCGGCCGCGCCGTTGCCGAATCCGACCGAGGCGAGCAGTGCGGCGTCCAGGTCGTTTCGCTGCCGGTTGAGGGTTCCCGCAGTGCTCAGCGAATTCTCGACGGCGTCCCACAGATCCGGGCCGGCACCGGTGTAGACATCGGCCAGGGCGGCCGCGCGGCGCAGGTCGCCCTGTAGCCGCGGGAGCCTTCGGTTGACCTCGTCGAGGATTACGGCGCCGTCGGCCAGGGATCGACCGAACTCGGCGCCCAGGCCGGTCAGCGCCTCCGCCGTCGCGGAAAGCGTCAGGTTGAGCCGGACCGGGTCGATCTTCTCGGCGATCCCGGTGATGGTCTCGAACAGTGTCTGGAATTCGGTGCTGACCGTCGTCGCAGTGATGACATCGTCGCGCGAGATACGTTTTGTGGAGGGCGCATTGGGAGACGACAGCGCCAGGTACTTGTTGCCGAAGATGGTCGAGGCGCTCACATCCGCTCGCACATTGGCCGGAATGGTGTGCAGGAAACGCGAACCCACCTCGGCGGTGAGACGCGCAGCAGGAGAGCCGTTCTGCTGCGCCACGTCGATGTCGCTGACCCGGCCGATCGGCACACCGTTGTAGGTGACCTTGGCCCCGCGGTCGAGCACCAGACCCGACCGGCCGGACATCACCGTCAGCCGGGTCGTATCGGAGAAGCCGCCCCGGAATTGTGTGAATACGATCGCCGAGATGACGGCCACGATCGCGATGAGGGTCAGCCCCCAAAGCTTGTGGGACCGGTCGTCGTAGGAGTTCACCGGCTAACTCCGTCGGCCCAGCTTCCCACGGGACGACCCTATGCCCCATGGCGCCGCCGTCGGCCGACTGCGGTGAAAACCGACACCGCCCCGCGTCGGGCCCGGGTAATTCGGGATAATGAGGCATGGCCTGTCCCCAGGCTCGATAAGGAGCGTAGAACCATGACCAGCACCGGAGTCGACCACGAGGTGAAGGACACCCAGAAGTACTTCGACAGCCCCCGGTTCGAGGGCATCACGCGGCTCTACACCGCACGTCAGGTGGTGGAGCAGCGCGGCACGATTCCGGTCGACTACACCGTGGCCCGCGACGCGGCAGGCGCGTTCTACTCCCGTCTGCGCGAACTGTTCGCCCAGAAGAAGTCCATCACCACCTTCGGTCCGTACTCGCCGGGCCAGGCGGTGACCATGAAACGGTGTGGGATCGAGGGCATCTACCTGGGCGGCTGGGCGACCTCGGCCAAGGGGTCCACCACCGAGGACCCGGGCCCCGATCTGGCCAGCTACCCGCTGAGCCAGGTGCCCGATGAGGCCGCCGGCCTGGTGCGGGCCCTGCTGACCGCGGACCGCAACCAGCAGTTCCTGCGCCTTCAGATGACCGACGAACAGCGCGCCGCGACCCCCGAGGTGGATTACCGGCCGTTCATCATCGCCGATGCCGACACCGGACACGGTGGGGATGCGCACGTGCGCAACCTGATTCGACGTTTCGTCGAGGTCGGTGTCACCGGATACCACATCGAGGATCAGCGTCCCGGCACGAAGAAATGCGGCCATCAGGGCGGCAAGGTGCTGGTGCCCTCCGATGAGCAGATCAAGCGCCTCAATGCCGCCCGGTTCCAACTCGACATCATGAAGGTGCCCGGCATCATCGTGGCCCGGACCGACGCCGAGGCCGCCAACCTGCTCGACGGCCGCGCCGACGAACGCGATCAGCCGTTCCTGCTCGGCGTCACCAATCTCGACGTGCCGCCCTACAAGTCCTGCTTCCTGGCCATGATGCGCCGCTTCTACGAACAGGGCGTCACCGAACTCAACGGCCATCTGCTCTATGCCCTGCCCGAGGGCGAGTACGCGGTGGCCGACGCCTGGCTGGCGAGCCACGGAGTCACCAAGGCGATAGACGAGGCCGCCGCAGCCTGGAAGAAGGACCGCAGCGGATCCCTTGACGTGCTGTTCGACCGGGTGGAGTCGGCGTTCGTCGACGCCTGGCAGGAGGATGCCGGCCTGGACACCTACGGCAATGCCGTCGCGGAGGTACTGCGGTTCAAGGAGAGCGAGGGCGAGGCCCTGGCCATGAAACCAGCCGAATGGCTGGAGTTCGCAGCGACAGCGTCGCTGTACGCCGCAGAGAACAAGGTCCACGAACTGGGCCTCGAGGTCGCCTGGGACTGCGAGCGGGCCAAGACCTCCGAGGGTTACTACCAGGTGCGCGGCGGTATCCCCTACGCCATCGCGAAATCCCTTGCTGCAGCGCCCTTCGCCGACATCCTGTGGATGGAGACCAAGACCGCGGATCTGCACGAGGCGCGGGAGTTCGCCGAGGCCATCCACGCGGTGTACCCGGACAAGATGATGGCCTACAACCTGTCCCCCTCGTTCAACTGGGACACCACCGGCATGAGCGATGATGAGATGCGCGCCTTCCCGGAGGAGATCGGGAAGATGGGCTTCGTCTTCAACTTCATGACCTACGGCGGCCACCAGATCGACGGCGTCGCGGCTGAGGAATTCGCCACCGCACTACGCCAGGACGGCATGCTGGCGCTGGCCCGTCTGCAACGCAAGATGCGGCTGATCGAGTCGCCGTACCGCACCCCGCAGACCCTGGTCGGCGGCCCCCGCAGCGACGCCGCACTGGCGGCCTCATCGGGTCGCACCGCGACGACCAAGGCGATGGGCAAAGGCTCGACTCAGGTCCAGCACCTGGTTCAGACCGAGGTGCCCAAGAAGCTGCTCGAGGACTGGCTGGCGCTGTGGAGCGAGCACTACCAGCTCGGCGAACGGCTGCGGGTTCAGCTCCGTCCGCACCGGGCCGGCTCTGATCTGCTCGAACTCGCCATCTTCGGCGACAAGGACGAGAAGCTCGCCGATGTGGTGTTCGATCCGATCAAGGACCGGCACGGCCGAAGCATCCTGACGGTGCGCGATCAGAACACCTATTCGGCCAAGATGCGCCAGAAGCGCCTGATGACGCTCATCCATCTGTGGCTGGTGCACCGGTTCAAGGCCGACGCCGTCTACTACGTCACACCGACCGAGGACAACAAGTACCAGACCGAGAAGATGAAGGCCCACGGCATCTTCAGCGCGGTGAACAAGGACGTCGGCGAGATCATCGTCGCCGACGTCAATGCCGACCGCATCACCGAGTTGCTCAACCCGGACCACGTGGCGCTGCAACGGCTGATCCGCAAAGAGGATTAGAACGGCGGTGGGTCGGCCGCCCAGCGCGCTTCGTGGAGGCCGCGTTCCCACGCGATGCGTGCGGCCCGCTCGGCCGCACGACTTCGCTGACGGGTCGGCATCAGCAGACCGCGCGCCGTTGAACAATCCGGCCGCGGGACCGGCATGCTCAGCTCGTCACTGGGATCCGCCAACTGGGCGAAGAACAGTGCCCCGCCGGGTTTAGTGGTGTACACACGTCCGGATGGCGACGTCCAGACGATGGTGCCATCAGCGAATTGCTTTTCATACCAGCCATTTCGGCCGCACCAGAACGTCTTGAGCAGGTGATGGACCCGGCATTTGAGCGATAGATTCGACGGGTGAGTCAGTCCACCGAGGTTGTACGGGATGGTGTGGTCGATATCGCAGAACTCGGCGGGCCTGTCGCACCCCGGGAATCTGCAACAGAGATCGCGGGCCCGGATGAAATCAGCGAGCGCCGTCGAGGGCCGATAGCGCGGTTCGGCTTTGAGTTGAGCGGCCGGCACCAGGGGGCGCAACCGGGCGTGGACGGCCAGACCGCGAATGGTCTCGGCCGGTACCGCTCCATATCCTGGCAAATATCCCGGCGATGCGCTCTGCCCGGAGACGGTGGACTGCTCGGCGAGCACATGGATCACCACCTGACCGGGCTGCGCCCCAGAGTCCCGGGCGGGGCACTGCTCCGAACCGCAATCGCACAGCATGGCCGGACTTCCCGCGGCCAGAGCGGCGAGCGCATCCGCGCGACGCTGACGTTTGGTGCGTGAGTCGTCCCGGCAGACGGTCGAGGCCAGCTGGTCCAGACGCCGATCCAACGCCGCGGCGTCCGGAGCGCGAACCGCACCCCAGAAATCCGCCAACCCGTCACGGGAGGGGCCGATCTCGACGTGGCGGTCGTTATCGGCCCGCCGCGTGATGCGCTCCGCGGCAGGGTCGAGATGGCGAACCCACGCGTCGACCAGCTCCACGATCCGGTTTCTCGACATGGCGTTCCACCCCGGGGCGCGGGCGGCGATGCGGGAGTCGATTTCGGCAAGCACCTTGGGATCGGTGATCAGGCCGGTGCGAAACACCGCGACAGCGACCACCTGGAAGTCGATCTCACCGCGAGCGAACACCGCGCCGAGCTTAGGCAGCCGTTCCAGCAGTTCCACCCCGTAGTTCATCTGCGCCGAGGCCCGGGCCCTGCTGATACCCAACTCGGCGCCGATCTCGGCGGCCACGGCCTCCCAGTTGTCCACACACCACTGCGTCCGATCCTCGGGATGGACTTCCGCCATCCGCAACCGGCACAGCCGGCCGGCCGCCAGCACCCGCCTCGCCTTCGCGATCCGCTCATCACGCTGGGCGCCGGCCATCTCCGCGAGTAGGCCGGCCGACGTGGATTCGAACATATTTTCGATATTAGGCCGACTCTCCGACGCAGGCCACCCCGGCGGTCGTCGGTCGTGGATGAAGTGGGCTCTGTGGATACAACTGGCGCATGGTTATGTCGGTGTCGGTCCCTACCCTCGCGGACATGGGCACAGGGGGATGGATCCGGCGAGCTCTGGCCCAGCGCCGGCAGGAGCACGACGACGAGTTGCTGTCACGAGCCGATCAGCAGAACGCGTGGGCCGCTCGCGGGGACCTGCGCGGGGTGTACGGACCCGAGGGAGCGGAGTTGATGCGCACTCTGGCACCGCGCAAGACGATCATTCCGCCGGGCGACGCCATCGAGGTGGCGACCGTCGTACACACCGCCGACGACCTCGCCGGGATGCTCAAGGACAGGCGGCCGTGCTGGCGCTACGCGTCGTTCGTCTCGGTGCTGGTGCAGCGTCGCCATGACGTCGCCGCCCGGGTCCGCGATGCCCGGATGGGATTCGCGCGACCTAGCGGAGAGGCGCTGCGCGCGGAATTCGAGACGGGGTTGTTCTTCACCGAGCGGATCTCCGATCTCTCGGAACTGATCGGCAATATCGACGGCTTCATGCTCAGCCCGGCTTTCCAGGAGGTCTTCGGCGATCCGCATGATGAGAACTCCGCCGACGCCGAGGGCATCGTGCACGCCGCCAACCGGCTGATGGACTACCACGAGAGCCTGCTGGCGCTGTTCGAGCGATCGCGGGGCGCCAAGGTTCCGCTCGGCTGCGCGGATCTGCAACGTGACGTCGGGGCGCTGACTGCGCTTCCGATCGAAGGGTTCAACCGTTTCATCGGGGACTTCATCGACCGCGTGGCCGAGATGGGCGATGTGGCTCGCTACGCCACCGGCGACGTGCAGCTGGACAATGTCGAACTCGGTGTCAGCGGCGGGGATGAACTGTTGCACCGGGTGTCGGCACGGTTGCAGCAGCTGGCACGCTCCGCCTAGCAGTGCGCCAGCACGTCGGCCATCGCCTTTTTCTCCTTGGCGGACAGCCAGAGCCCGTAAGCCGTCTTGACCTCGATCTGCCGCGCGACGAAATCACAGCGGAACGCCTCATTCGGCGGAAGCCAGGAGGCCGCGTCACGAAACGCCTTGTCGAAGTTGGCCTTCGGGCTGACCGCCAGCAGGTTGCGCGGGTCGTTGGCGAAGTCCAGCCGGCGTTGTGAATCCCATGCCCGAGCGCCCTTGTACCAGGCATCGGCAAGTGCTACGACGTGGTCGATCTCGATGCTGTTGGAACTCTCCGGACCGCGGACGAACTCGATGGTGGTGCCGGTGTAGGGGTCGATCAGCGTGCCACTCTGGGCGAAGCAGGTGAACGGCCGCACCACGAGGTTCTGCAGATCCCGGCGCAGGATGTCATCCCGGGTGTTGCAACCGTTGTGTCCGAACTCGACATTGACGTCATCACTCCAGGCCTCACCGAACTGATAGCGGCGAAAGTCCGATGTGCGGTCCCATCCACGCACCTCCAGCGCCTTGAGTTGCTGCCGGGCGATGTCGTATCGGGGGCTGGACGCAGCCGCAGGGCTTGTGGTCGGTTCGGCCCGCCAGGTCGGCGACGGACTGGAGACCCGATTGGCCTTCTCCTGCCAGATCAGCAGACCGGCCACAGCTCCGATGACGAGCACCGCCAAAAGGGCCGCCAGGGCGCGGCGGCGCCAGCGGGGTTTGGTCTTGGCTCTGGCCACCCCACGGTTCTAGCACCTCACGCCGAGACGCCGAGTTTCTCCCGCCACCCCGGGTAGAGCTTGTCGGCGTCATTCGGAAAGGACTCGAAAGCGCGGGCGAACTCCTTGTGCTGCTTGGCCCATTCGATCGGGTCCGCACCGGCCTTCCAGCACTCATAGGCCTGACGCAGTGAGATCGCCCCGGATGCCGCACCGTCGATGTGGCCGTAGGAGCCGCCGCCGGCGGTGTTGATCACATTGCCGTGCCCGAGGTTGGCGAAGAAGCCGGGCAGCCGCAGGGCGTTCATACCGCCGGAGATGATCGGTGTGGTCGGCTTCATGCCGTACCACTCCTGGTGATACGCCGGGCCCTGGTAGGAATCGCGTTCGATGATGTAGGCGCAGGCGCGGTCGTCGGCCTCGCCCTCCATCTTCCCGTAGCCCATGGTGCCGACGTGGATGCCGCTGGCGCCCTGCAACCGGGACATCTTTGCCAACACATAGGCGGTGTAGCCGCGCTTGGCGCTCGGGCTGGTGACCGCACCGTGGCCGGCCCGGTGATAGTGCAGATACTGGTTGGGGAAGTTCCGCCGGGCGGTGGTGATCATGCCCGGGCCGCCCACGTACCCGTCGACCAGGAAGGCGACCTTGTCGGCATCGGGACCGAACTGGTCGAGGATGTACTCACCGCGGGCGATCATCTCGTAGTGGTCGTCGGCGGTGATGTTGGCCGAGAAGATCTTGGCCTCGCCGGTGGCATCCATCGCCCGGCGCATCGCGTCGGCCACCAGCGGAATGGTCTGCTTCATCGGCGAGAAGGTCTGATTGCCCTGCGGCTCATCGTTTTTGATGAAATCCCCGCCGAGCCAGAACTCATAGGCGGCTTTGGCGAACGGTTCGGGCCGCAGGCCCAGTTTCGGCTTGATGATGGTGCCGCTGATGTAGCCACCGTCCTCAACCGGCCGGCCGAGGATGCGCCACAGATCGGAGATGTCCTTGCTCGGGCCGTCGAACAACTGAATGGCCCGCGGCGGGACGAAGAAGTCGTACATCTTGGCGTGCTCGATATCGCCCATGCCCTGGTTGTTGCCGATGCACAGGGTCAGGAACGAGACGATCATCATCCGGCCGTCGGTGATGTTGCGGTCGAACAGCTCCATCGGGAAGGCGATTCGCATCTCATCGCTCGCCTCGTCGATGTGATAGACCAGCGCGTCGACGCCCTTGGTGAAGTCATCGGTGGTGCTCGTCTCGACGTTGGTGCCGGTCGAGGATTCGGCGGCGAAGTGGGCCGCGGCCTCCAGGTAACCGTGCCCCGCCTTCGGCTTCATCTTGTACGCCACCAGGATGTGGCGTCCGCCGGCGACGAGGTCCTCTTCGCGCAGGCTCAGATCCGCGTACCGTCCGCTCTGATCCATCGTCGATCTCCTTCACTCGGGATGGTCGAAATGTATGTCGGAGGACCGGCCCGGTAAATCCCTTTAGTGAAGTTATTACCACGGAATTAACAGCCATCAATCAACTGATTATTTAAGTGTCAGATCGGCCGGAAAGTCCGTCAATAACGATCCCCCGTTGCTAGTTTCCCGTGCAAGACCAACCAGAGAAGGCAGGCAGACGTGACCGCACCGGCAAAGCAACCCCCATTGCTCGGCGAACTCTCCGGCGAGTTCTTCGGAACGATGATCATCATTCTGTTCGGCTGCGGCGTCGTCGCACAGGTTGTGACGGGGGGCAATCAGATCGGGACGGCCCCGGGGGCCACCGGGGACTACAACTCGATCGCCTGGGGATGGGGTCTCGGGGTCGCGATGGCGGTCTTCGTCGCCGGCCGACTCAGCGGCGCGCACCTCAATCCCGCCGTCACTTTCGCACTGGCCGCGTTCAAAGGCTTCCCGGTCCGCAAGATCGTCCCCTACATCGCCGCCCAGGTGGTCGGCGCGTTCGTCGGGGCACTGCTGGTCCGGTTCAACTACAGCGATCTGATCCACAACGTCGACGCCGGTCACACCAAACTCACCCAGGGCATCTTCTCCACCTCACCGGACGCCAACGTGACGATGATGACCGCGTTCAGCGACCAGATGATCGGAACCGCGATCCTGGTGGCCGTCATCTTCGCGCTCACCAGCGCAGTCAACAATCCACCGTTGGGGAATATGGGCCCGCTGGTCATCGGCCTGCTGGTGGTCGCCATCGGCCTGGGCTGGGGCGCGAACGCCGGCTACGCGATCAACCCGGCCCGTGATTTCGGGCCGCGTCTGGCCTCCTACATCACCGGCTATCACGACGCCTGGTTCTCCGCCAACGGCCCGCAACTGTACTTCTGGGTGCCGATCGTCGCGCCGATCATCGGCGGCCTCATCGGCGGCGGGCTTTTCGTCTTCTGCATCGAGCGGTTCCTACCCGCAGCCGTCGCGAACCCGGCTGAGATCGGTGTCGTCGAACCCACACCGCTGAAGTGACTCCGTGGCCTGGCAGCAGATCCAGCCGTACCTGGTAGCGCTGGCGATCGGGCTGCTCCTCGGCCTGGAACGTGAACACGGGCACGCAGGAAAGCTGCCCGCAGGATCCCGGTCATTCGCCCTGCTGGCACTCGTCGGCGCGATTGCTGCGACGTTCAGCGGGTGGGCGGTCGCAATCGGCTTCGTCGCGGTGGCAGGCCTGATGGCGCTGGCTTATTTCCGGACCAGTGACGAGGACCCCGGGACCACCACTGAGATCGCCGCCATCGTGGCCTATCTTCTTGGCGCGCTGGCATATTCGAGCCCTGCGGTGGCCGGGGCGCTCGCGGTCATCGTGGCCCTGTTGCTGGTGTCGAAGAATAGGATTCACCGGTTCGCCCGCGAGATCGTCAGTGAGGTCGAACTGGAGGATGCCATCAAGTTCTTCGTGGTGGCCTTCGTCGTGCTCCCACTGCTGCCCGACAAACCCTTCGGCCCGTACGGGGTGCTCAACCCCTTCAAGGTTTGGCTTCTCGTGGTGCTGCTGACCGGAATCGGATGGGTCGGCTACATCGGGGTTCGAGCCCTGGGCCCGCGGCGGGGACTTCTCGTCACCGGCTTGGCAGGCGGATTCGTCTCCGCCTCTGCGACAACCGCGTCGATGGGACGGCTCAGCCGCACGGTCGGACTGCGGGCGCCGTTGGCGGGTGCACTGCTGGCCAGCGTCGCCACATTCGTCCAACTTCTGATCGTGATCGGATTCGTGGATGCGGAGGTCCTCCGCGGGCTTTGGCCGGCCGCCACGACAGGCGCGATCGCGCTTACGGCTGTCGCACTCGTGGTCTATCGGGGCGCCGCACCCACCGAAGAGGGTGCGGACGAAAGCGCTGCGATGAGCAGGCCCTTCATGTTGAGGCCGGCCCTCATCCTGGCCGCGGTTCTCACCCTGGCCCTGCTCCTGGGCCGCTGGGGCGCCGATGCACTCGGACCCCAGGGCGCTGTGCTGGCCGCCTTCGCCGCAGGTCTTGCCGATGCTCACGCCGGATCCATCGCCGTGGCGAGCCTGGCCGCCGAGGGTGACGTCACGGTCGACACCGCACTGCTGGCCATCGCGGCCGCACTCGGGTCCAACCTCATCGTCAAATGCGTGCTTGCGTTCACCGCCGGTGGGCGTCGCTTTCTCCTGGGCTTCCTCGGCGGCGTCGCGATACCGACCGTGGTTTTCGCCGCGGTACTGACATTCGCGATTAAGGTTCTCCAGCAATGACCCACCTGGATCGTTTCTTCGAGATCAGTGCCCGCGGATCGACACCGGGCGCCGAGATCCGCGGCGGACTGGTCACGTTCATCACGATGGCCTACATCCTGGTGCTCAACCCGATCATCCTCTCGGGCACCAAAGATGTTGCCGGACATCAGCTTTCCTTCGGACAGGTTTCGTCGGTCACCGCCCTGACCGCCGGGGTGATGACCATTCTCTTCGGCGCCATCGCCCGTTTGCCGTTCGCCTTCGCCGCCGGGCTGGGAATCAACTCATTCCTGGCGGCCTCGGTCGTGGGCACTGTCACCTGGCCGGAGGCGATGGGTCTGGTCGTGATCAACGGCCTCGTCATCGTCGCGCTGGCGGTTTCGGGCCTTCGCAAGCTGATCTTCGACGCGGTGCCCATGCAACTCAAGATCGCCATCACCGCCGGGATCGGCCTGTTCATCCTGTTCATCGGACTCGTCGACTCGGGGTTCGTCTCCTCAACCGGACGGCCCGCGCCTCCGGTCGGACTCGGAACCGGCGGCAACGGTTCGATCACCACCACTCCGACCCTGATCTTCGTGGTGACCCTGCTGCTGACCGGGGTCCTGCTGGCCCGCCGGGTTCGCGGCGGAATCCTGATCGGACTCGTCGCCGGCACCGTACTGGCGGTGATCGCCGAATCGGTCTGGCATCTCGGCTCCGCGGTCGACCATCCCGGCGGTTGGACACTGGCCGTACCGAAGCTGTCCGGCTCCCCCTTCGCGATACCGGACCTGTCACTGGTCGGCGCGTTCAGCTTCGGCAGTTTCGACCGGATCGGCTCCCTGGCCGCCACCATGCTGGTGTTCACCCTGGTGTTCGCGAACTTCTTCGACGCATTGGGCACGTTCACCGGACTGTCCCGGGAAGCCGGACTCGCCGATGCGCAGGGAACGTTCCCGCGGTTGCCGGCCGCTCTCATCGTCGAAGGTGTCGGAGCGGTGGCCGGCGGCGCCACCTCCGCGTCCTCCAACACGGTGTTCATCGAATCGGGTTCGGGTATCGAGGAGGGTGCCCGAACGGGCCTGGCCAACATCGTCACCGGCACGCTGTTCCTGGCCGCCATGTTCGTCGGACCGCTGGCCTCGATCGTGCCCACCGAGGTCGCTGCCGCCGCACTGGTGATCGTCGGGGCGATGATGATGTCGCACCTTCGCCACATCGAACTCACCGACTTCGCGGTGACCCTGCCGGTCGTGCTGACCGTGGCCGTTATGCCGATGACCTATTCGATCGCCAACGGGATCGGGGCCGGGTTCATCGCCTGGGTGGTGCTGCGATCGGCGGCCGGCAAGGCACGGGAGATCAGTGCCCTGCTGTGGATGGTCGCCGCCGGATTCCTGCTCTATTTCGCCCGTGGCGGAATAGAGTCGCTGCTGGGGCTGTGAGGACCCCGGAACGACCAACCGGCACAATGTCCCCATGAGCGATTCCCCAGGCAAATCCCAAGTCACCATCACCGCACTCACCGACGGCCCTCTTGAGGTGACCGGCGACGTCGAGGTCCTCGCCGCCGACGGCACCCTGATCAGGGAGACCGACAAGAGCTATCTGTGCCGGTGCGGGCACTCGGCCAAGAAGCCGTTCTGCGACGGAGCGCACAAGAAGGAAGGCTTCACCGCCCCCTGATCAGGGCCTCCCCGGTACTACACTGAGGAGATCGGCCCGGGGTTACCGGGCCTCTGCACAGATGGGGACAGTCATGGCTTCAAGTCGGTTGGTTCGTCGGGTGACGCTCCTGGTGGGCGGCTCGGCGATCGTCGCGATGGGTGCGCTGACCGCCGGTTGCGGAAGCGACACCAAGGAGGGACCGAAGACCACCTCCACACCGTCGTCAGCGCCGGCATCCAGCTCACCCTCCGTTTCACCCACCGAGAAGTCGGCCGGCGGCCCCAGCTCGTTCTCGCCGACCATTGATCCGACCCAGCCCGGTGGATCATGCTCACGCGTCGTCAACGGCGTGTGTGTGAGGTAGGAAACGTCGCGCGTTCGACGGGCGTCGGATCCCCGCGTAAAATAGAGCCATGTCGAAAATCGGACGTTTTGTCGTAGTTTCCGCTGCTCTGGCCGCTCTGGGTGTGGGTGGCGCCGCCGTCGCCGCGGCAGACCCGCAGACGAACGGGGGTTCCGGAGGTTACGTCGACATGGACGGCACCATGGGCGATATGGTTCCGGCCATCCAGGGCACCATGGACGAGGACAACAACCAGGGCGCCTACACCAAGGGGTCGACGTTCCACTGGCCGCAGTACCGCTAGTGCGCAGGGTAGGTCGTCTGTCGCTAGCCTTCGCTGTCTCCGCGGCCGCGTTGGCGGTCGCTCCGGCGGCTTCGGCTGACCCGGCGCCCAACTGGGCCGGCTGGTACAAGATCACCTTCCACACCGACCAGAAGTCGGGTACCAGCGTGGCCGCCAAACAGTCCGAACAGCCCTATACCGCCTGGTACAAGTTCGGGACGGACTGCTCCTCGGGCACCTGCGTGGCTTCCGTGCTCGACGGCCCGGCCCCGAAGCAGAACGTCACGCAGAAGACGACCTTCGATTGGAACGGCACCGAGTGGTCTAAGACCAGCGGCTGGCGGTGGGACTGCCCGCTGGGCGACGGCACCATCACCTTCGATGCGGCCAGCTCGGTGACCACCTACACCCCGCAGCCCGACGGCTCGCTCAAGGGGATGTTCGCGACCAATATCGGTAGCGGCGCATGCCAGGGCACCGTCTACATTCCGCTGACCGCGGTGCCCTCAACTCCCTAGATCGGCATCCGGTAGCCGTAGAACTCCTGATCCTCGTTGTAGCCGCCCTGTCCGGCGCCGAGGGTCTCGAATGACTCCACGAATTCGATCGCCTCGATCCACTTCACCTGTTTGAAGCCGAGTTCGACCTCGTCGCGAAGGCGCAGCGGCGCTCCGTGCGACTCGTTGAGCGGTGCGCCGTTCATCTCGTAGGCCAGGATCGTCAGATCGTGGTACATGCTCTCGATCGGATGGCAGTCGTAGTAGCGCCCACCCACCGGACCATCGGCGAACGAGTAGAACACCACCCATTTGGCCTCGGCCGCCGGTGCGACGAGATCACAGATGTGCCGCATCGGAACTCCGCCCCACTTGGCGATGCCGGACCAGCCCTGGATGCAGAAGTGCTGGGTGATCTGTTCCTGTTTGGGCATGGCAAGCAGTTCCGAGTAACTGATCTCGACGGGATTGGCGACCAGGCCATCGACCCGCAGTGCGTAGCCGGCCCAGCCGCCGGCCTTGAGCCGTTCGTAGGCATCCGAGTGCGGGCGCTCGCCGTTGGGCCAGAAATACGGTGAGATATCCGACTCGGAGTACGTCGCAGTCGGGTTGGTGTTCTCCAACAGTCCCTTGAACCATCCGATGACGAACCGGCCCGCCTTCTGGATCGCGCGGGGATGCCTGGTGGTCACCGGCGACGCGGCGAACCAGAAGACCGCGACGACACCCGTCCAGGCGAGGTACAGCGCGACGCCGGTCCAGGACCTGGTGTCGGTACCCAACGTGATGTGGTTGACGTTCCGGACGAATCCGGTCACGAAGATCATCAGGGTGTGAACGGCGATGAAGACCAGCATCCAGATCAGCACACCGAAGTGGACCGTCCGGGCCACCTGACGATTCAGCAGGCCTGCGCCGGTGCCGAACCGGCCCGCGATCGACGGCGCCTGCAGAAGTCCGCTCACCAGGGCCACCGGCGCGGCGATGAACACGGTGATGAAGTACGCCAGCAGTTGCAACGCGTTATAGGAACTGAAGCCGGCGTTCTCCGGCAGTTGCAGTGAGAGGTACTGCAACGCCGTCGACAGCGCGTTGGGAAAGACGTCAAAAGAGTTGGGAATCAGTCGCTTCCACTCCCCTGTGCTGAACAGCAGTATGTAGAACAGCACCCCGTTGATCAGCCAGAGCAGATCGAAGCTGAAGTGCCACCATCGGGCGAGTCCGATCGAGTGCCGAAATCCCGGCAGGCCCAGATGCCTGGGCAGCGCGACCGAGTCCTCCTTGGCGGTCCACACCGCGTCGGCGTCATTGCAGTCCCGGCGATCGGGTGGGACCGCACCGCGCAACCGCAACCATTCGGTGTCAGGCCTACTGCCGGCGTTGAAGTACAGCCGCGGATGGTCGGCCAGTATCTGGATGCCGGCCCGGATGATGAACATCATGAACAGCAGGTTCAGGAAGTGCTGCCAGCGCAGCCACCAGGGAAACCCTCCGGTGACCGGTTCGACGTACTGCGTGGAGGTGCCCGGGTAGCGGGTGATGAACTCGTGGAACCACTGCTGGGTCGCCAGCTCGCGCACCACCGCGATGGACACCACCAGAGCAGCGATCCCGATCGGGATCAGCCACAGGCTGGAGAACCACCGCCTGCCGATGCGCACCGACGGCAGTTCGGCCCTAACCGGTGCGATACCCCCGGCCCAGTCCTCGACGATGATGGGTCCCTCATGCGTCCCCTGGTTGGAATAGGGCAGCAGCGATTTCTCCAGCGGGTCCTGGCGCCCTGGGAACACCCCTCGATGCTAGGCCAGGCCACCCCGCACCGAGCGTGGGTCTTGTGCACGGTTTCGGGCGTTTGTGCGTACTTAGCCCCCACGTTTGGTCACACCTGGGATCGCAGACGGCCGCGCGGTTTTCGCCCACCCGCCCTCTCCGCCGGTGCTACGTTGGCGCGGTCGACAGGAGGTCGGGACGAGATGTCCGAAGTGGACTGGGAGGCGTTGCGCCGCCAGGCGATTTCCGCCGCAGAGCATTCCTACTCCCCCTACTCGCACTTTCCGGTCGGTGTCGCCGGACTCGTCGATGACGGCCGGGTGGTGTGGGGCGCCAACGTCGAGAACGCCTCCTACGGGCTGACACTGTGTGCCGAATGCTCGATGGTGTCCTCGTTGTACGCCACCGGCGGCGGCCGTCTGATGGCCGCCTTCTGCGTCGACGGCCACGGTGAGGCGCTGATGCCCTGCGGCCGATGCCGGCAACTGCTCTACGAACACGGCGGACCCGAACTGCTGATCATGACCCCCGAAGGCGTCCAGACCATGGCCCAGATCCTGCCCCAGGCTTTCGGCCCGTGGGACCTCGAGGAGAGGAAGTCCGACACATGACAACGACCGCACCCGGCGAGAAAGCCACCAAGGCGGCGTGGGCGATCCTCGCCGCGATGGGCTTCGGCGCCCTGATCGCCCAGATGTTCTCGACGGTGATCGGACCGGCCCTGCCGACCATCAAGGAGGACCTCGGTCTGGGCCTGTCGGCGCAGACCTGGACGATCACCGCCTACAGCCTGGCCTTCGGCGCCGCACTGGTCGCCGGCGGGCGAATGGGTGATCTCGTCGGCGAGGTCAAGATGATCGTGCTGGGCTTCTTGATCTTCGGCGGCGGCCTGCTGATGTCGGCCATCGCCGTCGGCGGTCCGCTGATGATCAGTGGCCGGGCCATCCAGGGCATCGGTATCGGTATCTCGGCACCGGCGACGCTGTCGATCGTGGTGAACTCATTTCCGCTCGCACAACGCGGATTGGCCGTCGGCGTATGGGGATTCGCGCACGGATTCGGCCTTCTGCTCGGCCCGTTGTTCGCCGCCTGGATGATGGACATCGCGAGTTGGCGCTGGGTCTTCTGGGTCGCACTGCCGCTCACCGGACTGGTCATCGCGATCACGCTGGCGGCCACTCGCGGATACAAGAGCGTGATAGCCACCGGCAAGTACGACTGGATAGGCCTGATACTCGGGGCCACCGGCATCACCCTGCTCACCTACGGCCTGCAGAACTCCTCGGTGAGTTGGACCGCGCCCGGCACCTGGGGAACCATCGCCGCCGGCATCGTCCTGCTGGGCGTGTTCGGTGTGTTCGAGACCCGGATCACCCACCCGTTGGTGGATTTCGGGCTGTGGAAGGAACGGCTGTTCTCCGGCGGCTTCTTCGCCGAGAGCGCCGTCGGGTTCGTCTACATCCCGTTCCTGGTCTTCATCGGATCGCTGTACTTCATCAACGTGCTGGGCTACAGCCCCGGCAAGGCGGCCAACGTCATCCTGATCACCACCGGCATCTGCATGGTGTTCGAGCCGCCGGCCGGCCGCTGGGTCGACAAGGTCGGCCCGGGCCTGCCGATCACCGTGGCATTGCTCATGCAGGCGGTCGCGCTGGGCTGGATGGGCTTGTTCTTCGGCCCGAACACATCGCTGGCTCAGATGGTCATCCCGTTGCTGCTGATGGGAATCGGCGTGGGTATCTCACTGCCGGCCTGTAATACCGCGGGCATGTCGGCGGTCGACGCCAACCGGGCCGGTATGGGTTCGGGCCTGATGCAGATGACGTTCAACATCCCCGCCGCACTCGGAGTCGGCCTGGTCACCTCGATCATCGGCGGGCTGACCGCTTCCCAGGTGGGCCCTGGACTGGGCGCCCGGACCGAGCTGCGCGAGGTCGCGGCTCAGTACGCTGACGCCGTGCAGGACGGCGACATGGGACGGGCCGACGGCGCCCTGGCCGGCCTGCCGCAGGATTCGGTCGACGCGGTCAAACACGCCGTGGTCGCCGCTTCTTCCGACGCGATCACGCTGTCCATGCTGGTGCTCGCCGTGGTCGCGCTGGCCGGGGCGATCTTCGCCTGGGTGGTCATCGGCCGGCGCCGCACCCCCGATCACATCGAAGTGACACACGCCGCCGCAGTCTGAGCGGCCTGATCGGGTTAGAGCGCCAGCACCTCGGCGACACTGGAGCGCAGCGCGTTGAGTTCGGATTGCGCTGTGGCACGGGCTTTTTCGACGTCATCGCGCTCGACGGGGACGACCACCTGCAGGTAGCACTTCAGCTTGGGCTCGGTGCCGCTCGGACGGATGATCACCCGGGCGCCGTCGAGGGTGAAGCGCAGACCGTCGGTCGGCGGAAGTCCGTCGACACCCTTCTCCAGATCGTCGAGTTTCTGCACGGTCCGGCCGCCGAGGGAGGCGGGTGGACTCGACCGCAGCCGAGCCATCGCATCGGAGATCAGAGAGAGATCCGAAACCCGCACCGACAGTTGGCTGGTGGCGTACAGCCCGAACTTCCGGGCGAGATCGTCCAGGACATCCTGGGGCCCGCGGCCCTCACTCTTGAGCGCGGCCACCATCTCCAGCATCAGCAGCGATGCGGTGATGCCGTCCTTGTCCTTGACCGCCGTCGGATCGCAGCAGTACCCGAGTGCCTCCTCGTAGCCGAACCGCAGATCCGGGACCTTCGAGATCCACTTGAATCCGGTCAGCGTGGTGGCATAACCGAGTCCGGCGTCACGGGCGATGCGCTCCAGCAGGGTCCCGGAGACGATCGACTGCGCGTAGACGCCCTGCGCCGGTGATCCCGACCGCCTGCCCCGCTCGGCGATCCACCATCCCAGCAGTGCACCGACCTCATCCCCGGTGAGCATCCGGTAGTCCTCGCCCGCGCGGATGCCGGCCGCGCTGCGGTCCGCGTCGGGGTCGTTGGCGATGATCACATCGGCGCCCTGCTTGCGGGCATCGGCGAGCGAAAGGTCCATCGCGCCGGGTTCTTCGGGGTTGGG
>JAPOKC010000118.1 GCA_029977845.1 Mycobacteriaceae bacterium | reverse complement strand
CAACGGCGGTGACGCCGGCAACGGCGGCTACGGTAGCCTGCTGGCCGGCGCGGGCGGCAACGGCGGGACCGGTGGTGCCGGCGGCAAGGCCAGCAACGGGTCCGGCGGTGCCGGCGGCAACGGCGGCAACGGAGGTCTGGGAGCCCTGCTGTCCACCGCGTCGGGAAGCGCGCCGTCAAAGGGCGGGCGCGGCGGCAACGGCGGTGCCGGCGGCGCTTCCACCAACGGCGCCGGGGGAACCGGCGGCAACGCCGGCAATGGCGGACTGTCGGGCTTCCTCGGCGGCAACGGCGGGACCGGCGGTGCCGGCGGCGGCGGGACGACGACGGCCGGTGCGGGCGGAGTCGGCGGCAACGGCGGCTTCGCATACTTCGAAGCGGGCTTCGGCGGGGTCGGCGGGGTCGGCGGCAACGGCGGCAAGGGGGCCGCCGGCGGCAAGGGTGGAACCGGCGGCAATGGCGGCGCCTCGCTGCTGATCTCGGGCAACGGCGGCGACGGCGGAAACGGCGGAAGCGGAAACAACGGGGCCAACCCTGGCAAGTCCGGCCGCAACGGCAA
>JAPOKC010000117.1 GCA_029977845.1 Mycobacteriaceae bacterium | reverse complement strand
CACGCAGAACCTCCTCTGTACGTGCCTGCGCCGCCGCGACCTCATTCCTCGGCACACAGCACCGCAACTGGTAGTACACCGCCGCATCGATCTGGCCGAACATCTTCATCGCGAACAGGCGAGCGGCCACCTCCGGTCCGCCGTCCTGGCGCAGGAAACCCTCCTTGGACGCCAGGTCGCTGACCAAGGGTTCGGCTGACCGCATGCACAGCCGCACGATCAGATGGGACAGTTCGACGGCGATGACGCCGGCGGTCGGGTCGTCGAGGTCGGACAGATCGACATCGGCGGGCAGTTCCGGCAATGACTGGTGCGGCGTGGTCTCGAACATGACGCAATTTTCCCCGAGGGGTCCGACATTGATGCTGTCATCGCGACTCCACCACGTTCTTTGGAAGTTGATGATGGGGTCGCGGCGGTCGGCGCCTGGTGGTGACTCTGGGTCTGACTGACACCCTGCTGGGTTGTCTTCCATTTGATCTGTCCCACCAGGTCGCTGGCCGTTCGTAGGGGCCCCGGCTGGGCGGACATGACTTAATCAGGAGCTTGGCGGTTCCCTC
>JAPOKC010000116.1 GCA_029977845.1 Mycobacteriaceae bacterium | reverse complement strand
GCCGGCGCCATCTGCTCCTGAGGCGGCCGAGCCGCCGCCGGTGCCACCGGCGCCACCGGCGCCGCCGTTACCGCCGTTACCGCCCGCGCCACCGACGCCACCGACACCGGCCGCACCAGCGACCGAGCCGGAGCCGCCGAGGGCGCCGTTACCGCCGTTGCCGCCGTTGCCGCCCGCGGTGCCATTGCCACCGTTGCCGCCCGTGGTGCCCACAGCACCATCGGTGCCGTTGGTGCCGTCCACACCGGCGCCACCGTTACCGCCGGCGCCACCGACACCGGCCACGGCCGTCGCGCCACCCGCGGCGCCACCGTTACCACCGACACCACCGTTGCCACCGTTACCGGTCAGACCCGAGTTGCCCGCGCCACCGTTACCGCCGGCGCCACCGGCGCCGCCGTTGCCGCCGTTGCCGCCCGCACCGCCGGTGCCACCGGCACCGGCATTGCCGGTTCCCGTCGCATTGCCGCCGTTGCCGCCCTGGCCGCCGGTGCCACCGGTCGAACCCGCTGTGGAGGCCGATGTAGCGGTCGCATTGTCACCGACGTAGCCACTACCGCC
>JAPOKC010000115.1 GCA_029977845.1 Mycobacteriaceae bacterium | reverse complement strand
CGAGACGGCCACTCGCCACGCTCGGCGCGGCGTTCGGCCGATCCGGCGCGGGACCGTCGGCAGCGCGGGCACCCCACCCCGTCACCGTCTGGCGCGGACGGCTGGCAGTCGCGCTCGACGCCCTCGCAACCGACGCGGCGGCTGCCCGGTGCAGCCCGGTGGAGATGACCATCGTCCAACTGCCGGGCGGTGACCGTCTGCAGGTTCCGACCGGGGCGGAGACCCTGCGGCTGAAGAGCTATCTGGTGCTGTGCCGCAACAGCCGCGCCGACTATGCCGAACTGGCCGATCTCGCTGAGGCGATCGGGGTGGAGAACGCGGCCACAGTTCCGGACAGCCGGAGCGGCGGTGGATCGCCACCCAGCTGGTGCGCCGGCTTGCCGACCCGTCCGCCGAGGACAGCGAGCAGGGAGACCAGTGGGACAGCCGGTGGGAGCAAGTGCGTCGACGGTGCCTGGCACTCGCCGTGGCGATGCTGGAGGTGCCGAGTTGACCCGCCCGTCCGACCAGCCGGTCGATGAGCACCCCGTAGAGTTCTGTCCCACTGGTCTCCCTGCTCGC
>JAPOKC010000114.1 GCA_029977845.1 Mycobacteriaceae bacterium | reverse complement strand
ACGTGAACTGGGCGAGCAACTCCCGCGGATCTGCTGAAGAATTACCGCGGAATTACCGAGGCACCACGCCGCGGGCATTGGGCAGCGGCAGGTCGTTGTAGGTCGCGATGCCCGGCGCGGCGGCGACGACGGCCGGGATCGCGTGAATCGGCGGCATCGCCGTCATGATGTGGCCGAGGACGAAGAAGTCGTCGATCGACGTCGCCTGTTCGATCAGATCCGGCGGCGGCAGGAATCCGACCGTCATGGTGACCGTCGGACGGCCGTCGACGGTGATCTTCCAGCCGTCGCCGTCGAGTTTCCAGTCCGGGTCCAGGCTCTGGCCCTTGCGCCAGCGGACGTTGAGGTCGATGACGGTCCTGCCGCCGACGCGGCCCTGCCAGCTGGCGTACACCCCGGCGACACAGCCGGCCTTGATCGTCCACGACGCCATCGCCAGGTCTTCGGTGGTCTGGGCGTATTCGGCCTCGCAGACGATCTCGTCGAGTTTCACACCGAGTGAGTCGGCGACCAGTTGCACTGCCTCGGCGAACACCGCCGTGCCCTTGGCCGCCATGCCGGGCA
>JAPOKC010000113.1 GCA_029977845.1 Mycobacteriaceae bacterium | reverse complement strand
CTCCCGAATCAATCCCCCCGTACGGCGCGTCGTGCGCGGCGTCCAGGATCGACCCGGGGATCGCTTTCGACGTCTCCCCGAGCCCCTGCGCGCGGTACGTCGCTTTGATGCGGTCGGGGAGCCCGAGACCGGTGTCCGGGTCGGCGAGATGCGCTCTATTGAAAGGCGTCAGTAGGCGGAGTTGAAAGGCGTCGAGGTGGGTGTGTCGGGATTGAAACCATCGAGGTACCCTGGGCGGAGAGAGACGTCCGCAAAAGTCCTTAAGGATCGGCGTGCACCGCGCGAACGCGGTCGTATGGGGATCAGTGTACAGAACGAACCTCGTTGTACAGCAACCACGGCACGGGCCCGGCGCCGAGGGAAAACAGCAGCGTGTACGCTGGAATCGTCACGAGCGCGACGGTCCGCTGCGGCTCAAACGTCAGCCGCTCGAGCGTGGACGGCGGCTACGCCCGGCGTCCGGCCCGGCCCTGCGCGAGCAAACCGAGCAGCACTGTCGCAAGGCCGACCGGCCCTGCGCCGGCGAGCCGGGCGGCCAGCAGAGCAAGGCCCGCGGAGGTGAGACGC
>JAPOKC010000112.1 GCA_029977845.1 Mycobacteriaceae bacterium | reverse complement strand
ACTGGCCGGCGAGGCGTCGCCGTGCAGATCCCGGCCCACGGTGCCGGTCAGGTAGACCGAGAATACGAAGGTCACGGTGATCGCGGTGAGTCCGGTGGCGCCACAGTCCCACAACGCCCACGCTATGACCCTCGACCGCGCGGCCGGCCGGAGCCCGCTCATGCCAGCCAATGTTGCCAGGCCCCTACGATTGCCCCATGCCCGTACCCGAGCCCTCCCCCGACGGCCGAGCCGTCGTCACCGGCGCTTCCCAGGGCATCGGTGAGGCGCTGGCGATCGAACTGGCCGCCCGCGGTCACCACCTGATCATCACCGCGCGACGGCGCGACGTCCTCGATGACCTCGCGGCCAGGATCACCCGCGACCACCGGGTGACAGTGGAGGTGCGCGCGGTCGACCTGGCTGACTCCGGGCAGCGAGCGGAGTTCGCCGACGAATTGGCCACACGGAAGATCTCGATTCTGTGCGCCAACGCCGGCACCGCCACCTTCGGCCCGGTGGCCCGGCTGGACCCGGCCGGTGAGCGTGATCAGGTGGCGCTCAACGTGCTCGGCGTGCACGATCTTGTGCTGG
>JAPOKC010000111.1 GCA_029977845.1 Mycobacteriaceae bacterium | reverse complement strand
GTGGCCGGGTCCAGGCCGTAGGGCAGCCGGGCGCGTGAGCCGTTGACCCCGGCCGCCTGTGTGGTGCCTCCTTCGCTTCCGGCGTCGGTCGCGGTGACCGTGTTGTCATCGCCGGCCGAGTCGATGAAGTTCCCGCTGCCGGGGGGCTCCATCACCGGGTCCGCCGAGACGTCCGCCGGGATGCCGTTGGGGGTGAAACCGTCGGCGGTCACCGGCCCGAGCCCGGCCCCGACCGGCGCGCCGACCGGGATCAGCCTGCCGCTGTTGGGGTCGCGCTCAACCATCACGTCGTCGGCCAGGCCGCAGGTCTTGCCGGTCAGCGCCTGCAGATTCGAACGCCCTACCGACCACGCCGGGTACTGGTCGGTCATGCCGAGGGTCAGCGATGCGACCTCGAAGACCACCATCGTCCAGGCGGCCAGCGCCAGCGGCGAGCGGCCGGCACGCAGCCATCGGCGTGCTCCGGTGGCGTCTGGTTCCGGCCGGCCGGACTCCGGCCGTTCTGACAAGTGCATCCATGCCGCCACGATCAGTGCAAGCAGCGAGCACCCGAGCAGCACGGTGGCGAAGGCCAG
>JAPOKC010000110.1 GCA_029977845.1 Mycobacteriaceae bacterium | reverse complement strand
GCCTTGACCGATATCGAAGAGTCCATTCGCGAACTGCGGTACTACCGGCGGACCGTCTTCGTGCCGCCGCCGGGCCCGTCGAGTGGCGAGATCGCCGAGATAGCCGCCGAGTTGCGCGGAACCGCCGACGCCTAGCGCGAATTCGGCCGATGAGGGGCTGCTGAAGCCGGGCGACTACACTGTTGGCTGCCGCTCCTGCGGCGATGGTGGCTGTAGTTCAGTTGGTAGAGCACCAGGTTGTGATCCTGGGTGTCGCGGGTTCGAGTCCCGTCAGCCACCCGACGCAGGACGCCCCCGGGGTTCCCGGGGGCGTCTTGCGTCTTCGTCAGTTTCTGGCTGAGCTTCTGGCCGCAGCGGCCTTGGGCGCCGCCGCAGTCGTCGCAGTGCTCGCACTGTCGCCCGCGCCCGCCTCCGCCACCTGACGCAGTGGCGCACGCCGCTGGTGCGGCGCCGGAGCGACGGCGTCGACCGGTTCGGCGAGCACGGCCGCAGCCGCGACGGGTTCGGCCGTCTCGCCGCCGGTAGGAGTAGCCGCCGAGGACCGGACCGCGGGCATGTCGCACACGATGGTCCCCG
>JAPOKC010000109.1 GCA_029977845.1 Mycobacteriaceae bacterium | reverse complement strand
GGCAAGGGCGGAAACGGCGGGGACGGTTTCGTCGGCCTGGTCAACGGAACCCTGGTGAGCATGCCCAACGGCGGCGACGGCGGCGACGGCGGCGAGTCGGCGTTCCTGCCCCTTTTCGACCCGGGTGCCTTTACCCAGCACACCGGCGGCAACGGCGGCAGCGGCTGGAACAACACCTCTGGAGCGGGCGGCAACGGCGGCAACGGCGGCAACGGCGGCAGCGGCGGCGTGTGGGGCCCGGAGTTCGGCGCGGCCGGAGGTGCCGGCGGTGCGGGCGGCTCCGGGACGACCGCCGGCGGCAATGCCGGCAACGGCGGCAACGGCGGGTTCGGGAGCCTACTGGCCGGCAACGGCGGCAACGGCGGCAACGGCGGCAACGGCGGCGCGGCCAGCACCGGAGACGGCGGAGACGGCGGCAACGGCGGCAACGGCGGCGCCGGCGGTCTGGTGACCGCGAAGTCGGGCCGCGGCGGCAACGGCGGCAACGGGGGCACGGCTCCCAACGGCGCCGGCGGCATGGCCGGCAACGGCGGCAACGGCGGGCCCACCGGCAACCTCGGCGGTAACGGCGGCGCGGGC
>JAPOKC010000010.1 GCA_029977845.1 Mycobacteriaceae bacterium | reverse complement strand
TTTCCGGAGAACACCCGGTCCACCTCGAAACCCTCGAGCGCGATCATCGGGCTTGTGCTGTTCTCGCCGGCGGCGTGCACGACACCGGCCAGGGCCGGGAGGTCGGCCTGAACTCCGGTCAGGAGGCGCGCGACGTCGTGCGGGTTGGCGACGTCGGCGGCGACCACCCGGATATCGCAGCCATGCTGTTCGCACAGCGCATCGATGTGGCGGTGAGCGTCGTCCCCGGGGGCACGGCGACCGGTCAGCACAAGGTGGCGGGCGCCGTGCGCGGCCAGATAACCCGCGATCTCAAGTCCGAGTGAACCGAGACCTCCGGTCACCAGATATGTTGCGTCCGAGCGCAACTCGAGCTGCTTCGGATTGGGTTGCCCGGCGCGCCGCACGAGTCGCGGAACGTGCACCGCGTGTTCACGCAGTGCGATCTGGTCTTCTCCCGGCGAAGCGCGCAGGACCTGCCGGATCAGTTCCGCCCAGTCGTTCGCATCGCAGGACAGATCGGCCAGACCACCCCACACCTGCGGGTATTCCAGTGCGGCGACGCGGCAGAATCCCCACAGCGCGGTGTGCTCGGGCGACACGGTGTCGGCCTCGACCACATGCTGTGCGCCACGGGTGACAACCCAGATCGGCGCGCGCAGATCGGCTGCCGCTGCGGCGCGGAACAACCGCTGCGTGCCGCCCAGGACGCGGTGCTGCATCCTGAGCAGCGACCGCATGGAGGACGAAGCGTCGGCGTCCAGTGCCGCGATGTTCAGGATGCGCAGGCCGGGTTCATCCGCGACGGCGGCACGTAATTCGGCGACCAGGCGTTCTTCGTCGGCATCGGATCCGGGTAGTCCCAGCACGCGGTGGCGATGACCGCGGGTGTCGAGAGCGTCGATGAGCGGCGCCAAGATTGCCGCGTCATCGCCGATGAGAAGCCACGCCGCGCCGTCTCCGATATCGGAGGCCGCAGCGGCCTTCTCCCAGCGGATCTCATAGCGGGCATCGGCGATCGACTGAGCGTTGCGCTGGCCGTTATGTTGCGCGGCAAGCCTTTTCAGGACCTCGGCGGTCGCGGTGTTTGCATCCGATCCGTCGAGCAGGGCGGCGAGTTCCTCGATCCTGCCGTCCTCGAGCAGACGAACGGCCTCGGTGCGGACGGCCGTGTCCTGTTTGGGGGAGTGGGCCGCCTCCTTGTCCCGGAACCAGTACTGACGATGCTGGAACGGGTAGGTCGGCAGGTCGAGTTTGTGCGCCGACTCCGGCGCCAGGGCTGTGAAGTCCGGCAGATGCCCGGCGGCGTAGACGCCCGCGAGGGCCTCGGTGATCTGCCGGCTGTCCGGGCGGTTGCGGCGCAACGACGGGATGGCCTTGGGGGAGGTGGCCGATTCCGGCCAGGCCCGCAGCGCAGCGGCGGTCAGGACCGGTTGCGGGCCGACCTCGAGCAGCAGGGTGCAGCCGAGTTCGGCAAGTGTCGCCACGCCCTTGGCGAACTCGACCGGCTGACGAGCGTGGCGGCGCCAGTAGGAACCGTCGAGCGCGGCCGTGCGCCCCAATGCAGCTCCGGTCCGGTTGCAGACCAGAATCCGTTGCGGCGGATCGAATTCGAAGCGGTTCGCGAAGGATTCGAATTCGTCCAGGGCCGGATCCAGCAGCGATGAGTGGAAGGCGTGGCTGGTGTCCAGCCAGTCGCAGCGGACACCGTCGGCGCTCAGGCGCGCGACGACCGTTTCCAGGTCGGTTCCGGGACCTGACAGCACGGTGTTGGCGCCGTTGTAGGCGGCGACCGACAAACTCGGGTACTCGTCGGTGAGGCGCTCGACCTTCTCGGCGTCGGTGAAGATCGCTGCCATCCGGCCGCCGGCGGGCAGATCGCCGAACAGACGGCCGCGCTCGGCCAGCAGCCGCGCCCCGTCCTCGAGGCTGAACACACCGGCGACGCAGGCGGCCGCGTACTGACCGACGCTGTGCCCGATGACCACATCGGGTTCGAAGCCCCACGACTGCCAGAGCCGGGCCAATCCCATCTCGACGGCGAAGATCGCCGGCTGGGCATGACGGGTCTGCTGCAGGGTCTGGCCGCCCTCGGTGTCGAAGATGATGTCCAGGAGCGGCTTGTCGAGTGAATCGGCGACGGCCTCGGCGCAGCGACGCATGGTTTCGGCGAACACCGGTTCGGTGTCGAACAACTCGCGGGCCATCCCGGCGTATTGGCTGCCCTGCCCGGGAAACAGCCAGGCGGTCTTCGGGGTGTCAGCGCAGTCGCCGCGAACGAGTCCCGATGCCGGCCGATCGTCGGCGAGCGCACCGAGCAGTTCGCGTGCGGACTCGACGGTGTTCACCACGCATGCGGCGCGGTGCTCGAAATGGGCTCGTCCGGCGCCGGCGGTGAGACAGACATCGGCCAGTGCGGCATCCGGATGCGTGGCCAGCCAGTTGCGGTAGTTATCAGCGGTCGCGGCCAGCGCAGCCGGAGTGCGTGCCGACAGTGGGAGGACCACGTAGCGGTCCTCGGCACCGGCGGCGATGTCATGGGCCGGCGCTGCGGGAGCTTCCTCGATGATCACGTGGGCGTTGGTGCCGGAGAACCCGAACGAACTCACACCGGCGATCCGGGGCCGTTCGTTCCGGTGCCAGGCGGTCGACTGCTCGACCACCCGCACCGGGATGCGGTCCCACGGGATGTGCGGAGACGGATTGCGGAAGTGCAGATGTTGTGGAAGTTCCTGATGCTCAAGCGACAGAACGACTTTCAGCACACCGGCCACGCCCGCCGCGGCCTCCAGATGTCCGATGTTGGTCTTCGCCGAGCCGATCAGCAGCGGCCGCTCGGCACTTCGGCCCTTGCCCAGCGCTGCCGCGGCGGCCTGCACCTCGATCGGATCGCCCAAGGATGTCCCGGTTCCGTGTGCCTCCAGATAGTCGATGTCCTCGGGCGCCAGACCGCAACGTTCGAGAGCCTCGGTGATGACCCGCTGCTGAGCCACCCCGTTCGGGACCGTCAGACCGCCCGATGCGCCGTCCTGGTTGACCGCGCTGCCGCGGATCACCGCCCGGATCCGGTCGCCGTCGCGGATGGCGTCCTCGAGCCGTTTGATCACCAGGACCCCACAGCCCTCGCCGCGCACGTAGCCGTCGGCCGCGGCATCGAAGGTCTTGCACTTACCGTCGGGGGCCAGCATCCGCGACTGCGAGAAGGTGATCATGGTGGCCGGACTGAGCAGGACGTTGGCGCCGCCGGCCAGGGCGAGATCGCATTCGCCGAGCCGCAGCGCCTGGCAGGCCTGATGAATCGCCACCAGTGACGAACTGCAGGCCGTGTCGACGGTGACCGCGGGACCCTGCAGGCCCAGTCGGTAGCTGATCCGGCCGGCGCCGGCGGCAGCGGCGGTTCCGATCGCAAGGTAGGCGTCGACCTCGGGAAAAGCCAATTCGTCGGAGGCCATGCCCAGGTAGTCGTGAGTGGAAAGGCCGACGAACACGCCGGTGCGGGTGTTCGCCAGGGAGGTCGGGGAGGTACCCGAATGCTCGACCGCCCGCCACGCGGTCTCCATCAGCATCCGGTGCTGCGGATCCACCAGATTGGCCTCGCGCGCCGAGATGCCGAAGAACGGGGCGTCGAACCCGACGGCGTCGTCGACGAACGCGGCGCGGCGGGTCACGACCTTTCCAGGTGCCGATGGATCGGGGTCGTAGAACTCGTCGACATCCCAACGGTCCCGGGGAATCTCGGACACCGCGTCACGGCCGTTGTGCAGCACATCCCAGTACCGGTCGGCGTCCGGGGCGCCGGGCAGACGCGCCGCATAGCCGATGATCGCGAACCGGGGGGTCTGCCCGGTCGGATTCTCGGTGCTTGCCATGAGGTTGCGCCCCCCGCGTCGGCCGATCCAGATCCGGTTCCGAATCTCCTGCCGCCAAGTATGCACGAAGGTTGCTGGACCGGCTAATCCCGTCGATCGCCCGACGGGGTTCCGAACGCCTGTCGGGGCCTGTTTCACCTGTCCATGGGGTCTACCGGGACGCAGGTCCGCGGGGGTTTGCCGCCATCCTCCACAGCGGGAGGGACTATGTTGGTTTTGCTACCGGTGCCACGGAACCGCCGTGGTAGCTGATTGCGGGTTCGAGGAGCGGCAGTGCACATCGGGAAGATCACCATCGGCACAATCGAGGATTGGACGCCGAGCTCGGGTGTGCTGACTTCCTGGCACCCCACCGAAGCCGCGATGCGGAAGGCCCGTCAGGCCCCGGTCAGCCCGGTTCCGGTCAGCTATATGCAGTCGCAGCACCTGCGGGGTGTCTACCGGCAGGAAGCCGCCGGGCTCGACTATTCGCGCGAGATCATCGCCACCTGTGAAGTTCCCGGTCAGTGCGACATCGCCGCGATGAACCACGCCATCAACGCCTATCTGCGCCGCCATGACACCTACCGGAGTTGGTTCCAATACGACGGTGCAGGCGATGTGATCCGGCACAGCATCGCCGATCCCGCCGATATCGAGTTCGAGGCCGTCGATCACGGTGAGATGACCGCTGAAGACGCCCGCAAACACATCGTCGACATTCCCAGTCCGTTCGAGTGGGGCTGCTTCTCGTTCGGAATCGTCCAGAGCGAGGACCACTTCGATTTCTTTGCCAGCATCGATCACGTCCACGGAGACGCGGCGCTGATCGGGATCACCATGCTGGAGGCCCACGGTATGTATTCCTCGCTGATGCTGACCGGACAGCCGATGGCCCTCCCGGATGCCGGCAGCTTCGACGAGTTCTGCGTCCAGGAGCGCGCGGCATTGGACGATCTGACCGTCGATTCGCCGGATGTGCGCGCCTGGATCGAGTTCGCCGAGAACAACAACAACACTCTCCCGGAGTTTCCGCTGCCGCTGGGCAACGCCTACGAACCAACCGTCGCCGACATGGTCGGTGACATGCTGCTCGATGCCGAGCAGACCGAGCGGTTCGAAGCGGCCTGCGCGGTGGCCGGGGCGCGGTTCGTGGGTGGTCTGTACGCTGCGACCGCCCGGGTCGAGCACGAACTCACCGGTGCGGCAACCTATTACGGCCTGACGCCACGGGATACCCGCCGGACATCGGACGGTTTCACCACCCAGGGCTGGTTCACCGGGCTGGTGCCGATCACCGTCCCGATCGCTGCGGCATCCTTTAACGAGGCCGCCTGGGCGGCACAGGAATCCTTCGACTCCGGGCTCAGGCTGGCCCGGGTCCCGTATTACCGGGTGCTGGAACTCGCGCCATGGCTGGAGAATCCCCGGCCGAACTTCCCGGTCTCGAACTTCCTGCACGGCGGTGCGGCGCCACTTAACGCAGTGCTGGCCGCCGCGGACATGGGGTACTCGAACAACATCGGGATCTACTCCGACGGACGGTTCTCCTACCAGCTCACCATCTACATCTTCCGGTACGAGGCCGGTGTCGCGATGTCGGTGTTGTTCGGCGACAACCCGATCGCGCAGAAATCCGTCGCCCGCTACATCGCGGCGATGAAGTCGGTATGCCAACGGGTCGCCGACAGCGGCGATTGGGGCCGCGGTGCGGCGACTAGCTGACGTCGTCACGCGCCGGCCACTGGCCGTCATCGCATTCTGGATCGCGATGGCGGTCGCGCTGCCGTTGTCGATGCCCAATCTCGCCGACATGGCGCAGAAGCATCCGCTGGCGATGTTGCCCGCAGATGCCCCGTCGAGTGTGACCGCACGCCAGATGCCGAAGGCATTCGGTGAATCGGGAACCGACGATCTGCTGCTGGTCGTCCTGACCGATGAGCGCGGGCTCGGTACCGCCGGGGAGGCGACCTACCGGAAACTGGTCGAGGATCTGCACGGCGACCGCGACGTCGTGATGATGCAGGACTTCGTCTCAACACCGGCGCTGCGATCATTCCTGACGAGCAAGGACAACAAGTCCTGGGTGCTGCCGATCGGGCTAACCGGCGCGCTGGGCACACCGCAGTCCTACGCGGCCTTCAACCGGGTGACCGAGATCGTCAAACGGACCACCGCGGGCGGTCCGCTGGAAGTCCAGCTCGCCGGGCCGGCGGCCACCGCCGCCGACCTCACCGTCGCCGGACAGCGCGATCGCCGTCCGATCGAGATCGCCATCGCGGTCCTGGTGCTGCTCGTGCTGCTGGTGGTGTACCGCAACCCGGTCACCATGCTGGTGCCGCTGACCGGTATCGGCATATCACTGGTGATCGCGCAGTCCGTCGTCGCCGGACTCTCTGAGTTCTCCGGGCTGGGCGTGTCCAACCAATCCATCATCCTGCTGACCGCCATCATCGCCGGCGCCGGAACCGATTACGCCGTTTTCCTGATCAGCCGGTATCACGATTTCGTTCGGCGCGACGAGGAGTCCGGCGATGCCGTCCGCCATGCCCTGACATCGGTGGGCAAGGTGATCGCCGCCTCGGCCGCCACCATCGGCATCACCTTCCTGGCGATCAGCTTCGCCCGGATGGGGGTGTTCTCCACCGTCGGCGCCTCCTCGGCGATCGGGGTCGCCGTGGCGTTCCTGGCCGCGGTGACGCTGCTGCCGGCGATCCTCGCGGTCGTCGGACCGCGCGGTTGGGTCGAACCCCGCCGCGAACTGACCGCCGCGTTCTGGCGACGGTCGGGCATCCGGATCGTGCGTCGCCCCTGGGCACATCTGCTGGCCAGCGTCCTGGCCCTGGTGCTGCTGGCGGGTTCGGCGGGTATGGCCCGGTACAACTACGACGACCGCAAAGCCGTGCGCGCCTCGGACCCGAGTTCGGTCGGGTACGCCGCCCTGGAACGCCACTTCGACCTCAACCGGTTCATCCCCTCCTACGTTCTGGTCCGCTCACCGCACGACCTGCGCACGCCGCGGGCACTCGCCGACCTCGAACAGATGGCCGGACGGATCAGTCAACTGCCCGACATCGGGATGGTGAACGGAATCACCAGACCCTTCGGGGTGGTGCCCGACGAGTTCCGGGCCACCTTTCAGGCGGGTCTGGTCGGCGACCGCCTGGCCGGCGGTTCGACGATGATCGCCGGTAAGATGGGTGATCTCAACCAGCTGGCCTCCGGCGCCGACACATTGGCGGCCGGACTCGCCGACGTGCGCGGTCAGGTCGGGCAGATCGCCGGCAGTGTCCAGGGCATGGTCGACGCCTTCGGCGCGCTCAAAGGTCAATACGGCGGAAACACGCTGGTGCGCAATGTGGAAGTCGCCGCGAAACTCGTCACCAAGATCAACGAGCTGGGCAATTCGATGGGGGTGAGCGTCACAGCTGCCCGGGACATGTTCGCCTGGGTGGGACCGGTGCTGCTGGCGCTGGAGGGAAACATTGTCTGCGACCTCAATCCGTCGTGCAGCGAGACCCGCGGTCATTTTCAGAGTCTTGTCGACGCCCGAAATGACGGCACCATCGATGAGATCAACACCCTCGCCGGACAGCTGGAGTCGTTGCAGGACAGGCAGTCCCTCAACGCGACACTGACCCAATTGAACAATGCGTTCACCAAACTCTCCCAGGTGATGCACACGATGGGGCTGGACACCCCGGGCGGTGCGCAGAACAGCCTGACGAAACTTCAGCAGGGCGCTGACCGTTCCGCCAGCGGCAGCCGCGCGGTCGCGGACGGGGTGGACAAGGTCGTCGAACAGATCAAGACTATGCGGACCGGACTCGATCAGGCGGCGGCCTTCCTGCTGGCTCTGAAACAGAACGCGGCGGCCCCGGCGATGGCGGGATTCAACATCCCGCCCGAGGTGCTGGCGTTACCCGACTTCCAGGCTGCTGCGAAGGCCTTCATCTCCCCGGATGGCCACGCGGTGCGTTATCTGGTGTTCAGCAAGCTCGATCCGTTCAGCGACGAGGCGATGGATCAGGTCGACGCGATCGCCGCCGCCGCACAGGGCGCACAGCCGAACACCACACTGGCGGACGCCGTGATCTCCATGGGCGGCTATCCCGCGGCACTGCGCGACACTCGCGACTATTACCGCCAGGACATCCGGTACATCGTCATCGCGACGCTTATCGTGGTGCTGCTGACCCTGATGCTGTTGCTTCGCGCGATCGTCGCGCCGCTGTACCTGGTCGGCTCGGTGGTGATCTCCTACTTCGCCGCTCTCGGGATCGGAGTGCTGTTCTTCCAGTTCGCTCTCGGCCAGCAGTTGCACTGGACGGTGCCGCCACTGGCGTTCGTCGTGCTGGTCGCGGTGGGGGCGGACTACAACCTGTTGTTCGCGTCGCGGTTGCGTGACGAATCCCCGCACGGAACCCGGTTCGGCATCATCAGGACGCTGTCGTCGACCGGCGGTGTCATCACGGCGGCCGGGGTGATCTTCGCCGCGTCGATGTGGGGACTGCTGTTCTCCAGCATCGGCACCGTGGTTCAGGGCGGCTTCGTCATCGGAGCGGGGATCCTGCTGGACACCTTCCTGGTGCGAACCGTCACGGTGCCGGCCATGGCTACTCTGGTTGGAAGGGCGAACTGGTGGCCGTCACGGATTACACAGGGGAGCGTACAGGCATGAGGAAGCGGCTTTCGGCGCTGACCGCGCTGGTGGCACTGGCCACCGGCGGGGGAATCGTGGGCGGTATCGCCACCGCCGATGAGGTGTCAACCGATCCCGGGGGCACGCGCGGCACGCCCGGCCGCGGCTATGCCCTCGGCGGTGCCCACGTCCTGGGCATCCCCTATGACGAGTACATCAGGCGCACCGGAGCGGACTGGTTCCCCGGATTGAATCGCGAGATCGTCGACTACCCCGCCGGACAGGTTCAGGGTCATGTGGCCGAACGGCTCTTCCCCGGGATAGGCAAGCTGGACGACGCCATGCCGGGTATCGGTATCGACGGCCCGAGCGTCGGCGAGTCCGTCGATGTGGGGGAGGGCAATCTGGAGCGCAGGATGCGTGAAGGCGGTCCGGGCACCGCGATCGGCCTGTCCGAGGGCGCGCTGGTGCTCGACGCCGTTCAGGCCCGGCTGGCCGGCGACCCCACCGCCCCGCCCGCCGACGAGTACTCGTTCGCGACGTACGGCGACCCGATCGCCCGGCACGCCTTCGGTTCAAGTTTCCTGACCCAGAACTTCCCGGTGGGCGCTGTGGTGCCGGCACTCGACTACCGGATACCGGAGCCGGTCGAGAGTCAGTACGACACGCATATGTTCGTCTCGGCCTACGACAGCATTGCCGACTGGCCGGACCGGCAGGACAACATCATGGCCGTCCTCAATGCGATCGTCGGCCTCGCGACCGGCCACACCGCGGTGGCATTCACCGATCCGAGCATGGTGCCGCCGCAGAACATCCGGACGACCGTCAACTCCAGGGGCGGGAAGACGACGACGTATCTGATCCCGGAGCAGCACCTGCCGCTGGTCCTGCCGTTCCGGTACCTGGGTGTACCCGAAGAGACGCTCAACCAGTTGGATCTGGTGCTCAAACCTCTTGTGGATTCCGGATATTCGCGTAACGACGATCCCGCAACGGCTCCGATCGAAGTCGATCCGGTGAACGGTTACGACCCGGCGGCAGTCACCGCGCCGGCCACTCAGGCGGCCTTCGGCGGTGGCTCCGACCCGCTGTCGCAGCTACTGGCCGGTGCGCAGTACGTGCTGTCGCACAGCCCGCGGTGAGCTCTGCTCACGGCCGGTGCAGCGCCAACAGACCTGCCGCCAGCAGCACCATCCCGACCACCGTCAGCAGTCCGGCGACCTCGCGCCGGCGCCTGGCCCGGATCCAGTGGTGCAAAGCCGTCATCGCGGCGTGCGTCCTGGCGGGGGCGATCAGATAGGCCAGTAACGGGATCTCCACCACCGCGAAGGCCACCACGTTGAACATCAGTAGCGCCGAAAGTCGGGTCACGGCGGCGCCGGCGCCCGCGGCGATGACGGCGAGCACCGCCAGGTAGTCCAGCGAGGGCAGTGCGATCCCGAGACCGGCCACCCCCGCCACCCACGGCGATGTGTTCCCGAGCAGCCGGACCAGCCAGGCCGGCGGTGTGCGGGGACGCCCTGGGGTGACGGCCAGGAATACCGCCACCGCCAGGGCCACCGTGCCGACCACGATCTGCACCCTCGGCAGCGTGAACTGTGCCGACTTCGGCACCTTGGATTCCAGCGCGAACAGCACGACCGCGCCGACCGACAGACCCATCACGAAGCCGCCGCACAGGAAGGCGGCCAGTTGCATCAGCGGCCGTGGCCGGTTGAGCATCAGCGCCGACATCCCGACCCGAAAGGGTTCCAGGCTGACCGCGAGAGCCATGACCAACAGGGTGATCCACATCGGGCGTCAGGCTACTCATGTGATGATGAGGGGGTGACTGATAACGGGCTGAGTGCCGCGTCGCTGCGTGAGGCATTCGGCCATTACCCGACCGGTGTCATCGCCATCGCAGCAGAGATCGGTGGAACCCGGGTCGGCCTGGCGGCCAGCACTTTCGTCCCGGTGTCATTGGATCCGCCGCTGGTCTCGTTCTGCATTCAGAACAACTCCGAGACCTGGCCCAAGCTCAAGGCGGCGCTCACCCTGGGCATCAGCGTGCTCAGCGAGGCACACGATGCCGCGGCCCGCGCCTTGGCGGCCAAGACCGGCGACCGGTTCGCCGGGGTGGACACCGTGTCGTCGGAAGCCGGGGCGGTCTTCATCGAGGGCAGTTGCCTCTGGCTGGAGAGTGCGATCGAGCAGGAACTGCCCGCCGGCGATCACACCATCGTGCTGCTGCGCATCAAGGACGTGACGATGCACGCGGAGAAGGCGCCGATCATCTTCCACCGCAGTGGTTTCGGCCGCTTGAACAGCTAAACGCTACTTCCGCTTGAACAATTTATTGCCGAGCCAGACCACCGGGTCGTACTTGCGGTCGGCCACGCGCTCCTTCATCGGGATCAGCGCGTTGTCGGTGATCTTGATGTGCTCGGGGCACACCTCGGTGCAGCACTTGTTGATGTTGCAGAAGCCCAGACCGAACTCCTCCTGGGCCATGTGCTGACGATCCAGGGTGTCCAGCGGATGCATGTCCAACTCCGCGGTGCGCATCAGGTAGCGCGGACCGGCGAAGGACTTCTTGTTCTCCTCGTGGTCGCGGATGGTGTGGCAGACGTTGTTGCACAGGAAGCATTCGATGCACTTGCGGAACTCTTGGCTGCGCTCGACGTCCTCCTGGGCCATCCGGTACTCACCGGGTTGTAAATCCTTCGGCGGTGTGAACGACGGGATCTGGCGGGCCTTCTCGTAGTTGAACGAGACATCGGTCACCAGGTCGCGGATCACCGGGAAGGTGCGCAGCGGGGTGATGGTGACGGTCTCGGCCGGATCGAAGGTCGACATCCGGGTCATGCACATCAGCCGCGGGCGGCCGTTGATCTCCGCCGAGCACGATCCGCACTTGCCGGCCTTGCAGTTCCAGCGCACCGCGAGGTCCGGGGTCTGCTCGGCCTGCAACCGGTGGACGATGTCGAGGACGACCTCGCCCTCGTTGACACCGACCTCGTAGTCGCGCAGTTCGCCGCCGTCGTCGTCGCCGCGCCACACCCGCAGTTTCGCCTGGTAGCTCATCTCAGCCCTTCCGTCCCGGATGTTGCGCGAGCTCTTCGTCAGTGAAGTACTTGCCGAGTTCCTCGAGCTCGAAGATCTCCAGCAGATCCTCCCGCATGGCCGGCTGGATCTCCCGGGTCGCGCGGACCTCTGGCATGACCGGGTCGTTGCCCTCTGTGCGGCAGACCACCAGTGCCCGGCGCCAGTCGGAGTCCATCTTCGGGTGGTCGTCACGGGTGTGGCCACCCCGGCTCTCGGTGCGGGTCAATGCGGACTTGGCGATGCACTCGCTGACAAGCAGCATGTTGCGCATATCCATGGCCAGGTGCCAGCCGGGGTTGAACTCGCGCTTACCGTCGGACTCGATATTGCGGAAGCGGACCTTGTACTCCTCGATCCGGTTCAGTGCTTCCTGCATCTCCTCGCCGGTGCGGATGATGCCGACCAGGTCGTTCATCGTCTGCTGAAGTTCGGCGTGCAGGGTGTAGGGGTTCTCCGGCTTCGCCTGCCCCTGCGGTCCGTTGAACGGGGTCAGCGCGATCGCGGCCGCTTCGTCGACCGCGGCCTCCGACACCTGGGGACGGGCCGACAGCCCGCGCACGTAGTTCGCGGCGCCCATCCCGGCACGACGGCCGAACACCAACAGGTCCGACAGTGAGTTCCCGCCGAGACGGTTGGAGCCGTGCATACCGCCGGAGCACTCGCCCGCGGCGAACAGGCCCGGGGTGGCAGCGGCGCCGGTGTCGGGATCTACCTCGATACCGCCCATGACGTAGTGGCAAGTCGGTCCGACCTCCATCTCGTCCTTGGTGATGTCGACCTCGGCCAGCTCCAGGAACTGGTGGTACATCGACGGCAGGCGCTTCTTGATCTCCTCGGGCGTCATACGCGAGGCGATGTCGAGGTAGACACCGCCGTGCGGGGTGCCGCGGCCCGCCTTGACCTCGGTGTTGATGGCGCGCGCCACCTCGTCGCGGGGCAGCAGATCAGGGGTTCGGCGAGCAGTGCCGTCGCCTGATCCCTGCTGTTCGGCGAGCCACTGGTCGGCTTCCGCTTCGGTCTCGGCGTACTGACCCTTGAACACCGAAGGGATGTAGTCGAACATGAAGCGTTTGCCCTCGGAGTTCTTCAGGACACCACCGTCGCCGCGCACACCTTCGGTGACCAGGATGCCCTTGACCGACAGCGGCCAGACCATGCCGGTCGGGTGGAACTGGATGAACTCCATGTTGATCAGGCCGGCGCCCGCCCGCATCGCCAGGGCGTGACCGTCGCCGGTGTACTCCCAGGAGTTCGACGACACCTTGAAGGACTTGCCGATACCGCCGGTGGCCAGCACGATCGCCGGCGCCTCGAACAGGATGAACTTGCCGGTCTCGCGCCAGTAGCCGAACGCACCGGCGATCCGGTCGCCGTCTTTGATGAGCTCGGTGATCGCGCACTCGTGGAAGATCTTGATCCGCGCCTCGTAGTCACCGAACTCGGCCTTGTCCTCCTGCTGCAGCGAGACGATCTTCTGCTGCAGGGTGCGGATGATCTCCAGGCCGGTGCGGTCGCCGACGTGGGCCAGCCGCGGGTAGGTGTGTCCGCCGAAGTTGCGCTGGCTGATCCGTCCGTCCTTGGTCCGGTCGAACAGTGCGCCGTAGGTCTCCAACTCCCATACCCGGGCCGGGGCCTCCTGGGCGTGCAGTTCGGCCATCCGCCAGTTGTTGAGGAACTTGCCGCCGCGCATGGTGTCGGCGAAGTGGACCTTCCAGTTGTCCTTGGGATTGGCGTTGCCCATCGCCGCGGCGCAGCCGCCCTCGGCCATCACCGTGTGTGCCTTGCCGAATAGTGACTTGGTCACGACCGCCACCCGCAGACCGGCCTCGCGTGCCTCAATCACCGCGCGCAGACCCGAGCCACCGGCGCCGATCACGACCACGTCGTATTGATGCCGCTCGACGTCAACCATTTATGTCCTCACTTGAATGTTGGGCGGTTAACCGATGAATCTGAGGTCGGAGATCACTCCGCTGGCCACCAGCATGATGTAGAAGTCGGTGAACATCAGCGTGCCCAGGGTGATCCAGGCGAACTTCTTGTGGTGGACGTTGAGCTTGCTGATCTCGGTCCACAACTTGTAGCGCACCGGGTGCTTGGAGAAGTGCTTGAGCCGCCCGCCCATCACGTGCCGGCAGGAGTGGCAGGAGACCGTGTAGGTCCACAGCAGGATCACGTTGACCCAGAGGATGACGTTGCCGAGGCCGAACCCGAATCCCTCACCGGAGCGCATGGCCGCGATGGCGTCCCAGGTGTTGATCACCGAGATCAGTGCGGCGATGTAGAAGAAGTAGCGGTGCAGGTTCTGCAGGATGAGCGGGAAACGTGTCTCGCCGGTGTAGGTGGCGTGCGGTTCGGCCACCGCGCAGGCGGTCGGCGACTGCCAGACCGAGCGGTAGTAGGCGCCACGGTAGTAGTAGCAGGTGAGCCGGAACAGCAGCAGGAACGGCAGCGACAGCAGTGCGTAGGGGAGCAGTGAGAACAACCCGTTGGCGGGCAGGATCTGCGGCCAGAACTCGCTGGCCTTGCCGCAGTTGACCGACAGACAGGGCGAGTAGAAGGGCGTCAGGTAGTGGTACTTCTCCACGAAGAAGTGGTCCCGCTGGAACGCCCGGACCGTTGCGTAGATGAGGAATGCGGCGAAGCCGAGGTCGGTCACGATCGGTGACTTGAGCCAGTTGTCGGTGCGCAGAGTCTTCTGTGGGATTTGGGCCCGGCCGGGTGAGAAGACTCCGGTACGCCGGTTCGCAGCGGGTGCGCTCATGAAATGGTCCCCTTCACACTGATCTGAAAATGAAGGTTACCCAGGTCATTGTGGCGGAATCAAAGGGGGTCGACGCTCTGTAATCAGCGCCACATCGCGCCCCGAAAGGGCCCTGGCGTTTGCGGTGACTCAGTCCTTGAAACTGCCGCCGACGCCCTCGTCGTCGACGTCGCGCCAGAACTCCCGGTCATACGGGGTGTCGGGGACGGGGATCTTCTCGATCGAGGCCGCCACCTCGTGCGGGGCGATCTCTAGCTCGCGGGCGTCCATATCCAGCAGTTCGAGGTCGGCGAGGATGCGTTCGGTGTCGAGGATCACCCGCCGCATGGCCGGACCGTTTCCGTAGTGCGCCTGAAGTGCTGCCACGCAACTGCGCATGCCGCCGATCAGGTGATGCAACTCGGCGAGTTCGCTGGCTCTGGACATCTGACCTCCCTCGTGAACCCTCAAGGTGTCGTACGTCACAGAGTACGCCGGGCCCAACGTATCCGGACGTGCTGGCCCGGTCGTAATTGGGCCAGCAGGTCGGTGTCGGCGTCGGTCACGACCCCGACGACCGGATAACCGCCGGTGACCGGATGGTCCGGTCCGAGAATTACGGGTTGCCCGTTCGGGGGCACCTGGATAGCACCCCGGGTGGTCCCCTCGCTGGGCAGCTGTCGTTCCGGATGACGGTGGGTCAGCGCCGGTCCGGCAAGCCGCACCCCGACGCGGTCGCTGCGCTCGGAAGTAGTCCACTCGGCGCGAACCAGCGCCTCGGGATCGTCGAACCAGTCGCCCCGGGGACCGGGAATCACTCTGAGTTCAACCGGCCCCGGGCCGATCGGGGCGACCGGCGCGATGTCCACTTCAGGGAATTCGGTCGAAGGATCGCCGAGCGGCAGCAGATCCCCCGCGTGCAATGGCGCCGGCCCGATCGCCGACAAGGTGTCGTAGCTGCGCGAACCCAACACCGGCGGGACGGCGATACCGCCGCGTAGCGCAAGATAGCTTCGAGTTCCTGACGATGGGCTGCCCAGTGCGATCACCTGCCCCGCGTGGACCCGGCGAATGCTGTTGCAGCCGAACGCAACACCATCGACGCTCGGCTGAGCGTCCGCACCGGTGACAGCTAGGTCGACGCTGCCTTCGAGAATTCGGGCTGCGAAACCGCCGAGGGTGATCTCGATGGTGGCGTGGCCGGCGGGATTGGCCACCAATCGGTTGGCGAGCAGATGCGCTCTGCGGTCGGCAGCCCCGGACCGGGTGACGCCGATATGGGCCAGCCCCGGCCGGCCGAGATCCTCGATCAACGCCAACGGGCCGGTCCGCAGCACCTCGAGAAGCGTCACGGCTGCCCCACCTCTCGGAACCGCACCCACATACCCGGTGTCAGCAGCGCCGGCTGCGGGCGTTGGGCGTCCCACAGCACCGCGTCGGTGCGGCCGATCAGCTGCCAACCGCCCGGCGATTCCCGTGGGTACACCCCGCTGTACTCGCCGGCCAGGGCCACCGATCCGGCCGGAACACGGGTGCGCGGCTCGGACCGCCTCGGCACCCGCAGTCGCGGATCGCCGCCTACGAGGTAGGCGAAACCGGGTGCGAATCCACCGAATCCGACCCGCCACGGGGTGGCCGTGTGGGCGGCGATGACCTCACCGACGCTCATGCCGGTCAGCCGTGCGACATCGGACAGATCGGCTCCGTCGTAGACGACGTCGATCACCACATCAGCACTGTCCGGCACGCTGAGTTCGGTGGGACTCTCGAGCACGGTTTCGGCGAGATGGGTCCGAAGGGCAGCCTGCCGGTCGGTGCCGCTCACCGTCACCAGAACGGTGCGCGCCCCGGGAACGATGTCGATGATCCCGGCGAAATCCTGATCGCGCAGTGCCGCGGCGAGGGCGAGAACCTCGTCACCGGAACCGCATTCGACCAACAGTGCCCGGTCGCCATAGTCCCGGATCTCCATCAGACCAGCGGGGTGTACGTCGGCTCGTGTCGCTTGATGTAGGCGATCAGCCGGTAGGTGACCGGCAGGAAGACCACCTCCACAGCGGTCTTGTACAGCCAGCCGAGTGCGGTGTACGTGGCGAAGTCGGACAGCGTCGAGATACCGATCGCGTGTGCGGCGATCGCGCAGAAGACCAGGGTGTCGCCGAGTTGGCCGGCGAAGGTGGAACCGACCAGTCGGGCCCACAGGTGCTTCTCCTTGGTGCGCTCCTTGATCTTCACCACCGTCCACGCGTTGATCGTCTGTCCGACGATGAACCCCGCCAGGCCGGCCACGATCAATTGGGTGTAGGCCCCGACGACGTTGGCGAAGTGTTCCTGGTTGGGGTAGAAGTCGGCCGCCGGAAGGTAGACGGTCACCCAGAACGCCAGTGCGGCAAGGCCATTCATCAGAAAGCCGAGCATGATCGCGCGCCGGGCGGCCGGAAATCCGTACACCTCGGCGAGCACGTCGCCGATGATGTAGGTGAGTGGGAAGACGATGAATCCGCCGTCGGTGATGACCGGCCCGAAGGCTACGCCCTTTGTGGCGGCGACATTGGAGATGATCACCAGGGCGGTGAAGACGGCGACCAGTACCGGGTAGAAGCGGCTACCGACCTGCGCGAAACCGGGCGGGGTCACGTCGTCAGCCTAGGGCGCGGGCCAGCATCGGTGGCAGCTGGGCGGCCACCAGCGGATAGGACAGCGGCGAGGCGAAGTCGATGGCGGCGGCGAGGTCCCTACCGGTGAACACATTGCGGTCGAGACTGGTGTTTCGCAGGGTCGCGATCGTCGGGTCGGCCAGCAGGGCGGCCTGCGCCGCATCGCTCTCGGTGGCCCAGATCAGCACGTCGGCGCTCTGCAGGGCAGTGGCGAGTTCGGCGCGCGGGATGACCGCATGACCGTCGCTACCGGCCAGGCCCTTGAGGCTGTCCGGGATCCCCAACCCCATGGCGGTGAGGAATTCGGTGCGCCAGCCGTCCACCGTGGCTGTGATGGCGTCGCCGGCGAACGCACCCGAGAGCAGGACGGCCGTCTTATTCGCGAACGCGGGGTTTGCCTGACCGGCCGAGATGAATCCGGCCTCGACGGTGTCGATCAGCCTGGCCATCTCGTCGGACTTGAACACCGCCCGGGCCACCGACCGCGCTTGGTCCTTCCAGGGTTCGAAGAACGCGTCACCGCCGGACTGGGCGATGGTCGGCGCTATCGCAGACAGCTTCTGGTAGGTGTCGGCGTCCAGGCCGGCGTTGATCGCCACGATCAGATCCGGCTTGAGCCCGGCGATCTTGTCGACCTGAATTCCGTTGTCCAGGTTGAGCAGAGCGGGTTTCGCGGCGCCCAACTTCGGTTGTGCCCACGGCCACACACCCCAGGGCTGATCACCGAACCAGTTGGTGACGGCGATCGGGACGACCCCCACCGCGAGCAGGTCGTCCTGTTCGGTAAGTCCGGCGCTGACTACCCGGGTCGGGGGTGCCGGCACGGTCGTCTCGCCGAAGACGTGCTTGATGACGGCCTTGCCGCCCGAACCGCCACCCGTGCCGTTGCGGGCGCATGCGGCAAGGGCTCCCGCGCCGGCGAGTCCGAGGAACTCGCGCCGGTTGTACACGGCGGAAATCCTATGTGGCGGCCAGTGAGAAACCCAGGGCGATCATGGTCACCGCGATCAGACCGTCGAGCACCCGCCAGGTTCGGGGTGTGGCGAACAGACCGGCCAGTCGCCGCGCTCCGAATCCCAGACCGAAGAACCAGGTTGCGCTGGCGACGGCGGCACCGGCGGCGAACATCCAGCGGCCCCCGCCCTGCTGGTTGGCGAGCGTCCCGAGCAGCACGACGGTGTCGAGGTAGACGTGCGGGTTCAGGAAGGTCAGCGCCAGGCAAGTGGATAGCACCGCGGACAGCCGCGCCGGTCCATCAGCACTCGGCGTCATCACAGCGGGCCGCATCGCCCGCCGCGCAGCCAGCAGCCCGTAACCGATCAGGAATGCCGCACCGCCGTATCGTGCGATCGTCATCAGCTGCGGATGACTGGTGACCAGCGCGCCGACTCCGGCGACCCCGGCGATAATCAGCGCGAGATCCGATGCAGCACAGAGGATCACGACGGGCAGCACGTACTCGTTGCGGATACCCTGCCGCAGCACGAAAGCATTCTGTGCGCCGATGGCGACGATCAGACTCAGCGAGACCGCGAATCCCAGCAGTGCGGAATTCATGTATTGAGCAACTCGACGGTGTTCATCTGTCGAGTCCCTCGACGGTGTTCATCTGTCGAGTCCCTCGACGGTGTCGCCGACCCGGATCGTGCCCGAGGTCAGGACCCGACAGGCCGACCCGGCACGTCCGCGCAGGGCCGCCGCTGCACCGGGCCCGACGCTGTCCTCCATCAGCCGGCAGGGTGCGGCGACCCGCACCACCTCGAGTTCCACCTGGCCGATGCGGATGCGCGCTCCGGGAGTGGTCGGGATGTCTCCGCTGTCCACGGTGATGTTGCGCCGGGTCGCCCCGGAGTCGAACGGGTATCCGAGTTTCTCGGCGGTCACCTCGAGGGCCTCGCGCGACTGGATGGTGACCTGACGGTGGCGGCTCCCGTGGTAGCGATCGCCGACCAGACCCTTTCCCGCCTCCGCCTCTACCGCGTCGGTGGCCCGCATCGGCAGCCGGCTTCCCGGGGCCAGATGGATCGCCGCTACTTTCATACGGAAGCCACTCTCACCCCGCGAAGTCTAGGGTGACCCAGGTGACTCAAGCTGCCCCTCGCACCCGGTTCGGCCACCCCGTCGGCCTGGTGAACCTGTTCGGCGTCGAATTGTGGGAGCGGTTCTCGTTCTACGGGATGCTCACCATCCTGGGCTACTACCTCTACTACACCCTGAGCGAAGGCGGGCTCGGCCTGCCCAGGTCGACCGCGACCGGGATCGTCGGCGCGTACGGCGGTTTGGTGTACCTGTCCACCGTGCTGGGCGGCTGGGTGGCCGACCGGGTGCTCGGTATGGAACGGACCGTCTTCTACGGCGGGGTGGTGGTGATGTGCGGGCACGTCTCGCTGGCCGTCCTGCCGGGTCTGATCGGTGTGGCGGTGGGCACGGTTCTCATCGCCCTGGGGTCCGGTGCGCTCAAGGCCAACGCCTCGTCATTGCTGGGCACCCTCTACGACGAGGGAGATCCCCGTCGCGACGGCGGGTTTACGCTGTTCTATCTCGGCATCAACATCGGCGCGTTCGTCGGCCCGCTGATCACCGGACTGCTGCAGACCCAGCTCGGATTCCACTACGGGTTCGGGGCGGCCGCGATCGGTATGGCGTTGGGCCTGACTCAGTACGTGCTGTTCCGCGGCAACCTCGGCGACCACGGGCGCACCGTGCCGCATCCATTGTCGCGCCAGGCCTTCTGGCGGGCGTTTGCCGTCGCCGCCGGTGTGCTGGGTGCGATCGCGGTCGGGTTCGCCACCGGCGTGGTGAAGCTGTCCAACTTGTCCCAGGTGACCACCGTGCTGATCATCATCGCGTCGCTTGTCTACTTCGTCACGATGCTCACCAGTTCGCGGGTCAGTGGACTGGAACGGACCCGGGTTCGCGCCTTCATTCCGTTGTTCGTCGCCAACGCGGTGTTCTGGTCGCTGTTCCAGCAGATCTTCACCGTGCTGGCGGTCTACTCCGACGAGCGGATCAACTGGAGCATCTTCGGCTGGACGGCACCGTCGAGTTGGATCGGGTCCATCGAACCGGTGTGGATCATTCTGCTGTCGCCGTTGTTCGCGGTGATGTGGACCACACTCGGCCGTCGTGCGCCGACCACCCCACGCAAGTTCGCCTATGGGGTGATCGGGATGGGGTGTGCTTTCCTGTTGTTCCTGCCGACGGCCGGAGGTTCGGGGCGAACGGTGCCGGTCCTTGTGGTGGTGGCCATCATGGCGGCGTTCGCGGTGTCCGAACTGCTGCTCTCACCTATCGGGCTGTCGGTCACCACGCAGTTGGCGCCCAACGCATTCCGGTCCCAGATGATGGCGCTCTACTTCTTCTCGGTCGGGCTGGGCACCGCGATGTCGGGAGTGTTGGCCCGCTACTACGACGCCGATCACGAGTTCACCTACTTCGGCATCCTCGGCGGCGCGGCCATCGTCGTCGGGCTTGCGGTCTGGACGCTGGCTCCGCGCATCAGCGCGCTGATGGAGGGCGTGCATTAGCGGAATCGTGTGATGCAGCCGACAGCTCCACGGTTCGACGGAATACCCCATAGGGTATTAAACTGAGGGTATGAACAGCATCCACGACATCGATCCCGGGGCCGCGGCCCAACTCCTCGATGGTTCCGGTGCCGTCCTGCTCGATGTCCGCGAGGATGACGAATGGGCCGCCGGCCACGCGCCGGGCGCCGTGCATCTGCGGCTGGCGGAAGTCATCGCCGGGGGTTTTGATTTCGATAAAACCGTTGTCGCCGTGTGCCGTTCAGGGGCGCGTTCCCGCAAGGCCGCCAGCCGGATCGCCGGCAGCGGAGTGCAGGTCTACAACCTCACCGGCGGGATGATGGCGTGGCGGGCGGCCGGGAAGCCGGTGATTCGCGACGACGGTTCAATCGGCGCCGTCATCTGAACCGATCCCACATCAATCCCGCGCTGTGCCGCCGCGCAGATAAACCGTGGTGGTGTGGGTGAAGAACTCGCGTGCGGCGCTGCCCTGTTCCTTGGGTCCGAGTCCGCTCTTCTTGGCGCCGCCGAACGGGACGTGCGGGTCGGCGCCCGCGGATTCGGAATTGATGTGCAGCACACCGACGTCAACGTGTTCCATGGCCTGAAGCGCTCGGGTGAGGTCCTGGGTGAACACCGCAGCGGACAGGCCGAACTCGCTGTCGTTGGCCAGTGTGAAGGCCTGTTCGGCGTCGGCAGCGCGGCGCACGGCAAGCACCGGGCCGAAGAGTTCTTCGGTCCAGACCTTCGCCGGGCCGGAGAGTTCGACGATGGTCGGTGCGACGAAGAAGCCCTCTGACAGCGGTCCGTCGCTGTAGCGGCCGCCGCCGGCCAGCACAGCGGCCCCGTGTGTCTTGGCGCCGTCGATACCGGCGACGATGCTGCCCTGCGCCGAGTCGCTGACCACCGGGCCCATCTCGGTGCCGTCGGATGTCGGATCTCCGACCGTCAGGGTGTCGGCCCGCGCCGTGAGTGCGGCCAGGAACCGGTCTGCGATTCCCTCGGTGAGGATCAACCGCGATGTGGCGGTGCACTTCTGTCCGGTGGACCGGAACGCGCCGAGCATCACCTGATCGACGGCGAGATCGAAGTCGGCGTCGTCGAGGACCACTGCGGCGTTCTTGCCGCCCATCTCGGCCTGCATGGGAACACCGCGGGCTGCGGCCGCGGCGGCGATGCGTCGTCCCACCCCGGTGGAACCGGTGAACGTGATCGCATCGATGCCGTCGTGGTTGACCATCGCGTCGCCCACCGCGGAGTTGCCGATCACCAGGTTGAGCACGCCGGCCGGCAGTCCGGCCTCGGTCAGGGCCTGCGCGAGTCGCAATGCCAGCAACGGAACGTAACTTGCGGGTTTCCACACCACGGTGTTGCCGTAGATCAAGGCCGGGGCGATCTTCCACGCCGGTATGGCGATCGGGAAGTTGAACGGGGTGATCACCGCGACGACACCGATCGGTTTACGGGTCACCAGGATCTGTTCGCCGGCGCGCGGGGAGGCGTAGACCTCGCCGGCCTGTCGGTCGCCCTCGCCGGCGTAGTACCGCAGGATCTGTGCGGCGCGCTGCACCTCACCGATTCCCTCGGCCTTGGTCTTGCCCTCTTCGGTGGCCAGTTCCAGTCCCCAGGCGGCGGCATTGCGTTCGATGACGGCAGCGGCGGCGGCCAGCACCGCCCCGCGCTGGTGCATTGTGGTGCCCGACCATCCGCGTAGGGCGCGGCGTGCGGCGCCGATGGCCTCATCGACGTCAGGCGATGTTGCCGAAAGTCCCTCGGCGACAACCTCGTCGGGCCTGGTGGGGTTGATGCTCTGGAAGGCCTCACCGGTACCGGGGCGCCATTGTCCTGCGATGAGCTGATGCAGCGGTGCTATCTGAGGCGGCATGTCAGCGGAAGGCCGCGTGGCCGGTCAGCGCCTTGCCGATGGAGAGCATGTGCATCTCGGAGGTGCCCTCGTAGGTCAGCACCGATTCCAGGTTGTTGGCGTGGCGCAGCGGTGAGTACTCCAGGGTGATGCCGGAGCCGCCCAGCAGGGTGCGGCACTCGCGGGCGATCGCCAGTGCTTCTCGCGCGTTGTTGAGCTTACCGAGGCTGACCTGCTCGGGTGCCACACCTTCGGCGTCCTTGATCCGGCCGAGGTGGATCGCCAGCAGCACACCCTTGCCCAGCTCCAGGGTCATGTTGGCCAGCTTCTCCTGGGTGAGCTGGTAGCTCGACAGCGGGCGGTCGAACACATCGCGGTTCTGGGTGTAGGCGATGGTGGTCTCCAGCGCATCGCGGGCTGCGCCCATCACACCGAAGACGATGCCGAACCGTGCCTCGTTGAGGCAGGACAGCGGGCCGCCGAGGCCGCGTGCCTCGGGCAGTTGAGCTTCAGCCGGCAGCCGGACGTTGTCCAGCACCAGTTCCGAGGTGACCGAGGCGCGCAGCGAGAGCTTCTTGTGAATTTTGTTGGCGGTGAAGCCGGGGGTGTCGGTCGGCACCAGGAAACCGCGGATGCCGTCGTCGGTCTGCGCCCAGACGGTGGCCAGGTCGGCGAGGTTGCCGTTGGTGATCCACATCTTGGTGCCGTTGAGAACCCAGTCGCTGCCGTCGCGGCGTGCACGGGTGCGCATCCCGGCCGGGTTCGAGCCGAAGTCGGCCTCGGTCAGTCCGAAGCAGCCGATCGCATCGCCGGAGGCCAGCCGGGGCAGCCACTCCTGCTTCTGCTCCTCAGAACCGAAGCGGTAGATCGAGTACATCGACAGCGAGCCCTGCACCGAGACGAAGCTGCGGAATCCGCTGTCGCCGGCCTCCAACTCCATACAGGCCAACCCGTAGGAGACGGCGTTGGTGCCCGCGCAGCCGTAGCCCTCCAGATGCATACCCATCACACCCAAGGCGCCGAACTCCTTGGCCAGTTCCCTGGGCAGTGAAGCCGACTCGAACCAACCCTCCACGTTCGGCTTCAGCCGGGTGTCGACGAACCTGCGCACAGTGGCGGCGATATCGCGCTCGTCCTCATCGAGCAGACGATCGATATCGAACAACTCGAGCGGGGAGTAGATGTCCTTCTTGACAGGCGCGGCGGTGGTCGTCATACAGGGAGCTTAATCGGGGAGGTCAAACGGCGTTACTGTCGGCGATCACTGACAAGATCAGAACCATGACCCGGATCGACACCCATGCGCACCTCATCCCGCCGGATTACCGTGCGCAGTTGACCAAAGCGGGGATCGCCGAGTCCGGCGGCCGGGCGCTGCCCGAGTGGAGTCCGGAGATCGCGCTGGAGGCGATGGCCGAACTCAATGTCGCCACGGCGATTCTGTCGGTCTCCACCCCGGGAACGACATTCCTGCCCCACCACGCAGACGCCCACGCCCTGGCGCGTGATCTCAACGACTACGGCGCAGTCCTGGCCATCGCGCACCCGGATCGCTTCGGGTTCTTCGCCACCGTTCCGATGCCGCACATCGCCGAGTCGGTCACCGAGACCGTCCGCGCACTTGACGAACTGCGGGCCGACGGAGTCGTGCTGCTGGCCAACAACGGCGGGACCTATCTCGGCCAGGACGGTCAGGACGATCTGTTCGCCGTACTCGACGATCGTGCGGCAGTGGTGTTCGTCCATCCGGCCGATCTGCCGGGACCATCTGTTGCCGGTGTGCCACCGTTTGCCGCGGACTTCCTGCTGGACACCACCCGAGCCGCATACCTGTTGGTGCGCAACGGGATCCGGCAGCGCTTTCCGAACATCAGATTCATCCTCGCCCATGCCGGCGGGTTCGTTCCCTACGCCGCGCATCGGATGGCGGTGGCGATCATGGCCGACACCCGCCGCAGTCTCGCCGATATCCTCGACGAGTTCTCGAGTTTCTACTTCGACACCGCACTGTCCTCCAGCGCGGCCGCACTGCCGACGCTACTGGCCTTCGCCAAGCCGGGGCACATCACCTTCGGATCAGACTTCCCGTTCGCTCCGGCCGCGGCAGGCCTGTTGTTCGCCGCCGGATTGGACGGCTACCGCGGTATGGACGAGTCGCAGCGCGAGGCGATCAACCGCTCCAACGCGCTAAGACTGTTTCCCCATTTCGGGTCGGTTCCGGCGCTGCCGGCATCCTCACCCGTCACGGCCGCGCGCAACGCGGCGAAGAAGATGGTGATGCGGGGGATCACCCGGCTCATCTCACCGCAATGACGGAATCGACTCGCACAGCGCGGACAGATCCCGACCGGCGCGCATCACCGTGCGGTCCGGCCGGACGATCGCCGCGGTGACCCTGCCCCCGAGAAGCCACTGGCCGAGTTCGCCGTCGGGATCGGTGACGTAGACCGACGCTCCCCGGTCCTGCGCTGCACGTAGTTCCGCGGCCGAAGGCTGTTGGCAGGTGACGATCGCGAATCCGCCGCCGAGAACGTCATCGAGCAGTCGCCCGTCGGGCGTCGGCGGGTTCGGGCACAGCGTCCCGGTGAGCTTGCCCGCGTCCTGCACCAGCGGGCCCCGCGACAGCGGGGGAGTCTGGGAGTCCAGCACTCGTTTGCGCAATCCCGGCAGCAGATGCATCCGAGGCACGATGAGGCCGCGCAACATATCGCCGATCCGGCCGCCCGATGTCATCGCCCGGCCCACCATCAGTGCGAGGCCGATCATGCTGTGCGCGTGCGGCTTACGCTCCTGCTCGTAGGTGTCCAGCATGGCGGGATCCAGGGTGCCGTTGATCACCCCGACCAGTTTCCAGGACAGGTTCATCGCATCCCGCAGTCCCGCGCACAGGCCCTGGCCGACGAACGGCGGAGTCAGATGGGCGGCATCGCCGAGCAGGAACGTGTTGCCGCTGCGCCAGTGGTCGGCGATCTTGGCTCGGAAGGTGTACTCGGTGACACGGAAGATCTCCAGTTGGCTCTCATCGACGCGCGAGGTCCACGGGGCGATGAGTGGACTCAGTGCAGCGAGGTCGCGGAAGTCCTCGGCCTTCTCGCCGTCGAGCAACCGGAACTCCCACCGATACCGGTTCGGACCGATCCGCATGAACGTTCCGGCGCGGGCCGAGTCGCACAACTGGTGCACACCGTCCCACTGTTCGAGTTCGCACTCGCTGGCCACGTCGATCACCAGCCAGCGTTGTTCGAAGCGCAGGTCCTTCATTGTCGCGCCGATCCGATCGCGGACCAGACTGTTGGCCCCGTCGCAGCCGAGCAGATAGTCGGCGTCCAGGAACTGCTCTGTGCGGTCATTGCGATCGGTGAAGGTGATCCGGGTCCGTCCGCCCGAACTCGCGACATCGGTGACTTCGACGTTCCCGCACAGGTTGACTCGCGGGTAACGAGCCAGGTTGTCCCGTAACAATCCCTCCAGGACGGGTTGGTCGAACATGTTGGCCGACGGATACCCGTTGCGGCGCTGGTTGGGGTCGCGGTGGAACTCGGCGAGCACCCGCATCTTCGGGTCGATCAGACGAAGACCGAGCGCGGGCCGGGAGATCGCCGCGAACTCCTCGCCGATGCCGAGGCGTGCCAGGATCCGGTGGACTTCGTCGTCGAGATGCACGGCCCGCGGTTGGGGGTAGACACCGGGCCAACGGTCCAGAACCGTGGTGGCGATCCCGTATTGGGCGAGCAGGGTGGCCGCGGTGACACCGGTGGGCCCGGCGCCGATGATCACCACGGCCGGCTTGTTCTCGCTCACCCACCCTCCTCGTGACTGACGAAATCGTCACATGCTTGCGGTGCGGGCGTCAAGAGTTTCTGAGGAAATCATCAGAACTGATAGAGTTCGCGATATGGGAGAGGCCGAGGAACCGGTCAATCGACTGGAGCGCCGTAAGCAACGAACGCGTTCCGCGCTGATCAAGGCCGCTCAGCAGCTGATCGTCGAGGGCCGGCTCAACGTTCCCGTCCTGGAGATCACTCAACTCGCCGACGTCGGAATGGGCTCCTTCTACAACCACTTCGACAGCAAGGAACAGCTCTTCGAGGCGGCGGTCGCCGATGTGCTGGACTCCTACGGCGAACTGCTGGACGCGCTGACCATCGGTATGGATGATCCGGCGGAGACCTTCGCCGCGAGCTTCCGGCTGACCGGACGGTTCTTCCGGCGCCGCCCTCAGGAGAGCAGCATTCTGTTGGCCAATTGGGCGGCGCTGGTGACCTCGGATCGCGGCCTGGCGCCGCGCGCGCTGCGGGATATCAAGGCGGCGATAGCGGCGGGCCGGTTCACCGTCGAGGATCCCGAACTCGCACTGGCGGTGGCCAGCGGCATCCTGCTCGGCCTGGGAACGCTGCTGCAACGGGACGCCAATCGCGAGGACGGTGCGACCACGGACGCGGTCACCGAGGATCTGCTGCGGATGTTCGGGATGTCGGCCAGGGATGCCCACCGGGTCTGCATCCGGCCGCTTCCGAGTATTTAGCGCATTTACGCGTACTTCACCGTCATCCGCTGGGTGCCGAGGTCGATCGCGCCGTCGTCGGTGCGGACCGACGCCTCGACCACGTCGCCGTTCTTGAGGTACTTGGGATTGCTCGCCTGAGCCTTGAAGAACGCCTTCCATTTCACCGCCGGTGGCAGCAGGCGCGAGATGATCTCGACGGGCTTGGGCGGGGCGCTGAGCGCAGTGCCGACCGGAGTGCCGGTCAGGATCAGATCGCCGGCGGACAGGTCCTGGAACCGGATCAGTGACTGCAGTGCCTTCAGCGGCCCGTACATCATGTCACCGTCGACGACGGCGTTCTGACGCTGTTCGCCGTTGACGCTCAACCGCAGGCGCAGTTGACCGAACCTGGCGAGTTCGGCCGTGTCGAGCAGCACCAGTGCCGGACCGACCGGGGTGAAACTCGGATAGGACTTCGCCTCGTAGAACTGTGTCTGCGGTAACTGGATATCCCGGGCCGAGACGTCATCGGTGATCACCAGTCCGGCGATGACGCCGGGAAGATCCTGCTCAGAAATCGTTGTGCCGGCAGGGATATCGCGACCGATCACCAAGCCGATCTCCACTTCGTAGTCGAGTAGGCGCACATGGGCGGGTTTGACGATCGGATCGAACGGACCGCTGATCGATGCCGAGGACTTGCGGAAGAAGGTCAGTGGAATGGACTTGGGATCCAGGCCCGCGTCCTTGACGTGCGAGGCGAAGTTGGTCATCTGGGCGATGACTCGGCACGGCCTGGTCACCGGGGACAGCAGCGACAGGCTCTCGACGGGAACCGCCGGCCCGGTCGCGGTCTCGAGCGCCGAGCGGTCGGCGAGGAGGGCAGCGGTGGTGGTGGCCGAGGTCTGTACCTTCAGGGCGCCGTCGGGAGTCTGCACCCACCAGCCATCGGTCGTGCGCAGTACCGAAATCGTCATGAGCGGGCCACCTTCAACAATCCGATCAAACGTTTGACGTCGAACTCGTTGCGCTCCCGCAGGGCGGTCGCGAGCGCGCCGAGTTCCTCGCGCGCGTGTTTGGGATCGATCCCCAGGAAGTCCTTCGTCGCGGGCGGACCCCACTGCGCCAGACCGGAGGCGGTGAACGGCGCCCAACCGGTCTCGACGGTGTTGTCGAACATGTCGCCGTCGGCGTAGTGCTCGACCATGAAACCGTCCGGATCTCGCCAGTAGTCGAAGATCTGGCTGCCCTGGATGTGCCGTCCGATGCCCCAGGACCGGAAGTAGCCACGTTCGCGCAGATACTCCCCACCGGCGGCAAGTGCGTCGAGATCGCTGATCTGATAGGCCGAATGCACGTAGCGGTTGGCCGGTCCCAGCGTCATCGCCAGGGTGTGGTGATCACTCGGGGTGGCGCCCCGATCACACCGGATGAAACTCATCGTCGGACCGCGCTCACGCTGACCGGCGTAGTACTGGAAGTCGCTGACGATCAGCCCGAAGTGCTCGAGATACCAGTTGAGGCTCTCGATGTACTTCGTCGACGAGAGCACGACATGGCCGAGTCGTTCGATCCGTGCCGGACAGCGGGGTGGCCGCTGCGTCGCGTTCGCCCGATTGATCTGCTCGCCGAAATTGAAGACATGCGGTTGCTGACCGGGCAGGGCGGGTAGTTCATCGACACCTGAGACCACCGCGACCGCAGTGCCGCTGGGGTCGACCAGATTGACCGCCGCACCGCCGATGCTGTCGGGGAGTGCGACGGGGGATGTGCCGGTCTTGGCGGCCAGGCGCATCAGGTCGGCCTCGTCTCCGGCGCGGAACGCGAAACCGCGGAACCGGGACTGGGCCCCGCGGCGGATGATCACGCACGGCGCGTTCGCATCAGTACCGCGCAGCCTTATTTCGCCGGCGTCCTTGGCAGCGGTCTGGAACCCGAAGGCGTGGGCGAAGGCCTCTGCGCTGTCGAGGTCCGGCTTGTCGAACTCCAGCCAGGCCAGATCGACCACCTTGATCACCGGATTGCGGGAGCGCCCCGGATGCTCCCCGGGTAGTGCCCCCTGCTCGCTGTGCAGCCCCTTGTGGGCCTCCACGATCTCGCTCATCGCCAGCCTTCACGTTGATGTTGACGAAATCGTCACATGCGACGGATGGATCAGTCAAGATGTGGACATCGGCTGGTGAGTTCAGCCCAGCACGGGTCGCCGGTGCGCGGTCATCCCGGTCAAGGCATCCTGCATCGTCTGTCGAACCCTGGTTGCGAAACCCTCATGACCCTCGCCGGGTTCCGGGGTCATCGCGGGCAATACCCGGGTCGCCATCTTGGTGGGCAGCGGAAGGTAGGGGACCATGCCGACCATCCCGACGTTGAGACCCCACGGCACGGAGACGCTGACCGGAAAGGCCTTGACCCGCAACAGTTTGTCCAGCCGCAGCGCCTTCGCCAGCGGCTTGCCGTCGGAGAGTACGAGCAGGGATTCACCGGCGCCCGCGGTGACCATCGGCACGATCGGCACGCTCTGTTCGATGGCCAGCCGCGCGAAGCCGGTGCGTCCGCCGAACACGATCTCGTTGCGCTGCAACCACGACTTGCCGGCGTCGATATCGCCGCCCGGGAAGACCACCACGTGGTGGCCGTCGGCGAAGGCCTCCGTCGCGCTCTCCTCGCTGGCGGGGCGGGCGCCGAGATGTTCGATCAGCGGGCCGACGCCCAGCGTCCAGGCGAGTTGGTGGGTCAGGAAGGTCACCGGCCGATCGAGCTGGAGGTCTTCCAGGGCGGCGAATGCGGCCAGCACGTTGAGATCGAAGATCCCGCCGAAGCCGTGGTTGGCCACGAAGAGCACCGGTGTGTCCAGCGATCCCACCTCGCGGTCGATGTCCAGCCGGTGATAGCGGCGGACGAACTCGGTGGCGCGATGCCGGAACGCCGACAGCGCGGAGTCCAGATCCGCCGCGCTGTCACCACTGAGGCGCTGTTCGATCGCCGCCAACAGTTGCTGAGCGGCGCTCTCGGTCACCGGTGACCGGATCTGCGGGCCGCGTACGGCCACGGATTGTTGCGCTCGGGAACTGAACTCGCCCGAACCTCTTTGAGCCGCATCCGCAGGTATCCGCGCAACTCATGCAGGTCGGGATCGGTCCATCGGTTGACCGCTTCGCATCCGTCGTCGGTCAGGTCGTAGAGCTCCCACTGGTCATCCAGCGGGGTGGTCCGGTAAGTGTGGCCGCCCGGACCGTTGGCGGCCAGCTGCCGAACACCCGGTTCGGTCCAGGTCGCAGGATCATCGAAGCTGCGGACCAGCTTCCACAGATGCCGGTCGACTTCGACGACCAAGCCCTCGAAATTACCAGCGGTGTGCGCCGGGAGCCGGATCCGCAGTGGCACAGGCGGATTCGAGGTCGCCTTCAGCTGACGGCCCAGGGCGGAGGCACCGGAATCGCCCTCGAGCACGTTGTCACGGGTCATCAGGTAGACCGCGCGATCAAGCTCGGCCGGGCCACCGTCGACGACCGGCATGAGATTGCGGCCGGGTAGCGGATGGACCTCGGTGAAGGTCTCGCGAAGCTGTGCGCCCACTGCTTCGACGTCGACTCCGGCCGCGCCGAGCAATGTCGGCACCAGATCGACGTGCGAGGTGGGTGCGTCGACAGTCCGGGCCGTGGTGGGGTGTTCGCCGATCCGGACGATGGTGAACGGCACCCGGGTGGCCTCGTCGTAGAGGTTGAACCACTTCTGGTGCAGGCCGCCGTGTGCGCCGAGCAGGTCGCCGTGATCGGATGTGCGAACCAGGACCGCATTTCGTGAGCCGCCATCGGTGACCGCGCGCCGAACCAGATCGATGGGGGAGTCGACCTCGGCGTGCAATTGGTAGTAGAGGTCCCGATAACGCTGAGCGTAGAGCCGGTAGCTCGCCTCGACTGCCGGGCTGGGACCGTATCCGGAGTAATAGGTCTCCCGGAAGGCGATCTGGGCGGCCGGCTTGGTGCGCAGGTCTTCGTCTGCGGTCGGAGCCGGCGGGATGTGCGGCGGATCGGCCGGCGAGGATTTCACCGGACTGCGCAGCGCCCAGGTCGGGAAGAGCACGATGTCGTGCGGGTTGACGAAGCTGGCCACCAGCAGGAAGGGACGCAGCGCATCGGGATCACCGGCGCGGCGGCGCGCATAACGGTCGGTGAGCCAGGCCACCACCCGTTGCGCGGTCAGCGGGTCGCGCCGCACGCCGCTGTTGGCCAGGCCCGCGCCGTGTGGTTCCGGGCCGACCCAGCCGGAGAAGCCGTAGGGGGCCAGCAGGTCGGCGTCCAGATAGCGCAGCACCGCCGCCGGGTCCGCCACACCGTCATCGTCGTTGGTGGACAACGGCTTACCGGTCGACGGGTCGATGAGGTCGGCGTGCGAGATGTGCCACTTGCCGTCGTAGTGGGTGTCGTAACCGGCTGCGGTGAACCAGTTTCCGAGCGTCGGGACCTCGCCGCTGCGCAGCCAGCGCATCCGGGAGTCCTCCGCAGTCTTGCCGAGTCCATCGGTCTGAGTGACTCCGTGCAGATCCGGGTACTGCCCGGTGAATATCGTCGGGCGGCTCGGCACACAGGCCAGTGAACCGGTGTAGTGCCGCACGAAGTTCACGCCGTTCTCGTCGAACCAGCGCCGGCCGACCAGCACACGCTCACGCCAGGCGCGCACGTCATCGGTCTCATACGGCGGGATGGCCCGTTCCTCGTCGGTCATGATGATCACGATGTCGGGACGCTCACTCATGTGATTCCTCCACTCGTTGCGCTAGTCCGGCGAGCATGGTGTCGGACTGCCGGGCCATGAACCTGCATGCCGCCTTCTCGGCGATGCGTCCCAGCGGGTTGTCGGCGATGTCCACGGTGGTGGTGAGGGTGACAGCGGTGCTTTCACCGAACGGCGTCACCGTCCAGCGGTTGGCCACCCGGCCCAGTTGCCGGGGCAGGCCCTCGATCGCATAGCGCAGCGAGGTCGGGGCGGAACTGTCGGTTATCCGCTCGACCAGGGTGTCGCGGCCCACCTGCACCCGGCGTGTGGTGCCTACCGCGGCCGGGTCGTCACCGTGCTGCAACAGGCAGGAATGGTCGACGTTGTCGGCCCAGGAGCTGATCGAACCGAAGTCGGCCAGCACATCCCACACGGCCGCGGCGGGTGCGGCGACGGTACGGGTCCGGCTTATCGATGCCACCGGACCAGAATAGTCACCTACGCTCGGTTCATGAGCCTCTCGGATCTGGGCGCACAGGCACTGGCGAAAGTGCAGCAACTCGCTGAACGCGGATCGGCCGAACTGCATTACCTGCAGAAGATGATCGCCTCAGGGGCGTTCGGCCTGGAACCTCCGCAGAACCTGGCCGCGATGGTCGCCGACATGCGCCGGTGGGGCGAAGTCGGCATGATCCCGGCACTGAACGCCCGGCGCACCCCGCACCGTCTTGCCCTCATCGACGATGAGGGGTCGATGACCTACGCCGAACTGGACAACGCCGTCAACGCGGCCGCCAACGGACTGCTGGCGATGGGCGTCACCGGCGGCGACGGAGTGGCGATCCTGGCGCGCAACCACCGCTGGTTTCTGATCGCCAACTACGCCTGCGCCCGCGTGGGTGCCCGCACCATCATGCTCAACACCGAGTTCTCCGGACCCCAGATCCGCGACGTCTCCGAGCGCGAGGGCGCTCGGGTGATCATCTACGACGACGAGTACGCCGACGCGGTGAAGATGGCCGACCCGTCGCTGGGCATGCTGCGGGCATTGGCCACCAATCCGGACAGCCCGGAGCCGTCGAAGAGCACCGACGAGACGCTGGCCGAACTGATCGATCGCAGCAGCCGCGAACCCGCCCCCAAGGCGACCAAACGCTCGTCGATCATCATCCTCACCAGCGGAACCACCGGGACGCCCAAGGGCGCCAATCGCCACGCACCGCCCACCCTGGCACCGCTGGGCGGGGTGCTGTCCAGCGTCCCGTTCAAGTCCGGTGAGGTGACCGCACTGCCCTCGCCGATGTTCCACGCGCTGGGCTATCTGCACGCCACCATCGCGATGACGCTGGGCTCCACGCTGGTGCTGCACCGCCGGTTCAAGCCGGCCGAGGTGCTCGAGGATGTCGCCAGGTACAAGGTGACGGCCGTCGTGGTGGTGCCGGTGATGCTGTCACGGATGCTCGACGTGTGCGAGACCATGAATCCCAAACCCGACCTGTCGTCGTTGCGAATCGTCTTCGTCTCGGGCTCGCAACTCGGTGCCGAACTGGCCAGCCGGACGCTGAAGGACATCGGACCGGTGGTCTACAACCTCTACGGCTCAACGGAGATCGCGTTCGTGTCGATCGCCCGGCCGCAGGATCTGGCGAAGAACCCGGCTACGGTCGGTCCACTGGTCAAGGGAGTCAAGGTCAAGATCCTCGACGAGCACGGCAATGAGGTGCCGCGCGGGCAGGTGGGCCGGATCTTCGTCGGCAACTTCTTCCCGTTCGAGGGGTACACCGGCGGCGGCGGCAAGGAGATCATCGACGGGCTGATGTCCTCGGGAGACGTCGGCCATCTCGACCCCGACGGGCTGCTCTACGTCAGCGGCCGCGACGACGAGATGATCGTCTCCGGCGGCGAGAACGTCTTCCCGGCCGAAGTCGAGGATCTCATCAGCGGGCATCCCGACGTCATCGAGGCGACAGCAATCGGTGTGGAGGACAAGGATTTCGGGGCGCGACTGCGCGCCTTCGTCGTACCCAAGGACGGTGTGGAGCTCACCGAAGAGACGATCAAGGACTACGTCCGCGACCACCTCGCGCGCTACAAGGTTCCGCGCGAGGTGATCTTCATGACCGAACTGCCGCGCAACCCGACCGGCAAGATCCTCAAGCGTGAGTTGCGCCAGATCGAGGTGAAGTAGTCGGTCCCGTCCCGCGAGCGAGGGGCTCATGTACGGGTCACAGGGGATCGGCGTACACAGCGCCCACGTTCGGGAGGTGTCGGCTAGGGATCGCGGGGCAGTCCGAGCAGACGTTCGGCGATGATGTTGAGCTGAACCTCCGACGTGCCACCGTAGATCGTGGTGGCCCGGCTGGCGAGCAGGAACTCCGCCCATTTTCCTTCGAGGGAGTCTTGCTCCCAGATGGCTCCGTCGGTCCCGAACGAGGAGACCGCGAACTCGGCGTAACCCTGTCCGGTGCGCATCGAGAGCAGTTTGGAAATGGCGGCCGACGGCATCGCGTCACCGCCGGCCAGCGTGAGCAGTGTTGAGCGCAAGTTCAGCAGCTTGGCGGCGTGTCCCTCGGCGATCAATTCCCCTGCCCGATGGTGGCCGACCTGATCGAAGTGGCCCTCGCTGACGAACTCGACGAAGCGGTTGAGGTTCGGCAGGAAGCCGGGTTCGTCGCTGCCGATCGAGACCCGCTCCGCGGTAAGGGTGTTACGGCTGACCTCCCAGCCCTGGTTCACCTGACCGAGCACCATCTCATCGGGCACGAAGACGTCGTCGATGAACACTGTGTTGAACAACGCGTTGCCGGTCAGCTCGCGCAGTGGCTTGACTTCTACGCCTGGGCTCTTCATATCGAGCAGGAAGTAGCTGATGCCGTTGTGCTTCGGCGCATCGGGATCCGTCCTGGCCAGTAGCGCGCCCCATTGGGAGAACTGTGCGGCGGTGGTCCAGATCTTCTGTCCGGTGATCCGCCAGCCGCCGTCGACCTTGGTGGCCTTGGTGGTCAGGCTGGCAAGGTCCGAACCGGCGCCGGGTTCGGAGAACAGCTGGCACCAGATCAGTTCGCCGCGGAACGTCGGCGGCAGGAAGCGCTGCTTCTGCTCCTCAGTGCCGTAGGTGACGATCGAGGGGATCAGCCAGGCGGCGATACCCATGTTGGGGCGCTTCACACGTCCGGCCGAGAACTCCTGGGCGATCAGGATCTGCTCGATCGGTTTCGCCTCCCGTCCCCACGGCCTGGGCAGGTGTGGCTGCACCCAGCCGGCCTCGGCGATGGCGACGGTCCGTTCCTCGCGCGGCATGGCCTTCAGAGCATCGACCTCGGCGCGGATCTCAGCGCGCAATTTCTCGCTGGCCGGGTCAAGGGTGATGTTGATCGCCCGCATACCCGTGGTCGTCGCCGTGTCGAACACCCGCTGGGCGTACTCGCCGGCCCGGCCGAACGCCGCCACCAGCGCCAGTGTGCGCCGGTAGTAGATGTTGGTGTCGTGTTCCCAGGTGAAACCGATACCTCCGTGCACCTGGATGCAGTCTTGTGCGCAGTGCTGCGCGGCGACCGGAGCCAGTGTCGCGGCGACCGCCGCGGCGAACTCGTAGTCGGTGCCCTCGTCCAGGGCGCGGGCAGCGTCCCACACCGCGGCGGTGGCCCGTTCGGTGGTCGCGATCATCCCGGCGCACTTGTGTTTGATGGCCTGGAACTGACCGATCGGCCGGCCGAACTGCTCGCGGATCTTGGCGTAGGCCGAGGCGGTGTCGGTGGCCCACCGCGCGATTCCGACGGCCTCGGCGGACAGCAGTGTGGAGATGACCGCCCGTCCCACGGCCTGGGACAGATTCGACAGCAGTGCGTCGGCGCGGATCTCGATGGCGTTGGCCCGCACATGGGCGACCGGTCGCAATAAATCCACCGAGCGCAGCTGTTCGATCTCGCATGCGGAGGCGTCGATAACCGCCCACTCGACGCCGCCGTCGATGGCGACCGGCAGCACCAGGACGTCGGCCTGCGCGGCGGCCGGTACCGAACGTGCCTCGCCGCGGATCACCAGTCGCTCGCCGTGCCGGTCGGCGGTGAGATCGGAATCCAGTGCGTAGGCGGCGATGGTCTCCCCGGAGGCGAACCCGCGCAACACCTCCGAACCCGGGTCGTGCGCCGAGATGAGCGCCGCGGCGATCACCGAGGGAACGAACGGGCCGGGCGCGGCGGCATAACCGAACTCCGCGATCACGACCGCCAGTTCCAGCAGTCCGGCGCCCTGGCCGTCCACCTTCTCGGACAGATGCAGACCGTGTAACCCCTGCTCGACGGCACCCCGCCAGTAGACCGGCGGATTCTCGACCGGGCCTTCCAGTGCGGCGTGCAGGACCTCCGCCGGGACCACCTTTTTCAGCAGGGATTTCACCGACTCGGCCAGTTCGACGTGTTCGGACTCGATCGCGATGGGCATCGACCGAGGGTACTACCCGTTGAGAGCCTCGCGATCGGGCGCCGGCGTGGCCCTCAGTGCGACCACCAATGCCGCGCAGACCACCATGATCACTCCCACCGCCCACATGGCGGCCCGGTTGCTGCCGGTCAGATCGGACAGCGCACCGGTGGCGTACGGTGCGGCGAAACCGCCGATGTTGCCGAACGAGTTGATCAGCCCGATCCCGCCGGCGGCGGCCGCGCCGGTGAGGAACCGTGACGGCAGCGCCCAGAAGATCGGCAGGGCGCTGTAGATACCCACCGCGGCGATGGTCACCGGGACCATCACCGCGACTGGATGACGCATGTACAGCGCGACAGGAATCGCCAAGCCGCCCAGCAGAAGAGGCAGTGCGACGTGCCACACATGCTCGCGGACACGGTCGGCATGCCGGGACCACAGGAACATCGACACCGTCGCGAACAGGTAGGGGACCGCGGTGATCAGTCCCACCTCGATGATGGACAGTGAGACGTCGAAGGTCTGCTTGAAGCCGGCGATGATCGTCGGCAGGAAGAACGCCAGCGCATAAAGGCCGTAGGCGACGCCGAAGTAGACGACCGCCAGTGCCCACACCCGCGGACTGGTCAGCGCCCGGCGCAACGGGAAGTGGTAGGTCTGCGTGATCTGATGTTCCTCGGCCGCCAGCACCTCGGTGAGCCAGCGCCGTTCGTCGTCCGGCAGCCAGTGCGCGTCGGCGGGCCTGTCGGTGAGGTAGAACCAACAAATGATGCCGAGGATCACCGCCGGCGCTCCGACACAGATCATCATGAACCGCCACCCGGCCAGCCCGAAGAGGCCGTGCCCGGCCTGAATCAGCCACGCCGCCAACGGTGTTCCGATGGCGGAGGCCAGCGGAACGGCGAGCATGAAGACCCCGACGATCCGGGCCCGATAGGCAGCCGGGAACCAGTGGCCGAGGTAGAAGATCACACCGGGGAACAGGCCGGCCTCGGCGATGCCGAGCAGGAACCGCAATGCCAAAAGCGATCCGGCGTTCGGAGCGAAGGCGATCGCAACTGCGACGACTCCCCAGGAGACTGCGATTCGGGCCAGCCAGCGCCGAGCGCCGAAGCGGACCAGCGCCAGGTTCGACGGCACCTCGACCAGGACGTAACCGATGAAGAAGATGCCCGAGGCGAGACCGAACATGGTCGCCGACAGTTGCAGATCGGCGCTCAGTTGGGCTTTGGCGATGCCCAGGTTGGTGCGATCGAGGTAGTTGACGAAGTACAGCGTCATGAGGATCGGCACCAACCGGATGGTCACCCGGCGCAATGTGCGGACTTCCAGTGCGTGCCCGGCCAGGGCCTGCTCACTCAAGGCGAACACCCTGCTTTCCGTTGACGACGTTGACCAGATCCTCACCGTCGCGCAGGCGTCGGCAGTTGTCCACTGCCTGCTCGAGATAGCGGCGCATGGTGTCCCGGGTGAACCAGACCACATGTGGGGTCAACACCACGTTCTCCATGTTCAGCAACGGGTTATCGGCTGCCACCGGTTCGCATGCGAAGACGTCCAGTCCGGCGGCGGCCAGCCGGCCGGAACGCAATGCCTCGATCAGCGCCGCCTCATCGACCACACCGCCGCGTGAAGTGTTCACCAGCAACGCCCCCGGCTTCATCAGCGCCAGCGCCGCCCGGTCGATCAGCTTGTCGCTGTCCTGGGTCAGCGGCAGGTGCAGACTGACGATGTCACTGGCGGAAAGCAGATCGGCCAGTCGACGCCAGCCCGGAGTTCCGTCGTCGCGGGTACTGGTGTGCAGGACGTTCGCGCCCATCGCGGCGACGATCGTCTCCACCCGGCGGGCGATGTTGCCGTAGCCGATCAGGCCCACCGTGCACTCCCCGATATCACGGACGGTCTCGCCGAGTGTCGAGTCGGTGGGCCAGCCTCGTCCGGCGCGGGTTGCGCCATCCAACTCCAGCAGCCGTCGCATCGCCGCCAGCATCAGCAGGACCGTGCCCTCGGCAGCCGAGGCGGCGTTGGCGCCCGGCATATTGGCCACCGCGATACCGGATTCGGTGGCGGTGTCGACATCGATGGTGTTCACGCCGGCACCCAGTTTGTGCACCAGACGCAGCCGGGTGCCGCGGCGCAGATCCGTGTCGGACAAGGGACGCAGCACATGCCACACCACATCCGCCCAGGGCAGCTCGCGATGTAGTGTCTGGTCGTCCTCCTCGTGGCACCAGCGGATATCGAGCCAATCCGTATGCGGCCCAACGATCTCCAGCACGGTGTCGCCGGGCAGGAAGTGGGCGAGCACCTTCACGGCCATCGGTCGCCGACCCAGCCTGCGATCACGTCGGCCTGCTCGTCGCGGGCCCCGGGCGTGGTGAAGTAGTGATCGGTGTCGATCGTGCACGAGGTCAGATCTGTGCTCGCCAGCGCCGCGGTGATCCGGGCCGCGTCGGAGGGGAACACCCCGGTGTCACGGTCGGCGTTGATCACCAGTGCGGGACAGGTGATCCGCGCCAGGTACGGCTCGGCCCGGGTCTGAGCCGTCTCCAGACTCCACATGCCCAGCCAGTTGCGCAGGGTGCAGGCCGCGGCGATACCCCGGGGTGAGCGGTTGGCGTGGACGGGGACTCCGGCGTAGCACATATTGGGCTCGCGTCCGGTGGGCTCCAGGGTGGCATCGACCATCCGCGGGTCGGCCCAGGTGCGCATCACGGTGAACGGCCGGTCGGAGAACCCGGCGGCGCGGACCCGGACGAGTTCGTCGCGCGCCCAGTCGGTGATCCGCTGATTGCGCGCGACCTGGGCGGCGCGGTAGCGGGCCACGAAATCGGCGGAGAACGGCGGACCGTTGCGCTCGTCGAACAGATCGAGGTCGGGATCGCCGGCGACGGGGTCGTTCTCGTCGATGACGGCGCCGTCCATCCAGGCGGTCAGCACATCGGGGCGTCCCGGGTGGGCGGCGCTGGAGATGTAGCCGTCGGCGGCGATCAGGTCATCGGAGTCTATCGCCCGGGACTGGTAGGCGGCCATCAAGGAGCCGCCGCCGGAATTGCCCAGCAGCACAATGGTCTCCACCCCGTGGGACTCGCGAAGCCAACGCATACCCACGCCGATGTCGATCAGGGCGTGATCGAGCACGAAACTGCTCTCGAAGCCCCGGAAGCGGGTGTTCCATCCGAGGAAACCGATGCCCCGGGCCGCGAGGTACTCGGCGATGTAGTGCTCGGAGAAGTCGATCTGATAGTGCGTGGCGATCACCGCGATCCTCGGGCTTTCGCCCTCGCGGCGGTGATAGAGACCCTGACACGGGTGACCGCCGGCCCCGGCACGGGGCGCGGTGGGAGAGGCAAGTCCGACGAACTCGCGGACGACTCGCGGTGCCGGCATGGTAGGAGACGATAAACGCCTCGGCGTCGCGCGCCTAGAATCGGGCCATGGTCAAGCCGGACTTCCCCAACCGTGAGTTCGAACTCGGCGGGATCAACCACGTGGCTCTGGTGTGTTCGGACATGGCGCGGACCGTGGACTTCTACAGCGGCGTGCTCGGCATGCCGCTGATCAAATCGCTGGATATGCCCGGTGGGCAGGGCCAGCACTTCTTCTTCGATGCCGGAAACGGTGACTGCGTGGCCTTCTTCTGGTTCGCCGACGCCCCTGACGGCGAAACGGGCGAGACCGTGCCCGCGGCACTGCCCGGTGTCGGCGATATCGTCACCGCGGTCGGTTCGATGAATCATCTCGCCTTCCACGTTCCCGAGGAGAAGTTCGATGAGTACCGGCAGCGTCTGAAGGACAAGGGGGTCCGGGTCGGGCCGGTGCTCAATCACGACGACAGTCCGCATCAGGTGGCACCGCGGATGCAACCCGGGGTGTACGTCCGGTCCTTCTATTTCACCGACCCGGACGGCATCCTGCTGGAGTTCGCGTGCTGGACCAAGACGTTCACCGAGGCCGACACCCCGGCCGTGCCCAGGACCGCCGCGGATCGGCGGCCACGCAATACGGTGGCCCGGTAGCGATCAGTCCCGGAACAGCCGCGGTTCGCCGAGCGCGTTGACGATCTCGCTGAGCTGATCGACCAGGTCCTCCGGTGTCAGGTCCACGTCTCCGGTCAGCCAGGCGCTGATCGCCTGGGTCACGCCGCCGACCACGAAGTGGGACACCGCCTTGATCCGGGCATTGGCGGGCCGGTGCAACAGGGTTTCGACGTGCCGGCCCGACAGGATGGCGAAGAACGCTTCCGATTCCCGGCGCTTGCGGATGACGGCCGCGTTGGACACCTGTGCGCCGAACATCAGGCGGCCCAGGCGGGGATCTGCCTCGATGGTGCTCACGATGTTGGCCAGGCCCGCACGGGTGCGTTCGGCGGGGAGTGCCGCGGTCACGGCGGCCTGAGTCGTTGCAGCCAACTGGGCGATCACCCAGTCGCACACGGCGCCGACGAATTCGTCTTTGTCCGGAAAGCTTTCGTAGAAGTAACGGGTGGCCACTCCGGCTTCCTGGCAGACGCCGCGCACCGTCAACTCCGTCGGTTGCACAGTTCCGGCGAGAAGTTCCAGACCAGCCTCCAGTAGTCGGGCGCGACGTCCGGCCAAGCGATCAGCGGCATCAACGCCGGCATAAGGTCGCGCCTGTGTCACAGCGATATCTTGACACCATCTGTGTGCCGACCACAATGAAATCGATGACTGTCAACCCTTCCGTCAATGTGGTCGAGCGACCGGTCAGTGAATCGTGTGGCGCGAGTGAACGAATACGCCCGCGTTGGCTGCCGCGCGGTGCGGGATTCGACGACGGACTGATGGGAGTCGCCCTGCTTGCCGGTCCGGCCAACGTGATCATGCAACTCGGTCGCCCGGGTGTGGGTTACGGGGTGATGGAGAGCAGGGTCGAGAGCGGACGTGTCGATCGTCATCCGGTCAAACGGGCACGGACGACATTCACCTATCTGGCGGTGGCCACCCGGGGAACCGACGAGCAGAAGAAGGCCTATCGCCGGGCGGTGAATCGCTCTCACGCCCAAGTCTTTTCCACCGAGGAGAGCCCGGTCTCGTACAACGCGTTCGACCGGGATCTGCAGTTGTGGGTGGCTGCGTGTCTCTACAAGGGCGGTGTCGACGTCTACCGCATGTTCGTGGGGGAGATGGACGAGGAGACCGCCGATCAGCACTACCGGGACGGGATGGCACTCGGGACTACGCTGCAGATGCCGGCCGAGATGTGGCCCGCGGACCGGGTGGCCTTTGACGCGTATTGGCAGGAGTCGCTGGCCAAGGTGCATATCGACGACGCGGTGCGCGATTATCTTCTTCCGATCGCGGCCTCGCGGATGCGTGGAGTCCGGTTGCCGGCTGCCCTGCAGACCCGCAGCGAGGCGACCGGACTGCTGATCACCACCGGGTTCCTGCCGCAGAAGTTCCGTGATGAGATGCACCTGGAGTGGAACGCGAGAAAGCAGCGTGAGTTCGACCGGTTGATGCGGACCATCCGGGTGGCGAACAACATCGCTCCGCCGTTCGTGCGGGCGTTCCCGTTCAACGTCCTGCTGCACGATCTGAACTGGCGGATCCGCACCGGCCGTCCGCTGGTCTGAGTTATCGGGGTTCGGCGGCCGGTGCGCGCCGTACCGCGACCGGTTTGTCCTCGATCCGGGTGCTGATCACCGGTCCGGCGACCCCCATCCGGCCCTGCACCCCCGCCCCGTTGTGCACCGGCGGCGGGGCGACCCGCTTCGTGTCGGTCTTCGAATCGGTGGTGCTCAACCCTGTATTGCCCAGTCCGGCTGGCGGCATCAGCGGCATTCCGGTCATCACCGGCGGCGCCGCCGGTGTCGCGGTTTTGAGGTTCCCCTGAACCCGGGCCGGGGCCGAGGTTGCCGACGCGGCCGACGGGTGGGTGCCCGGCGACGGAATCACCGCCGGCGAGAGCGCAGCACTCGGGGCGGTGACGCCGGGGGCCGGGGACGCTGTCATGGGGTCGGCTGCCATGTCGAGATCAACGGCGTCGGCACCGGGATCCTGCACGGCGTCGGTGATCGGATCGGTGATCGGATCGGTGGGCTCGTCCTGGCCGGTCAATGACGCCGCGGTCCGAACCATCTGCTGTGCGCCCTGGGTGAATTGCTGCGGCAGTTGCGTCAACGGTGCCAGGATGGCCGCGAGCGCTCCGGCGACACCGGAGGCGATCTGACCGGCCGCTGCGCCGTCCTGACCGGGGAACGCGGTGGCGGCCGTGGTGGTCCAGGCATCGCGTTGCGCGTAACCCTCGGCGCTGGCCGTCATGTCCCCGGGGTCATCGGAGTTGGCGGCCAGGCCGAGAATCCGCAGCAGCTGCTCGACGGGCGTTGCACCGTCGGCGAGTGGATCGGAGAGAACCGGTGGCGGTGCGGAGTTCGCCGCGGCCGCATGCAGATACGCATCCGGTGCGGCGTTGAGGCGGTCATCGCTCATTGCAGATCCAACAGATTGCGCACGCGGTATTCGAGATCCGATGCCGGCATCCGGTGCGGGGTCTGGGGTGTCACACCCTGCGCATGTGCGAACTGCCGCGCGGAGATCTGTTGCCCGCAGCTGTCCAGCACGGATTGGATGTGGCCGTAGACGTCGCCCAGGCACAACGCCGTTCTGGTGTCGGCCTCGGCATGCGATGCGGACACCACCGCCAGGATCCCGGCCGTCTTCTCCGAACCGGACCCCGTCCCGGCGATGATCGCATCGATCTGCCGGGCGCCCCGTTCGGCGATCTCGGCGAGAGCGCAACGCAGTTCCGATGCGCAACGGCGAGCCTGGCTCAGGGCTTCCTGCTTGGCGTCGTTGCGCTCGGCGACACCGCGGGCATGCTCTGCGCCGTCGAGGAAGGATTTCCGTACGGCGGTGGCGGTGGCGCCCTCCTGGTCGGACAGCACGGTGCCGGCGACCGATCGCAACGTGTCGGCATAACCGTCGAACGAGGCGCTCACCGCGCGCCGGGAGGCCGCGGCCGCTGACACGGCGGCCAGCGCGGGGGAACCGGGCCAGTGCCGGCCCACCAGCAGCGCTGCCCACCGGCCGCCGGGGAGGTCGCTCATGACCGGCGATGCTAGGTGTGCTTGCGTCGCGGCGGTATTCACCTCGGCGCGTGCGACGATGACTTCCATGCGTCGGATACTCGGTGGGCTCCTGGCCGCGGTCGCGCTAGCGCTGGCTGCGGCGCCCCCGATTGGGGCGGTGACCCCTTGGTTCGATGCACAGGTCGGCAGCGCGACGCAGGTGCTCTCCGTCGTCGGCACCGGAGGCTCGGCCGGGAAGATGGACGTCTGGCAGCGCGGTCCTGCGGGTTGGCAGCCGGTGGGCACCGGTATCGGCGTCCACCTCGGTTCAGCCGGACTGGCACCCGAAGCCCGCGACAATGTCCCGGCCACCCCGATGGGCGTCTACTCACTCGATTTCGCCTTCGGCACCCAACCCAGTCCGGGCGGGGGCCTGAAGTACTACCAGACGACCCCGGACTACTGGTGGTCCGCCGACGGTCCGACCTACAACACCATGCAGGTGTGCAAGAAGGCCGACTGCCCGTTCGACACCTCCCCGGCCAGTGGTACCGAGAACCTCTACATCCCGGCCTATGCGCACGCCTTGGTGATGGGTGTGAACAAGGAGCGCATCCCGGGCCACGGTGGTGCGTTCTTCGTGCACACCACCAACGGCGCACCCACCGCGGGCTGCGTCGCCCTTGACGACGCCACCCTGGTCAAGATCATTGCGTGGCTACAGCCCGGCGCGGTGATCGCCATCGCCCAGTAGTCAGGCGAGCGCGGAACCCGGGGTGAGCTTGAAGTTGGTTCCCTCCACCGACTGCGTCACTTCATAGGTCCGCTGGTATCCGGTGGCGCAGATCCGCCAGCCGTCCTCGGTCTTGCGGTAGCTATCCCGATAGAACGCGGCGCCGAACAGCATGAAATTGAACTCCGGCACGATGACACGGTCCTGCAGATACCAGATCCCCTCGGCCTGATCCTCGTCGAGCACGGTGATCTCCGGATGGGTCACCCGGTGCTCAGTGAAGACGGTCGCCGGCATCGAGGTCCGCATGAACTCGACCAGATCCTTCCGGTTGTCGAAGCGGTGCTCCTTGCCCAGGGACGATCCGTACGCGCCGACGATGTCCTCGGTCAGGGTGTCGGCGAAGTCGTCCCAGTGTTTGGTGTCCAGCGCCCGCAGGTAGCGGTACTTGACACGTTTGATCGCCTCGATGGTCTCCAGATCAGCCATGTTCGACATTGCAACACAACCCGGTGCCCGGCTCTACTAGGTTCGCAAAGGTGAGCCGTTATTCCCATCTGTCCCGCTCCGAACTGGCCGTGCTCGTCCCCGAATTGCTTCTCATCGGTCAGATGATCGACCGGTCCGGAATGGCGTGGTGCATCTCGGCTTTCGGCCGCGAGGAGATGCTGCAGATCGCCATCGAGGAATGGGCCGGGTCCAGCCCGATCTACACCAGGCGGATGCAGCAGGCGCTGAAGTACTCCGGTGATGACGTGGTCACGATCTTCAAGGGCCTTCAGCTCGATATCGGCGCCCCGCCGCAGTTCATGGATTTCCGCTTCACCGTCCACGACCGCTGGCACGGCGAGTTCCATCTGGACCACTGCGGGGCTCTGCTCGACGTCGAACCGATGGGCCCGGACTACGTCAAGGGCATGTGCCACGACATCGAGGATCCAACCTTCGACGCAACGGCGATCGCGACCAATCCCAAGGCTCAGGTCCGTCCCATCCACCGTCCGCCGCGCACGCCCGCCGACCGTCATCCGCACTGCGCGTGGACGGTCATCATCGACGAGTCCCACCCCGACGCGGTCGGCATCCCGGCGCTGGAGATCGTCGCGCGGACCAAGGCCGCGACCTGGCCGCTGGACGACATCGACTCGGAGGATGACGGCCGGTCGGATTACGCCGGGCCCCTGTTGAGCGATTTCGACTTCGCCGCCTATTCGCATTCGGCACTGGTCCGGATGGCTGATGAGGTGTGCCTGCAGATGCACCTGCTCAACCTCTCCTTCGGTATCGCCGTGCGGGCGCGGGCCGTCGACGACGATCAGGCAACCGACATCGGCACCAAACAGCTCACCGGCATCGCCGGGGTGGCGGCGGCCAGGATCCGTCGCGCGCTCAACCTGTCTGCGGATGAGACCGGGCTGGCCGCCGTGCTCGACCTGCATCCGCTGTTCAACCCGGCCGGCTACGTGGTCTCGGAGATCACCGGCGGCCGTTTGCATGTGCATCCCTCGCCGGCCCATGACGATGGCGCCTGGATCTCGCTCTGTTCGCCGGCATCGACGGCCCCGTTGCAGGCGATCGCCACTGCCGTCGACCCGTATCTGGTGGTGCGGGTGAGCGGAACCGACACCGACTGGACCGCGGAATTCGAGACCGTCGAGCAAGCTCTGCCGGAGTCGCCGGAGGTGCAGGTGACCAAGTTCAGCCACGGCGCGCAGTTCGAATTCCAGCCGAGGCGCTCGCTGCCACTGACCCCCGTCTAGGGAGTTTCGCCACCGGCGTATCGACGGATCAGCAAACCCGGCGCACACTGGCTGGCATGGACAACAACGGGCCGTTCGGCATCGATCCCGAGGAATTCGACCGAGTCGTGCGCGAGACGGGCGAAGGCCTGCGTGACGCGTTCGGCAAATTGCTCAATTCCTCTGGGCAGGGTGCCGGTTTCGGGATGCTGTTCGATCAATTCACGAAGCCCGGTCAGCGGACTTCGAGGCCGCGCCCGCAACCGGAGACCGCCGGAGAGGCCGGCGACGGGGTGTGGGCGATCTACATCTCCGACGGGGACGGTAAGGCCCACGTCGAGCAGGTCTACAAGACCGAACTCGACGCACTGCGGGCCAACAAGCACAACACCGATACCAGTCGCAGTGTGCGGTTCCTGCCCTACGGCATCGATGTCAGCGTTCTGGATGCGAGTTTGGACGAGCCGGCCGAGGAAGCGGACGCGACCGACTGATCACTCACTGGTGGTGGTAGGCCACCAGATGCTCGTCTCCCGCCACGAACCGTGCCAATGGCTCTCCTCAACAACGAGATTCGGAGAGATCACTGTGCCTCAGCGCCGAGATTTTGGCGCGGTAACCGTCAGCTTTCGGTGATCGGATCCCCGTCGGGTGGCAGCCGCCGTCGTGGTTCGCGCCGGGCCGCGCGATCGGGCCTGTCCAGCCGGCACGAGGTCGGAGATCAAGTTCTGCACGCCCCGGCCGATCGCGTCGACGAGTTGCATCGCCGCGGTGGCTGGATCGATGCGTGGCAGCAACCCGGCAGCGGTCGGGGTGCCCGGTCCGGCGGAACGGTCGTAGCCCCAGTCGACCATGACCGTCAGCGCCGGTTCGACCAGGTCGAGCAGTGGTTCGGGAAAACCGATGTCGTACAACGGCATCAGCAGCGGCAGGTGCGGCGTCTTGAGGGTGATGTAGGTGATGTTTCCGACGGTGGTGTCCGGCAGCGCGCGTGGGCCGTTGATGTCGGCGGGGAAGTAGTTCCCGTGCACGATCGATCCGGTCAGGAACGCGTTCATCACGGCCAGCAGATTGACCGGGTAGGTCGGGAAGTCGGAGAAGAAGTCGTATTCCCAGCTGACATCGGTCGTGGCGTAGGGCGTGTCGGTCGGAGTCGACCCGTCGAGTGGGATGTCGACGAACGGGATGTACAGCCCGGCGAACCGTTGCAGGATCCCGCCGTTCGGCCGGTTGGGGTTGCCCAGTAGGAGGAACTGCACCCGGTCGGTGGCCGGCGCGCCGCCGGGCTGCCCCTGCAGTGCCCGCATCTCACGGACCATGACGTTGGCGCTCGACGAATAGCCGACGGCCACCACCTTTTCGCCGGATCCCAGCATGCTCAGCGTCGATTCCAGAGTTCCGGCGATATTCTTCAGTCCCTGCTCCTGGGACGACTCGTAGGGCGTTCTCCCCAGGAAAAGCGGCCAGACATCGGCCGGCCAGGTGACCGGGACGAAATCCCACCCGAAATACGGGGAGGCCGGATTGTTGGCGGTGTCGAGGTAGCCGCCCCCGAAGCTGCCCACGGGCCGGAACGGGTCGAGGTCCGGGTTCGGGTACCACGGGTCTCCGCCCAGGAACTGCTGCATCGGGGGTGCCAGTGCGGTGCCGTTGTAGGTACCGCCCATCACCAGCACCGTGCTGGTGGTCAACTGGACGGCAGGGCCGGAGGTGACCGCCGTACACAGCGCCAGGGTGGTTGCCCCGGCCGCGAACCCGGTCGCGGCAGACCGCACGATTCCGAGTACGTCTTCGCCCACCGGTTCTCCCCTTTTGCCAACTGCGGCGCGGCACCTGCGGCGCGAAACGCCGCCGACCAAGCTAAACAGAGATTTTCCAGCAAATGCAATCTATCGGCGTTCAGCATGATGAACTGTGGTTTCCGGTCTTCGCCCGCACAGGCTTTCGGTCACTTTTCCGGCACCCGGATCGTGCCAGGAGACTGCCGGACCTTACAGTGGGTAGCTATGCCCGACTTCGACCGTCGCAGTGCGATGTTGATGGCCGGTTTAGGCGTCGCCGCGGTGGCGATCCCCACGCCTGAGGCCGGTGCCGACCCTGGTCCGGATCTCCCGGTTCCCGAGGTCCCGCTTCCCCCGGCAATGCCGCCGGCGCCGGAGGCGGCTGCCCCGCAGTTCCTCGGCGACGAGTTCAACGGGCCGGCTGGGTCGGCTCCCGACCCCGCGCGCTGGAGCGTCGCGCAGTTCCGCGAGGTCATCAAGAACCCCGTTTTCTGGGACCGCCCGGAGAACATGGGCCAGTATCGGGATGACCGCGAGCACGTCTTCCTCGACGGCAATTCGAATCTGGTCATCCGCGCCACCCGCGATGGCGACGGCCGATACACCAGCGGCAAGGTGGTGGCCAACTTCGGGGCCGGCATCAACAACACCTTCGAGGCACGGGTGAAGTTCAACTGCCTCACCCCGGGCGCCTGGCCGGCCTGGTGGCTCCTCAACGACAACCCGGAGCGCGGTGGTGAGGTCGACCTCATCGAGTGGTACGGCAATCAGGACTGGCCGTCGGGAACCACCGTGCACGCCACTCTGGACGGCACGTCACACGCCACGTGCAACTTCCCGGTGGACAGCCTGTGGCACACCTGGCGGGTGACCTGGAACAACTTCGGAATGTACTTCTGGCAGGACTACAAGCCGGGGATGAGGCCGTACTGGGAGGTGCCGGCCGGTTCGATCGAGGGCTGGCCGTTCAACGACCCGGGTTACGAACTGCGACCTGTGCTCAATCTGGCGGTCGGCGGCTCGGGCGGACGAGACCCCCGGCCGGGCAACTATCCGGCTGAACTGCTCGTCGACTGGGTGCGGATCTTCCCGGGCTAAACAGCCTCCGCAAGGCTCGGCCACGTCCTAATGTTCGGGCGTGGACATTCTCATCATGATCCTGCTGCTGGTGATCGTTCTCTTGGTCTGGCGGGGCGCCAAGCGCGGCTTGATCCTCAGCCTCTGGGCGATCGGTGTGATCGCCATGATCGGACTCTTCAACTATCACGTCACCTCCCATCTGGATCTGAGCTTCTGATGGCGGAGCAGGATCAGGCCGCCAAGCCGGGTGGCATCTGGGGGTTCATCACCTTCTGGGGTCTGCACGCCTGGGTGATGGCCTACACCGTGGTGATGTGCAGTGCGTTCTTCATCCAGTTCGTCAAGGGCGAGTTCCCCTGCCCGCTGTGCATGCTGCAGCGCTACGGGATGATACTGGCCACGGTCGGGGCGCTGTTCGTCATCATGCAGGCCCGCTGCGGCACGCTGACCGTCGCACGCTATGCGCAGGGCCTCGGCATGGGACTGCTCGGTGTACTCGCCGGTGCGGCGGTGTCGGTGCGTCAGATCGAACTGCACATCCTGCCCGGCGATCCCGGTTACGGCGAGCCATTCCTGCGACTCCACCTCTATACCTGGGCCTTCGTGACCTTCAGCATCGTGATGATCTACGTCGGTGTGATGCTGATGCTGATGCCCAAGGGCATCCCGGCGGCGCCTGTCTCCGGTAGTGCCGCGTGGAACATCTCGACGGCGATCATCTGGCTGTTCATCGCCGTCGTCGCCGCCAACGTGGTGGCGATCATCTTCCTGGAGGGCTTCGCCGGTGTGCTGCCCGACGATCCCGAGAGCTACAACCTGATCGACCAGTTGACCGGTCGCTGAACGGTTTTCGCTATTTGCGACGCCGGCGGCGGATCAACCCGAAACCGAGGATGAGGAACGTCGACGCCGAGGTGTTGACGGTGTAGCCGATGTCCTGCAGGATGGCCAGCTCGACGGGGCTGACCACGCGAATGCCCCGACCAGTGTCGGATATCGCATTCATCAGCTGGGTGTTGCGTCCCGTGAAGGTGCTGTCGTCCAAGTGGGAGACCGAGCTTCCCGGCTCCCATGGATTCGGTGTGTAGAGCGGCACGAGACCGCCGTAGACCGCGACGGCGTTGGGTCCGCCGAAGTACAGCCCGCCGTTGCCGCCGGTGAGATTGGTGTTGTAGACCGAGTTCCACCGGTAGGTGCTGGGGATCACCTGGGTGCCGTTCTGGGTCACCATGTAGGTGTCGAAGATCGTCCAGGTGCGGTTGGAGGAGTTCCACGCGGGCTCGTCGACGTTGGACAGGAATCCGAATGCGTGCAGCAGTTCGTGCAGCGCGGTCGAGGTGAAGTCGTACTGGCTGTAGTCGACCGAGCTGCCGTACGCCCAGGGCTGGCCGAAGTTCCAGTCGATGGTGCCGTCGGCGGCCGAGCCGTTCGCGTCGACGCCGGTGAGGATCTTCTGCTGGACCACGGTGTCGTAGAAGCCGGGATCGCTGCTGACCAGATCGCTGCCGGAGGAGGCCAGCGTTCCGGAGAACGGCGAGTTCTCTGCGGTGACATCGAAGGTGACGTTCACCGGCGAGTCGACAACGAAGTAGGTGGCCAGCTGTTCGGCCGAGGCCTGCAGGGCCGCGCGGGCCGCCTGACTCCAGTACTGCGAACCGCGCCCGTAGATGAAGGTGAAGGTGAGGTTGCCTGCTGTGACGCCCTGAGCGATCTGGAGATAGGCCTCGGTGCTGGCCGGACGGAACAGGTCGAGCAGGTTGATATGGAAACCGGTGTCGGTGGCGGCGACGGTGAAGCTGTCCCGGCCGGTGAAACTCGCGCCTGGCGTGTAGGTGTAGTTGCCCTCGGCATCGACGGTGGCGCTGCCGTATCTCGGCGAACTGGAAACGCTGTAGATGATCGGGTCACCCTCGGGGTCGACCGCGCCCACCGTGCCGGTGATCAGTCCGGCGTCCTTTCCGGTCAGTTGCACCGGGTTGACCGTGGGGGCCTGGTTGAAGAAGGTGCGGCGGATGAGCAGCCCGATGCCCTCGACGAAGGACTGAATCGGCGACAGCAGCGCTGAAAGCGGATCGCTGGCCGATGCGGTCGCCGCGGCGCCGGCGATGCTGAGGGCGGCAACGGGTTTTGCGGTGACACGCAGGGGAGTCGGGGCCGGCGCGATCTCGACCGGTGCGTCGGCTGCCGCGGCAGTCGTCACCGCGTCGGCGGCGGACGCCTGCGGGTCGATGCCGGCGGGCGCTGCCGTCTTAGGACCGATGTTGACCCGTCGGGACTGTGCGGGTTTGGCCGCCGTTCGGGCCTCGGTGTGGTTGCCGGAGGCAGGAGTCGCGGCGCGGGCGATCCGGGTCGGGGACTGGGCCGCGGCGGCCCCCGGGCGCCGTGAACGTACTTGAGTAGACGGGGAGGTCGACGTCGAGGTCGACGTGGAGAACTCGGTGTCGGTCTGGCTCTGGACGCCGGCGGCAGCGCCGTCGGTCTCGTCGGCCGCAGCGACCGCGAGTCCCGGGCCTGCCAGCGAAAGGCCGAGCGCGAACGCAGCTGCCCACACTCGGGCACCGTTCTTGACGACCCACATCAGCAAACTCCAAAATTCGGCGATGACTTGCCCGCAACGGTACATCCTCAGAGTCCGGGGCGCTAAGACGAGTTAGCTGAGGGTTACCGAATCGAGCCGCTGAGCAACGCCCTGACCGCGGTTTTCTACCGGCTGACGATCAGGTTTGCGCGGATGCCGTCCCCAGCCATGCCGGGCTTGCAGGCGGTCTGATAGTTGCCGGGCTGGTCGAAACGGACCTCAAGCCGGCGTTGCAGTCCCGGGGAGATGTTCTCGGCCTCGGCGAGCACCTGCTGGCCCTGACCGTAGACGTAGAACTCGGTGACCTTGGTCCCGGTGTTGGTGATCACGAACGTGTGCGGACCAGTCTGGGTCTGGGTGGCCGATAACGTGCACCCGGTGTCGGACGCCTCGACGGTGATCTCCGATGCCGCAGTCCCGCTTCCGACCGCGGGAGTCTTCTCGGACTGTGCGCAACCGGCCAATGAGATCGCCGTCAGGAATGCCAACGCGGCGCCCGTCATCCTGGTCATGCGATGGACCTTTCGGTTGGGTTTGCGGTGGCCCGCAGCCGGGCGGGTGCCGGACTCGGCCGGAGGAACAACGGCAGCACGACGGCGAGATAGACCAGCCACCCGGTGAGTTGCAGCACTGTCGGGGCCGGGTCGATGTTGAGGACGCCCTGCAACACCTGGCCGTACCAGGATCCCCAGTCCATCGCCGCGCTGATGTCGAAGGCGCGGAGCTGGTGACCTGGCAGCCAGCCGACGGTCTGCAGTGCGCCGAGGCCGTAGGACAGAATTCCGGCGGCCACCACGATGAGGAAGACGCCGGTGTAGCGGAAGAACTTCGCCAGGTCGATCCGGATCGCGCCGGCGTACATCGCCCAGGCGATCACGGCCGCGGTCGCCGTGCCGACGATGAGGCCGAGCAGCGGCCAGGACGTCTTGGCTTCGGCGTAGCCGACCATGAACAGTGCCGTCTCGGCGCCTTCACGTCCGACGGCCAGGAACGACAGCAGCAGCACCGCCGGCGCTCCGGTCTCGAGTGCCCTGCTCATCCCGGCTCGCAGGTCTCCGGAGAGTCCTGCGGCGGCGTGGTGCATCCACAGCACCATCGACGTCACGATGGCGACTGCCACCAGCGAGGCGATCCCCGCGATCGCCTCGGCGGTCAAGTCCGTCAATCGGTAGGCGCCGTACCGGATGCCCAGGAACACCCCGACCGTGACGGCGACCGCTCCGGCGACGCCGAGCCAGACCCACTTCAGGGCGTCGCGCCGCCCCGTCTTGACCAGGAAGGCGACCAGGACCATGACCACGATGCCGGCCTCCAGGCCCTCTCGAAGTCCGATCAGGCCGCTGCCCAGTAGTTGTGCGGAGACATCAGACATAGAGGTAAGCCTACCCTAATTGTTTGGCTCCGCAACCTTGCGGGTAGGAACCGGCCATGATGGACAGCATGATGAAAGCTCTGACGGCAGGTTTGGCGACGTTCGCGGTGGCCGCCGCGCTCGGTGGGTGTTCGGCGACGAAAGACGCGGCCAAGGACACCCCGGCGACGAGTGCGCCGACGTCCACCAGCGCGTCGGTGGCCCCCGCGGCCGCCCACAACCGGTCCGACGTGATGTTCGCCCACCACATGATCCCGCATCACCAGCAGGCCGTGGAGATGAGCGACATGATCCTGGGCAAGCAGGGCATCGACCCGCGGGTGGTCGAGTTGGCCACGCAGATCAAGGCCGCCCAAGCCCCCGAGATCGAGCAGATGCAGGGGTGGCTGACCCAGTGGGGAACCCCGATGATGCCGGGGATGGGCGGAATGCCCGGCATGAGCGGCATGCCGAGCACGTCGGCAATGCCCGGTCACGACGGTATGCACGGTTCCGAATTACCAAGCGCGACAACCACTCCCGCGATACCGGGTATGGGTGGCATGGGTGACATGCCCATGATGTCCGGTATGGGGATGATGTCGGCCGCCGAGATGGAGGCGCTGAAGAATGCCGAAGGGGTTGCGGCGAGCAAGTTGTTCCTCACCGGGATGATCACCCATCACCAGGGTGCGATCACCATGGCGCAGGACGAGATCAAGAATGGGCAGAACGCCGACGCGATCGCGTTGTCCAAGTCGATCATCGAGAGCCAGCAGAAGGAGATCGACACGATGAACCAGATTCTCAGCACGCTGTAGTGCCGAAGAGTCTGGTCATCGGGGCCAGCGGATTCCTCGGTTCGCACGTCACCCGTCAACTGGCTGCCGGCGGCGCCGATGTGCGCGTGATGCTGCGCCGCACCAGTTCCACGGTAGGTATCGACGATCTCGCGGTCGAACGGTGCTACGGCGACGTGTTCGACGACGAAGCTTTGCAAGCGGCCATGGCGGGGTGCGACGTCGTCTACCACTGCGTCGTCGACGCGCGGATGTGGCTGCGGGATCCGGCTCCGCTGTTCGCCACCAACGTCGAGGGCCTGCGGCACGTGCTCGACGCCGCCTCTTCGGCCGGGCTGAGGAAATTCGTCTTCACCAGCACCACGGGCACGCTCGCCATCAGTGACGGCCTTCCGGTGAGCGAAGAGGATCCGCACAACTGGGACCAGGGCGGCGCCTACATCGCATCACGGGTGGCTGCCGAGGACATGGTCATGCGGTACGTCCGGGACAAGTCGCTGCCGGCGGTCGCATTGTGCATCTCGACGACCTACGGCCCGGGCGACTGGGCGCCGACACCGCACGGGTCGATGCTCGCACTGGTGGCGGCGGGACGGTTCCCGTTCTACTTCGACTGGTCTGCGGAGGTCGTCGGGATCGAAGACGCGGCCCGGGCAATGATTCTGGCTGCGCAGTGCGGCCGGGTGGGGGAGCGCTACATCGTCTCCGATCGGTACCTGAGTACCCGCGAGGTGTTCGCGATCGCTGCCCGTGCGGCCGCAGTGAGAGTGCCGTGGATCAAACTTCCACTGCCACTGCTGCGTGTCGCATCCAGAACCAACGACCTCGCGGCGCGGCTCCTGGGGCGCGATCTGCCCTTCACCGTGGCCGGGTTGAGCATGGCGGAACTGATGTCGCCGCTGGATCACGGCAAGGCCGAACGGGAACTGGATTGGCACCCCGAACCCGTGGAAGATTCCATCGCCCGTGCCGCGGAGTTCTTCGCCGCCCGCCGGGGGTGCGGAACTCTCGGAAATCGGAGCCGATGACGGGAATCGAACCCGCGTATTCAGCTTGGGAAGCTGATGTTCTGCCATTGAACTACATCGGCGTGGCAAGCCAACGATAGCAATCGCTATACGCTGCTCGGGTGCTGCTCTCCGATCGTGACATCCGGGCCGAGATCGCCACCGGACGCCTGGGCATCGACCCCTTCGACGACACCCTGGTTCAGCCGTCCAGCGTGGACGTCCGGCTGGACAACCTGTTCCGGGTGTTCAACAACACCCGCTACACCCATATCGATCCGGCTCTTCAGCAGGACGAGCTGACCAGCTTGGTCCAGCCGGCCGAGAGTGAGCCCTTCGTCCTGCACCCCGGCGAGTTCGTCCTGGGATCCACCCTGGAGGCCTGCACCCTGCCCGACGACCTGGCCGGCCGGCTCGAGGGCAAGTCCTCACTGGGCCGGCTGGGCCTGCTGACCCACTCCACCGCGGGCTTCATCGACCCGGGCTTCTCCGGTCACATCACCCTGGAACTGTCCAACGTGGCCAACCTGCCGATCACCCTGTGGCCGGGGATGAAGATCGGCCAGCTATGTCTGCTGCGGCTGACCAGCCCGGCCGAACACCCCTACGGGAGCTCCTCGGTGGGCTCGAAGTACCAGGGTCAGCGCGGTCCCACCCCGTCGCGGTCCTACCTGAATTTCATCCGCTCCAGCTAACCGGTATCGCGATGTAACGTGGTTTGGGGTTTGCGCGATGAACCGGGTGTCGGCGGTTCATCAAGCGAATGGATTCTCAGGGGGTGCAGTGGAGGTCGTGCTCGGTGTGTCGATGACACCGACAGCCGCGCGCCTGGTTCTGGTGGAGGGCGAAAAGGCCGACGGAGTCACGGTCGACCACAGCACCTTCGAGGTCGGTGCCGGTGCCACGTTCGCTGCCGATCGGGTGGTCGCCGCGATCGTGGGCACCCGGGAGAGCGTCGCCGAGGGCGGCCACCGGCTGGTGGCCACCGGAGTCGCCTGGACCGACCACGATGCCGCCGCGCTCCTGCGTGACGCACTGCGCAAGAACGGGATCGAGGACGTGGTCCTGGTCTCCGAATTGCACGCGGCCAGTGCCCTGGCGCAGGCGATCGGGCCGGCGGTCGGCTGCGAGCGAACCGCCCTGGTCTTCGTGGAGGGCGACAGCGCCACCTTGGCTGTCGTGCGGACGGCCGACGGCGCGGTGGTGAAGGTCCGCAGCGGTGACACCGAGACAGCGCCGGACATGATCGAGGGCCTGGATTCGCTCGCCGCGCCGCCGGCGGCCATCTTCGTGGTGGGCTCCGGACTCGGCGATTCCGGCACCGAGGAGCTCCGGTCCCGGATAGCCGGTCGGACGTCCCTTCCGGTGCATGCCCCGCAGGATGCGGACTCCGCTCTCGCCCGCGGAGCGGCGCTGGCATCCGTCCGCACTCCGCGCTACGAAGCCCAGACCATCGGACTCCGCTCGCCGGACGGCAGCGACACCGCGGCCGGACCGACTCAGATGGCGCCGGCCGGTTACATGACTCCGCTGGGGTACAGCGCTGTCTCCGACGACGATCTTGCCGATCTGCTCGACGCCGAGAGCGAGGAGCTTGCCGAAGCGCCGGACCAGGATCGTTTCCTGCTCGTCGGCAGCGCACTCGGAGCGGTTTTCGTGGTGGGTGTTGTCGCCCTTGGTGTCTCACTTGCCGTGAGCATCAGGCCCGCGGGGGATCAGCGACCTGATGCCGGCCTGCCTGCCGCCCCGCCGCCCGCCGCGGCCGATCCGGCGCCGGCGCCCGCACCCGCCCCGCAGACCATTCAGGCCCCGGTGCCCGTCGTCCAGGTTGCACCGCGCACCGTCTATGTCACCCCGGCGCCGCAGGCGCCGGTGGTGGTCACCGCCCCGGCGGCACCGGCTCCCGAACCGGTCGCACCTGCACCCGTTCCTCCCGCTCCGCCGGCCGTCGCCCCGATCATCCCGCCCTGGCTGCGCGGGCCGCAGTTGCCGTCGATCTTCCAGATGCCGGGAACGAATCCCATTCCGGCCCAGTCACTTCCTACTCCGTCGAACCCGTCCGCAGTGCTCCCGCCCGGCTGGTCGGGTCAGGATCGTGGTGAGCACCGCAATCCGCTCTGGCCGGACTGGTCGCCGTTCGGATAACGTCGCCGGGGTGGATACCGCAGCGGCGTTGATCGCCGAGAACGCAGCCTTCGCCGAGCTCATGCGTGGCGCGGACATGTCGATTCAGGTACCGACCTGCCCGGAGTGGAGCGTCGAACAGTTGATGCGTCACCTCGGTCGCGGGGACCGGTGGTGTGCCCAGATCGTCGCCGAGCAGTCCGCCGATGCCATCGATCCGCGCACCGTCGCAGGCGGCAAACCGCCGCAGGGCGGCGAGATCGAATGGCTGCTCGACGGACCCGGTCTGCTGCTGGACGCAGTCCAGCGAACCGGCGCGCAGACGAATGTGTGGACCTTCCTCGGCCCGCGCCCAGCGCAATGGTGGATCCGGCGTCGTCTTCATGAGACCGCGGTGCACCGCGCCGACGCGGCGCTGGCACTGGGCGCCGAATTCACGATCGCACCCGATATCGCCGCCGACGGCATCACCGAATATCTGGAGCGCACCGTGATCCGCGCCAACGCGGAGGGACCGGCCGGTGGCGACCGGCCGCTGGCCGAGGGACTGTCGCTGCATCTGCACGCCACCGATCCCGGCCTCGGTGCCGCCGGCGAGTGGACCATCCTGGGCCGTCCGGACGGCATCGCCTTCGATCATGAGCACGCCAAAGCCACCGTCGCCCTGCGCGGTCCGGCCCGCGACCTGCTGCTGGCCGTCGTCCGGCGGGCGGATGCCGCCGAGCTCGGCCTCGAGGTGTTCGGTGATCAGGCCGTGTGGGACACCTGGCTGGCCCGCACGCCGTTCTAGCTGCGGTAGTTTGGGCCATCATGAGCACTTCGGAGATCGCGACCGTTCTGGCCTGGCATGACGCCCTCAGCAGCGGGGACCTCGACACGCTGGCCGCACTGTCGAGCGATGACATCGAGATCGGTGACTCGCACGGCGCCGCGCAGGGGCATGCCGCCCTGCGGGACTGGGCGCAACGCTCGCACGCCTCCATCGAGGTCGGTGAGATCTACTACCGCGACGGCGTGGTGGTCGTCGAGGAACGGATCACCGGCCACAACGATCCGGGCACCATCGTCACCGCGGCCTCGGCGTTCCGGGTGGTGCGCGATCACGTCACGTCGGCATTCCGCCATCCGGACCTGCCCACCGCACTGGCCGCCACCGAATTGGCTGACGAAGACCTCCAGGCCTGACCATCATGCGGGGGATCATCCTGGCCGGCGGATCGGGCACCCGGCTCTATCCGATCACCCAGGGTGTCAGCAAGCAGTTGCTGCCCGTGTACGACAAGCCGTTGATCTACTACCCGCTGTCGACCCTGATGATGGCCGGGATACGGGACATCCTGGTCATCTCCACACCGGAGGACAGCGCAGGCTTCGCACGGCTTCTCGGTGACGGTTCACAGTTCGGTATCAGCATCACCCATGCCGTGCAGGAACGGCCGGAGGGTCTCGCGCAGGCCTTCCTGATCGGGGCGGGTCACATCGGCTCCGGGCCGGTGGCGCTGATCCTTGGTGACAACATCTTCTACGGTCCTGGTGTCGGCACCAACCTCAAGCGTTTCAACGACGTTGACGGCGGTGCCATCTTCGCCCACTGGGTGGCCAACCCGTCGGAGTACGGTGTCGTCGAATTCTCCTCGGATGGAACGGTTTTGGCGGTGGAGGAGAAACCGGCGACGCCGAAGTCCAACTACGCGGTGCCCGGGCTGTACTTCTACGACAACGAGGTCATCGAGATCGCCCGCTCGCTGCGGCCCAGCGCCCGGGGCGAGCTGGAGATCACCGATATCAATCGCACCTATCTCAGCCGCGGCCGGTTACTGGTCGAGGTGCTGCCGCGCGGCACCGCCTGGCTGGACACCGGGACCTGCGATTCGCTTCTGGAGGCGGGAAACTTCGTGCGCACCATCGAGGCCAGGCAGGGACTGAAGGTGTGCTGTCCCGAGGAGATCGCCTGGCGGTCGGGATTCATCGACGACGGCCAACTGGCCGAGCGTGCGCAGACTCAGCTCAAGTCGGGCTATGGCCAGTATCTGCTGGCGCTTCTGGAGCGGTGCTAGGGGTCGCCAGAACTGCGGCCACCGCCGTGGTGAGCGGCACCGCCAGTGCCAGGGCGATACCTCCGACGGCCGAGCGCGCTATCTCGATCGCGACGCCCTCACTGGTGAGCACGTCGGCCAGTGAGCGGTTGGCGACGCTGAACAACAACAGCAGCGGAAGCGAACTGCCGGCGTAGGCGAGCACCAGGGTGTAGACGGTGCTGGCGATATGGTCACTGCCGACCCGCATACCGCGAAGGAAGATCTCCCTACGGTTCCCGTGGCTCAAGTGGGCGAGCTCGAAGACCGCGGAGGCCTGGGTGATCGTGACGTCGTTGAGCACGCCGAGTGAGCCGATGATGAAGCCGGCCAGCAGCAAGCCCTTGATCGACACGTTGCCCATATAGGCGGCGACTTCGATGTTCTGCTCCTGGGACAACCCGGTCAGGTGGGTGAGTTCGATTGCGCCCCATGACAAGAAAGCCGACAGCAGCATCGCGGTCAAGGTGCCCAGCAGCGCCGCGCTGGTCCGCAGGCTCACACCATGGGCCAGATAGATGACGGCGAACAGAATTGCCGTGGAGGCGACCAGAGCGGCGGGAACCGCCGGGGCGCCGTCGCGCAGTGCCGGCAGCAGGAACACCACCAGAACGCCGAAGGCGACACCGATGCCGACCAGTGCCCGCAGGCCGCGCCAGCGTGCGACCGCCACGATCACTATCGCGAAGAGTGCCGCCAGCAGGGCCAGGGGCACACCGCGATCATAGTCGTAGAAGCCGTAACTGGTGGCGCCCCGCTGATCGACCTGGCGGAAGATCCGGATCGAGTCACCCGCCATCAGAGGCGGCTGTCCCGGGCCGGGTGAAATCTCCAACAGGGTGGCCGCACCGTTGTTGGGTCCGGTGTCGATCCGCACCATCGCCTGCACGCATTCGGCGCCGCCGGGCGGTCCCGCCGCGGGACTTCCGGTGATCACCTGACCGGCCGACGGACTGCCGCAGTCGGCCAGGGACGTCGACTGCACATGACCACGTTCGGTGGTGACCGCGCCGCCCACCGCGTTCTGGAACGGCAGTGGGATGTCGACCTTCTTCGCCGATGGCCACAGTACGACCGCGCCGACGACCATCGCCAGGCCGATCGTTGCCAGCGTCGCGACCACCAGTCGCGCCATCAGCGGACTGAGCGGCGCCGGTCTGACGGCGTGCGAATGTGAGTGCGGCACTGTCGATTACTGGCGGTAGCTCGCCAGGAAGTTGCCCAGCCTCTCGATGGCATTGGACAGATCGCGGGCCCATGGCAGGGTCACGATCCGCAGGTGATCCGGCGCCGGCCAGTTGAAGCCGGTGCCCTGAGTGAGCAGGATCTTCTCGTCGAGCAGAAGGTCCAGCACCAGCTTCTCGTCATCGACGATGTCGTGAACCTCCGGATCGAGCCGAGGGAAGGCGTACAGCGCGCCCTGTGGCTTCACACAGGAGACCCCGGGGATCTCGTTGAGCTTCGACCACGCCACATCGCGTTGCTCGAGCAGTCGGCCGCCGGGAAGGACCAGATCATCGATGCTCTGATGTCCGCCGAGTGCGACCTGAATCGCATGTTGGGCGGGCACGTTCGGGCACAGTCGCATATTGGCCAGCAGGCTGATGCCCTCGATGAAACTCGTCGCATGCTCGGTCGGTCCGGTGATCACCAGCCAGCCTGAGCGATACCCGGCGACCCGGTATGCCTTGGACAGGCCGTTAAAAGTCAAGCACAGTAGGTCAGGTGCTACGGAGGCCAGCGAAACGTGGGTCGCGTCGTCGTAGAGGATCTTGTCGTAGATCTCGTCGGCCAGTAGCAGCAGATCATGCTTGCGGGCCAGATCGGTCATCTGCTGCAACACTTCCCGGCCGTACACGGCGCCGGTGGGGTTGTTCGGATTGATCACCACTATGGCCTTGGTCTTCGGGGTGATCTTCGACTCCAGGTCGGCCAGGTCGGGCTGCCAGCCGTTGGTCTCATCGCACAGGTAGTGCACCGGGGTTCCGCCGGCCAGTGCTGTCGCCGCGGTCCACAGCGGATAGTCCGGCGCCGGGATGAGCACCTGATCGCCGTTGTCCAGCAGGGCCTGCAGTGTCATGGTGATGAGTTCGGACACACCGTTGCCCAGGAATACCGAGTCGACGTCGAAACGGGGGAACCCGTCGACGAGTTCGTAACGCGTGACAACCGCGCGGCGCGCCGAGAGGATCCCTTTGGAATCGGAATAGCCCTGGGCGTTGGGCAGAGCCTGGATCATGTCGCGCATGATCACGTCGGGCGCCTCGAAACCGAACGGGGCCGGATTGCCGATGTTGAGCTTGAGGATGCGGTGGCCCTCAGCCTCCAGCCGGGCGGCGTGGTCGTGCACCGGGCCACGGATCTCGTAGAGGACGTCCTGCAGTTTGGTCGACTGCGCGAACGTGCGCGGCCGCCGGTGCGCGCTGGTGCCCTGCCACGGCAGCTGATTGGTACTCACCCCCCGATTCTCCCACGCCGGTGCAAACCTTTTTCCAGTCACAGCTCGCACTCGGTTTCGATACATGCCGGACACGGACGGGATTTTCCGGGCAAAAAGCCTGTTAGATGGCCACATCAGTTTCACAGGAGGCTTAGAAGACAATGAACCGGTCATTCACACGTGCGCTGACGGCCGCCGGACTCGCGGCGGGCGCTGCGGTCGCCACAGCGGGCTTGGCCCAGGCTGACCTCGCCGGCCGTTACTCCGTCGTCGGCGGATCGGATCAGTTCTACGTGACCGCCATTCCCGCCTGCGACACCGAGGGTTGCACGGCAAGCCTGGTCAGCAACCGCGGCTGGACCGCAGTGGCCACCCTGCACAACGGCACCTGGACCTACAACGTCATCGTGCCGCAGGGCGCGATCTGCGCGAATGGCAACTTCGCCGACATCGTGATCCGCTACGCGATCGACAACAACACGCTGGCCGGCACGGTCATCGCCGACTCCAACGGCGAATGCCCGGGTGGTCAGGTCACCCAGGCGCCGATCCAGCTCACCAAGGTCGGCTAGCAGCCCCTACTGGTCGCGCTTACCCGGCGGGCGAGCGCCCTTGGCCATGCCCAGACCCTTGACCGGCGGGGCGTCGTCCGCGGCAGCGGCGGGCGCTGACTCGGCAGCTGCGGGAGCTTCGGCCGCGGGTTCAGTGGCGGGCGCGACAGTCGCTGCTGCCGGCGCGGGTTCAGCGGCCGGAGTCGCTGTCTTGGCGCCCGGACGCTTGGCGCCCGCGGCCATACCCAGACCTTTGACGGCCGGCTCAGCGGCCGGTGCAGTCGGTGCCGCGGATGCTGCGACCGGTGCTGAGGCGGGCTCAGCCGGTGCGGCACTCTTCGCGCCCGGACGCTTGGCGCCGGCGGCCATGCCCAGTCCCTTTGCCGGTACAGCAGGTGCTTGCGCAGCCGGTGCTGCCGGAGCGGCTTCAGCTGCCGGAGCCGCCGTCTTGACGCCCGGACGCTTGGCGCCGGCCGCGATGCCCAGACCCTTGGCCGGGGCAGCAGGTGCCGCCGGCGCAGCCGCCGCGGATGCGGTAGGTGCGGCCGGTGCGGGTTCAGCCTCAGGTTCGGCTTTCGGCGCGGCCGGTTTGACCGCCGGCGCTGAGGCGGCGGCGAACTTGGCCGCAGTGCCCTTCTCCGGCAGAGTCAGCGCGCCGCGGTCCAATGAGCCGAGCAGCAGCTGAGCCACGTCGACAACCTCGACCTCCTCGGCCTTGCCGCGGTCGCCCACACCATCGGTGAGCATGACGCGGCAGAACGGGCAGCCGGTCGCGATCGTGGTGGCGTCGAGTGTCAGTGCCTCGTCGACGCGGTTGTGGTTGATGCGCTCACCGAGGTGTTCCTCCATCCACATCCGCGCACCGCCGGCACCGCAGCAGAAACCGCGTTCGGCATGCCGAGGCATCTCGGTCAGCGTCGCTCCGGCAGCGCCGATCAGCTCGCGGGGCGCCTCGTAGACCTTGTTGTGCCGGCCCAGGTAGCACGGATCGTGATAGGTGAGCGTTCCGGCCGAGCCGTTGGAGCCGCCAGCGCTCTGCACCGGGATCAGCTTCTTGTCGCGCACCAGCCGGTTCAGCAACTGGGTGTGGTGAACCACGGTGTAGTCACCGCCGACCTGGGGGTACTCCCGGCCCAGAGTGTTGAAGCAGTGCGGGCAGGTGACCACGACCTTGCGGTTCACCTTCTCGACCCCGTCGAAGAGGTCGTTGAGGGTCTCGACGTTCTGAGATGCCAACTGCTGGAACAGGAATTCGTTGCCGGAGCGTCGGGCGGAGTCACCGGTGCAGGTCTCCCCATCGCCGAGGACCAAGAACTTCACTCCGGCCGCGGCGAGCAGTTCGGCGACGGCCTTGGTGGTCTTCTTGGCGCGGTCGTCCAGGGCACCCGCGCAGCCGACCCAGAACAGGTACTCGAAGCCGGCGAAGCTCTCGACGTCCTTGCCGTAGACCGGCACATCGAAGCTCACCTCGTCGATCCAGGTGGTGCGTTCCTTGGCGTTCTGGCCCCAGGGGTTGCCCTTGGTCTCCAGGTTCTTGTAGAGACCGGCGAGTTCGCTGGGGAACTCCGACTCCATCATCACCTGATAGCGGCGCATGTCGACGATGTGGTCGATGTGCTCGATGTCCACTGGACACTGCTCGACGCAGGCGCCGCAGGTGGTGCACGACCACAGTACGTCGGGATCGATCACGCCGAGCGCGGCGGCATCACCGACCAGCGGCCGGGTGGCCTGCAGGGGTGATTTGGCGGGAACGCGTTCGAAACCGGACTCCGGAACGTGGTGGTCTTCGTCGTGCTTGAGTTCCAGGCCGCCCTCGGTGTCGGCGAGGGTTTCGGTGGCGGTATCAGTCTCGCCGAAGATGTAGGGAGCCTTGGCGAACATGTGATCGCGCAGATTCATGATGAGGATCTTGGGGGACAACGGTTTTGCGGTGTTCCACGCCGGGCACTGCGACTGGCAGCGACCGCACTCGGTGCAGGTGGTGAAGTCGAGGTAGCCCTTCCAGGTGAAGTCCTCGATCTTGCCGCGGCCGAACACCGAGTCCTCGGCGGGATCCTCGAAGTTGATGTAGGTGCCCTTGGATTCCATCGGCAGCAGCGGCCCCAGGGCATTGGGTAGCCGTTTGAACGTGACGTTCAGCGGGGCCAGGCCGATGTGAAGGTGCTTGGAGTGCAACACGATCAGCAGGAACACCAGCATGACGCCGATGTGCAGCAGCAGTGCCACCGACTCGATGATCTCGGTGGCGTTGTGCCCCAGGGGTTCCAGCAACGCACCCATCGCATGGGAGAAGAACGCCCCCTTGCCGTAGGGCAGATTGCCGTTGGCCACCGCCGCGCCGCGGAAAAGGGCGTAGGTCCAGATGACGTTGAAGATCATGAACAGGATCAGCCAGGCGCCGCCGGTGTGTGAGCCGTAGAAGCGCGATGCGCGACCGTATTCCTTCGGTTCGGAGCGCAGCCGGATGATCGCGAAGGTGACGATGCCCAGCAGCACGGCGACCGCGAAGAAGTCCTGCAGGAAGCCGAGGACGTCCCAGGTGCCGATGATCGGGATGTGGAACTTGGGGTCGAACAACACCCCGTAGGCCTCGAGGTAGACCGAGGCCAGGATGAAGAAGCCCCACATGGTGAAGAAGTGCGCGACACCCGGAATCGACCAGCGCAGCAGCCGGGTCTGACCGAATACCTCTTTGACCTGGTTACCGATCCGCTCCCCGAGGTGGTTCTTGCGGCCACGCTCGTCGGCGGTCGGCTGACCGGAACCGATCAGCTTGGTCAGCCACAGCACCCGCTTTACGGCGAGCACTCCGACGATCGCGGTCATGGCCAGGCCGATGACCAACCGGACGAGCGTGTGGGTATCCATGGTGTCGATAGTGGCATCAGGTGCCGCAGCGACTCTAGATAGGCTGCCCTAAGTTGTAGGTGCCGGCTTGGTGGTCGGCAGTTCGGCCTGCGTTGTGACCGCTTGGGTGGTCACCGGCGCGACGGTGGTGGTGATCGGCGCGACCGTAGTCGGCGGGGTGGTCGGTGGCGCGACGCTTGTGGTCGGCGGCTGGGTCGTCGTCGTGGGTGGCTGAGTGGTTGTCGTGGTCGGCGGCTGGGTCGTCGTCGTGGTGGTGGGCGGCGTGGTCGTGGTTGTGGTCGTTGTTGTGGTGGTCGTTGTCGTTGTGGTGGTGGTCGTCGTTGTCGTTGTCGTTGTCGTCGTCGGCGTGGTGGTCGCCGTGGTTGTCGTCGTCGTCGGCTCCGTGGTGGTGGGCGTCATGGTGGTCACCGTCGTCGCGCCGTTGCTGCCGGTGATTGTGACGGTCTGCGGGGGCGCGACATCGGTGGTGGCGGTGCCAGGAGCCTCGCCGGGTTTGGTGACCCGTGTGGTGGTCGTCGTGGGAGTGCTGTCGCTACTCGTCAGCGTGATGGCGAGTCCGCCCACCGCCACGGCGGCCACGGCGGCCGCGACACCGAAAAGCAGCGTCGGCCGCCGGTACCAGGGCACGATGGTTGACCCGGTGACGAGTTCGGTGTCGCGCTCGTCGCCGGGGTGTGCGGCGTCGGATTCCGGTGCGGGTCCGGTCTGCGTTGCCACTGAGTACTCGGGCCCGGTGTAGGGCACCGGTTCCTCGCCGGATGCTTCGTCCTGAGACCAGGCCAGTGCAGGGGCCGCCCCGGTCGCCGCCGGAGCCATGCTGGTGGGCGCATCGGGAGCCGACATGGCGACCACCGGGACCCGGAGCTGTTCGGACAGTCCTCGGGTGATCATCGGTATCGTCGCACCTCCGCCGCCCACGCCTATCGCGGTCAGGCTGGTGGCCGGAATCCTGTTGTCCTCCAGGACATCTGCCAGAGCGTCCAGGAATCCGGTGAACGGCCCGGTGATGATGCTCTCCAGCTCTGCCCGTGTGACCGGGATGTCCTGTTGGAAACCCGGAAGATCCACCGGGATCACGACGGAGTCTTGCGTGGACAGTAGTTCCTTGGCGAGCCGACACTGCTCACCCAGTCCGGTCAACGACCCGATCGCGGCGGTGGACGCGGGGTCTCCGCCACCGGCCTCGGCGACCTTGGTCAGCACATGGTTGAGCAGAGCCTGATCGATCAGGTCACCGGAGAGGTTCGGGAAACTCACCGTCTGGCCGATCGGAGCGAGGCCCGCGCCGGCATCGGCGAGGGTGATGGAGGTGGCGCCGCGGCCGAAATCGCACAGCGCGACCACACCACTGGCCGGTAGACCGCCCCCCGGCACGTTGCTCATTTCGGGCTCATCCCTGGCTCGGCGGCTGGAGCAGTGTCGGCGGCTTGAGCGTCGGCAGCGTCGGCCAGAACGGTTTGGTGGTGGTCTCTGTGATGGTGGTGACCGAGGTGCTGATCGTTGTGGTGGTCGACGGCGCCTGGGTGGTCGTGGTGACCGGAGCCGCGGTGGTGGTCGTGGTCGTCGTCGGGGGAGTAACGGTGGTGGTGACGGTCTCGGTATGCGTGGGCGACTCGGTGATCGTCTCGGTGGTCGGAGCCGGCGCCGGTGCCACGGATCCGCTCGTGCCGGATTCGGTCGGGGTGGCCGCAGTGGTCGAGGTCGCCGTGCTGGTGCCCGACGGACTCGAGGTGCCGGAGTTGGTGAATTTGACCACCGCGTAGACCAGCAGGGCCAGGATCACGGCGCTCAGCACGCCGAGCGCCACCAGCGCGAGGGGATTCTGGTTCCACGGCCGCTTCGGCGGGATCGGCGCCGGAGCCTGGCCGTAGCCCGCGGGCTCGGCGTAGCTCGGACCGGTGTACTCGCTGTACGCCTCACCGCTGCCGCCGTAGTTGGCGTACTGCGTGGGGTCGCTTTCGGAGTAATCCTTCGGTTCGTTCGCCACGCGTTGCGATCCTAGTGGGATCGCTGGAACTGAGGCATGACCTCGGCTGCGAACACTTCCAGATGGCCGAGGTCGGCGAGGTCGAGAACCTGTAGGTAAACCCGCTGGACGCCGGCCTCGGCGAACGGCGCCAGACGATCGACGATCTCCGACGGTGTGCCGACCAGGGGCGTGTTCTGCCGCAGTTCGTCGACCTCGCGCCTGATCGCCCCGGCCCGGCTGGCGATCTCGGCCTCATTGCGCCCGGCGCACACCACGAATGCCGCCGAGTAGGTGATGTCGTCGGCTGGGCGGCCGATCCGTTCGGCGGCGGCCCGCACCCTTGCGAACTGGGTGGTCAGGAAATCCAGGCCGACGAACGCGACGTTGAACTCCGCGGCGAAGCGGGCCGCCAGAGCCGGAGTGCGCTTGGCGCCACCGCCGCCGATGATGATCGGCGGATGGGGACGCTGCACCGGCTTGGGCAGGGCCGGCGAATCAGAGACGGTGTAGTAGGCGCCCGTGTAATCGAAGGTTCCCGGCGCGGTCCACAGTCCGGTGATGATCTCCAGTTGCTCCTCGAATCGGGTGAAACGTTCACCGAGGCTCGGGAAGGGGATGGCGTAAGCCCGGTGTTCGTCTTCGAACCACCCGGCTCCGATACCGAACTCGACGCGTCCGTCGCTCATCGCGTCGACTTCGGCCACCGATATCGCCAGCGGTCCGGGATGGCGGAAGGTCGCCGACGTCACCAGGGTGCCGAGCCGGATCGTCGAGGTCTCCCGGGCCAGGCCGGCCAGGGTGATCCAGGAATCGGTGGGCCCGGGCAGACCCTCGACGTTCATCGCCAGGTAGTGATCTGACCGGAAGAACGCTGAAAAACCAAGCGCTTCAGCGGCTTTGGCTACGGAGAGCTGATCGTTGTAGGTGGCACCCTGCTGAGGTTCGACGAAGACCCGGAAATCCATGGATCTCAGCCTAGGCGTTCCTCAGAAGAACTCGACGCCTTCGGTGCTGATGGACATGCCATGACCCGTGCCGTCGTTGGTGAACCTGGTGCCGGCGGAATCGGCTTCGATGGTCCAGTCGAGTGCGTAGTAGGTGGCGTAGTCGATGGTGGTGGTCGGTATCGCGCCCAGGTTTCCGGCGTGCCAGGTGTGTTCACCACTCGCGGAGACCTCCACCCCGGTGGCGGGCTGGCCCTCGACGGTCGGCGGGTCGGTGAAGTCGGATTCACAGCCGACCGAGTCCGTCGAGATCTGGCACCGCGTCTTGCCGGACTTGGTCTCGATGTAGACAAAGCCGGTCTCGGTGGGTTCCAGGACCCCCTCGCCGGACGGCGGCATCTGGGTCGGCATCGTCGGGGAGATCGGGAACTCCGGTTCGGTCCCCGGTCCGCAACCGGGGCAACTGGCCACCCCGTCGACGGTGGACGTGCATCCGGAGGCCGCCGCGCCGGCGGCCACCAGCCACACGGCCGCGACTGCGGCCCTCAGCGGACGGGACATAGGACCAGGGTACGCACTCAGTGACACAAGTGACGCGAGTGACTCGCGGGTGTCAGTCGACCTCGACGTTGACGGTGAACACCCAGGTGTCCTTCTCCCCGCCCGGCCAGGGCCTGCCATAGGTGGTGGAGACCGTGGTCTGGCCACGCTGGGTGGTCTGCAGCATCCACACCTCGCTACCGGGTGCCCCTGGCTGGCCGGTGGCCGGCGCGATGTTCTCGTGGCCGGTCTGCACGATCACCTTCGGGTCCGAGATCAGCATCTTGTCCTCCCACTCGTAGCCGGTGGAGGCGTTGGAGCCCAGACTGACCTGGAGGAAGTCGCCGACGGGCAGTTTCACACTGCGGCTGATCTGCTTCTGGGTCAACAGATCGTCATAGGAGATCTGGATCGTGGTGGTCTGCGGCCCCTGAGACTTCGACTCCTGAGACTGGGGTGTCTCGCTCTTGCCGGAGCATCCCGCGAGCGACGCCGCAGCGATCGTCAGTGCTGCCAGTACAGCTGTGCGACGGTTCATCATCGGTTCCCTTCGGGGTTGGTGTTGAAAGGCCTGAATTGCCGGGTGCGCTTCAGGTAGGACGGCACCCGCCAGACTGGGAGGGGCCGCGGCCAGTCATCCGGCCGGAAGTAGGCGTCGGATCCACCGTCGACGAAAACGATACTGCCACAGAGGAAGTCCGCCGAGTCGGACAGCATGAACACCACCCAGTCGGCCAGCGCACCCGGATCCCCGAACCCGCCGATCGGCACGGGAAACTGGTGGATGTTCTTCGCCTCGGCAGGCGTGGCCAGCTGGCGTTCGAGCATGGGCGTCATGATCGCGCCCGGCGCGATGGCGTTGAGCCGGATTCCGGCACCGGCCCACTCGCGGGTCACCGCATTGCGTCGCACCCAGTGGCTGACCGCGATCTTGGACGCGCCGTAGGCCATCGGCGGGGCATTGCGACCGAAGATCCGATAGGACCGCAGCGCCTTGTCGGCATCGCCGGCCAGCAGTGCGCGCACCGCGCGGCGTGGGACCGCCGGGATGGTGGTGGTCGAGTTGCTCGAGAACACCACGACTTTCGCCGATCCGGCGGCGGCCAGTGCCGACCGCCACGCCTGCAGCAGTTCCACCACCCCGAAGTAGTTGACCTCGGTGATGAGTCGCTGTGCTCCGGGCGTCGGGCCGAGGCCTGCGGCGAGCACTGCACCGTCGAGTCGTCCGCCGCAGGCGGTCAGGACCTCGCTCGCGGCGGACCGCCGGCCCTCCGGCGTGGACAGGTCGGCGGCGACGTCGGCGTCCTTGATGTCGACGCGGATGACGGTGTTCCCGAGGGTGCGCAGCCGTTCGACGACGGCACTGCCCATCCCCGATGCGGAACCGGTGACCGCGTAGGTGCCCACGCGCTCAGTTCTACACCAGGGTGCTGCCCCAGAAGCCGTTCATCGGGACGGCGTACTTGTCGTTGTTGGTCAGCGTGGGCAGGCCGAGGGAGTCCTCGATCATCCGCAGCAGGCTGTAGTGGTCGTAATGCGTGCTGTCGACGAAGTGGCCCGACAGCATGCCGCCGGCGATGGCGCCCGGCGACGGGATGACGACGGTGACGACGTGGTTGCCCTCGTTGCCGAAGCCCAGCGACGTGTTGTTGTTGTCCTCGTCGAAGGTGACCACCAGCACTGACTTCTCGGCCGGGTCCTGCCAGACCGCCGAACCGGTGATCACCGGCACCGTCTCCGAGAGGTACTGATCCAGGGCCGGCACGTTGTACTGGTGGTGGGGGCCGATCTGGCTGAGGGCGAACTTCAGCATGCCGACCGGGAAGGTGACCGGGCCCTCCCCGTTGGAGTCCTCGTCAGCGGCGAACCAGGCGAAGTTCGGTGCGGTCGAAGCGGACTGGAGGTCGATGGCCATCTGCTCCAACGGCAGGATGTGGTCCGCGGCGTAGTTCGGGTCCGGGTTGTCGGCGACGTAGCTGAACGCCGGGAAGGCCGTCTCGTCGAAGGCGTAGTCGCCGCTGCTCACCAGTGGATCCGCACCGGCGACCAGGCCCTGGGCGTAGGAGCGCCAGGTCAATCCGGCGTCGTCGATGTTGGAGACCAGCGTGGTCGAGGCGTCGATGCACGTCGTGGCGCAGTTGTAGGTCTTTCCGTCGTCGTTGCCGCCGACGATCGGGTAGTAGTTCGGCAGGCTGCCGTGAGTCAGCGCATAGTAGTTGTCGGCGAAACCGAAGTTGTTGATCAAGCTGTTCAGGAAGGGCGCATTCGGGCTGCCGACGATGTCGTTGTAGCCCTTGTTCTCCATGTAGACCATGTAGACGTGGTCCAGTGAGCCGACAGTCGAGACCGGCGGCGCCAGTGTGCCCGCTGTCTGGGTCGGATCGCTGACGGTGAACGAGATGTTGTCGGCGAAGGCCGAGTTGTAGTCGGCGTTGAGGCCAGGCAGGATCGGGGTCCACGCCCTGAGGTTCACCGTTACCTGCGCGTACTGGGTGCCGGTGGGTAGGGTCCCGGTGACGCTGCGATCCAGCAATGTGGTCTGGAAGAACCGGTCGAACAGGTTGACCGGCCCGATCGAGGCGGTACCCAGGTAGAGCCTGTTGGAGTCGAGGAAGTTCACCGTGACCGAGGCCGCGCCGGGGTTGATCAGCCAGCCGCCGAGTTGGGCGCTGAGGTCATAGGTCTCGCCGGCGGCCGATGGTCTGGTGAGGGCGACGGTCTGGGTCAGCGTTGACGTCGCGACGTTTCCGCCGCCGAAGAACTGGGTGTCACCCGCCCCGCTGCTGGTGGTCGGAAAGCCCATGAACGCGGGCAGGTTCGGCGTCGGCGAGCTAAGGCCGACCGGCCACATGTTGCGCGGGGTTCCGTACCGGATCACCGTCGGCGTACCGGTCACCGTCCAGCCCGGAATGCTTACCGAGGCGTTGCCCGACAACGACGGATCGCCGGACTCGGCGCCGCCGTTGATCAGGAGGTTCCCACTCATCGTCAGGCTGGTCGTGGTGACCGCGGCGGTAGGCGTGCCGGGACCGGGTTCGCCGAGCTCCCGTCGGGCCCAGGCCAGCGCGGTCCACAGCAACGGTGATCCGGTCGGGCTGAGCGGGCCACCGTTGGCCAGCGGGCTCAGTACGGAGTCCAGGAATTGCGCCACCGTCGCGGTGACGGCGTGCGTGATCGCGACCACCGGGTCCTGGGTCGTCGCGGACGCAACCGCCGCCGGTGCGGTTGCTGTCGAGGCGAGTGCTGACGCGCCTGGACCGACCGCTACTGCGAGCGAGGGAGCCGCGGTGTCTGCGATCAGGCCCCGCGGTAGACGGGCCGTGTGGCCGGCGGTCGCCGGCGCCGAGGACTTACCGATGACCGAGGCTGCCTGCCGGGGGCTGGCCTGTGGCTGCCGACGAGCGCGGGGCGGGGCACTCTGGGCGGCGCCACCCGCGCCGGATCGCGCAGCGGTGGCCGGTGAGCCCCCATCGGTGGAATCCGCGTGCGCCAGGCCAGGCGAACTCACCACCGCCATTCCGATACCCAGGGCTACCGCTAACGCTCCGACACGACCGATTCCAGTGGCGTTATCCATAGAGGTGAGGCTAGGGGGACAACCGGCCGTCGTCAGCCGGTTGGCAAATAACCGCGCCCGGTCAGACCAGCGCGGCGACCGGCAGCAGAGGAAGCGCGCCGGCCGGCGGCGTCGGCAGCGGAGGATCGGTCGGAGCGATGACGCCCGCACCGGTCAGGTTTGCGACCACCCGGGCCAGTGCCTGGGTCACCGCGACCAGACCGTCACCGACGAACTGGACGGCGAGTTCGGTGAACCCGGCCAACGCGCTGATGAGGAAGATGTCCTGGTTCACGATCGACTGCAGTTGTGCGGTGACCGCGTTGACCGCCCCGTCAATGAAATAGGGAACGGAGGCGAAGATGGTCCGGACGCCGAGGGCGATATCGGTGCCGATGTTCGGATAGCCGTACATGCCCACCGCGTCGTTCAGTGCCTGCGTGAGATTGACCGGGGTCACGATGCTGTTCAGAACGCCCGCACTGGTGTTCATCGGCACACCGTCGAAGTCGGAGCGCTGCGGTACCCCGAAGAGACTCACGATCGTCGGCGTGATGTCGGTGGTCGAATAGTTCAGGTTCTGCTTGCCGTCGTTGGCGCTGTCTCCCGCCAGGTCGAAGATCACGAATGTGGATGTCTCATCGGGGGATTGGAAGCCGTGGCCGAAGCCGAGCGATTGCTGATGGCCGTGGTCGGTGGTGACGATCACCGTCCAGTCCTCACCGGTCGCAAGTTCACGCGCCGTCACCGCATCCATGATCTGCTGGATGTTGTTGCTGACATTGGTGACCGCCTGGGCGTACTCCGGTGAGCCGCCGCCGTAGGTGTGACCGGCCTCGTCGACCTGCACCTGGTAGGAGAACATGAACGACGAGGTGTCGGTCGCCGCGCCGTTGATCAGGTCGATGGTCTTGTTGACCACCTCGGTGTCGGTGTCGGCCCAACTGGTGGTGAATCCGTAGTAGAAGTTCTGGTCGACCGGATAGCCGCCTGCGTCGGCCATCTCATTGATGTAGGCCCAGTCCCCGATGTAGGCCGTGTCGATATCGGGCTTGGTGTACTCCAGCAGATTGAAGGCGGTGGGCCAGCTCTCATACGGCGCCGGGTTGAAGATGTTGTTGATCACTCCGGTCTTGCTGTCCCACGCGCCGGTCATGATCGTCGACCACGACGGGCCGGAGATGGTGGTGTGCCCGACGATGGTCGCTGCGCCGGTGACGCTCTGGGCCATCAGGTTGGTGAACCCGGTGTTGGCCGGATCAGCGAGGACCTTGCTGAGGTTGGTGCCGTCGGTGCCGATCAGCAGCACGTGCACCGGCGGATCGGCCGTCACCGAGGCGGTGATGGCGGCAACCGCGGCGCGGCCGCGCAGCGTTGGGCGCTTTGTGGCTGCGGTCGAAGCGGGGCTCGCCTTCCGGTTGCGTTGTGGCGCGGCGGCAGCGGGTTTCGCGGCCTTGGTCCGGGCCCGTGCGTGCGAAACCGGACCGGCATTGACCGCCGATCCTGTCGCAGCGGCCGAGTCGGTGGTGTCGGCGTATGCCACCGCGGTGGCGATCGCGGAGCCGCCGCCGGCGACCGCACCGGCGACCGCGACACCCAAGCAAACCTGTTTGATCGTCGTCATGTTTCCGATCCCCGTTCGGTAGAAGAAGTTCGCCGTTTGGAGTGACGGTAATAGCTAGCAGCGGCGAATCACAGGTTTTTCCTTGTTCCGCTGTGCCGAAGGTCCTTTGCGAATGAGGCCATTGGCTATTGCTGGCTCCGGGGCGGCCGTGATCGAATCAAACGGTCGAATCTGTGCGGGAGGCACTATGGCCGCCGGTCCACTGGTGGGGCGTCTGGGGCCGCTCGCCGCGGCCGTGGGCCTCGGCGCGGCTGTGCTGGTGGGCGGAACGGGTATGGCCGCCGCGGACACCGGAGCGTCAGATGCGGTGAATGCGGCCTCCCCGCGGGCGGGTGCGCACCGCACTGTTGCGCCGGCCGGTCTCTCCACCCGCCGTGCCGTTCGGGCCGCATCACGACAGCCCCGGGCAGTTGCCCGCGCCACGAACCGGACCGCCGCCGCGGCCAGCACCGGTTGGGCGGCCCTGCTGAACAACCAGACGCCGACGCTGAGCCCGATGCAGACAGCACAGGCTTCTGATGGTGTGGTGACCGGACGGTTGAACGCATCGGACGACGACAGCGATGTCCTGAGCTATACCGTCACCGCCCTACCCGCGCACGGCACCGTCGTCGTGGCTGACGACGGCGGGTACAGCTACACCCCGGATCCGACGGTTGCGGCCACCGGCGCCACCGATTCGTTCAGTGTCGCGGCCAGTGACGCCGGCAGCGGATTCCATCTGCACGGACTAGGCGGATTGCTGAACCTACTGACCTTCGGGCTGCTCGGAAGCGCCGGCCACACCACCGTACGGACCGTCAATGTCACGGTCGCCCCGTTCTCCACCTCATCGGGGGGAACCGATCCGGGCGGGTCAGGGACACCCACCGGTCTGGCCGCGTTCCCCGGTGCCGAAGGATTCGGCGCGTACGCCACCGGCGGACGCGGCGGAAGCGTCATCTATGTCACGAACCTCAACGCCAACGGTCCCGGGTCGCTGCAGTGGGCCATCGATCAGCCCGGCGCCCGCTACATCCTGTTCAAGGTCAGTGGAGTGATCAACACCCAGATCCACCTGACCAATGGTGATGTCACCATCGCCGGCCAAACCTCGCCGGGTGGTATCACCATCCGTGGTCTGGTGACCGACGAGAGCCCGTATCAGGACCAGGCCGTTCAGGCCCCGGTCGACTTCGCCGAAAACTGGATCCTGCAGTTCGTGCGTCTGCGTCCAGGGCAGGACGGTCCCAGTGACGATGGATTGCGAATCCGCTACACCCGCAACGGAATCGTCGACCATGTCTCGATCGGCAACGCCACCGACGAAGCCATCGAGTTCTCCTACTCCCACGACATCACGGTGCAGAACACACTGCTGGCCGAGACCCTGGGCGGGCATTCGTTCTACGGCGGCATCCTGATGAACTACTCCAACCCCGCCTACGGGTTCGGGCTGAACAACATCTCGCTGCACCACAACATCTTCGACCGCATCGAAGGGCGGCTACCCGAGGGCAGTCGCGAATCCCTTGCCGCGGCCAACTCGACGATGAACCTCGAGTTGTCGAACAATCTGTATTGGGATCCGAACTTCTTCGTCGCGCTGGCGCCGAGTACCGGTGTCGTCACCAACGGCGCCGGCGACCCCTACCCGATCTACTGGAAGATCAACGCGGTCAACAATCTCTTCCACGTCCGGTCCGGCTTCCCGTACGCAATGTTCGACGACCAGATCATGCGCAACCCGACCAACCAGCTTTACGTCAGCGGCAACAAGATGAACCTCTATCCGAGCCTGTCGGACTATCAGCTGTTTTACTGCTGCAACGACTTCACCGCGGCCGGGTCGAATACCGGAGCCCAGGTGGCGCAGAAGATGCCGACGCGGTTTCCGTTCCCGGCGATCACCTACACCCCCACCGATCTGCTGCAGGCCACGCTGCTGAACATCGCCGGCGCGTGGCCGCGGGATCCGATGGACACCCGACTACTCCAATCGGTGGCGACCAACACCATCGCTACCGCGCCGCGGAACACCAACCCGGCCGGGGATGCGTTGTTGCCGGCTTACTCCGGGGCCGCGCCGGCGGCCCCGACCGATACCGATGCCGACGGCATGCCGGACAGCTGGGAAGTGGCCAAGGGGCTGGA
>JAPOKC010000108.1 GCA_029977845.1 Mycobacteriaceae bacterium | reverse complement strand
GGGGACGACGGTCGACCCGGTCGATGAACTCGTCGACATCAAGGGAACCTGGTGGTGGTTCGTCGATACCGCCGGTGTTCGTCGCAAGGCCAAGCAGTCCGCGGGGCACGAGTACTACGCAACCCTGCGCACTCAGTCCGCTCTCGAACGCTCCGAGGTTGCGATCGTCTTGATCGATGCCTCCGAACCGGTCAGCGAGCAGGACGTTCGGATTCTGTCGATGGCGATCGACGCTGGTCGAGCGGTCGTCCTGGCCTTCAACAAGTGGGATCTGGTCGATGAGGATCGGCGCCGATACCTGGATCGAGAAATCGATCGCGACCTGGCGATGGTGGCGTGGGCACCGCGGGTGAACGTCTCGGCATTGACCGGTCGCCACATGGACAAGCTCACGGCCGCGTTGGACGATGCTCTCGCCGGATGGGAAACACGAGTGTCCACGGGCAGGTTGAACAAGTTCTTTGCCGACCTCACGGCTGCCCACCCCCACCCGGTGCGCGGCGGGAAGCAGCCGCGGATCTTGTTCGGCACGCAGGTGGGTGTCGGCCCGCCATCCTTCGCGTTGTTCACGACGGGGTTC
>JAPOKC010000107.1 GCA_029977845.1 Mycobacteriaceae bacterium | reverse complement strand
AGGAGATGGCCGCCAAGCTCGGCGCCATGCGCATCCTCGAGAACTACGTCACCCCCGAGGAGGCCGCCGCCGCCGCCAAGGCCAAGGAGGCCGCCGCCAAGGCCAAGGCTGCCGCTAAGCCCGCCGCCAAGGCCAAGGCTGCCGCTAAGCCCGCCGCCAAGGGCGCCGCCGAGGAGGAGGAGGAGACGGAGCGCGTGCTGCGCGCGCTCACGAAGGAAGTCCTGGGCTCGGACCGCGGTGAGGCGCTGCTGAACGCCACGGAAGCGCTCGCCGAGCTGGACCTCGCCGCCGCGCGCGCGGAACACGCGGAATGGCTCTCGGCGAAGCCGCCGCGGCTGTTCCGGGTGGATGACGAAATCGGGACGAAATCGGCGGATGCGGTGCGCCTTCCCGGGATGCAGCACCCGCTCCTGCTGCAGCCGCGCCTGCCTTCGCTGCCGCGCGGCGGCAAGGTGGGCGAGGACGAGGAGGTGGACGGATGGGAGAGCATGGAGGACGACTCTAAAACGAAGGAGCGGGACCCGCGTCTCGATGACGAGGCTCTGGAAGAAGAGACGCCGCGAGTTTCGACGCGCTTCGAGGCGACG
>JAPOKC010000106.1 GCA_029977845.1 Mycobacteriaceae bacterium | reverse complement strand
CGGATCCGCCGCTGCCGATTACGCCACCGACGCCGCCGCGGCCGCCGTTTCCGCCGGAGGCATTCATGCTGCCGGCCTGTCCGCCGTTTCCGCCGTTGCCGCCACTGCTGATGCCGACGCCATTGCCGCCTCGACCGCCGTTGCCGCCGTTGCCCATTCGCAAGCCGCTGCCACCGTCACCGCCGTTGCCGCCAGAGCCGCCGAACAGCCATGAGCCCGTCCCGCCGTTACCGCCGTTGCCGCCGGTCACGGAACCAGTCACGCCATCGCCGTAACTGCCGCCGCTGCCCCCATTACCTCCAGGGCTGAACAGCACCATGCCCATCGCGCCGTTGCCGCCGTTGCCTGCGGTGCCTCCATTGACGCCGCTGACATTCCCGCCGTTGCCGCCGCTGCCGCCGGCCCCGATGAGCCAACCGGCCATGCCGCCGTTGCCACCCTTGCCGGCTGTGCCGCCGCCCATTCCGGTGATATTGCCGCCGTTGCCGCCGGTGCCGCCGTTACCGAAGATCGCGGCCATCCCCGAACCGCCGCCCGCACCCGCGGTGCCCATGACGGCGTCGCCGCCGTTTCCGCCATTGCCGCCGT
>JAPOKC010000105.1 GCA_029977845.1 Mycobacteriaceae bacterium | reverse complement strand
CGGGAGCGCCGGTAGCGGCAGCGCCGGGGGCGCGGGCGGTGACGGCGGCAACGGCGGTATTGCCGGTGCCGGTGGCGCTCCCGGGGGTGGTTACAAAGCTGCGCCCGGGATCACCGGACTGCCGGTCGGTACCGGCGGCAACGGCGGCACTGGTGGCACCGCCGGGTCCGGAGGCAACGGCGGACAGGGAAGCGCCGGCTTTGGTGGCGGCACCGGCGGCGCGGGAGGCGAAGGCGGTAGCGGCGGCAACGGCGGCAACGGCAGCGGCAATGCCTGGGCCCAGGGCAACAGCGGCGGCGACGGCGGGGCCGGCGGCCGCGGCGGCGGACTTGGCCTTGCTGCGCTGGCCGGCGTGCGCACGGGCGCTGTCGCGTGCGGTGCCCTGAGAATCACGAGCCACTGCCAGCCGAGAGGCGGCGCCCCGCTCGGCGGGCCTGGTCGCCTCGGTGGCTTCGGCCTGCGTATCGGACGGCGCCGCGGCCTCGGAAGCTGCCTGCTCTACCGGGGTGGGATCCTGCGTCTCCGCGACGGTCGGGGTCACCTCGGCGTCCTCGCGTGCGGTTGCCACGGACGGCGACGACTCGGTCTCGGT
>JAPOKC010000104.1 GCA_029977845.1 Mycobacteriaceae bacterium | reverse complement strand
CCTTGGCTGTCTGCGCCATCTCGATAGCTCCCTTGTGGTGAGCGATCATCATGGCCAGCCACATCTGATCGAAGTCGGTGCCGCTGGCGTCCATCAGCGCTGACATGTCCTGATCGGTCATCATGCCGGCAGCGGTCTGGCCGCCCATGTCCATGTCGCCGTGATCCATGCCGTCCATGCCGGCCATCTGCTCCGGTGCGCCCCATGCGGTCAGCCACCCGCGCATCTGGGCGAGCTGCTGGACCTCAGGCGTGGTGGCCTTCTGCAGCGCCATGTCGGCCATCTGAACGGCCTGCTCGTGGTGCGGGATCATCAGCTGCGCGAACGTGATGTCGCTCTCGGATCCGGCCTGCGCACTGTCGCCCCCCGCGCTCTGCTCCGCGGCCATCGAAGACCCGGCCGAGGCCGAGGCCGGAGCCGCAGTGTCGGCGGAACTGCATGCGGCCAGAACTGCCGCCGCGGCCACTGCCGTGATGGCCAGAGCGACAGTGCGGGTCCTGCGGGTCGTCCTCATCAGTGATTGGTTCCTTCCCAAGAGCGATTGCGGGCCCCAGTGACCCTTCAGGTTCAGCATGGGTCCGCTTGTGCGGCCATC
>JAPOKC010000103.1 GCA_029977845.1 Mycobacteriaceae bacterium | reverse complement strand
ATCGGAGCAATTGGCTCGTGAGGCGTTTGATCTCGCGGCGGCCAAGCTGCCTGTACAAACCACCTTTGTGAAGCGGTCGGTGATGTGATGAAAGCCAGTGAGATGCGAGACAAGTCCGTAGACGAATTGAACCAGCATCTGCTCTCCCTGCGAGAGGAGCAGTTCAAGCTTCGGATGGCAAAGGCAACGGGCCAGCTTGGCCAGAGTCACCTGCTCAAGCAGACAAAGCGGGATATCGCGCGCGTAAAAACCGTGCTGCAACAGAAGGCGGAACAGTAATGGCATCAACTGAAAGTCAGACCCGCACCCTGCAGGGGCGAGTGGTCAGCGACAAGATGGACAAGACCATCACGGTCAAGATAGAGCGCCGTGTAAAGCATCCTGTTTATGGCAAGTACATTACCCGTTCCTCGAAGGTGCATGCGCACGACGAGGAAAACAAAGCGGGCATGGGCGATACCGTGTTGGTTGCTGAGTCGCGGCCGCTGTCTAAGAGCAAGAGCTGGACCCTGGTAGAGATTGTGGAGACTGCGACTCAGATTTGAGTGGTGGCCGGTATAAGCGGGCGGCAAGGGCCGTTGGTGGAGTAAAGAGAAATG
>JAPOKC010000102.1 GCA_029977845.1 Mycobacteriaceae bacterium | reverse complement strand
GCTACGGCCGCCTGCAATTGGCCAACGATCCTGCCCACGGACTCGTCCTTCAGGCCATCGATGTTGCTGTTCTCGAAGAAGTTCTCCGCAGCAAGAAGATCGCACCGCTGCTCGGCACGCGGCTCGATGAAACGACAGTGATGGTGCACCCCAGTGAACGTGGCCATCTGAAACAAGCCCTCGTCAAACTCGGGTGGCCGGCCGAAGACGTCGCGGGATACGTCGACGGCGAGCGTCACGCCATCGCACTGGACACGGCCGAATGGCAGCCACGCGACTATCAGGTCGAGGCAGCCGACGGATTCTGGTACGGCGGATCCGGAGTGGTGGTGCTGCCGTGCGGGGCCGGCAAGACCATCGTGGGTGCTCTCGCCATGTCTCTGGCCCAAGCAACGACCCTGATTCTGGTGACGAACACCGTTGCGGCCCGACAGTGGCGGGACGAACTCCTTCGTCGTACCGAGCTCACGGCGGACGAGATAGGTGAGTACTCCGGATCCAAGAAGGAAATCCGCCCCGTGACGATTGCGACGTATCAAGTGCTGACCGCCAAGCGGAAAGGGATCTACCCGCACCTCGAGGTTTTCGACACCCGCGATTGGGGTCT
>JAPOKC010000101.1 GCA_029977845.1 Mycobacteriaceae bacterium | reverse complement strand
CGACGCCGGGGTAATCCAAACCGCTCGCGACGGTGTTCACCGCCGCGGGCTCACCTTTGTCGTCCTGTAACAGGTAACACTTGAACCCGTGGATCGTGCCGGGCGTGCCCAGCGTCATCGTCGCGGCGTGCTTCCCGACGGTCGCCAAGTCCGTGCCCGCGGGCTCCACGCCGAACATCTTCACCTTCTCGTCGTTCAGGAACGCCGAGAAGAGACCGATGGCGTTGCATCCGCCGCCCACGCACGCCACGAGGTTGTCCGGCAGCTTACCCGTCAGCTGCTTGAACTGCTCCTTCGCCTCGCGACCGACGACGCTCTGGAAGTCCCGGACCATCATCGGGAACGGGTGCGGGCCCACGACGGAGCCGATGGCGTAGAATTGAGTCACGGGGTCGCCCATGTACGCGCCGAACGCGGCGTCCACGGCTTCCTTGAGGGTTTTTAACCCCTCGGTGGCGGGAATGACGTTCGCGCCGAGAATCTTCATGCGCACGACGTTGGGTCTCTCTTTCGCCATGTCCACCTCCCCCATGTAAATGTCGCACTCTAAACCCACCAGCGCGGCGGCGGTGGCGAGCGCGACACCGTGTTGCCCGGCGCCCGTCTCG
>JAPOKC010000100.1 GCA_029977845.1 Mycobacteriaceae bacterium | reverse complement strand
CTGCGATGCTCGCGGTCGCGGTCAAGGGGGCCTGGACCATACAGTCCCGGGGCGAACAGGCCACCGTCGCCATGGAACGGCGCGCGCTCGTCGTGATCACCCTGGCCTACGTAGTGGTGACGGCGGCCGTGTTCCTCGTCTACCTGATCTGAACCGCCGACTAGGGTCGACACCATGCCGAATCCACTCGAGATGCCGAATCCACTCGAGCCCGAGGTCGGCGCCGACGACGATCCGGTCATCGATGTCGGCGACGACTCGGGAGACCAATCCGGCGATCACGATGCCGTCGGCCGGCGGCGTTTCACCGCACCGGGATTCGACGCCGGCTCGACGCAGATCATCGACCGCGTGCCGGACGCGCCGACGGAGTTCATCACCTCCCCCACCGGCGTACTCGCGGCGGGGGCGCGCACCGGCCCGCAGGCCATCGGGCCCCGCGTCGCCGGCAAGCGACGCACATGGCTGACCCCGGCGATCATGGTCGTACTGGCACTGGTGGCCGTCGTGGTGGTCGGCACAATCGTGCTCAAACGCAGCAGTGCGGCGAGGGCCTCGCAGCAGGATCAGGTCCGCACCACGATCCAGACGTTCGACAACGCGATCCGACAGGGT
>JAPOKC010000099.1 GCA_029977845.1 Mycobacteriaceae bacterium | reverse complement strand
CGTACCCAGTCCCAGTTCGCCGGCCGCCACCTCAACGGCGGACGGGAAGCATGAATACAGGTCGACGTGGTCGAGATCATCGACACCCAGGCCCGCCAGTTCCAGCGTCCGCCGGCCCCCGATACGGATGGCCGGCGAGCGGTGCAGCTCACCGCGTTCCGCCACGGCATAGGTGTCATGCGAGTCCGCGCCGGCATGCGGGAACACCCAGGTGTCCGACGGGATCTGCAGGTGCCGCGCCTTCTCGACGGAGCACAGCACCACGGCGGCAGCCTGGTCCACCATGTTGTTGGAGTTCATCAGCTTCGGGTACGGCCAGCTGATCATCCGGTTGCCGGCGGACGGCCGTGCGATCTCATCGGCGGAGATCGCTTCGCGGACCCACGCGTGCGGGTTGGCGGCCGCGACCGCGCTGAAACCGGCCCACAACTCGCCGATGCGGCGCTGGTGATCGTCCAGTGACTCGCCGGCGGCGATTCGCAGAGCCTGCTCGAAGAGTGGATAGACGAACGACGGGCGGTCGAGGCCGATGCGATCCTCGGCCGGACCTGCCATCGGGACATCGGCCCCCGCACCGGGCGGGACGGGGACCGAGTCGTCCTGTTTGGTCCAGTCAGGTCG